>NZ_CALMZC010000038.1 GCF_937873765.1 uncultured Thiothrix sp. | reverse complement strand
ATCGCTTAAGTTACTACCGCTTTAGTGGCTCTTCAACTCCTCTGGTGCATGACCGGCTATTTAAAATAGTTAGCAAAGCACACTTAGCAAGCTTATCAACGAAATACGCAGTAAAGCTCTGCGTCTTCGTCCAATATAAAGCCAAACCCTACCCCAAACACCGCTCCACCAAATACGCCACTGACCGATACTGCCGCCCACTATGCAAGGTCAAACCAATCTCACAAGTACGGCTATTACTAACCCCCTCATGGCAGCCTTCCGGCAATTGCTGTTTCAAACGCGCCAACGCCGCTGCATTCAATTCGGGTGTCATAAAACCTTTATCACCGCCAAAGCCACAACAGCCCTCTTCCTCTGGTTCAATCACTTGCGGGGCGCAGCGTTTGACTAATTCGCGTAAAATTTTATCCAAGCCCATTTTGCGCGCACTACAGGTGATATGTAGAGCAATCGGTTCATCTTGCGGTTTCAGGGTCAAATGCGGCAATAAGAACTTGTGGATAAAACCAGCGGTTTCATAAAAATGCATCGGTTTAGTCGCGCATTCAATCAAACGCAAAGTACAGGGGCTGGTATCGCAGACAATCGGGTATTTACCCTGCTCGCTGGCCTCCCACAAGGCAGCCTCTAACTGAGTCATCGACTCAAGCGCCTGATCCGGCAAGCCTTTACTCGCGAAGGGCAAGCCGCAACACAAGCTGCTGACCACTTTGGGGGTAATAATTGCAAAACCCGCTTTTTGCATCAGACTTTGCATGACCTCGGGTAAATCACGGGTTTCAGAATCGCTAACCGCTGTGCCCATGCTGCGCGTAACGCAAGCTGTAAAATAAACCGCTTGGCCATTAGAACCTTGCGCTTGTGGCACTGCCGCTTTAGCGCCACGTGGCATAGCATCGTGCCAAATCGGTGAGCGGTCGCCGGTAAGTTTGCTAAAGCCTTGAGTAATGCGTGTGAAGTTTTCGTTACCCAACACTTTGCCTTTGAAGGCCGCTGCATTCAGGCCAAAACGAGTCATTTGGGTAATGGGTGCAATATGAGTTTGCGCATAACTAGCGATTTTCTTCGCCGTTGCGCCGTGTTGTTCAGTTTTAAGTGCTCGCACTAACTCACCGGTATTAATGCCGACCGGACAGCGCGTAGAGCACAGCCCATCAATGGCACAAGTTTCTAAACCTTGATAAGCAAAGGCTTTATCCCAAGCCTGCAAGCCTACTTGGTTTTTACTGGTTTTGAGGCGTGCATGCTCCCGCCATGCCACAATGCGTTGGCGTGGAGTCAAGGTCAAATTGCGGGAGGGGCAAACCGGCTCACAAAAGCCACACTCAATGCAGCGATCCACCAATTCATGCGTCGCAGGCATGGGCTTGAGATTTTTAAGATGAATCGCCGGATCTTCATTCAAGACTACACCCGGGTTAAGCAGATTTTCAGGGTCGAATAAGCGCTTAATTTTCCACATTAGCTGATAAGCATCCTGCCCCCATTCCAACTCGACAAAGGGTGCCATATTGCGTCCCGTGCCATGTTCGGCTTTAAGTGAGCCGCCGTATTTCACTGCCACCAGTTGCGCCACATCGTCCATAAAGCCAGCATAACGATCCACTTCTGCTGGGGTGCTGAAATCTTGGGTAAACACAAAATGCAGATTACCTTCGAGCGCATGCCCGAAAATCAGTGCTTCACTGTAATGGTATTTGGCGAAAATCGCCTGCAAATCACGCACCCCTGCCGCCAATTGCTCAATCGGGAAGGCCACATCTTCAATAATCACCGTCGTTCCCACTGGACGCACTGCACCGACCGCAGGGAATAAGCCTTTACGCACCCCCCAAAGTTGCGCGTATCGCACAGGATCCTGAGTAAATTCGGCAGGGAATAACAGCGTTTGAGTGCTGAGGATAGTGTGCACTTCAGCAATTTTTCTGGCCAACTCCGCTGCATTGGGTGCACGTACATCAATCAATAAAGCCGCCGCATCCAAATTCAAGTCCGCTAAATTAGCAGGCATACCCGCCTTGCCCTGTACCGAGCGCAAACCCGCGCCATCAATCAATTCCACCGCATCAACGGGCGCTGGTTTCAAGGCAGTCACCGCTAAACAAGCGGCTTCCACATGCGGGAACAATACCAAAGACGTAGCTTTATGTGGGTAGTCAGGCACAGTGTGATATTGCACCGCCGAGATAAAGCCCAGCGTACCTTCTGAACCAATCATTAAGTGGGTGAGAATTTCCAGCGGGTCAGTGTAATCGACTAAGGCATTGATACTATAACCAGTCGTATTTTTCAGGCGATATTTATGGCGGATTTTAGCAGTGAGTTCAGGATTGGCTTGGACTTCAGTCGCAAGTTTGGTCAGCTCATTCAAGAGTGGTTTTTGCGTATTCAGTGCGGTTTGCCGCCCCGCATCAGTGCGGGTATCTATCACCGTACCATTCGCCAAAACCACTCGCATCCCACTTAAGGTGTGATAGCTGTTTTGCGCCGTCCCACAGCACATACCTGATGAATTATTCGCGGCAATCCCACCAATTTTACACGTATTCAGCGTTGCAGGATCAGGACCAATTTTGCGCCCAAACGGCATTAGATATTGATTCGCCTGTGAGCCAATAATGCCCGGTTGTAAGCTAATTTTTGCACCTGCGTCTAGTACCTTAAATTCACGCCAGCTATTTAGCTCCAGCATGACTAGCACGGAATCGGTCACCGCTTGACCCGACAAACTCGTACCTGCGGCACGGAATGTTACTGACACCTGATGTTCACGTGCCAAACGCAACACCCATTGCAACTCATCCTCGTCTTTTACCTTCACTACCACTTCAGGAATCAAGCGGTAAAAACTTGCATCTGTGCCATAAGTGAGGCGATGAAACTCATCATCTAGCACACGCTCTGCTGGCAAAGTTTGTAGGAGGTTTTGGCAAAAGGCTTGGTGGGCAGCGCTCATGATTATTGATACTCGCAACGGCATACTTAACTCTTTACAGATTGGTAATACCAATTTATGAAGAGACTGAGGGCTAATTTAGCATAAAAACTTGGTCAAATGCTAATTAAGCATTAGTCTTATTCATTGCAAAGTTTAAGGAAAAACACTATAGTTAATTGGTATTACCAATTAACTGATTATGAGCACAACTAAACCGCGTAAAGCCACCCAAGTGGCAGAACATTTAGGGCGCTTACTCGCTAGTGGTCATTGGCCACTAGGTACACGCCTACCTGCAGAACGTCAACTGGCTGAACAACTAGCGGTATCGCGCCCCTCAGTACGGGAAGCCTTGCAACAATTGATTAGCAAAGGCATGTTAGAAAGCCGTGTAGGGGGTGGTACTTATGTATTAAGCAGCAAACCTATTGGCTTTAGCGACCCACTCTTGACACTATTTCGTGAAAATCCTGAATACCGTTTTGATGTCTTGGAGATTCGCCATGCTCTAGAGGGAAATGCCGCTTGGTATGCTGCTCTACGCTCTACAGATGAAGATAAGGAACGCATTCGAGTTTGCTTTGAGCAGATGTTAGCTGTACATGGTGATCCAGACCCGATGCAAGAAGCGAGGGCTGATGCTAGTTTTCATTTAGCGATTGTGGAAGGCTCGCATAATTTAGTGCTTTTGCATGTGATGCGTAGTTTGTTTGATTTACTACAAAACAGTATCTCACATAACCTCGATAAGCTTTATACCCAACCGCGGGTGTTTGAACCCTTAAGCCAGCAACATCGTGAACTGATGGAGGCAGTGCTTGCTGGTGAGCCAGAACGCGCCCGCCAAGCAGCCGAACAACATTTAGCATTTGTAGAAGATTCGTTAAAATCGATTGATGCTGATGAAGCGCGTAAACTACGCTCCTTGCGGCATTTATCCCGCTAACAGAGACTTCTCGATGTTTCCTTTTTTCAGATTATGGCTAGCCGTACAAAAAGCTAAACGCACACCCAGCTTGAACTTAGATGAAACCTGTATTGTGCCAATGCGTGTCACGTTGGGTGACTGCGACCTATTCATGGAAATGAATAATGGGAGGCATTTGACCTTGTTTGATATTGGCCGCTTTGTGTTCTCAGTGCGTACCGGCTTATGGCATGAAGTGCAGCGTAATAAGTGGGGTTTTGTGGTCGCCGGTAGCAGTGTACGTTATCGCAAACGTTTAAAACCTTTTCAGAGATACGAGCAGCATACCCGTGTGCTAGGGCATGACGAAAAATGGTTTTACTTTTTACAAACCCATCAAATCGGTGCAATCTGGTATTCTTCAGCTTTAATTCGTACTGCCGTGGTCGAGAAAGGCAAAATTCTTCCGACTCAAACCATTTTAGAGGTAATGAAGCGACCCGACTGGCAACCGGAACTACCCGAGTGGGTGAAGGCATGGATTGCCACCGAAACTTTGCGGCCTTGGCCAGATGCTTAGCGCACTAACTCACAATAGGCCTTAGCAATCGCACTAGCAAGCCGTGCATTATTCAGCACCAGTTGAATATTCGAGGCCAAACTATCACCCCCTGTCAGTTCACAAACTCGTGCTAATAAGAACGGAGTAGCTTGCTTACCCCCAATCTTTTGTGCAACAGCCTCAGCTAAAGCTTGCTCAATCGCGCTGTCAATGGCAGAGCTTGGCAGCGCATATTGCTCAGGAATGGGATTAGCGATCACCATGCCACCCTTCAAAGCCATTACCCATTTCGCCGACATAACTTGTGCAATACTGGCCGCATCATCCAAACGGTAATCGACTTTAAACTGACTACCACGAGTGAAAAACGCGGGTAGCTGTTCGGTTTGATAACCAATCACTGGTACGCCATGCGTTTCAAGATATTCGAGGGTTAAGCCCAAATCGAGAATCGACTTCGCACCAGCGCATACGACCGCCACCGGCGTTTGCGCCAATTCCTGCAAATCCGCAGATACATCAAATGACGTCTCAGCACCACGGTGCACCCCGCCAATTCCGCCGGTAGCAAACACGCGAATTCCCGCCATTGCGGCAATAATCATGGTCGACGCCACGGTAGTCGCCCCCGTTTTACCTTGTGCGACTATCAAGGGTAAATCGCGCCGACTTACTTTAGTAATGCTTTGCCCACCTTGACCGAGTTGCTCGATTTCATCCTTATTTAAACCTGCTTTAAGGCGACCCTTAATGATGGCGATAGTGGCAGGAATAGCACCATTCGCTCGTACTTCCTGTTCGACCTTAAGTGCGGTTTCGACATTTTGTGGGTAAGGCATACCATGCGAAATAATCGTGGATTCGAGTGCGACCACGGGCTGATTGGCAGCCAAGCTGGCAGCGACTTCGGGATGAATATCAAGGTAGTTCATATCGATCCTAATGAATAATTTGCATCGAAGAGTTTAACAACTGCATGACGGCTGCAACCGATAAACTCGGGCAATTAGCTTGCGCCACACCAACTGTCAAGGCTGCACAGCCTTGGGCAAAACGCGCTGCGTCTAATAAAGAATAGCCACTTAAATAGCCATAAACCAGCCCCGACATTAGGGCGTCGCCTGCCCCTGAGGTATTACAGACTGTGACGGGTAGCGGTTTTACCCAGCCTTGCTCATGTTGATTGGCACAGTACAGACCGCGCTCACCCAAACTCAGCACAATATTAGCTACACCTTGTTGCAAAAACCAAGTTGCTACAGTGGGTGCTTGATCATCGGTTAGTGGTATCCCAGACAAATGCTCAGCTTCCAAGCGGTTGGGTTTAAGGGTATGAATCTTAGCTAACTGATTCCGAATCTTTGGCGCTTTTTGCACTGAAACAGGATCAATGAAAATGGGGGCTAATGTAACTTGCTCGAATAAAGCATTTAGGCAGTCTTGCGAAAGATTGGTGTCTGCAACAATCAAAGTTGCTTGCGTTAGGAAGGCTTGTTTTTCGATGAGGTAAGCGACGGTCAAATGTTTCAGTACCGCCATATCATTGACCGCAATACTCAAATCACCTTGCAGATCATTGACTGATACATACATCCCCGTGCACGCATTAGGAACTCGCAAAACGTCCCCGACCTTAACACCTACCTTATTAGTCTGCTGCAACAAGGCTAGACCATTTGTATCTTCGCCGACTGCACTGATCAGGTGACAATCTAAATTTAAGCGTGCAAGGTTTTCGGCAATATTACGGGCGACGCCACCAAAGTTGGTGCTGATCGTGCCCCGATTAGAATCGCGCCCCAGCCCCACGCCATTGGGTCGAGCACTAATATCAAGATTAGCACCGCCGATAGCGACTACATAACCCACTACTTACCCTCCTACTGCGTCTTTAGTAAAACACGATACAGGAGGGAAATAACTAACTCAATCAATGCTACGGCTTCAGCAGTTTTTAAATTGGTCTTACCAATAAATAATTTTACTTATAAAACAAGATTTATAATTCGCTTAAAATCATTGATTTAGTATATAAATACTTGTCATAGCTTCTTTTCTATATTACAGTTAAAATGGTAATACCAATTATTCATCACATTTCAAGCAATCAAACAGCCGTCACTAAAGAGTTAGGAGTGAGAGCATTAGCCCATGAGTCAAACCACAAACCCACCTAAGCCCGATACTATTTATTTCTTTGGCACCTGCCTGATTGACCTGATTTACCCGAAAGCAGGGGTTTCTGCCGTGCAACTTTTGCAACGCGAAAGGGTAAAAGTGATTTACCCGCAAGCACAAACTTGTTGCGGTCAACCCGCATGGAATTCAGGTTATCGGGATGAAGCGCGTCAAGTGGCACGCGCGCAGATTAAGTTCTTCCCAAAAAATATTCCGATCGTGATTCCTTCTGGCTCGTGCGCGGGCATGATGAAAACCCACTACCCCGAATTATTTAAAGGCGAAGCGGATGAAGTGGAAGCTTTAAACCTAGCAAATCGAGTGTATGAACTCACTGAATTTCTAGTGGATGTTCTAAAGGTTCAATTGCAAGACTTAGGTGAAGCCGTAGAAGTAGCAGTGCATACCTCTTGTTCAGCACGCCGTGAAATGGGAGTGGCGGATAAGATTGAACAGTTACTCGGACAACTTTCCAATGTGGACGTGAAAGAGCAAGCCTATAAAACCGAATGCTGCGGCTTTGGTGGAACCTTCGCCATCAAAGAGCCGGAGATTTCTGCCGCAATGGTAGCGGATAAAACCCTGCATATTCGTGCTACCGGTGCAACGCAGCTGGTGAGTCAAGATTGTGGTTGCCTGATGAACATTAGTGGTGCGTTTGCTTATCAAGCACAGCATGAAGGCAAAGCCGCTCCAAAAGCGCAGCATATCGCCGAATTTTTATGGGAGCGTACGCATGGCTAAACCTACCGAATTCCGCATCGATGTCGAAAAAGCTTTAGGCAAAACCGAAGTGCGCGCCCATTTCCGCAAGGCAATGGATACGCTGATGACGAATCGGCGCAACCAGTTTCCCGATGATGCCGCCCTGCAGGCCTTACGCACTCAAGCTCAAGCGATTCGCGCTAATGCTTTGAGCAAATTGCCAGAATTGTTAGAGCAACTCGAAACTAACTTAACCAAAAACGGCGTACAAGTGCATTGGGCAGAAACCACCGATGAAGCCAATCAAATCGTGCTAGGGATTATGCAAAAACATCATGCTCAGTCGATTATTAAGGGCAAGTCGATGGTATCAGAGGAAATGGGTTTAAACCATTTTCTGGAAGAACGCGGGATTGAAGCACTCGAATCGGATTTGGGTGAATTCATTATTCAACTGGATGGCGAAACCCCGTCGCACATCATTATGCCGGCGATTCACAAAAGCAAAGAGCAAATTTCCAAGCTGTTTCATGAGAAGTTTCCCGATATTCCTTACACCGATAATGTCGATGAGTTGACCGCCTCCGCGCGACGGATTTTGCGCGATAAGTTCTATGCAGCTCCGGTCGGTTTATCGGGCGTGAACTTCGCCGTCGCGGAAACCGGCACACTCTGTTTGGTGGAAAATGAAGGCAATGGACGCATGTCGACTACCATACCACCGGTACATATTGCGGTAACGGGTATTGAAAAAGTGGTCGAGAAACTCAGCGATATTCCTCCACTGCTCAGCATTTTGCCACGCTCAGCAACCGGTCAGCCGATCACTACCTATTTCAATATGATCTCAGGGCCACGCAAAGCGGATGAAAAAGATGGCCCGACCGAGGTACATTTGGTACTACTGGATAATGGTCGCTCACGCATTTATTCCGACCCTGAGTTATTGGCGACTTTGCGTTGCATTCGTTGTGGTGCCTGCATTAATCATTGTCCGGTCTATGTGCGCATTGGCGGGCATAGTTATGGCACGGTCTATCCGGGGCCGATTGGCACAATTTTAGAGCCGCAAAAAGAAGGCTTAAAAGTGCATGGTGAATTGATTCAAGCCTCCTCGCTATGCGGGGCTTGTGGTGAAGTCTGCCCGGTACGCATTCCGATTCCAAATATTATCAATCGCTTGCGCCATGACAGTGTGCGCAAAGATACTGAAAATACCCCTACCCAAGATGCGGGTACACGCCGCAAACCACTCGAAGCAGCGATTTGGCAAGCATGGTCATGGTCGGCGAGTCACCCAAGCCTATATAACTTCGGCGGCAAAACCGCGACTCAATTACGTGGCCTAGTCCCGAATAACTTAGGTGCTTGGACAAAGGTACGCACTGCCCCAAAACTCGCCGAACAAACCCTGCACCAACAACTCAAAGCTCTAGGAGTCGACCATGAGTAATGCCCGCACCGCTATTCTTCAGCGCTTAAACTCTGTCGAGCGTCCCGTGGTAGATGTGAGTGCTCGTGAATCATTGAGTGTAGTTTCTTGGGATAAAGCTGAGTGCATCCACCGTTTTACTGAACGTATGCAAGCCGTACGTGCTGAAGTACACCGCTCAGATCGTGGCAACTGGCTAGATAAAGTCGCCGAGATTTGCAAAACCAAAGGTTTAAATAATCTGCTGCTCTCCCCTAAGACTGAATGGGGACAAGTCATTACCCAAAACGCGGCACAATTTCCACGGCTTAAACATTACGAACGCAGCATTGAGGATTGGAAAGAGGAATTGTTTTATCAAGTCGATGCGGGCTTAACTTCGACTTTGGGTGGGATTGCAGAAACAGGCACCTTAATACTCTGGTCTAGCCCCGATGAACCCCGTACTTTGTCGCTAGTACCCCCCATTCATATTGCGATTTTGGACACGGACAAGCTATATACAACGTTTGCCAAAGCGGTAAAAACGCAGGGTTGGTTAGAACAGGGTTTGCCTACCAATGCGCTGTTAATTTCAGGGCCTTCGCGCTCGGCGGATATTGCGCAAGTATTAGCGTATGGGGTGCATGGGCCTAGGGAGTTGGTGGTGGTTTTGGTTTAAAACACTTCCACGGGATTCCGTTCTAACCGCTGGATAAGTTCTGTCCCAGTTAATTGAGACTTGGTTTTCCTAGTTTTTTCCACCAAACGGTATCCTGCCTCTAAAGCTGCGTAAGCAATGGGCAATGGTGTTTCTATCCAACCATTACCATTTGCCTGCCAATGTGGCTGTACCAAGGTAGCATCTTGCGTGTGTCGTTTTAACGTAGCGGGCATATCGGATGCACGAAAACTGGCATTCTGCTGTTTGCGTCTATCCAGCAATGTGGCTATTTCTCGCAGCAAATCCGTGGCAGTGTCTTTGGCTTTGCTGTATTTCAAACGGTCTTCCAGCAGTTTTTTCAGGACGAAATTATTGATCACCCGTTGTGCCAAGCCCTGTGCCTCATTCACTTGATCCAGTTGCTTGAGTCTGTTGTATTTATTGGCTTCGTCCTCTGCCTGCCGTTGTAGTCGTTGCTGAAAGCGTTGTAGCGCATCATCGGTTGGTGGCACATCGCTCCAATGCAGACTATCAATCTGTTGATAGCATGTGAGTAATTGTGCTTGCACCGAACCATCAGGCTGGAGGGCGTTAGCAACAAGACCACACAGCGTTACATTTTCCATCTCACCCTTTATCACGGTAATCGCTGGGATTTCTGTATCCAACGTACACAAATACGTTATTAGCTGTTCAAATACAGGAACGCCGTAACTGGCAAAATGTAACCACTTGGCTTCTTTATCAAACAACGCACGGTCTACGGTGATACAAGTACCATCAGGAATGCCATTGATACCTTGTAAGACCATGTAACGCTGGCAGTCGCTAAGCTTACAACCCAAATGCCGTAACCACGTAGAACTCACTAATGCTTCCCAGATTTGCGTCAAGGTAATCGGCATAGGAATATTCGTGTACTTGTCTTCAAAGCGCAGGTAGGTTTCATACAAATGACTGGCAGGAGTTTCGAGTAATTGGTGGTGGGCTTTTTGCTCTTTAGCGCGTTCTAAAGCACGTTTTTCCAGTTCTTTTTCGGATAGGCGCTTTTCTGCTAACTCCTGAAACTCTTCAACAGTCACGGGTAACAGCGAAAACTGTTGCGTGCCAACCACCAGCCCGGCATCCTGCAAACGCTGCATCAGCCGCTCGTACACGAATTGTTCAGCGGAATCGGCATAACACAAGTTGACCACGTAAATGTCGTTATGGCATTGCCCAATCCGGTCGATACGTCCAATCCGTTGTTCAACCTTCATAGGATTCCACGGCAGATCATAATTAACCAACATATCCGCCGTTTGCAGGTTCAAACCTTCCGCCGCTGCATCGGTACACACCAGCAGATCAATCTCACCCTCAACAAACATACGCTTGATGTGTTCACGCTCGATATTCACCATGCCTTGGCGGGCTGAGTCGTAATAACTGCCACCCTGTCCAGAGTAAGTACCGATCAAAATACGCGGATTAACCGTCCGCAAACGCTGCACAATATCGGTCAAGGTGTCATAGAAACGGGTAAAAATAACCACTTGCCGGAAACGATCCGCTGCTAATTGTTGCTTTTGGAGCAAGGTGAATAGGGTTTGCGTCTTGGAAGAAATCGGTGATAGGTCATCCACAACTACCAATAATTGCTCCAACTGTTCGCGCTCCCAACGTAAATCATTAGGCGTACGGTTGCGCAATAACAGGGCAATCGCTTCTTCATCCAATTCGCCGCCTTCCAACAATAAATCCTGCATTTCATCCACATCTAGCGGCTCGGCATTCTCACGTAACTGTTGCAGCAAGGTTTGTTTGACCCTCCCTAAACGCCGTTGCAAGGTGAATTTGAGTGCCAACAAACTGGAGGCAAACCGTAAGCGCAGGAAACTGAGGTAAAAACCTACAGCAACTTGCTGGGTCGTTTGGTTGGCATTGTTGCCGAGTTGCAGTCGCAAACCCTCGCAATAGGTTTGCAATAACTGGTCAACACGGGCTTCTTGCTCAGTAAACACAATACGCGGCGGTGCAAGCACATGCCGTTCTGCCAAACCAGCGGATAGCTTGCCGTTGCTACGGTAAATCTTCAGCAAATCACGGGTATGACGCAACATCACCCGTGACAACGGGGCCGCGGCGAACAGCAACTTAGGCAGCGCGGGTTTATCCAGCGGTGATGGCTCTAACCCCTGCTTGCGCCAGCTCTCGATGGAAAGCCGTGCCATCGGGCTAACCACCACCTCATGCAAATAACGCCACAACAGTGGGTCAGCTCGCTCAATCGCATTAACCGAATGGCGCAACAAATCCCGTTCTTGTACTGCGAGTGACTGATTGGCAGCGAGGGCAGCGGTGAGCTGGTAATACTGGAGCATCAAGGCGGGATCATATTGATACGCGCCCACCCGTTGGGAGAGTGCAATCAAATCGGCCACTTCGACCGGATGCAACTGCATCGGGGTTGCCGTTGCCAAGAGTAAACACTGCGCCTTACCCCGTAAATGTTCGCTGATGGTTTTATACAAATTATTGTATTGCGGGTAGCCTCTCACCCCATTACGGGAGTTGGAACGGCGGGCATAGTGCGCTTCATCAACTAAGGCGATGTCAAACGTTTGAGCTTGTTTGAGGTTGGCTAAACGTTCTTTGCGCACCATCAAGCCAGTGGAGACAATCGCCAAATCAGCCGCATACAAATGTGGAATCGTTTGCTGGGCTTGGGGTAACAGGGTTTCAGATTGCAAACCACTGGCATCAGAAGACACCCGTGCAAACGGCAACAGGAACTTGTTAGCCATTTCGCGCTGCCACTGCTGGGTCAAACTCGCGGGAGCAGCAATCAGGATGCGTTTGGCGCGACCACTTAAATACAGGGAGCGGAATACCAAACCTGCCTCAATGGTTTTCCCTAAACCGACTTCATCACACAACAGGAATGATGACGGATAACTGTCAATCAAGCGGCGAGCGACCACATGTTGGTGAGGCCACGGCTCAATCGGGGCGGTGTACATGCCGACGTATTCACCACCGGGCATCTTGGGTGCGTGACGAATAAACTGGAAACGTAATTGCTCGATGAATGGCATTTGGCGCGGTGGGACGGTGACAGGTTTTACATCCAGCTCCACTGGCATTTTCACATGCTCGGAAAAGCGCACCAGTTTTTCACGTACCGCCTCAGGCATGGCGATGACACGGAATGCCGGATGTTGGTTATTCCACAAGGCAGCAAAATCTTGCTCTGCACTGGCGATAATTTGGCGTTCTTTGTTGCCTTGCCAACTGCCATCCAAGCGAATGTTTTCCGCATTGAGTTGCAAGGCGGTTTGCGATTCATTCCATGAACCCGTGGCGTAGAGGCAATTGCCAGCGGTGTCATACGCCAATGCCCATTTTTCGTGAACATAACCATCGGCAGTGGAGTCTAGTGCGAGTGCTTGCCCAGTTTGGGCGTGTAAGCGCAAGGCAACGCGGATTTCTAAATGCCCATGACGCACCATCCATGACAGCAACTCGATACCGTGTTGGGTTTGCTCAGGCCACTGTTCGGGGTTTGCCAACTCTGCCAGCAAGGCATCATCCAGTTTAGCTTGGCTATTGAGGATAGCTTGCACGTCTTTGGGGTCAAGATCAGCCCCAGCAATCAAGCGCAATTGCCCAGCACGTTGCACAAACGCGGAAAAACCACGGCTTGCCAGTGCCAGCGAACTGGAGCGGAAATAGCCAGCCACCCGATCATAGCGGACTGCCCGCTGTAATAACGGCAAGTAAAACTCGCGCAGAATGTCTACCGGCTTGCCGCTCTGGGTCAGTTGCGAGGTTTTGTACTCGTATTGCCACGGGTAATCAGGCAAGAGTCCGGGGTTATTTTCCATATTTCTCTCTAAATATTACCCGATAAGGTGCTTTCCAGAACAGCCATTAAATGGTGTAAATCTGTGCAAGGATTGGCGTGTTGTTGCTGTGCCAACCAGCGAGCATTTTCGCAAGCTGAGGGTCGTTTGGGCATCAGTACGTCACAGGCACAACCCTTGGCATAGTGTTGCCAATGCTGTTTCAGGCGTATTTCTGTCTGGCGGCAATCAGGCATGGCAGCATCGGAGCGTTCAAAATGCAGCAGTAGCCACAGTTCAAAACAGGGTATGGAAACAAATCCGCGAATGGCTTTATCGGCTTTATCAAGTTGCTGGCGTGCCCGTTGCATTTCTTCCGGCTTATCACCATCAAAGACGCAAAACACATGGTCATAATCCCCCGTCTTGTGGCGTTGTTTGGCTTTTTTGACCAGATTTAGCGGGTCGGATTTGCTGGTGGCTGGCTCAATCTCCAAACGCAACTGCGGGCTGCGCAATACCTGCCGTACTGCTTCAAAGTAGGCTTGCTCGGTTTGCCCTTCGCCAATGATCAAAATGACCTTGTTCGGTTTACGTTGCCCAACTTTGCGTTTGAAGACGGTGGCGCGTTTAGCCATGTTGCCACCGAGGTTCGCTCACAAAAGGGATTGCCCCGTAACGACCCAACAAGTAGCCACGTTCTACGGCCTCATGCTTGCGTGGGCTGAACTCCAACAGTGAATATAACCGGGTTGCCCCTTGCTTTTTCTCCACAAACCAAATCTGGTCACGGCGTAATAAAGCCGCATCCAACAGCGCTGTATCATGGGTGGTGAAAATCAATTGAGCATTGCGGGGATTAGAGGCTGCACCGAATAACTTGACCAGCATTTGTACTAAATGAGGGTGCAAACTGCGGTCAATTTCGTCCACCAGCAAGGTCGCTCCCGAGTCTAATGCTCTTAACCATCCGCCTGCGAACTCAAACAATTTGCGCGTTCCGTCAGACTCATCGCCAAAATCAAACTCGACGGTTCTACCATCGGAACGCTCACGGATACTGACAATTTTTTGCCACTTGGGTGGTTGCGTTTGTTGAAAAGGCGCTTGAATGAAGGTTAACGGCAATACGGACTGTTCTTCCATATCACGTAAATCAAGGGATTGAATACCTACATCCGCAGCCGACAAGATCGCCATCAGTCGTGCTTTATCCACCTCGGATACCATGCGCTCCAGACTCAAAGCGGGGTTAAAATCTGTCTTGCCCGGTACAATCACAATGAGTTGTTGGGTGATCCAGTGGAAAACAGGTTTAAGCTGGCTATTGTTGAGTTGCACGGCGGTTGACAGGAATAAACCGTTGGTACGGGTTGAGGTCTGCCATAAATGCCGCTGCCGCTTCTCCCCTTTGAAGTGAGAACCAAATTTCCATGACTCTTGACTCTCGGCATCAACAGCACGGGTATACCAGACTTGCGGGCGGCTCTGTGGCCATGCGGTCAATGCTTCGTAGAGTACACGCTGGGCAGTGGCAGCAACTTCATATTGATAACGCACCCCCTCCAGCAAAAATACCAAGGTAAAGCGTGTCGCTTGGGTGTCTGTTTCCTTATCCAGCCGATAAGGGGTGATCCACGGCAACGCTTGCCCCTCTTGCAACAAAGCGGATACGTTTACCATCTGGCGTAGCGATTCCAACGCCAACAGCAAGTTGCTTTTGCCTGCTGCATTCGCACCATAAATCGCTACCTGACGTAACAATGCGCCGCGAAAACCCGCATCCACCACCAGATTTTGGCTTAACCCCGTGTCGTGGCTGGCAACCATCGACAAGGTTTGTTCCTCGCGGATGGAACGGAAATTACCGACGCTGAATTGAATGAGCATATTTAGCACCTCCAAGCAATTGGAGGCTCAATTTTGCAGTAAACAAGCAAAAATAGCACGTTAATTATCTGTAATCGGTCACTTCCCGGTTATGATTGGCACAACCCAAACACAATCGCCCGCGCCTCATTGCGCAGTTCTGGCTTCTCGGCTTCTTCGCCCCAGACGTGCAACAGGTCAAGCAACAGCGTGGTGTTGCCGGGGCGATGTTCGTCCAGATAGGCGCGTGCAACAGGTATGTCACCTGCGCGGTATTTAAGAATAAGACCATGCAACACATCCCAATCCGACTGGGGTTTGGCAAGGCGTTGAGGGTTGCGCTCTTCGGGTTTAGTGAGGCGCAGTTTTGAACCGCTTTTAACCAGTGGAGCGGCGTAGCCTTTGGCTTCGGCGGCTTGCCCGGATTTGGCGTTGCCTTTGCTTGCGGTGTTGTAGCCGATCATGCGGCCTTCGACGTTATAACCACCGGTTTTGCTTTCGAGGGCGATATTGAGAGAGCGGGAGAGATTCATCAATTCGCTGTAGCTGATGTCGTTATGCCCCCAGATGCCGTAGGTGGTAAGTGCCAAGGCGGTTTCGGTGTCGAGGTCGTCAACCTGAATGCGCCCGTCGGTCATGCTGCGGATTTGGTGGGCGGCAACCACACGGCTGGCTTCGTTCATGGCGCGAATCGGACTGACTGATTCGTCGCCGTCCATAACTGGCCAATGTTCTGATAATACCTGCAAGGCGCGTCCGTAGCAGGCGACCATTTGGTCAACGGGGTTGAGTTTGAGCGGGGCGAATTCGTGCAAGCCTTGTTCGACGGCAGTGCGGATTTTGCTTTGTACGCCCGTGCCGCCCAAGCCTGTCCACACGGCGGAGAAGTCGCTGAGGGTGGTGCGTTTGCGGCAGGTGATGAAGATGGAACTGGCAGCGGCGGCCATGTCTTTTTGGTGAGTCGAATAGCTGCTTTCGGATTCTACCGGGAAGCTGGCAGTAATCACCCAACCCGCTTCAATCAGCGAACGAGTCAGTGTTTCCCACGCATCTTGGGATTTGTGGGTAAACATTAAGGTCATTAAACCTGCGTCTTTCAGCACGCGGCGGCTTTCGGCGAAGATTTCTCCCATCAGCTTTTCGTATTGCGCTTTGGCAGCTTTGGCAGAACCATCGCGGGTGGGGTTGGCAACCGCCTCTTCACGCTTGTTGGTCAGGCGCGGCCATTGAATTTCAGGGTATAAATCACTGAGGGAACGTTTTTGCCAAACGTAGTAATAGTCTGATAGTTCGGCGTATTGCACATTGTCGTAATAAGGCGGGTCCATGCACACCAGATCAACGCTTTGTGCGCTCACTTCGCCCATGTAAGCGGCCGTACCATTGATGATTTTGACGGGGGGCTTACCTTGGTAAAGGCTGTGTACGGGTTCAAGCAGCCCAGTGAGTTCCTTGTAGGCTTTGCTGGCTTGCTCCATGCCCCAACGTGCGCCGGAATTGATGCCGCTGTAAACCAGTTCGCCGTATGTCCATTTTAGCGAAAAATCATGACGACCAAATGTGCCAATAATGACACCGCGCCCAAAATGCCAACGAGTTTGCTTACTGTTGTAGTCGATAATTTTATCCATACCAAACTGCAAGTAAGTGATGACCGCCCGCCCTTTTTCCGCGCCTAACGCCGCTAGAATCTGCGGTTTGAGGGTTTGCAAGGCTTCCATCATGTGCAGATGCCCCAATAGCTGGCGGTCATTGAACATTTGGTAGAAGTGGGTCATGCCGTAATGAATCGGGCGCATGTCATTGCCCTCCGGGAATTTTTCGGTGGGAATCAATCCCAACTGGTCAAAATGATCCCATTGGGCTTTGAGCGCGGCGGATGCGTGTTCCAGTGCCGTCAAATCGGCTGGATTCGGTGGGCGGAAGAAGCGGATTTTTTCGGTTTTCAGGTTGCCCTTGCTGTCGTATTGCGGCTTGCCGTGTTTATCGAGCTTGGGTTGGAAGCGCACGGCGACGACGGCGTAGAGTTCATCTTGCCATGTGCCGTGCTGCGATTCGCCCCGCGCTTGCGCCTTGATTTCATCGCCATCCACGGCTTGCTTGCAATGCACACATTGCCCAATGCCCCGGCTGACAGTGGCATGTTCGGGGTCTTCACCGTTGGGGCCTTTGCCTTTTTTCGCCTGATAGGTTTCAAAGTGATAGCGAGCATCCGCGCCTTTGCCTTGGGTGACGATCCGCACGCCCCACGGGTCGCCCGCTTCTTTGGAAAGCCAACTGGTGTTCAATAGCGGTGTCTTCGCTCCGCAACTGGGGCAGGTGACTTGGCGGCAGTAGAGGTAAGTCATAACACTTTCCTGATTGAAATCAGTTATCAAGTGTTGATCATGCTCAAGACACCGTTGTAATTTATTCAACTCTGCATCGTTCAATGTGCCGTGATCATTGAAAAATTGGGCTAAATTCGGCTCTGTATCCTCAAGCAGTTTTGTGCTCCATTTTCTGATTTCAGGCAACAAAGCTTCGCCATAACGAGCAGGATAATCGAGCGTGGCATATAGAATCGTAGTTGCAACAGGATTTAGTTCATTAGCAATCACTTTGTGACCAAGACGCAGAGCCTCAAACGGAATTGAGCCACCACCAGAGGTTGGGTCTAAAACGACAAACTCACTAGGAACGGGTCTATGATCATTTTGATAGGCACGATCATAACCATATAAGTTCGGAACACGAACGCCCAGTTCTTTACCTAACACCATGAGTTGACTGAACCATGCAGGATTCGCCATGCGCCGTAAAACGGATAGCCTTGACCCAATAGCTAATTCGTTTACAGCAAAGCTGACACAAAGTGCCTCCCACTCCTTGATAACTGCATGATTAGCTAAATCAGGTGATAGTCGTTTGACCTCAGCAATACTGGCTAAGTCATCTAAACGCCGTTGAATTTCCTTTTTGAAAAGGTTATTTACTTTTGATGTAACGTTGATGAACTCTGTAGAGCCTGCTTTTTCAACCAGATCAAGCAGCTCACCGGATAATATCCAAATAACACCCTTTACTTCTGTGTATTTCTGCTCAATACCCAAATCACGTACAAAAGTACTCACATCCGTATCCGCAGGCAACAACGAAGCTGCTACCGCTGCCCGACTTGGGGTCAAGGGGCGACGCGCCCACCACACATGCAGGTAATAAATCGGCGGTAACATATTACTCGCGCCACGTTCGCGCTGGGTTTCAGCACCGACTTGATGGCAGGGAAAACCGGCTTCGATCAGGCGTGTATCCGTCATGGGAATCCTTTGGGAGGTCAACAATGGGGCAAGTCTATACAGACTTGGTTAAACATTTTCAAGGTGAATTTGTGCAAGGATTTCAGGAGAAATCCCTCCGAGCCTCCCTTGTCAGGGGAGGAGCAAGAACAAGGCTACAGCCAATTTTTTTGTTGCAAGGTATTCAGGGCAATACCAATCTGGCGCGGGGTAAATTGTTTTTTGTGGTCATTCCAGTTGTGGACGTAACGCACCACCGCATCCGGTGACTGCACACCCTCATGTTTCACCACCCAATGGACGGTTGCCAATAACTCCAAGCCAAAGGGAGATTCAAACCCCCATCGGCATAACCTGAAATCAGATGCCCTTCAATCTCATTCAGGACATGGCGCAAGTTTTCTGCATAAGGTCCGTAAGGTGCTTTCTTGTAACGCAAACGCAGCGGCTCACCCACTTCCTGCATAAAATACATGAGCTTGTGGACCTCCAGCAGCGTCACAAACGGGTCAAGCAGGCCGTCAAGATAGCGATTCATTAACCCTACAAGGGCGGCACGTCCGGGGGTCATGTGGATATTAGTCATCGGAATCCTTACAAGAAGGCAAACAATACACTAAGCCTATACAGACTTGGTTAAACATTTTCAAGGTGATTTTGTGCAATCATAGCTACACTATGCTGGCGGACAAGCGTGAGGTTAGTAGAGGCTACTGTACTAGTGGACAGCCCGAATGGGTGGGATACTCGAACTCAGAGTCTGCACCTGTTTCAATGCCCGCGCACTATGCGGGCATTTTTATTTGATCACCGCAGTTTTTCCAACATACGCTCAATGCCTGCGTCCTGATTGCCATGCCCCGCTAGCATAATGCGCAAGCCGGTAATCGCCCAACGATTGGCATCGGCACTGAAGCTGGTGGTACGCGAAAGCCAGTACGCTGCTTCTTCACGACTAAAGCGCATAATCCGCCGTGCCATCAGTTCCACCCGATCCGGGTTTGTCACCCGCTCTTGCAGGCGAAACAATAAAGCCAGTTTCGCACCAGACTCTTCATCCAGCGGCAGGTTATCGCGCAGTTGCAAGCCTTCTTGGGTGAAGAAACGTTGCAAATCCAAGGGAATACCTGCTTCATCACACACGGGTTCTAACATGCGCCGCAACACAGGGGTCAGACGCTTCAGGTTTTCACCGTAGATATAGCCACGATCTTTCAAGCTGCGGCTTTTGCGGGTGCTGTCATCTTCAGCAGTTTGTTCGCGTTCCAGCCGTTCCTTGATAACAACCACAGTGCCGGGGTAATCCGCCCACTCGGTCAAGCGCAACACAAACGGGGCTTTGCGCCAACGGTTTTTCAGGCGTTGCTCGAACAATTCGGCAACTGCCAGTTTTTCAGATTTCTTCTTGCTCATTTCGCCTGCTTAATCAAATCCATAAAAGCGCAAGTCTCCGGTGGTTCGTGAATGTCCACTTGTGCTTGGGTGTCTTGCCCCAGCCGGGTGACATTAGCTAATACTTCAAATAATTCCGTCAGCTCTTTCATCTCCTTGGGCGACACATTCACCAAGTCGATATTCAAACTGCCACCTTGAGAGAGCTTGAGGTTAAACAAGCGTAGTATATCCACTTTGGTGCTAGCACCTCGGCTATAAAGTGACCCAAGGCGACCAAGGTTCTGATGCAAAGTTTGAGCGAGTGCGGTACTGGTCAGCGTGAAGCAGCGGCTTTCTGCTTCCACCCAACCTTTTTCAGAGGCGGCGGCAGGCGTAATGAGGTGGTCTTCTGGATGTACTTTATGGAAGTAAGTTTGCGCCCCCGTCAGCAATTCCGGCTTTTCCTCACCAATACCGCCCCCCTCAAAGTCACGGTAGGTGTAAGCTTTGCCTTTCTGAATCACGTGATCGACCGCATCCAGTACCGTCTTATCCTGCATCGCGCCATGTTGTTGTTTGACGGCTGCCACCAGTGCGGCCACCGTCGTGTGTTGCTGTTGTCTGATGGCATCACTCACCCATGTTTCTACCTGTTGCGGGTCTGGTTCGGCCTCTGGATTCCAGCCACGCTGCAATGCACCCGGCATGGATACCAGCTTCCAGCCAGTTTGCTGCCAATCCACATCCATCGGCAGTGTGCCGGTATCACGACTATGGAAATGTTCCGGCTTGGAGGCTTCGCTACTCTCAAAACGGAACAGACACCAATGCCCCTTTTCCACCCCAGCCCGCAAGATGCTTCCCAACACATTGCGATTTTCGAGGATAGGCCAGCGACGGTTTTGCGCAAACTGCTCACGGATTTGTTGCACGGAGGGGGTTTGCCCCAGATTAAAGAAAAACTGTGCCAGTTGCAGGAGAATCTCATGGGTAGCGGATTTCTCTTGGGTAATCAGCTCACCCTCATCGGACAAGACCCGCAGTATCTCCGCATCAACAGCAGCCCCCCCTTCACCCCCGGCCTGTTTGATAGTTTTCTTGGTCATTGCACCAGATGCACCGGGAAAATAAATGGCATCGTAGGCTTGCGAAACAGCGATTTGCATATCCATTTCACGCTTGCGCAAGGAATCCTTGAAACCACTCTCGAGTAACTTAGCGGCGGTCATGCCGTAATTTTCCGGGCGTTGTTCCAGTTTACGCATGGCAATCACGGTGCGGGCGATGTCTTCCAAGCGCTCCATACGGCGGCGTGCATTCTGATTGCGGTCAATACCCCAGACCTCGCCTTCCACTTGCACACAGTCTGGCACGAGCAGAAAAACATAATTTTGCTGGATGCGTGGTTTGCCATCACCGCAAGAAATAATCATTTGTTCGGCATCAATACGCTTGGCATCTAACCGAATCAGTGCCAAAACAGGAATGTCTTGTTTGTCGGCAATATCCTGTGGTGTTGCCACATCCTGAGCCACTTTGAAGGTTTGGCTGTGATGGCTGACCACTTTGCGGCTGACGGTATTGAGATGTTCACTGATGTCCTCAGCATTCAAACCTTGTTTGATGGTGCTGACAATTCGCGCTTCTGTTGGGTCAGTGTGGGCAAAATAACGCCCCTCTTTATCCCGCAGATAATACGCTTCAGTAGTAATCGCTTTTAACGCCGTTTCGACTTGCGGCGGTGTCATGTTCGGCATCGCAGTTTCAAACAGGGCTTCCGATAGCGTAACCCCGAACACATTAGAAGCCAAACCATCGGTGCGCCCCACCAAGCTATGCAGGAATACCACTTTCCATGCCCATTCATAGAGGGGCAAACCATCAGGATGCGGATTACGCCGATCCAGCATCTGCGCTACAGCCACCCCCAAATCCAGATTGCCACTGTCTGCCCCACCCACATCAGCATTCAAAACCGCCATCAGATCACTTGCACCTGTGCGACCGATCAATTCATCCGCCACTTGTGGGTTGGCTAATGCCAAATGGCTAGTGTGGATCAAAGGCAATGCGCGTTTCGTTTGCCACAAACTGCGGATAGCCATCGCCAAGACACGCAATACGCCACGAGTGCCGTGAAAGTTAGGTGCAGTCGCTAGCTTGTCAGTCAAAAAGCGGATAAAGCTGGGGTGGAAGGGGTAGTTATTGACAATCACCTGTGCAAAATCGGCACGGTTGGCTTGCTCAGGCAATTGCGCACCACTTTTCTGGTACATCGCCATGTAACTTTGCGCGGTTTGTGTTGCCGCTTGCGTGTCAATGTGGGTAAACAAACGTCGTGCTAACACCCGTGAAATTTCGGCGGCACGGACAGGAACTGTTGAGGTGGCATCACGGGAGACGACACTGAGGATGGTATTACCTGCTTTTTGGGCTAACGCTTCGGCCTCATCTTGATCGACTTTTCTGCCTAATGTTTGGCTCAAGATGCCCGCTAGCATTCCTGTTTGCTGCCGGAATGCGTCCTGTTGGCTGGCGAGCGTGACAACTACTGCAATATCGGCATGAGTGCGGGCATAACCTAACAACGCCATCAGGAACGCGCCAAGCTGCTCACCACCGCCTAAATGGGCTGCTTCGTAACGGGTCGCGTATTGGGCAAGTTCGTCCAGCATGATCAGGACTCTACGCCCCACAAACAGCCGCTCCAGAAAATACTTGCCGGGAAATGCCGTCGAGGTGACTTCTTTGAGGTTATGGCGGTAGAAACCTTCGCCCGCGAGCCGTAAAGCGATCTCGCCCCACAGGGTATACGGCAGGATTTGCTCACCGCTGGGTTCAATCACCGGCATTTCATCGCAAGCAATGCCTACCACCGCAATTGCCCCTTCGGGTTGCAACAAGTCGCTACTAATCACCTCCCGCGTGGCATCCGCAATGCTTCGCCCCCTGTACGCCAAATGCACAAGGGAAATCAGCGTATGGGTTTTGCCACCCCCAAAGCCTGTTTCCAGACGGTGGATAGCGGGTAAGCTGTTGTCGCCCGCTAAGCGCCCGAATACATCGCCGATGACTCGACGCAAGCCTTCCGTGGGGAAAGTAGCTTCTCGAAAAAAGAGTTCCGCATCGGTATAAAGCGTGTCAGTGCTACTGTGTCTCCATTGATAGGCTTCCATGACCTGACTAAGTGATGCGGTGAAAATTTCCGGGTTAAATGACCCTGCAATAATGTCTGGACGTGGGGTGCAGGTAGCCAGAATGGACTGCATGGGGAAAACTCCTTATCGTTGATAGCCACAGTTTTGCGAAGCAGTTCGCCAAAATTCTTATACTTTATCAGTTTCACTTAGATATATTCTAACTTGATTAGCACTATCTATTCATATTGCGATTTTGGACACGGACAAGCTATATACAACGTTTGCCGAAGCGGTAAAAACCCAAGCTTGGTTGGAGCAAGGTTTGCCTACCAATGCGCTGTTAATTTCGGGGCCTTCACGCTCGGCGGATATTGCGCAAGTATTAGCGCATGGGGTGCATGGTCCTAGGGAGTTGGTCGTCGTTTTAGTATGAGTCGTGCATTATGGAAGAGGCCAATATTCAACTTTTACTTAAGCAGCAGTTGGATCAATTATTAACCACGCTTGGTTTCACGCCTGAGGCTAAGCAAGCGGGCAATGCAGCTTATTATTTAGAGCGCTTAGCCCAATATGTCAGCAACTTGGGCGCTGATGAACCAATGGTTGCCAGTATCTGGTTACAAGAAGACTTAGAAGCTATTGTTAAACAAAGTTTGGAGCGTGATAAATCACGCCAAATTTTCAACCAAATTGATCATGCTCACGATGCCAATATCGGGATTAATTGGGAGGTTTTAAGTTACGCCTTAGATCAGAACTAGCTCGCTCCCAACACACTAAACTCTCTAAATAGCCTAAGAGATAAAGGCGTTTGTAATCGGCTGCGAATGTTCATCGGTTTTTCGCCTGTAATTTCCTCTAAAATTACCGCGCCACAAGCTCGGTAGGCACTGAACTTATTGCGGCGAACAAACAATTGAAACGACCAGCCGTTTTCTGGGCTTTCCAGATAGCGCCGACCCGTTTTAGTATTAATGCCAACACTATTTTGGGTTTGCCAATGAAATAATTCACGGCTAATTGCGTAATCGTGATAAGCAATACTGGCATGATAACCGCTAGACTTATCCAGGGTTACAAAGTGCAGTTCTGTTTTACGCTCAGGTAGAGCTAATACACCTGCTTGAAATGGTGGACGTTTCTCAGCCGTTAACCAGCCGACTGCAGTCAAAATCTCGCGCACACTATAGGCTGCATGTAGACAAAGCGGTAAATCACCCAAGCCTCCAATAGTTTGGTACTGCACAACACTTTTTGCTTGTAGTAGCTCAGCCAACTCGGCTAACTCAAAACAGCTACTAGGATTCACTTGTAAACGTGCCAAGAATTGCTCATAACTACCAATTCGCGTTTGCTGTCCATCCACTTGATAAGCCAGCATTTGTAGACGTAATCTTTCCTCTGTTGAGTTAATCTGGTAAATCCCTTGCTCTTTTGCTACACGCTGCAATAAAGCTAATTGCACTGGATCATCAATATGTAGCAAATACCGGAAATTCTGGCTGAAATACGCTTCTTCTGTAATTTCAGCGTCGGTTAGAAAACCCGCATCACGTTTTAAGCTTACCCAACCACTTGGTTTAATTTCCCGATAAATCTCATCAACATCAATCATTTGCTCATGTAAAAACTCAGCTAAGGCAAGCTGTTTGCAACTATGCAAAACCACAAAGGCTTGTAACTCACGAATAAGATGACGCCAACTTTGTTGGGTTAAGGCTCGTAAGCTTTGTAGAATTTGCTCGCGCGCATGTTTATGTAATTGAATATGGCAACCAGCAGGCAAACTGGCAAAACCATTTTCTACTGACTTCTTTAATTCATACCGTGTCTGCCCAGTAAGGCTACTTAGCAGCTTATCAAAGCGAAACTCTTTGCGATGCTGACCTACAAAATCTAGCACTAGGCAGGTTTCTTTACCTGGAGCCAATCGCAAACCGCGTCCAATTTGCTGTTGGAATACCACCGAACTTTGCGTAGGTCTTAATAACAGCAATGTATCAACCAAAGGTAAATCAACACCTTCGTTATATAAATCAACGGTTACTAAAGCACACAACTCACCACTAGCTAAACGTTGTGGAGCGGTACGACGCTGCTCGGACGTTGTGCTACTGACAATACACTCAGCAGGTAGACCCGCCGCATTGAATTTAGCTGTCATAAATTCGGCGTGAACAATCGACACACAAAACACTAAAGCTTTACAGGTACGAGGATTAGCGGTTAAGCGTCGCCATTCGTTGATGATCAACCGTGCCCGCACATCATTACCCGTGACTAAATTATTTAGGGCTTTAAGTTCTCCTGTTTGCTGCCAAGGCACTTGGGTAAAATCAGTTTGATCATCACAAGCAAAATATTCAAATGGGGTAAGTATTTGTAAATCAAGCGCTTGCCACAAACGCAATTCAACAGCAGGGTTACCATCGGGGCGTTTATCGAAATAACTTAAAATTGGTTGACCGTCGCTACGCTCAGGCGTGGCTGTTAAGCCTAATAAAATCGCGGGTTGAATGGATTTTACAAAATGATCAAAACGCGTAGCTACTAAATGGTGGCATTCATCAATCACCACTGTGTGCCAATAATTAGCACCCTGCTGCTTGACTAATTGACGACTTGTTAAGCTATCAATAGTCACAAATAAATGCTCAAATGAATCTGGCTCATGACCCCCTACTAATAAACCACCAAAGCTTGCATCACGTAGCACTTCTCGATAAGTACGTAAGGCTTGTTTTAAAATCTCCTCACGATGAGCAACAAATAATAAGCGCGGCCTCCCACCTTGTTGATTACAAAGCACCCGATAATCAAAGGCAGCAATTACCGTTTTACCTGTGCCTGTTGCAGCTACTACCAAATTTTTAAACCGTCCTTGAGCGCGTTCATGCTGTAACTGCTCCAGCATTTCTTGCTGATAAGGTTTGGGCTGAATATCAAAAAAAGTTCGTGTCGCAATAAGTGTTTGAGAACCAGACTCACGTGCCAAAGCAGCCTTTAAAGCCTGGCGATGCTCATCATTGTGTGGATCATAAACTTGAAACTCACCATCTTCCCATAGGGTCTCAAAATGCGCTTGAGCACGGGTAAATAATTCAGCTTGTCCATGTTCGGTAAATTTAGTCGTCCACTCTAAACCGCCTAATAAAGCAGCACCAGATAAATTAGCGCTCCCCACATAGGCGCTACCAAAGCCAGTTTTCCGTTTAAAAATCCAAGCTTTAGCATGCAAGCGAGTACGCCGCCCATCTAGGGATACCTTGACCATACAACTTGGTAAACGCGCTAATTCATCCAAGGCTTTTTGGTCAGTAGCACCTGTGTAGGTGGTTGTTAAAATACGTAGTTGCGTGCGAGCTTGTCCGTGTGCGTCAATCGCCGTAATACTTTGCAAAATATCGAATAACCGCCTTACCCCTGAAACGGTAATGAAGCTGACCAATATGTCAACCTGATCACAATTTGCGAGCTCATGACGTAACTCATGCAGTAAAGCGGGTGCATCCTTACCTGCGGTAAATAACCAAGGTTGCGATAGACCTAATTCTGGAGCTAAATACTTAGTGTTTTGTTGATAAATACCTTTAAGAAGACGAGCCGGCTCTGCTACAACATCAATTAAATCAGTAGTTTTGGAGTTAACTGTACGTAGTTCAATCAGTAAACGATTTACTAGGGTCAATTGATGAATTAACTTTTCTTCATCATTACCCTCTAAATCCTGAAGAACTAAAGTCAATTGCTGTTTGACTAAATCAGCTAAACGTTGAGGACTAGACTGAGTATCCAGTGCCTCAAGGGATACATGCTTAAACTCCAGTGTTTCTAAGCGTTTTTGCTGGGTTTCTGTTACAATTAGATCGTATAAACCCGAGATTAACTGACTAGCCCCTGACTTCAAACCTTTACACCTTAATTTTTTAACACCACCTGATTAGAGAACAACCAATGTTAAAAGGCAAATTTGCACTTTTGGTTTAGTGGTGAAAAAATCAAGCGGAGTACT
Organism: uncultured Thiothrix sp.; assembly: GCF_937873765.1. GTDB lineage: Bacteria > Pseudomonadota > Gammaproteobacteria > Thiotrichales > Thiotrichaceae > Thiolinea. The sequence continues at coordinate 162,361 of NZ_CALMZC010000038.1, read as the reverse complement.
TATAAAGCTTGAATGCTCTAATTTTACCTGTATGGAAAAATCTTAAAAAACCCAAACCACATCAATCAGGAAGTCTATAGATTTAATGTGGTTTGGTTAAGCAGAGACCTTTTAAGCGTTGATGCTCACGTTATTCAGAATATAACTGACATCATCCGTGCTGGTTTGTTCGTTGTGGCTGAGTAAGACAAATTCAGGGAAGCCACGGCTGGGATTATAGAGAGCATCGGCGCGTTCATTCGCAGAGGTCGCTTGGCGAATGTTAGCGAACATCTGCTCAATTGTTGGAATCGTGCTAAACACGGCTGCACTTACTGGTGTGCCATCAGGATAACTGGCACTGCTGACTTGCCCATTAGTAACATTAACGTTAATCGGGCCAGAACGTTGACCACCACTAGTTTGTTGTAGCGTAAATGAATAATCATTACCTGCTAAATAGCTTTCCCACTTCGCTAAATTCGTATTTAAGTTATTCAAGCTGACATTGGTTGTGAGATTACTATTGTTATTTACATTCTGGCCATTAGAACTGCCATTCGTGGAAGTATTTTGATTAATCTGACTAGTTAATTGTTGAGTCAAATAATTAACGTTACTAGCAACTGGTGTATTAGCCTGTGCAGTCGTGTTATTACTAGCCTCAAATTTACTAATTAACCTATCGAAAAATCCGTTCTTAATAGCAGACGTGTTTACTATTGTAGTAGCACTAGGGTTAGTCAGGTTGGCATTATTGCTTTGCACTGCAGCTGTATTTTGGTTCGCTAATGCGGATAATGGTTGTAAAACAGGCTGCTGCGATACTACTACCATGGGCTAAGTCTCCTTTAAATCAATTAAACTTGGTGAATTCACCAAGTACTAACCCAATTAATTGTCTGTTATTAAGCGGCGATGGCTAAATCTTTAATCGTATAGCTAAGTTCTTCATCCGCCATCATGAAGCTTTGATCGACATAAACAGAGCTTGGATACCCTAAACGTGAGTCGTAACTCACATCAATCCGATCAGCACCACTCAGATAAGCTTCTTCTAATTGATCAAAACGCTCATTCATAGTTAATAAGCCATCACGAATATAACTAGGCACGGCTTCACCAGTGTCCGCATAAGTCGCATCGATGATCCTGCCATTCTGTTCAGTGATATTCATGGGGCGAGTATAATCAGGGGGGCAAAAGCAACTATTTTGTGCAGTATAAGATACACTTTGTGCATCGCTAGTGGCTGCATCCCATTTAGCACGACTATCAATCAAGTCTTGTGGGAGCTGGGTATTACCATTAAGCTGGTCAATATCTTTTTGCGTTAAAGTATGACGAGTGATTTCACCACCAGTAATCCCACCAGAAATCACCACTACATCGCCCGCACTTAATGTTTTGTCACGTTGTCGGTCTAAAACCTTGACACTAACGGCTTCAGTACTAAAACCTAACAGATTTTTTAAGCCAGCTTCTTGCTCGCTAGTAAGCTTTAAAGTAGGAGCACGATCAGGTTTAGTATTACCACCTTTTTGCAACATACTGAGCAACTGCTGCACTACACTCATAATACTATTGGTAACATCTTTGGAGTCAGTCAGCCCATTATTTAAAAATAAATGACTCTGGCTTTTATTGGTAGTGTTAGTTGTGACCGAGTTATTCGTTTGAAATGCTGAACCGGTGCTTAAACTACGGTTGTAATCATTATTAATCATTTTGGGTCTTTCCTCGAACTGGCACGCCTAAGCTATCTATTATAGTTTCTGCAGGATGCTCCTAAGCCCTAGGAGCTGCATATCATTTTCAGGATAAAAGCGACTTTTTCTGAGAATAGGGGTAGTGAGTGAGCACTTATATGGCGTTTAAGTCTTTCAAGATAGAAACCCGCTTAAGCACACCGTTATAAGGGCTATAATCAGGCTATTAAGTATAGGCAAGCCCTTAGGGAGTGGGTCATGACGACTGATAACAAACCGCTAAAGTCTACTAAACGGGCGTTTCTAATCCCTAGTAACCCAGCGACTCAACGGGGAATCACTCAAGTCAATGCCCCTACTCTACCACGTGCTTTGGCCTCTGCGACTCGCTCCCAACAGCAAGGCCGTAATCTGTTTATGAGCGAGGCAGCGGTAACGGTCACTCAAAGCTTTGACCTACGCCAAGGTACGCGCTCCATAGAGCAATCCACTGCAGCTCAGTTCAAAACCGAAGAATTGATGGTTTTAGAGGCGCAAGATGGCAGTGTAGTAATTATGCGTGCAGATAAAATGCACGCCGAATTACAAAGACTCTACCCACAAGCGCTACACACCGATGGGCAAATCGACCTTAATATTCTCAAAGACCCCTATAGCAAAAGCCGTGGTTTAGGTCAGTGGATTTGGTCAAAGCTGTCCATCCTCAATTTAAGCTCTGATAGTTTTATTAGCGCTGCTCAAGAGCAAGCTATAGATTGGCTGGAAGATAAATTAGGCGAGCGCTTTACTGATCTTGCTTATGCACAAGCTTCATGGATCGGTGCCAAAGCCTTAATGCAGGCGATTGAATCTAAACTAGAAGGTGAACCGGGTTTATATCGTTGGACTGAGAAAACGATTAAAACCACAGATCGTGTCACTGCTGAGACTCAAGAATTAGTCGATGCGGCTAAGAATAAAGAGCCACTGTTAATTTTTATTCATGGCACGGGTTCCAATACGCTCGGCAGCTTCGGGACTTTACGTAGTGAAGCTCAGGATATTCATTGGGATCAACTCACCCGTCCCTTTAGTAAACGTATCTATGCTTTTGAGCATCGTACTCTTTCCGACAGCCCGCTAGATAATGCCTTACAGCTTGCGAAAAATTTACCTAAAGGCAGTCGCTTTTCACTAATAACACATTCCCGTGGTGGTTTAGTCGGCGATTTGCTCTGCTTGAATGATTTTGACGCGAATCTGATTAAACATTATCAGCGCCGCCCCGCTGAGAATGATGGCCAGTTAGAAACCGAAGAGCAACGCAAAATCCGTGAATTAGTGGTCGCAGAAGAACAGCAACAACTCAGCGAATTACGCGCCCTACTCCTAGAAAAACAATTTCAGATTGACCGCTATGTACGTGTTGCTTGTCCAGCCGGTGGCACGACGCTGATGGCCGATAATATTGATCTGTTTTTGTCGGGTTTATTATCGCTTATGAGCTTTGGAGCCGGCTTTATTCCGGTAGCTGGTGCGGTAAGTGCTTCGGTACTTAATGCCTTCCGCCGTGTTGTCTTAGAAATCGCGGCCAAGCGTATTGACCCGCGCTTTATCCCCGGCCTAGAAGCGATGTTGCCCGACTCACCGATCACAGGTTTCTTAGCGACCGCCTCATGTTCGGATAAAATTCAGGTAGTGGCAATTACCGGAAATACCGATAGCAACGAAGCTAGTATTCTCAAGCGTATTGCTATTATTTTCACCGATTGGGTACTCTTTGGCAGAATTGATAATGATTTTGTGGTGGATACGCAATCGATGCGTGCGGGTCTGGCCAAACGAAATAATACACATGAATTCCATACTAAAGGCTCACAAGTCAGTCATTTACACTACTTCAAGCGTCCAGATACCTTACGCGCCCTCAATGATTGGCTGAATCATGAAAACCCTACACAACTAGCGGGCTTCACGCGTATTCCGACTGATTGCGATATCAAACTAGACTCTAAAAAGCTCAACCCAGCAGCTACAAGGACTGCTACTACATCAATGCGCCCAAAAAATGCGCCGATTGTCTTTTATTTGCCGGGAATGATGGGTTCGCACCTAAGTGTGCGTCCACGTGGGCAAAATACCGGCGATCGTATTTGGTTTGATCCCTTTGATTTAGCTGCAGGTGGTATTTATAGCCTGAAAATGGGGATGCCGAATATTTATGCGGATGGCCTGTTTGAATACTACTATGGCGAGTTGCAGCAATACTTAGCAACGCATTATGAAGTCATCCCCTTTGCTTACGACTGGCGTTTAAGCCTCGAGACTTTAGCTAAACAATTCGCCGAGTTTATTGAGAAACAGCTCAAGGATTTAGATACACCGCAGCAACAGCGCCCTGTAAATATTCTCGCGCATAGTATGGGTGGTTTAGTAATGCGCATGCTGATCGCCAGCCCGAAACTCAGTAAGCTATGGGAAAATATCGCAAGCCGCCCAAATAGTCATTTCATTATGCTCGGCACTCCCAATCAAGGCTCGTATGCAGCCGTGGAAAGCTTATTAGGTAAAGGCCAAGGGGTGCGCTACTTAGCCAGTTTAGACTTCCATCACAACCTGCAAGAAGTGCTAGATGTGCTCAGCGAATACGAGGGTCTGCTACAACTTTTACCTCACCGAGACTCAGAAACCATCGATTACTTTAAAGCAGACACATGGGCAGAGTTACAAAACATCAATCGAGATCGTTGGTTCGGGAGCAATCAAGCTCTAGGTGCTTTACCGACTGAAGTGAGCTTAACTAAAGCCAAAAAAGCTACTGAGCGTCTTAAAACACCGATTCCCTTTGCTGAACGTGTCGCTTATGTATTTGGTGTAGAGCAACATACACCACTCAATCTGGAGTTAGCTGATAATAAAATCACCTTAAAAGGTACGACTGAAGGTGATGGTACGGTGACTTGGGAAGCCGGACGCTTACCGGAATTAAAAGATGAGCAGTATTGGTATATGCCAGTTAGCCATGCAAATCTCACTAATACGCCCAAATATTTCGCGGCGCTTGCAGAGCTACTGCAAACTGGTACGAGTACACAACTAGAACGCAGTCCACCTCGCCAACGCGGTAGCATTAATCGCGATTATCCCTATGAAGCAGGCCCGGTGTTACATGCCAGTGCAGAAGAAGTTGCTTTGGCCTTCTTTGGCGACCGCCCCCAACGTGAACCGGTAGAAGATACTACTCAAGCTCTAAAAGTTGCGGTGCGGGCGATGGATTTGCGCTTTGTACAGCAACCAATTATTTGTGGGCATTATCAAGCTGACTCGATTGCCAGCGCTGAACGCATGATTGATAAGCATCTAGTCGATGGTGCTTTGAGCCAGCGCGAACGCTTAGGTATTTATGCGGGGCCGGTCAGTAGTAGCACGATTATTCTGCGCCCCCGCAGTCCTACCGATTTCAAGCGTAATATTTGTCGGGGGGCAATTATTGTCGGCTTAGGTGAATGGAATCTGATTACCACCCAAAAGATTACTGATACGGTGCGTGATGGCGTCCTGAATTATTTACTCACCCTACCTATAAATCCAACTATTGAACCGGATAAAACCGAAACTTTGGGGGTGAATAGCCTATTAATTGGCTATAACTCCACCACACATATCACGGTAGAAGCTTCGATTGAAGCGATTGTGCGCGGCATCTGTGCAGCGAATCAGCAGTATCGCTATAACAGTGAAACACAGCCAAAACGGGCAATTAACCGCCTTGATTTCATTGAGTTTTATTTAGATACCGCGATTACTGCCGCCTATATTGTACGTGAATTGCCGAAACGTTTAGAGACTGAATTAGAGCGACTCGAAGCGCGCTTAGAACCTGCGAATGAGTTAATCGTGCCACGCTATCAAGGTATGCGCCATCGCTTAAGTGAACGCACGATTGGCGGCGGCTATTGGCCGCGCTTAATGGTCACCAATGCTAAGGAAAAAGAGCAGCAAGATCAGGGTGGAAACCAACCGGCTGAGTTGCTCAAATATATTTATCTCTCAGAACGTGCGCGTGCCGAGACAGTGATTCAACAGCGTCAACCAGGTTTAATTGAGTCATTAATTCGTGATGCGATTATTAATTGTAATTACAAGCCAGATATTAGCCGCACTTTATTTCAACTAATGATACCTTTTGACTTCAAATCAGCCGCCCGCCAAACCAACCGCTTATTACTAATTCTGGATGAATATACCGCTAACTTGCCTTGGGAAATGCTGCAAGCCGATGAAGAGCCTTTAGCCCTACAAGTGCAAATGGTCAGACAATTTAGCTCCACCACGTTCCGTCGACGGGTAACGACCACTATCAGTAAAACTGCTTGTGTGATTGCTAATCCTTTGACTAGTCAGTTTTACCGCCACTATTCCAGCTATGACCCCACACCGGAAGACAAAGACAGTGATAAAAGCCTAATTAGCTTAGAAGGTGCGACCCGCGAAGGTTTAGCTGTTGCCGACTTATTAACAAAAAACGGCTATAGCGTCGAGCGCTGCCTGCCTACTGTGCCTGATGAACTACCAAGCCACACTGCTCTCGATGTGTTCAACATATTATTTAAAAAACCCTACCGGATTTTAATGATCGCTGCGCATGGTGAGGTGGGTTTAATAGGCAAAGATAATAAAGAGCGCACTGGGGTAATTCTTTCCGATGGCAGCTTACTAACATCTGCGGAAATTAGCCAAATGGAGGAAATTCCCGATCTAGTGTTTTTAAATTGCTGTCATCTAGGCGATGTATCGGCCTCCAAACAGCCTAGACCTAAGCACGCGCCGAGTTTTAATAAACTAGCTTATAGCCTAGCGCGTGAGTTGATTGAAATGGGGGTACGTTGTGTGATTGCTGCCGGTTGGGCGGTGGACGATGCCGCAGCTTGTACTTTTTCGACCCTATTCTTTGAAAGCTTTATTGAAAAGAATCAGACCTTTGGTCAAGCAGTATATGAAGCACGTCGGCAAACTCGCTTGCTGCATGAAGACTTAAATACTTGGGGTGCTTATCAAGCTTATGGTGACCCCAGTTTTGTATTAGAGCCTTTGAAGGAGAAAAAACATGCACTCTCTTGCCAGCAACAAGTCTCCGCTTATGAATTGCAAGATTATCTCACCAGCATTGAGGTGGATATGCATCAAAAAGTGGGCAAATATGAGTTTGCTAGCCTCCACAGAGAGCTAGAGCAAGTCGCTGACAACCTAAGTAACCCAGAGTGGCTGAAAACACCTGATATCCAATATCAATTAGCTAGCCTATATCGGAATGTCTTACCCGAGGGTTTTGAAGCAGCCCGCAGCGCTTATCAAATTGCGATTGCCGAAGAAGATCGCAATGGAAAAGTGCCCATTCTTGCTCTTGAATCATTAGCCAACCTAGAATCACGCCAAGCTGAAACCTTGGCTTTCCAAGCGGTTGAGTTAAAAAAGGATAATCCTGAACGGAGTAATCTATTTACTAGAGCCAAAGATCTGGCTAACTCGGCGATTGAACGCTTAGATGGTTTATTAAAAATCACTAAGTATGTTCAAACCGCAGCCGCCGTCGATAGTCTCATCAGTTTAAATAGCAACGCTGAGCGTTTTGCTTTATTGGGCAGTGCGTATAAACGTTTGGCGATTATTTTGCTGCAAGAAGATTCAAAAGCTTGGGACAAGGTTGAGGCAGCACTAAAACACAGCCTTGAAGCCTATAAATGCGGCGAAGCGCGCGAATTAGGGGCTAGACTTAAAGCGTATCCGCTGATTAATCGTTTACAACTCACCGCTATCTTACAGGGCTTCATTCAACAAGTTGAAGACGAAAACTACTTAGAGCTTTTGGATCAAGCCCATAACATCGTGAGTTTACAATTTGCTGAATCGAATGAGTTTTTCGATACAGTCATGAGTGCAGATATTGATATAGCACGCTTTTTATTAGATCAGGATAAAGCAAATGTTGACTCTAAAACTGCAACTGAATTTGTACAGTTGTATAAAGAAGTCACCCAAGAAATCCCTAGTACGTTACGCGTGTTTAACTCAGTGGTGCAGCAATTGAAAAACTTAGCCCAATTATTGAAAGCGGCCGGTCAGCAGCTACAAGCGAGCAATCTTGATCTCGCGGCGTTATGTGACACGAAGGCTAACATTCTATCCAAAATTGCCGATGGCTTAGAAAAACTCTAAGCCTGCTTACGGCAGAAGAAATGTTGATAGCGCGCCAAAGATCGCCACGGTTCGCGCTGTGAATAGCTACGCTCTAGGGCTAAAAGATCATCTAAGGGCATCCGCTTACGAATATCCACGTAAGCGTAATCATAAAAGCAGCGCACACCTGACCAAGTAATAAGTTCCAAATCTAATTCGGGCAGCCATGCCAACACTGTTTCGGGGGGTAAAGGTGAAATCGGTGCTAGACCTTCATTGCCATCGCTAGCCATGCGCTGTTCACGCAGAGCTTTAAAGTTCCCTCCCAGCAGATAACGCATTTCGCGTGCATACTGATTGAAGAACATTAAAGATAACCAACCTTGCGGTTTTAACAGGCTCAAGAGCTGCTCTAAAGTTTCACGGGGTTCGGCTAGCCACTCTAAAACTGCATGTAAAACAATACCATCGAAAAGTTCTGGCTCCTTTTCCTTAACCAGTCTTTGAATATCTACATTTTGTAATTGAATAGCTTCCGTTTGTCCGGCAGCTATAATATTTTGATGTGCGTCTACTAGCATTTCAGTTGAGGGTTCAGCTAAAAGCACGGAATGACCTTGTGTAGCCAGCCAAATTGACATTTGTCCTAAGCCCCCACCCGCGTCCAAGATAAACTGAGGCTTAGTATTTAATTGCTGCCGACACAAATCATCTTGCACAATATGAAGACGGATTTTACCCCGAGGATCGTCACCATAAATTTTCTTCTGAAAACTGCGCGTTAATCCGTCGAAGACACGATCTTTTTTCATACGTTGCAAGCTTTTGGTTGGAGTAGATGGCAATAGGAATTTAAAGTGAGCAACTCAGCCTATGGATAGGGTTACGCAACGGCGCAAACAAGGCAATCGACTGATTGGTCAACGCTATTTAATCCAAACCGAATTGGTAAATAATAGCACAGGTACCTTATATCAAGCCCGCGATATGCGCGCCAGTGATACTGCAACTACTCCCGTATTAATCCATATCTTTCCCAATAAAGCCCTCCCCTCTACACCCCTCAAGCTTATGACCGAACGGTTACAAGCACTCAGTGCCCAAACCGAGTCAGCGGTTTTAAAAGTACTGGATAGTGGTTGGATTAATGCTGAAGCTTATTTTGTACTAGAAAGTCCGCCAAGCTGGAGTTTATCGGTATTACCCACGATGCTGGGAAAAACTACCCGCCTCCATGAGCAGGCTGTGCGCTTAAATCAGCGCTTAAATGAACAAGGCGTACTGACTGGTTATTTGCCAACTTCTTTATTTTTAGTGACGGCGCATGGAGCGGTGTATTTACCTAGTACTGCTTTAGTGCCTAATTTATTGAAACTCACTGAATCACCTGAACTATTATTACATGCACATTTAGCCACCAAACCTACTTCTATGAGTACAGCCCCTTGGCTAGGTTTAGGTTTGATTAGCGTGGCTGCTGCCAGTGGTGCGGGTTTGTATTATCAGAATTATATGATGACCTCTAATGAACTGCTGCGCGCGAGTAACGCCGCTTTAAACACAGCCAATCCTTTACTCGAACCTGTGGCAGCAGCATTTGAGCTACCAGAAGCTCAGCCCTTAAATACAGCAGCTAGTATGGCAGATAAACCTATTACTAGCGTTGAAATGGCAAAAAATAAACCACCAGAGGCCAAGCTTTCTAATTCGCCACCAGCAGTAGTCAGCCCGCCAGCTACTTTAGCTATAACTCAAGCGGTAACAACTGCTAGCAGTAGCGTATCGGTTTTACCCAACCCCGAACCCAGTGATATGCATTTAGCTTTAGTTAGTGAACCCAAAACGTCTATGAACCCTAAAGCCGTGCAGCTTGAGCCAACTAATACTAAATCTATGCAGGATAAAACGCCTAAACCAAGCATCGCTCACTCAGAACCTGTTAAAACAGTAGCTAAACTTGCAAAGAAAGCTGAGCCTAAGCCTGAGAAAAAACCAGAGTTTGTGGAAGAAACCGATCCTGTAGTCAATTTACCTTCGCCCCATAACCCATTGATTAAAGCAGCGGTAGATACGCAAGTGCCTAAAGCACAGTTTGCCACTCCAAACACCAAACCAACTGCCGTTGAAGTTGTCCCTGCCCCCCAACCACAGATCATAGCAGTGGCAGCTACAGCACCCGTGTTAGGAGCAGTACACCCCAATCCCTCCGTTATTAGACCTGCCTCCGCTACTGCCGCTGTGAATCCGTTAGTGGCTGAACCCTTGGCACGTATTCAAGTCCCAGCGGCAGAACGTGATCTGGCAGCCTTAACGGCGAATGGGTGGACAAGTGATGAATTAGTGAGCAAGGCGTATCAAGCTTTACAAGCAGGTCGTCTAGACGAACAAGCCAATCATGGTGCGGTGTATTTCATTCGCTTATTAGATCGGATTGATCATGGCAATCCACAAATTCTGCGCTTAGCCCGCGAAACCAGCTATCAGCTTCATCAGCAAGTTCGCACCTCCCTGATGCTAGGTGATTCCGAACAAGCTTCACAAAAGCTGTGGCGTGCGGGGCGAATTATTAAAGAATTCAACCTTATACAATTGAATCCGGCACAGGAATTACTGGAGCATAAGTTGGCTGAGTAAGGCGTTTACGGGCATGTCGGCGGCGTAAGCGTGGCGGTAACGCATTATTATCATAGCGAATTGCATAGCCGAAAATATAAGTGCTCACAGGAACACCTAAAACCAAGCCCCAAATGTGGAACAACTTCCCGCCCACAGTGAGAATAATTAGCACAATGACTGGATTAATCCGTAGGCGTGCCCCATAAATCAGCGGATTAAGCAAGTAGCCCTCGACTAAATGAATAAAAATAATCATTAAAATCGATAGTAGAACTAGGTGTGCACCACCCGTATTCAGAGCAATTAAGCAGATAGGAATTGAGCTAATAAACACACCTGCCACTGGAATAAAGCTACATACAAAGACAATCACCGACAGGAAAGCCATCTGCTCACTCATCCCCAACACGGATAAACCAACCGCTGTGAGCACAGTATTCACGCAAGCAATAAAGAATTGGGCTTGCATCGTTTGACCCAATACCCGCCCGAATTGGCGGATGTTGTCAGCAACCTCTACATAGATAAACCGCAAACGAGTATTTTCTAGATCTCGCACACTCGCTGCCAAATGCGGCATATCGAGAACAATTAAAAAAGAAAACAGGAAAGCAAGCAGGAAAGTTGTCAGCATCGTTATCGCTTGGCGACTAATATTTGCCAATTGATCTAAAACTACGCGCGCTAATTCACGCCCATCGGCTGCATTCCCAGTACCGGCAATCATCCCTAGAATAACGCCAGACGGCGTATCTTTAAACGCTTTTGGTGGTGCTGGCGGACCTACCGTTTCAGGAAGCAATTCTTCACCCTCTATAGGTGACATTGGATGTTCTTGCTGGGCAGCCGAACCTAAAACCTCGGGCAACGCTTCTTGTAAAACAGGATAGCGCGCAGCGATATTTAAGATTTCTTTATCAATCCGTTGCATGTAAACCGAGAAGCCTTGAGCAAAACCCGCAGCTTGTTGATAAACCTTAGGGGCAATAAAGACGCCTAAAGCAATCACAATACTTAAAAACAAACTGCTGACTAAGACAACAAGCGAGGTGCGGCGCTTAGGTATATACCGCAGTAGCCAATCGACAATGCTAGATTGCAGATAAGTAAAGACAAAGGTAAGGAATAATAAAGTGAAAAAAGAACTTAATAAGGCTAATAAGCCGAAAAGCAAGCCCCAAACTGCAATCCGCGTTAAGGTGGGCAAAAAACGTTGCCAGCTAAAAACGGGTTTACGGGGGCGATAAGGAAAACGCTCTCTATACAGCTGCTCAGAGCTATTCATCATTAACCTTCATCCTCAATACCTCTAGTGCAGTGCAGTATAGCACTAGCTAAATCGTGCTGAGCTACTTAAACACAAAATCCTGTGTCTATTGGTTTGTTTATTTTTATAGCGACCGTTTATCGTTATTATTTATTCATTAATTAAATTAAATTATCACTTATCCACTCATCTTGTCCGCTGAAGCGGCTCTAGATAGCGAGTTAAGCCCCTCCCACCCTACAGTAAACCTATAGATTGAGTGCACTTCTCGCTGACTGACTCCTGTTTTTATGTAGGGCATAAGAGAAATCATGTTAAATAAATTTGCGAAAATAACGCTAACTGCGTTGTGTTGGGTCTTTTTGTCACAAAATAGTTTAGCCAAAGATTTAGATCCACTCAGCCCCACTGAGCTTGCCAAAGCGGTGAGCCTCGCTGCACCTGAGCAAACTGTACAATTAGCTACCCGTAGCGCTGCTCAAGCTCCAGCGGTCGCCCATGAACTTGAGCTGTTACTCGTTGAGCGCCGTCCAGTCGACAAAGAACAACCCGGCAAACGTTTAGCCGATGTGTATAGCTATGACTATCGGAATGATGAAACGATCCACAGCATTGTTGATTTAAATACTCAAGAACGCTTACACACTGAGCGGGTGAAAAACCTCCAATTGCCCCTGACTGAAAATGAACTAGCCCGTGCCTCCAAACTGATCTTCAACGATGCTGAGCAACTCAATCAAATCCAAACCGAATACAAACGGATTACTGGGCAAACTCTGCTAAAACCTGAGCAACTGCAAGTCAAAGCTTTTGTTTTTACTACTGATACTTTACCCGAAGGTTTAAATGCGGCTTCTCAACATTGTGGCATCCAACGTTGTGCGCAAGTGCTGCTTTATACCCATGACTCGGTGGTGTTTGAAATCAGCCCTATCGTGAATTTATCAGCGGGTTTAGTGACCCAGAACATTAGTTTCTAGTTTGGAGCCGACCATGAAAGCTTTACTTTCTAGCTTGAGTTTAATCAGTCTACTGGCATGGCAAGCTCCCGCAGTGGCAGCTCCAAGCAGTGATTGTCAAGGTGAGCAAATCAATAAAACCTTTGCCTCAGGGGCTATGTGGGATTTCTGCTGGACGATTAAAGACCAAGAAGGCTTAGTCCTCTCGCAAGTCCATTATCAAGCCCCCGGTACAGCCTATCGGCGGGTATTGGGTGAGGCGTCTTTATCTCAAATTGAAGCTGAATTTGATGATGGCGCGGTTGATCCTAAGTTTGTCACCACCCAATTAGGTTTAGGCGGCAATAAGCTACTCACTCAAACTGCACAAAATTGCCCAAGTGGTGACTTGCATGCTTGGAATGGACGCAATGTCTTATGTGCTAGCACACATAAAGCCGGCTATTTGTACAAATACAATACTCAGCGCCAAACCGAACGTTTTGAGATTAGCACTAGCTCACAAATTGGCCCACGTAATTACACCTTACGCTGGTCGTTTTATGAGAATGGCACGATTGAACCGGCCATTGGTTTGAGCGGCATTTTACCTGCTGTGGGTGAAAGTACCGCTCAATATGGTTGGCCGGTTGGAGCTAATGGCGAAATTGGTAGTAGCTTTATGGATCATTATTTATGGCGCTTAGATTTCGACTTAGACGATATTGCTAATGATGATGTGGTGGAAGAAATCAGCAGCGTACCTACCCCTGACCGCTTACGTAAAACTAAAACGCTCGAAGTACTGAATACCGAAACGGCACGCAGCTTAAACCCTGAAACCAAACGTTTTTGGCGGATTCGCGATAGTGCTGCGCGCAATGCAGCAGGTTATTTCATTTCTTATGAATTAGTACCTTCCAACTATGACCAAAGCCGCACAAATAGTCGCAATGAGGCTTGGCTACAAAATGATGTGTACTTCACCGCTTACAATGCTTGTGAGCGCTTCGCGGCCAATAACCCAACCACTAACTGTGGCGAAAATATGGCGCAATTTGTCTCTGGGCAAAATATCAATCGCCAAGATGTCGTGCTTTGGTACAAGCAAAATAATCACTACTTACCGCGTAGTGAAGATAGCAATCGCATGGGCACGCGCTGGTCTAGCTTCAAGCTCTTACCTCGTGACTGGAATGCCCAAAACCCTTTCTAAGCTTTCTATCTAAATACCTAAAACAAACAATAGGAATCAGCGATGCGAACTGTACAACTTGGTGTATTCGGTCTGTTATGTTTTGCAGTGTTAATGAGCTGGCAGCGGCACGCCCAAGCTGCCGAATTTTGCTCAGACCCTTATTACATTGATGTAAAGCTCCCCAATCAAGCTCGGTGGGATCTGTGTTGGGAACATCGCACCCGTGAAGGTATCGTGCTCTCCAAGATTCATTATACCCCCCGTAATGGCCAACGGCGCTTGGTCTTAAATCAAGCTGGCTTAGCACAAATTCATGTGCCCTATGATGACAATGGTGCGCGCTATCACGATATCTCCGACTATGGTTTAGGTGGCAATTATATGGCTGCCTTAAACTCCACTGATTGCCCCGGTGGTAAATTACTTAATTTCGGCTCGAAATCAGTGATTTGCCAACAAAATGAAGCACGGGGTGCTGCCTTTAGTACCCAAACTGACAGCTTACCAGGGAATAGTTTCAGCTTGTTTAGCGTGTCCAAAATCGGCGCTTATAATTACATCCCCATTTGGCGTTTTCTAGATGATGGCTCGATTGAGCCGGGGGTGGGGGCTACCGGCGCATTACAACGCTTTGGTGATCGCAGTGTAGAACCACAAGGCTGGTTAGTGGCTGAAAACAAAGTAGGTATTGCGCATTTACATAATTTCTTCTGGCGACTCGATTTTGATCTCAATAGCAGCAGCACTGATGATTATGTGGAAGAGTTAAACTTTAGCACCACGGCTGGCAAAACCAGCTTAGCTAAAACTCGCTTTACCAGTGAAGTCGCCCGTTCCGTTGACCCCAGTAGCTCACGCTTGTGGCGTGTGGTAGATGGAACTGCCAAAAATGCTAAAGGCTTACCGATCTCGTATGAAATTCGCCTGCCACAATCAGAACAGCAAGATGTAGGACCAGCGAGTGAAACCTTCACCCAAAATGATTTGTATGTGACCCGCCATAATAGCTGTGAGTTATTTGCCTCCCATAATCCAACTTTAAATAACTGTGCAAATAATTTAGCTGACTTTGTAAATGGCGAAAACTTGACTGGGGCAGACATAGTTATTTGGCCGAGTACCACTTTCTATCATATGCCACGCGCAGAAGACGCGCCGCACATGGATGCGCACTGGTCTTATATCCAGCTAACGCCTCGTGATTGGCACGCGAATAATCCGTTAAGCATGGCAGCAGATACTTCTGGCTCAACAGATGGAAATGGCAATACCGGCAGTGGTAGCAATCCTAGTGCACCAGATATGCTATTCGCTGATGATTTTGAAGGCACAAATCAATGGACACGTAATGCCTACCATACCGATACAGCCAGTGCTGGTTTATGGGAAATCGGACGGATTGAGACCACCGATTATCAAGGAATTGCAACGCAACGTATGACTAGTAGTGGTAATGCTGCATTAGCAACCGGTGTGCAAGCCGGTTCCATGATTGGTGCTTATGATTTAGATGGAGGCTTAAGCTCGATGCGCTCCCCAGAAATCAACTTGCCTAGTAGTGCGACTTATAAACTGGAGCTGAGCTATTATTTTGGACATCTGTGGAATGCAAATGCGAGTGACTTTTTTCGTGTCAGTGTAGTTGAAGGCAGTCAACGCCATATACTGCTGCAACAAAATGGTAATTTGAATAATCGCTCAGCACAATGGACGAATTTTAGTGTGAGCTTAGCGGCTTATGCAGGGAAAAAAATCTATCTACTCGTGGAAGCAGCCGATGCTGATGCAGGGAGCATTGTGGAAGCGGGAATTGATAATCTGAAAATCAGCAAACAAACGAGCACTGATAGTACAGGGAACTTGATCTATAGCGAAAACTTTGAAACTACCCTGACATGGAGTTTAAATGCAAACGGCCGTGACACTGCGACTGCAGGCCAATGGCAAGTAGGTAAACCTCAAGGGACTTATTATCAAACCTTGCCTTTGCAATTGAATGCAGCCTCTAACGGCCAACAAGCTTTAGTGACGGGCTATGCAGCGGGTACTAATATCGGTGCTTATGATCTGGATGGTGGCTTAACTTCCGTGCGCTCACCTGTAATCAATTTAGCGGCTAATGCACAGTATCGCTTGCAGCTCGACTATTATTTTGCTCACCTTTGGAATACCAGCAATGCTGACTTTCTACGCATTAGCGCGGAGAATGGCCAAGGTCAAAAGCAAGTATTATTAGAGCAACGCGGCACTGCCGCTAATCGTGCTGCTGCTTGGACGAGTCTAACAATGGATCTGAGTAGTTTTGCGGGTAGCTCGGTTCGCCTGTTGATCGAAGCCGCTGATGGTGGCACTGGTAGCATGATTGAAGCGGCTATCGATAATCTAAGCATTACTCAATATTAAAAAAGCTGCTAGTGCTTTGCGTTCGCGCAAAGCACTAGCGCGTAGTAAGGGCATTATGAACCGACTTATGCTAAAAACGATTTTGATTCTAAGCTGTTTAGGGAGTTTAGTTGCTTGTCAAAAAGACCAAGCTCCTCTCGCCCCCAAACAAAATGAAGCCGCTTGGGAACTCACTCAAACCAGTAGCCAAGGCTTATTTAAAGTTCAACTAATGTGTAAACATGAGCCTTCGGTGGGGCCCTTTCAAGATTGCCAATTAGCTTTAGAAAATGGGCAAGGCCAAGCGATTATAGATGCCAAAATTAGCATCGATGGGGGCATGCCCAGTCATGGACATGGCTTACCTACCGCACCGGTGGTCAGTGCCTTAGATGGTCAGGGTCATTACCGAATTGATGGTTTACAATATAATATGCCCGGAGCTTGGCTACTCGGCTTGATGATTCAGACCACAGCAGGTCAAGATAAAGTAGTTTTCAGTTTTGAGATTTCGACTATAGAAAAAGCCGCATGCGCCCAGCCGTCGCACTTACCTGCATCCTAATCTTGGTTTGCCTCAGCAGTTGTGCAAAACAAGATAAGCCTATTACTAATCCTTGGACTCCTCATGAATGGAGTCTGATTCAGTCCCTATCCCTAGACAATTTACCAGCTCTGGTTGATCCAAGTAATCGCTATGTGGGCAATCCACAGGCGATTCAATTAGGCTCAGAACTGTTTTTCGACAAGCGCTTAAGTGCAAATGGGCGGGTGAGTTGTGCCAGTTGCCATCAGCCTGAAAAGTTTTTTAGTGATGGCCTAACGACAGCGCAAGCCTTGGGTACGGGTACGCGCAATACTCCTTCGATTTTAGGAGTAGCGTGGAATCAATGGTTCTTTTGGGATGGGCGTAAAGATAGTTTATGGTCGCAAGCCTTAGCACCTATCGAGGATCCTAAAGAACATAATTTTGCCCGCACCGATCTCGCTAAATTAGTGCTCACCGACCCGAACTATCAGCAGCAATACCAAGCCTTGTTCGGTAGTTTACCGAGTGCTAACGAGATTACAGCTTGGCCGCTCGATGCCCGTCCTTCCGGCAGCATTGAGCAAATCAAAACTTGGAAAGCGTTAAGTGATCAAGAACGCAACACCATTGATACCACCTTTGCGAATCTGGGCAAAAGCATTGCGGCTTATGTCAGTACTCTGCAACCCGTCGAAACGCGCTTTGATCAGTATGTGGCAGACTTAAAAGCGGGTAAAGCAGCTAAGCAACTGAATGCAACGGAACTTGCGGGTTTGCGCTTATTTATTGACCCTAAACAACAATGTTTAAATTGCCACTCAGGACCACTGTTCACTAATCAGTCTTTCCATAGTATTGGCACAGGCGAAATGGGTAAAGATACAGGGCGGGCTGCTATTATTGATCAAATTCGTTTTGATCGTTTTAATTGTTTAGGTAAATTTAGTGATGCCCCTAAAGAAGCCTGTACTAAACTGCAATATATGCAGCGCAATCGCCATCAATTAATCGGCACTTATAAAACACCTTCTTTACGGAATGGGGGCAATACTGCGCCTTATTTTCATAATGGCAGCAAACCAAACCTTGCTGATGTGCTTGAGCATTATATTAGCTCGAAAGAAATTCAAGCAGGGCGTGCTGATTTAAAACCGATTAGTTTAACGAATGACGAGCAAGCAGCTTTATTAGCTTTTTTGCAAACTTTGAATGCAGTTAAACCTTAGTTGTGTGACTAATGTAAAAGAGAGGTGAGTTAGGAACCCCCACCTATCAAATCACTACAGGTGTAAATAAAACCCTTTCCCTTTTAAAATAGCCGTCTAGATAGTGACTTCATCGTAGGTGTAACCAAGTATCTTAGCCTCTATTACATCGCTTACCTTAACTGATCCTGAAAAATGAGGCAAAGGATCGCTCAAGCTGACCTTTTGCTTATTTTGTGGCATTAAACCATCGAAAGCCTTGGATTTAGCCGTAGAAGATAGCTGCCATTTGAACCACAGCCTGTCGATATTGGCCATGAACAAATAGAATAGAGGATCATTTGCTGCATACATTGTTAAACAATCGCCACCAATATTGTTACGAACAATCCCAGCTGGCCTCATTTCAAGGGCCTTACGCAACTCATCATACATTCTTGCTCTAATTATTTGGGCGTGAGTGACTTCAGGGCTTTCAAAGGGGTCTATTGCATTCCCTGCACTCCAACTACGTCTCAAGTGATGTGGTGTTGGATATAATGGCTGCCAGTTCTTGAAAAAACCATCGAGTACAGCAGAGTCCTCACCAA
The DNA here is from genome assembly GCF_937873765.1 of uncultured Thiothrix sp. Lineage (GTDB taxonomy): Bacteria > Pseudomonadota > Gammaproteobacteria > Thiotrichales > Thiotrichaceae > Thiolinea. The sequence continues at coordinate 143,792 of NZ_CALMZC010000038.1, read as the reverse complement.
CACCATTGCCTCCGAATGCCTCTTCGCCCCAAACTGGTGCTAGTTCAGGATTATTTGCGTCAAGGCCAAATGACCAATAGGGCAATGCAAGCTTGGGTTCAACTATCTGTAATTGTTTTTCAAAAAGAAACAGAAAATAGCGATACCATGGCAAAAATAGCGGTGTGCCATGAATCAAGCCGCCCTTTTTAATGTTCTCTGCTGGAATAGCTTGGGAATTATCTCCTAGCAACTTGGCATGGAGATCATAAAATGAGGGATGGTCGTTATCAGAACGCTCCATGAGTTTGAGAACCGTATTCAGAAAAAGCGTTTGTTCAGATTTTGTGAGAGTTCGCCATTCTCTCCGTATAGTGAGTGTAATTGTCATAAAGCCTACCTAGATGAGGTGAACGTAGAAAAACATGTGATGATTGGACACAATTTCAACATTTTGCCTGTTTTTTGGGAGTTGTCTAGCTAATGTATAACAGGTGCGGCGGGAGGTAAGTTGTGCAAGTTTATGGACTACCACCGCGTTGCTTATCGAGCAGCAAGCATCACTAACAGTTTCGACATGCCTCTTGCACTACCGCTCTGCTATCATACAAACCTCAGTCAACGTTCAATTAGACTCATGACAAACAACACGACTAAACATAAACCACGGATTGGCATAGCCCTTGGCAGTGGCTCAGCACGCGGCTGGGCACATATTGGCGTATTACGCGCTCTAGGCGACTTAGGCATTCAGCCAGAGATTATCGCAGGTTGCTCGATTGGTTCAATCGTCGGTGCAGCTTATGCAGCAGGTAATTTAGATCTACTAGAAAAAGAAGTCTTAAGTTTTAATAAACTGGGTTTAGTCCGCTTTTTCGATTTGAACCCCTCCCTGCATGGCTTCGTGCATCGAGAGCGCTTACAACAATTTTTTAATGATTATGTCTGCCCTACTGAACAAACTTTTGAGCAATTACCTCGTAAATTTGCAACAGTGGCTACTTATTTAGGCTCAGGTCGGGAAATGTGGTTCACTGAAGGTAAAGTAGCGGATGGCATGATGGCATCCATTTCTTTACCCGGCTTATTTGCCCCTTTTGCTTATCAAGATCAATGGTTAGTGGATGGCGGCTTAGTCAATCCCGTACCCGTTTCTTTATGCCGTGCTTTAGGGGCTGATATTGTAATCGCGGTGAATTTGAATGGCGCTATCGCCCGCCGACATTTTCAGCCACAAGCGGATGTAGCTTCTAAAAATACTGCTTTGACCGTCGTACCGGAAAATAACTCAGCTAAGCGCTCTTTTAGCCATGTAACCGCGTCATTACGTGATTACTCAGCCTCACTGTTTAATTCGAATCGTTTAATGCCAGCACCTAATTTAATTGAAGCCATTGCCGGTTCAATTAATATTATGCAAGACAAAATTACCCGCAGCCGGATGGCGGGTGATCCTCCGGAAGTTTTACTAGCACCGAAACTCACCGATATTGGCTTATTGGAGTTTTATCGGGCGCAAGAAGCCATTAACGCTGGACGTGATGCCGTTCAGCGCCTACGTTTTGAAATCGAAACCAGCTTGAGTACTTAAATAATGTTAGCGAATTTATTTAACTTACCCGCCCCAAAGCAGCGCGTCTTGATGCAGTTATTTTTGTTACTTTTGGGGATTGGATTGATCTTTGCATTAATGCCCTCACCAGATACGGGTGTGCAAGTCAATGATAAATTTATGCACACCATGGCTTTTTTCGGTTATGCAATCTTATTAGAGATGGCAAGCCATAGAGACTTTTGGCGTTTTCAAGTACCTCTCTTATTGAGTTATGGTGCGCTTATTGAAGTCCTACAGTTTTTTATGCCTTGGCGGACATTTTCTCTGTTAGATTTTGCTGCAGATGCCTGCGGTTTAGTTTTGTATTGGCTGCTATTTAGAGTGATTTTGAAGGTTAAAGCAGTAGCCTAACTTATTCTTCATGAGCATGAGTTGCTGCATCTTCATGCTCAAGCTTAGCCTCTCGAGCCTCTGCCTGCCTAGCATCTTCCATAGTGTATAAACGTACTTGTGCATCCTCTAGTCGATAAGCTACCCGAGCAATGGAAGTTTCGTCCGGCTGTATCTTTAAACGCCCCTCTACCCATACTGATTCATACATTTGTGCTGTGGCTAAAGCCTGCTCAGGGTTTAACCGCACTAAAAGCATTTGATTCGCTGGTGGTGCTGGTTGATGCACACCAGCCCCCGAATAAGGCACTAACAAAAACTCTGTAATTTTTCCTTCAAACTCGTCCAACACTATCATATAGCCTGCTAAACGCAGTTTCACACCAGCCAAACTAGGATTCACCGGTGCTTGTTTCAGCTCTGTGATGATTTGTTCTTGTAAACTTAGGTCATCAGGTGGATCTAAGCGTTGAATGATTAAATCAGCATAATGCTCCATCAAAGCCTTGCGGTTGATATCAGTGGGCAATAAATCAATCCAATCGATAGTGCGGATTTCCTCTTTAGGATCTACTAATTTTTCCTCAACCGTTTTAGATTGTGTAGTTTGATCAAGCACTGAATCAGCTTCTGCTAAGTGAATGCTACTCAGCATACAGCTTAAAACTAGAAGGATTAGTAATTTAGAAAAACTAGATTGATTGCCTAAATTTAATACTAAGCTAGCTAACTGCATATTTATTTGAATTTAAAAAATCATAGAAACAAAATTTATTTAATTTTCAAGTTAATCATTCCATTGCTAAACGTGGTGCACATTCTATAGGTTCTGGTGGCTTCATACTCAACTAAAATAATAGCGAGTCACCTGCCGATAAACCTGCTCCGGCCAAAGTTCAGCACTAGGGAAATGTGCATGATTGGGCGCATCAGGCCAAGCTTGTGGCTCTAAAGCTAGCCCCGTATAAGCTGCATGACTAGCATCTAAATACTTACCATCATAGACCTGTAAACCCGGCTCTGTCGTTGCTAAGCACAGCCCGATACCCTTTTGCCCTTGGAGATAAGCGACTGGGCGTAGGGTTTGCTGGGAATCAGCAATACAAAAATTATGATCATATCGCGCACCTCGCCAATTAATCGGCTTCAACTCACGAAAATCAAAAACCGTACCCGCCACAGAGGCAATTTCACCACTTGGAATCGCCTCAGCATCTACTGGCAAATAGTGCTCCGCTTGAATTTGCAACTGATGGTTTTGAATACTATCTGCACCATCTAAATTGAAATAACTATGATGGGCAAAATTACATAGAGTGGGTGCAGTCGTCGTCGCCAAAAACTCTAGCTCTAAACAAGCTGAGGCTAATAAACGATAATGCAGAGTCACAGTTAGTTCCCCCGGAAAACCCATATGACCGTCTGCTAAAACCAGCTCTAAACTCAAACTACTTTCTGTATAAGCACTAACAGCCCAGACTTGGCGATCAGCACCAACACTTCCACCATGCAGCAGATGCTTGCCTAAAAAATTGGTGTCCAGTTGATAACTTTGTCCGGCAATGGATGCACGTCCATGAGCAATCCGATTCGCAAAGCGCCCAACATTGCCGCCAATATAAGCTTTAGAATTTATATAACCCGCTAAATCTGGAAAATTCAGCACTAAAGAATAAGGCACACCCTCTAAACGCAAATCTTGCAAAACGCCACCCCAAGTCAATACGCGTGCAGTTAAGCCTCCACCGGCTAATGCAAAGCTATGGATGACTTGGCCTTCAGGTGTGGTTCCAAATACTTGCATGACTCCCTCCACGCTAATACATCACTTACTGCATTAAAGCGAGAATGCGCTCAATCTGCAAATCTTGCTCTAGGGTATCGGCTAAGCGTTCTAATTGCTGCTCACGAATCGCCTTAATATCCACTACTTGCTCGACACGTAAACCCGCCCAAGTTAATAGCGCCGTTAGCGCAGCGGGGGGATCAAATAGTCCATGTAAATAGCTTGCGAAGATTTGCCCATCCTTAGAAAGAGCGCCGTCAGGCTCACCGTCTAAGTAAGTAGCAGGTTGATCTAAAGCCTTGCCCACACTCATGCCGCAGTGAATTTCATAGCCTTGCAACTTAATGTTTGGGTCAAAAGCCAAAGCCCCTTGATGATTGATCAATTGCTTTTGTGGATGCAAAACGGTTTCAAGTTCCAATAAACCTAAGGCTTGATGATAGGGCTCAGCGCCCTCAATCCCATGTGGGTCATAAATCCCTGTGCCTAGCATTTGTAAGCCACCACAAATCCCAATGAGCTTACCGCCATAACGCAGATGTTTTTGAATAGCGGCTTCCCAGCCTTGGGATTTCAGCCATTTCAAATCAAAACCGGTGTTTTTACTCCCCGGAAGAATCATTAAATCAGCGGCTGGAATGGTCTCATGATGTCTGATATAGCGAAAATCAATTTGTGGGTGTAAGCGTAGCGGCTCGAAATCAGTATGATTACTAATATGCGGCAAAACCGGCACAATAACACAAAAGCGTGCTTTAGAGCTGTGTTGCTCGGGTAAAGCATCCTCAGCATCTAAATGCAAACCGTGTAAATAGGGCAAAACGCCTAAAACTGGTTTACCAGTATGCTGTTCTAGCCAATCTAAGCCGCCTTTTAGTAAGCCAATATCGCCTCGAAACCGATTGATTACAAAACCTTTAATGCGTGCTTGTTCGGTTGCAGACAATAAATTCAGAGTGCCTACTAAGTGGGCAAACACACCGCCACGATCAATATCGGCAATTAAGAGGACAGGGCAATCCGCCTCTTCCGCAAAGCCCATGTTAGCAATATCACCTTCACGTAAATTAATCTCGGCCGGACTACCTGCACCTTCAACTAAAATGTATGGATATTCATCTACTAAACGTTGATAGGAATCGAACACCACCTCAGCCGCTTTAGGCTTATATAAGTGGTAAGCCAAAGCCTCTAAATTCACGAGTGCTTTACCTTGCAAAATGACTTGCGCACCAGTATCAGTATTGGGCTTGAGTAAAATGGGATTCATATGCACGGTCGGAGCAATACCCGCCGCTTGGGCTTGCAAGGCTTGGGCACGGCCAATTTCGCCGCCATCTGCTGTGACTGCGCTATTTAAAGCCATATTCTGCGGTTTAAAAGGAGCGACCTTCAGTCCACGCCGTTTAAAGGCTCGACATAAACCAGCCACTAAGGTGCTTTTCCCAGCATCCGAGGTACAACCCTGAATCATCAGCGTTGGCATTCCCACTCCTCAATCCCAAAAATTAACAGGCAACTATAACAAAACTTTTTGCACTAAAACGCAGATTCAACAGGGCATTGCTTTCACCGCAGCAAGCATGCCAACATGCCGGATTTACTCCCACTAGGATAGCTTATGGACTGGCTGAGCGCACCGTGTGTTACCCCAAATCAAGCAATAGCTGAATTGGCAAGCCTTCGCCAAACCCAACTCACCAAACCACCGCAAGCTTTAGGGGACTTAGAAACACTCGCTATTCGCTTAGCAGGTTTGCAAGCCCGTGAGCAGCCTAGTATTGAACACGTGCATATCAGTATTTTTGCCAGTGATCATGGCGTCGTCGCAGAGGGTGTGTCTGCCTTCCCACCAGCAGTCACTCAGCAAATGGTCACGAACTTTTTGCAGGGTGGTGCAGCGATTAGCGTGCTCGCAAAGTCCTTGCAGGCTCACTTAGAAATTATCGATACGGGTATTCTTAAACCCTTGCCTGCTCGAAAGGGATTAGTGATTCAACGGGCTGGTGCAGGTACAGCGAATAGCGCCCAAACTGAAGCGATGACTCCAGCGCAACTACAATTAGCGTTACAAGCAGGTTATGAGGCTACCGAACGCGCGTATGCCAGCGGTGCAGATTTATTCATCGGTGGCGAAATGGGCATTGGTAATACAACGCCCGCTACAGTCCTTTACTGTGCTTTACTGAAGCTTAGCCCAAATACCATGACGGGTGCTGGTACAGGTTTGGATTCAGCAGGGATTGCACATAAAACTCAAGTGATTGCACGCATTCTACAACGCCATGCGGCTTGCGCAGATGATGCCTTGGCTTGGTTGCGCTGTGCGGGTGGCTTTGAAATTGCTGCGTTAACCGGCGCTTACCTCCGTGCGGGGCAATTGGGCTTACCCATTTTATTGGATGGCTTCATTACGACCGCCGCCGCAGTAGTTGCCTTGCAAGTACAACCCGCGCTGAAAGACTGGCTGTTGCTCTCGCATGCCTCCGCAGAACGCGGACACAAACAAGCCATTGCCAACTTAGGTTTGCAGCCTTTATTGGATTTGAATTTACGCTTAGGTGAAGGCAGTGGGGCCGCGATTGCAGTACCTCTTTTACAACAAGCGTGCCTACTGCATAATCAAATGGCGACTTTTGCGGAAGCTGCCGTGGCTGGCAAATTGTAATGACTGTAACGCAAATTGATATACTTCGGCATGGGCGAGTCTTAACCCCAAATTTGTTTTGTGCACCGTCTACTGAACCTTTAAGCGCAGAAGGTTGGCAACAACTCTCGACTGCTACTGAGAGGTATAGGCCGGATCAAATCCTCAGTTCACCCAGCCTACGTTGTGCGCAATTTGCTGAGCACTTTAGTAGTCAGTCAGCTATCCCCTTACAAATAGAACCTCGTATTCAAGAAATGAACTTTGGGACTTGGATCGGTAAAACTAGCCAAACTATCTGGGAAACAGATCAAGTCGGTCTACAACAACTCTGGTCTGACCCGCTAAGTTTTACCTCACCACAAGGGGAAAGTATGCCCGCTTTTATTCAGCGCGTTACTGCGGTTTGGGATGAGCTCATTCAGCGTTATGCAGGTAAACAGATATTACTGATGACCCATGGTGGAGTCATTCGTGTCTTGTTGGCTCAGAGTTTGGGGATTAATTATGCCCAAACTTTGCGCTTTGAATTAGGCTATGGGCAAGCGGTAAGATTTCGAGTGTATGCAGATGGCCGCAGCAGCGTGTGTGGATTAGGTTTGGAGCGCTTACTATCTTGAAGCCATTTACCACCGCTTTCTTTTTGGCTGTTTCACTGCTGACACGTATTCCCATACCCACTGTACCTAAGTTAGCAGACCCTGATTTTGGGCGCTCGACTTTATTTTACCCCTTAGTCGGTTTAATCATCGGACTGATCTTATGCTTGCCTATTTGGTTGTTCCCTCAAGCGGATGCTTTAGTTTTGGCTGCGATAGTCACCGCCCTTTGGGCAGCCATCACCGGGGGTTTACATCTTGATGGCGTGGCTGATGGTGCTGATGCTTGGCTAGGTGGCTTGGGGGATGTAGAAAAAACCCACCGTATCCTGAAAGATCCTTTAGTCGGTGCAGCCGGTGCGATTGCCTTGGTTGCAGTGCTCTTACTTAAATTCGCAGCTTTGACGGTACTGATTAAGCATCAACTGAGCTGGCTGATTGTATTTACACCCGTACTAGGGCGTAATTTTGTCTTACTATTATTTCTCACGACTGACTATGTACGCGCTAGTGGCTTGGCCAGTGCTGCAGTAAAACATTTGCCGGAGAAGCCAGCTTTTTGGCTGGTACTTTTGGTGATTGGAATAGCCGGTCTACTCGCTTGGCAAGGTTTGATCCTAGTCTTGATTAGCTTTTGGTTACTACGCCGTTTAATGCTACAGCGTTTAGGCGGCTGTACAGGAGATACAGCCGGTGCTTGTGTTGAGTTCGGGGAAGCGGCTTGGCTAATCGGAATTGCGCTGAGCTTATAAATCCACACCCTTTTGGGCTTGCACCCCCGCGCGATATGCATGTTTTTCATCGTTGATTTCAGACACCGTATCCGCTAAATCACGTAATTCAGCGGAAGCAGCACGCCCTGTTACCACCACATGTTGCATGAACGGGCGATGTTCTAAAGCATCGTATACCCGCTCTGCATCCAGATATTTATAGTTTATTAAATAGGTGATCTCATCTAAGACCACTAAATTATAGCTTGGGTCAGCTAGCATTTTTTCTGCAATCCGCCAGCCCCGCTCGGAGGTGGCAATGTCTTGAGCACGATCTTGGGTATCCCAAGTAAAGCCATCCCCTAAAACATGCCATTCCACATTATTTTGTTTACTGAAAAAGGCCTCCTCACCCGTATCCGTTCTACTTTTAATAAATTGAGCGACACCTACTTTCATACCATGCCCAAGTGCGCGAGCTACCATTCCAAAAGCTGAGCTAGATTTACCTTTACCGTTGCCTGTAAGCAACACTAACACACCTTTTTCTTGGTTAGCTTGAGCAATGCTCGCATCAATTGCAGCTTTCTTACGTTGCATACGCTCTTTATGCCGCTGATTTTTCTCTAGTTCGTCCAAGACTTTCCTCCTATTTGCTCAATGTCAACGTTTATACAGATTCATTCGTTCATATAAATACAGGTAATATAAACTTTTGCGGAAAAGCTACAAAATTGTTAATGTGCGAACAAATTAAGCGTAGATTCATTCAATCATGTCGTAAGCAGGTTCTACAACTTGAAACATTGAGTGTTCTGTACCCTAAGTTGCCCCAATTTTAGTATGAATTAAGATGCCCCCTCTCATTTTAAAAATACTAAAAACCTTTTAACGGCAAGTTTTTACATTAACGACTAAACTTTGGAATGATGGGGTGGTGTTCCTGTTAAGGAGAAGGTATGGCATTTGGTAAAACAGGCATAGATTGGCGCTCGACGATTGCGGCTGTGTGGCGATCAAATCGGCATTTTCTCAAGCCAATTACTCAGGTCGAGCTAATCGCACCGGATAGCCTGCTGGGCATTGATGAGCAAAAAGCCTTGCTATACAAAAATACCGAGAATTTTATGCGCGGCAAGCCTTCAAGTCATACGCTGCTATGGGGAGCACAAGGAGTCGGTAAAACAGCCTTAATCAAAACTTTACTGACTCGCTACCACAGCTATGGTTTGAGGATTATTGAGATACCCAAAACAGACCTACATTTACTTCCAGATATTATTGATGACCTGCGTGAGCATCATCATCATTTTATCCTTTATTGTGATGATTTGACGTTTGAAAGAGGCCAATCCGATTACCGTTTACTGAAAATTGCTATGGAGGGAGCACTCGAAACACCGCCACCCAATGTATTGATTTATGCTACTTCAAGTCACCGTGGTTTATTGCCCGCACAGATGGCTGCTAATTTTAATCGGGATTTACACTCCAGTTTAATTCACCGCGAGGCAGAGGATGATTACTCCTTAGCAGGTTGGTTTGGTTTATCACTTTCTTTTGAGGCGATGGATAAAGAGATTTATCTAGCAATTATTGACCAACTCTTTAAAGGCAAGCCCATTGATCGCAGTGCTTTGCACGAGGAAGCTTTAAGTTTTGCAAACGATCGGGGGGGATACAGTGGACGTACCGCACGTCATTTCCTAACCCATTATCAAATATACATGTAAGAAAACTATGAAAACTACACATCTGCGCTTTTCGGTAACAGCGCTCTTAGTTACCGCCTCAGTGGGCACCGCTTTTGCTGAGCCTGCTGATGTTTGGTCATCCAATGCACCCACAGTAGCGTCAGCGGCTAAAGCAGTGGCGGCTGCCCCTACACCAGCTCCTGCACCTATTACTATATCCCCAGCTCCATCTGCCCCTGTGATTGTTAAGCCCGCTGTAGCTACTGCTCCTGCCACAGTAATGCGCTCTAGTTATAGCTATAACGCTAGTCCAAATGCTAACGCCAGCTCAACCTTACCGAATGCAGCTAGCTCAACCCCTACCGTTGCAGTCGATAAAACGCCAGTGCCGCAAATGAGTCAACGTGATTTAGATGAGAAGTTATGGCTATCAGCTTTAGCTGGCAATTTAGGTATGGTCATGGATCTCATCAGCCAAGGAGCTAATCCGCGAATTACTACGCGCTATGGTGAGACAGCCATTCATGCTGCAGCAGCCCGTGGTCATATGCAAATTATTGATTTCCTAGCAAAGCGTGGAGTTAGCATCAACGCTCGCACTAGTAACGGATGGACTGCTTTGCATCATGCAGTACGTTTTGGCCATGCGAATGTTGCCAATTATTTAATTCAAGCCGGTGCTAACCCCCGTGTCCAAACCAGCGATGCGGGTCAAAAGACGCCGATTGATATCGCGATGGATAAAAACGACTTAAGAATGGCGCGAATTTTGGGGTATCAATAAGAACTGCTAAACTGATACTTTCCAAATAACCCAAGAGTCTAGATATGCGAAGTATCAGTAAAGCACTGCTAACCCTGTCTGCTGCTAGCTTGTTAATGGTGGGCTGCACCCAAGAAACTCAAAACCAAATTGGGCGAGCCATTAATAACTGGACAGGCACCAATGGTGTGCTAGAAGTCTATAGTGGCGGTAAATTGATGAGACGCTTTGTTAAAATCGATAAATTAAGTACTGCCACAGGCACAAATTCTAGCGCAGATCGTCCTTACCGTTTTGGCAATGGCTATCTAGATGCTAACCTCAATGGTGTAGCGGATAATAATGAAAGTTATGTATATTTTGAAATTAGCGACTACTCAACGGATTATGTGTTCTATGAGGCGCCAAAAATGATGCCTCCTAACCCTTAGAACTCAATCAGTTAGGGCTTTTTATGCGCGCGCGGATGCGCTTTATCATATACCGCCGCCAGACGCTGAAAATCTAAATGGGTATAAATCTGGGTTGTGCCAATATTGACATGACCCAGCAACTCTTGCACAGCGCGTAAATCACTAGAAGACTCCAATAAATGACTGGCACAAGAATGCCGCAATTTATGGGGATGCAAACGCTGCGCTAGACCACGCTTTTCCTGCCAGTAAATCAATCGAGCTTGCACATTACGCATACTAATGCGTCGCCGTTGTTGGCTCACGAATAAAGCTTGCTCGTCACTATCACATAAATCAGAACGCACACTTAGCCAAGCTCTTAAAGCCTTAACAGCCTGTTGCCCAATCGGTACATCGCGTTCTTTGTCACCCTTACCACGCACACGCATCATACCTTGGTTTAAATCGAGATGATTCACATTCAAACCTACCAACTCCGCTAAGCGCACCCCTGAAGAATAAAATAGTTCCATTATCGCGCAATCACGCAACTCCAATGCACCTTCAGGGTGTGTGTCCAGCAAATACTCCAGTTGATCCGCATTTAGGATTTCGGGTAAATGGGGGGGGGGTTTTGGAACGGGAACATCAAAACAAGGATTCGAATTAACTAAGCCTTCGCGCAGGAGAAACTGGTAAAAGCGACGTAGGGAAGATAGTTTGCGTTGCAAGCTACGACCTTCGAGTCCGCGCCGCCGCAAAGCACTTATCCAATCACGAATATGAAAAGCTTTAACTTGAATGACTGCAGGTGCTTGTTTAAGCTGTTCCAGCCATTTAACAAAATCACCTAAGTCTTGCTGGTAGGCAGACAAAGTTAAGGGCGAATAGCGTTTTTCGCTCTGCAGATAATGTTGATAACGCTCGAATACCTGTAGATCCATGTACTAAGAATGACTGGATTCGAGTGATGGGTCAACCCAAGCTTCTAAATGCAAGGATAAGGCTCGCGATACCAGATCACCCAATTGGCTAATAAATAAAGTCCCCATGCCCGGATGGAAGCGATCTTCATGCTCACTACCTAAAGCTAAGACGCCAATATTGCGCGCTTCAAATAAAGGAATCAGTACGGCTGATTTAATCGCCGTATTTTCCTCTCCGAACAGGAAAATTTGCTGCTTAGGACGTAAGCGTCCACAGACCGGTTGACGCTTCTGGAATAGACCTGCCATCTGTTTTAAAGCGCGATCATCGGGATCAATAAAATGCAAACTGCTGTCACCGGATTGACCACGGCCAATGAGGCGCAAGATGACACTATCTGCCTCAAACTCAGAACACATTAAATCGCGACAGGTCGCAACGACATCATCGAGACTATCACAGCTCATTAGTTCTAAAGCCAAATGATGCAAACTTACTACCACCCGTTCACTTTCACGCGCAGCTCGCAGCATGTCTTCCATTTGACGCGAGAGTTGCGCTTGCCGATCACGTTGGCGTTGCACTAAGTGCTCTAATAAAGAGATGGCCTCACCGGTGTGGCGATGTGGGATAAACAAGCCATCTAAGAGATCGCCTTGTTCGAGAAAAAAATCAGTGTTTGCTCGGAGATAAGCAGCCACCTGCTCAGCAGTTATTTCCTGTTGTTTTAATGGAATGCTCATACTGTCACTGTACCTGTATAAACGGTCGTTGCAGGCCCGGTCATATAAACGGGCTGTCCTTCGCCTTGCCATGAAATTTGCAAACGTCCACCGGGCAACTCCACCTGTACTTGGTCAGCCAATAGGCCTTGTAAACGTCCTGCTACCACAGCCGCACAAGCACCTGTTCCACAGGCTCGAGTTTCACCAACTCCCCGCTCGAAAACGCGCAACCGAATGTGATCAGCATCTAGCACTTGCATAAATCCGACATTAACGCGCTTTGGAAACAGAGGATGGGATTCTAAAATTGCTCCTAAGGATTCGACCGGTGCTGTTTCCGTGTCTATGACTTGTAGCACAGCGTGTGGATTGCCCATTGACACTGCTGCTAACTGCACAGAATCTTGCCCTATTTCCACAGTATAGAGTATTTGGCGCTGTTGGAAAATGAATGGAATTTCAGCAGGCTCTAACCGAGGTATGCCCATATTAACGGTAACCTGCCCATCTGCGGTTAAATCTAAGACAATCCGTCCAGATTCGGTCATAACTGGAATGCTAGTCTTCTGCGTTAGACCTTGTTCGTAAACAAAACGTGCAAAACAGCGTGCTCCATTCCCACAATGCTCGACCTCACTACCATCAGCATTAAAAATCCGGTAGCGGAAATCAGCATCATTACCTGCATACGACTCCACAATCAAGAGCTGATCAAAGCCAATCCCCTCATGTCGATCAGCAAGAAACTTCACTAAAGCAGTATCAAACTCCAAGGCTTGATTGATCGCATCAAACACTGCGAAATCATTACCTAAACCATGCATTTTGGTGAAACGAATCGACTGCGCTAGCATGTATGCCCCTTGTCTCCGTAAGTATATTAGTATACAAATATATAGCGATAAAGCGATATTACTGCTATATTAGCGAGATATTATATAGTGCTTTACCGATCATCTTAATCGAAATCAGGAGAGGAAAATGACCGATTTCAACACAGAGTTGGATGCCCGTGGCTTGAATTGCCCTTTACCCATTCTGCGCACCAAAAAAGCCATGACTAGTATGGCTGCTGGTGATGTCTTAAAAATAGTCGCAACTGATCCCGGCTCTGTCAAGGATATGGAAGCTTATGCCAAACAAACTGGCAATGAACTAGTGGCTAGCTCAGAAAATAATGGCGAATATACTTTCTATATTAAGAAAAACTAAAGTTTTAGTTTTTAGCTCATGATTTAAAAGGCACACACAGTGCCTTTTTTAGGTTAAGCGCTATAATATAGCATGAATAAATATACGCGCCTCCGTCAGCTACTCGTTGAGCGTCAAACTCAGCATCTCTATCGCCGCCCCCGCATTACCGAAAGTCCTCAACAGCCAAGCATGCAAGTGAATGGTAAAAGCATGCTGACCTTTTGCAGCAATGACTATTTAGGTTTAGCTAATCACCCTGCAATCATTCGAGCCTTGCAGCAAGCGGCTGATCAATACGGAGTGGGCAGCGGTGCTGCGCATTTAGTGAACGGGCATTCGCGCTTGCATCAACAGCTTGAAGAGGCTTTAGCTGAGTTTACTCAGCGTGAACGTGCCTTACTATTTTCGACAGGCTATATGGCGAATCTGGGCCTTACTAATGCATTAGCTGAGCGCCATGATACGGTTTATCAAGATCGCCTGAATCATGCTTCGCTCTTAGATGCTGCCTTGTTATCCGGCGCAAAACTGATCCGCTACGCACACAATAATACTGAACATCTGAGTAAACGCTTAGCAGCACAAACTAGCGGTCAAAAAATCATTGTGACTGATGGTGTGTTTAGCATGGATGGTGATACGGCACCCGTTAAAGCATTAGCTACTTTAGCCCATGCTCACGATGCTTGGCTAATTGTGGATGATGCCCATGGGTTTGGAGTATTAGGACCAACAGGAGCTGGTTTACTCGAAGCAGAACACTTAGGCCAAGCAGATGCCATCCTAATGGGTACATTAGGAAAGGCCTTAGGTACTGCGGGCGCTTTTGTCGCAGGTAGCACTGAGCTGATTGAGTTTTTAATTCAAACTGCCCGCCCCTATATCTATACCACCGCACAACCACCAGCAATGGCTGCTGCTACTTTAGCTAGCCTGAAAATCGTCCAAACAGAAACTTGGCGACGTGAGCATTTGCAAGATCTTATCCAAATTTTTCGTAAAGGGGCTGCACAATTAGGCTTAGATTTAATGGCCTCACAGACTGCTATTCAGCCGATTTTAGTGGGCGAAAACGCTAAAGCACTCGCTATCAGCCAGCAGTTAGAACAGCGCGGTGTTTTAATCACAGCGATTCGCCCACCAACCGTACCTACTAATACAGCACGCTTAAGAATTACGTTATCCGCTGCGCATACCCAGCAACAAGTTGAGTTTTTATTAGAGACTTTAGGACAAATACTTAAATAGTAATTTAATTTTAAAAAACCCTGCATAGTGCTATTTACAAAATACAAAAAGCATACTAAATCACTAGTACAGCACATGTTTGCGTGTCTTTATCTATTACCCCCTATCTTCAGGAGATTTCTATGAGTAGCTTAGTAGCTGTTGCTTTTGATGACGAAAAATCAGCTTTTGCGATGCGCGAAAAGCTTGTCTCCATGCAAAAAGATTATTTAATTGAAATGGAAGATGCAGTAGTTGTCACTAAAAGTGCCGATGGCAAAATTAAATTACATCAGGCTGTCAATTTAACGGCTGCAGGTGCTGTGGGCGGTACTTTTTGGGGAATGTTGATTGGTATGCTGTTTTTAAATCCCTTATTAGGCGCTGCCGTGGGTGCGGGGACAGGAGCACTAACTGGTGCTTTGAGTGATATTGGGATTGATGACAATTTCATGAAAGACCTTGGTAATGCTATGCAATCCGGTCAAGCAATGCTATTTGTATTAGTGCGACGTGCAACCACCGATAAAGTTTTAGAAGGTCTAAAAGGTTTCCAAGGTCGGATTATTCAAACCTCCTTAGCTAAAGACCAAGAAGAGCAATTGCGTCAAGTGTTAGCTACTCCAGAAATCCAAGCACATATTGAAGCACAACAAGCAGCGTCAGCAGAAACTCCAGCAAGTTCTGTTGCTGCTGAAAACAATACACCCACTACGCCAGCTAATGTGAGATTGAACCCACAATAACTGAGAAGTGTCACTTAAAATGCAGCAAGGTTAATACTTTTCTGCATCCTTTCTAACCAGAATTTAAGAGTAATACTATTACACTTTTATTAAGTTCTTATCGTGATAAACATTAGTTGTCGAATTTAATTAATTTTATCTGCCGTGCTGAATTGACCTAATTGTTCTAGTAAAACCGTCGCATAAGCCCCCGCAGGCAAACTAAAACTAAGATGGAGGGTAGTTGCATCTAATGGCTTAAACTCCAAATTAGTTACTTTGATACGCAAAGCACGGCGCTCTTGTTTAAGCCCTTGCTTTTCTAAGCCTGTGCAGAAAATAGGAAATAGCGCGGCTTGCTCTAGCTCCAACTCACGCACAGCACCTTGACTAGCTAGTTCACCGCGTCCCCACAACACACCGGTTGGATGCAAATCTAAAGCGGCTAAACGTGTGGCTAATTCAGGACTCGTATCATCCACGAACCAAGCGCTACCACCTTCAAACATAAATACATCACCGGTTACCCGCTGATCCCAAGTCTGCTGCTGAATACGTGTGGAGAGGACATGGTTAAAAATCCATGAACGCGCAGCTGATAGGTAAAGACTGCGTTGATTGCGTAGTTTGGGCGTGAAGTTACCTTCAAACCAGCGTTGGGCTTTGGTTAAATTGCCCATATTATGTCCAAAGCGCTGTTCACCGTAATAATTCGGTAAGCCACGCTGACTGATCTCAGCACAAATCGTGGCAGCCGCTGCAAAATCACCTGAGCAATTCCGTAAGGTCAGAATAAACTCATTACTTAGCAAGGCACCACGGCGCAATTTTTTGTCATGGCGTTGCTGTTGCAGGATTTCGATCTCTGGCGGCAAATCGCCAAAACTGGGGTCGGCTTTACCGGGCAATTGCACACTAAACCACTGAGTGGTGACCGCATGTCGATCCTTTAAACCAGCATAGCCAACCTCACTAGCGGGCACCTGCGCACAACGCGCAAGCTGACCTGCCACCCAGTCGGTATTCGCACCGGTTTTGCGCACCTGTAGCCATAAATGCTCGCCTTGTCCCGACAAGTCAATGTCAATCTGTTCATTAACAATAAAGTCTTCAGGCTGCAGGCGAAACT
The DNA here is from genome assembly GCF_937873765.1 of uncultured Thiothrix sp. GTDB lineage: Bacteria > Pseudomonadota > Gammaproteobacteria > Thiotrichales > Thiotrichaceae > Thiolinea. The sequence continues at coordinate 127,344 of NZ_CALMZC010000038.1, read as the reverse complement.
GTCCTGTCAAAGGTGCGTCATAAGCGCGGGCAAAAACTGCCATCGTAAAATTAGGAGTCATGTGCAGACTATACCAGCGCTAAACTTAAAGTTAATAAGCTGCCATGCAAAATAACGCTCGCAATCGTCATTTTGATAGCAGGCGCTAAACACTCGGTGTGCAAAGCATCACGTTTCAATAACCAAGCAGCTCTTAAACTCAAAATTAGGGCTAAACCACTGATTAAAGCTAAACTAGGCAGCAAACCACTAATTATTAGAAACATCAAGATCAGGCCAGCTAGCAAAACACTAGCTAAGTATATCCAAGCTGCTGTGTGCGCCCCAAAACGGACAACCCAATGATGTTTACCACTGGCTGCATCAGCTTTAGCATCCGGAAATTGATTAATCAGCAAAATATTCATCGCTAGTAAACCTAAGGGCAAACCTATCCAGCAGGGATACCAAGCCAACTCACTCGTTTGCACATACCAAGCACCTAAGGGAGCTAATATCCCGATACTGATCACCACGGCAGGCTCACCTAACCCACGACTATTTAACTGTAAAGGTGGCACTGAATAACCCCAACTGAATAAACAGCCAGCGAAACCAATCCAAAGCAAATCGCTTCCAGTTTGCCACACTAGGATCAATCCCAACAGAATCGCAGCCCCTAATAAGCTCCAAGCGAAATGCAAGGTTTGTTGGGCGCTTAACACTTGATTTTGGATAAAACGGCTCCCGCCTGTAAAGGGGTAAATCCGCTCTGTATTTAGTCGATCCGTGCCATTTTGCTCATCGTAATAATCATTAATTACATTCACACCGGCATGAATAAATAGGATTGCTAGGATACTTAAAACAAACAAACCCATATGGAAAGCATAGCCTTGATAACTAGCTGTTGCTGCTCCTACACAGACCGGCATAATGCTCGCTAATAAAAATGCGGGGCGTGTAGCTAAGCTGTAACGCACTAAGGGCGATTTCTGTAATAAAGCGATGGTTGGTTCTTGTGGCATAGTCTAATCAAACTCTCTCAAGGGCATAGCGACACTGAGCTATTTTCCGCTATTATGGACTAATGAACTATCAAGACTTACGTGATTTTATCCAGCAATTGGAAAAAATGGGTGAACTTAAACGGATTAAGACCGAAGTCGACCCACATTTAGAAATGACTGAAATCGCTGACCGTGTATTACGTGCGGGTGGCCCAGCTCTCTTATTTGAGAAACCTAAAGGTCATAGTATCCCGGTCTTAGCCAATCTTTTTGGTACACCCCGTCGGGTTGCTTTAGGCATGGGGAAAGAATCGACTGAAGCTTTACGCGAAATAGGTAGTTTACTTGCAGCGCTTAAACAACCAGAACCACCGAAAAGTTTGAAAGATGCTTGGCATGCTTTGCCCGTTTTCAAAAAAGTGCTGGATATGGCACCGAAACAGGTCAGCCGTCCAGCTTGCCAAGAGGTAGTCTTAGAGGGCGAACAGGTTGATCTTAGTAAACTGCCAATTCAACATTGTTGGCCGGGCGATGTGGCGCCTTTAATCACTTGGGGCTTAGTCATTACCAAAGGCCCTGAGAAAAAGCGCCAGAATTTAGGGATTTATCGCCAGCAAGTCTTAGGCAAAAACAAAGTTATTATGCGTTGGCTGTCGCATCGTGGGGGCGCTCTAGATTTCCTAGACTGGCAACGTAAACATCCGGGTGAGCCTTTTCCTGTGGCGGTAGCTTTGGGTGCCGACCCAGCGACGATTTTGGGTGCGGTGACACCAGTGCCTGATACTTTGTCAGAATATGCCTTTGCTGGCTTATTGCGGGGGTCACGTACTGAATTAGCTAAAGCCTTGCTGTCTGATTTGCAAGTGCCAGCTTCTGCTGAATTTGTGCTCGAAGGCTTTATTTATCCGAATGATTATGCGCCGGAAGGTCCTTATGGGGATCACACGGGTTATTATAATGAAGTCGATACCTTCCCCGTGTTTACAATTGAACGTATTACGCATCGCAAAGACCCCATTTATCATAGCACCTATACAGGACGCCCACCGGATGAACCAGCTATTTTAGGAGTGGCTTTAAATGAGGTTTTTGTACCCATTCTGCAAAAGCAATTTCCAGAAATTGTCGATTTCTACTTACCGTCTGAAGGCTGTTCATATCGCATGGCCGTAGTGAGTATTAAAAAGCAATATGCCGGACATGCCAAACGCGTAATGATGGGGGTTTGGTCATTCTTACGCCAGTTTATGTACACCAAATTTATTATTGTGGTGGATGAGGATATAAACACCCGCAGTTGGCAGGATGTCATCTGGGCAATGACCACTCGTATGGATCCAGCACGCGATACCGTTTTGATTGAAAATACCCCGATTGATTACCTTGATTTTGCCTCGCCTGTGTCTGGGCTTGGTTCAAAAATGGGCTTAGATGCAACTAATAAATGGAAAGGTGAAACCACGCGCGAATGGGGTACTCCAATTATAATGGAGCAAAAGGTGAAAGAAAGAGTGGATGAGATGTGGAAGGAGCTGGGAATTTAATAGTAATTTTCGACTAAGGTGTGTTAGCTAAAGACTGCCCCTCTGCTGCAATATAGACTAACCAGCCTGAACCATCTGGTTTAGGAATCGTCATCACTTCAGTGGACTCTGGAAACACATTCTGCTCCCATAAAGCTTGCAAAGGATCAACACCTGTAGGTACTTGCCCTTGAATATCAAGCTTACAAAAACTTTGTCCACACTCGGCCCGAGTTTGTAAAAGAGTACCAAGCTGTGCTTGATTCAATGCATTTTCTGCTTTTTGCTGGAAAACACTTTGGCGTGCCACATCCGGGGTATCCGTTTGGAGCTTAAGGTCGAGCTGGGTCAGTTGAGCCTTTAAGCTAGGCTTCGCCTGCAGAGCTTGACTCTCAAAAGCTTGTTCGGCTGGAGGTGGCTCTGCAACGAGTGCCGCCATAGAGCTTTGGTCAGCGCTAGGTGTTTGAGTTGATGCGGGCGAGCTGGATTGAGTTTGTGCCAAAACTTGTGCTTGCTGTTGCTTCAACTCATCAATTTGCTTTTGTAAACTCACTAAAGTTTTAGTTTGTTGAATTTGCAGCTCTTGCAAGCGGGCTTCAAAACTAGTTTGCAAGTTCTGGAGTTGCTGACTAATTAATTGGGTATTGTCAGCAAGCTTAACATCTGAAAACCGCAACGGCTCCGGCGTGGTTTGCACAGGAGCAGTTGCCGTTGGCTGTGCCACTCGAGTTTCAGTGAATTTTTGTTGGCTGCCGTTCCACCAGTAATAGCCATACAAAGCTGCTAGCCCATATAACACTACGACTAAAGCCACTACAATACGCATCGACTGAAACCCTAAAACTGCTTAATTATCTTCCCAGCTCACACCACGTATCGTTGTACCTTGAGCTACATTACAGCTCACACTGTAGGTATCATAAGCAGCCATAGTTCCTAAGGCTGTAATATTAATATTAAAGCCAGCGACAACATTACCTGTGCCTTGTGCGGTAGCAGACGAGGAGTTCGCAGCACCTGTTAAATAATTACTACGCATGATCTTACACAGAGTCCCGCGTGCACTTGGATGATTTAAATTTACATAAACCAACTTACGCACAAACATGGTGCGATGCAAAGGGCAGGAAACCCAAGCACTACCTGCACCAATACGCGCATAACCAGTATCACCAACTTTATTAAACTGAGTAGTTTGATTACCCAAGAGCGGACTACACGCCGCTCCGGGAATGGATTGCCATGCTGCTTGAGCACTCGTTGATAAAACGGCTAATAAAGCTGTAGAAGTTAAAACGGAACCTAAACGCATTGCTCACTCCTTTTCAATTTAATTAGAATCTACACCGATTAGACTGTTTGCTTATACTGCAAGTTTCATAGTTTTACTAGTACACCGCTTAAGCATCTGCCCTTCGCCGAACATCTGCCAGCTCAGGCTAATGAACTTAATTTCTGGCATGATTTTGAGAATTAATAAAAAAATGGAATGAGGCATCATGCAAGAAATCTCTCTATTTGATTGGCGCGATCATAAAGACGCTTGGATCAAAAAATATATTGCTCCGGGCATTCGTACCGGTGATGTTGATTTGATGATTGATGAGCTTGGGCCTGATATTTATTGTTTCCCGTTATTCACTGACACCTTCTGTTATGAAGTGGTCGAGCAAGCTGAACGTTTGGGAAAATGGACAACTGCCCGTCATGAATACTATCCAACCACCGATGTTTTATTGCAAGACTTAGGTTTAGCGGAAATGTATCACCAAGTGATGCACACTTTTTGCCATCCCATCGCGCGCAAGATTTGGCGTTTAGAAGGCCGGCATTGGGAGGATATGGTCGAAGAAAGCTTTATGGCGCGCTATCGGGCGAATGAACAAGTGTTGCTTTCAATCCATCAAGATTATGCCGATTATACTTTCACCGTAGGTTTGAACCGTGGGTTTGAAGGAGGGGGTACTTGGTTTGTCCGCCAAAAGATTTTAGGTAACCCCAAAAGTGGTTATTGCACCCTGTTCCCTTGTATTACACACCCTCACGGCGGACGCCCTACGACTAAAGGGACACGTTATATTGTGGTATCGTTCTGCCGGCGGCGACATTTATATGAGCATGGCTAAGACTCATTCATGCTGCAAAAGCTCATCCAAGAATGTTTGTCCGTAACTGGCTAATTTACGCTGGCCGATGCCACTGAGTAGGGCCAGCTCTGCTAAAGTTCGTGGGCGTAGTTTAAGCATTTCGCGCAAAGTCGCATCGTGGAAAATCACATAAGGTGGTACGGCATGCTGTTTGGCTAATTGTGCACGCACACGACGTAAGCCATCCCAAAGCGGCTGATCAGTCCAGCGAATGGGCTGTTCGGCACTAGCTTTAATGCGAGCTTTTTTCTTTTCAGTTTTGCGCTCGCGGCGTAAGGACAACTTGCTTTCTCCACGCAATAGCGGACGGGCTTTCTCGTTAAGATACAGTCCGCCATGGCCTTCTAAATCAACATTCAAATAGCCGAGTGCAATCAATTGGCGAAATAAGGTGCGCCATTCATTGCTAGACAACTCTTGCCCAATCCCAAAAGTGGATAATCGAGTGTGCCCATTGGATTTGATGCGCTCTTCATCTTTGCCAAGCAGCACATCAATCACATAAGTGACACCAAAACGCTGGCCGGTGCGATACACACAAGACAACGCTTTTTGTGCCGCTAAGGAAGCGTCCCAGCTTTCTGGAGCTTGTAAACAATTGTCACAATTACCACAAGGTTTAGAACCCATTTCACCGAAATAATCTAAGAGCGCTTGGCGGCGACAGGTAATCAGTTCACATAAGCCTAACATCGCTTCGAGTTTGTGATACTCAATGCGCTTTTGCTGCTCAGGCAAATTAGAGGTTTCCATCATTTGCCGTAAACTGATTACATCCTGTAAGCCATAGGCCATCCATGCATTCGCTGGTTCGCCATCGCGCCCGGCTCGTCCGGTTTCTTGGTAATAAGCCTCAATACTTTTCGGTAGACTCAAATGCGCCACAAAACGTACATCCGGCTTATCGATCCCCATCCCAAAGGCAATGGTTGCAACAATAATCACACCCTCTTCACGCAAGAAACGCCCTTGATTTACCCGGCGCATTTCCGCGCTTAACCCTGCATGATAAGGCAGGGCAATCCGTCCCTGTTGGGCTAACCAAGTAGCGGTATCCTCCACTTTTTTGCGCGATAGACAATACACAATTCCGGCATCCTCAGGATGATTGGCCTCCAGAAAATCCCAAAGCTGCTGGCGTGCATTTTGCCCATCTTGAATCAGGTAACGAATATTCGGGCGGTCAAAGCTATTAATGAAAACCGCTGCTTGATCGAGCTTAAGCTGGCTAATAATTTCTTGGCGAGTACGCAGATCAGCCGTCGCGGTTAAAGCCATGCGCGGCACTTGTGGGAAACGCTCTGCAAGGATATAGAGTTGTTGATATTCAGGACGGAAATCATGCCCCCATTGTGAGACACAATGGGCTTCATCAATGGCAAATAAAGCAAGCCCTACCCGTTCTTGAACCATTCCCAACAGATTCAACATACGATCGGTGACTAAACGCTCCGGTGCAACATAGAGCAAGTCTAATTCCCCTGCTAACAGGGCTGTTTCAATACGTTGAACCTCATTGAATCCAAGGGTGGAATTTAAAAACTCTGCTCGAATCCCGAGCTGCTGCAAAGCCACGACTTGATCTTGCATCAGTGCAATTAGGGGAGAGACTACAATCCCAACTCCTTCCCGCACTAAAGCCGGAATTTGATAGCAAAGTGATTTGCCACCCCCCGTAGGCATTAGAGCCAAAACATCTTGACCCTCCAGCAAAGCAGCGATAATCGCCTGCTGGTTGAGGCGAAAATCGGTGTAGCCATAAATAGTTTTGAGGATTTGTTGGGCGCGTTGCATGAGAAGGGATTATGCCATGCTTCTAGTTTTGACTCAGCTTAGATTCATAAAACGCACAATCCCAATTGTGTTTATTCGCTATCACTATTGTGCTTGTTTTACAGTCAATAGCTGAATTCCTACTAATTTACTAGGAATTTAATAAATTTTAATAACTGTTAGGAGAAACTCGCCGTGGAGACCATTGGCACCCCGTGGATGTGGGCGGGATTTTTTATCTTTGTGATTGCCATGATTTTGGCAGACTTATTTTTACTTGGAGGCCGGAAAGCACATAAGGTGTCTTTCAAAGAAGCGGCCATTTGGTCGCTAGTTTGGATCGCAATTGCTCTGCTATTTGCACTGGGTTTGTGGTGGTATCTATCTGAAACCCAAAGTCGAGCGCTGGCTGATACCAAAGCACTTGAATTCATTACCGGCTATCTAGTAGAGAAATCTTTAGCAGTCGATAATATTTTCGTGTGGCTAATGATCTTTAGCTATTTTGCTGTACCCATCGAATACCAACGCCGGATTTTACTCTATGGGGTGCTAGGTGCTTTGGTTATGCGCACGATTATGATTCTAATGGGTGCTTGGTTACTCACACATTTCCATTGGATACTTTATATATTTGGGGCTTTTCTTATGTTCACAGGGATTAAAATGCTCTGGGCATCTGAACATCAACCTGATCTTGAAAACAATAAACTAGTACGCTGGATTCGCGGACATATGCGTATGACCACCAGCCTACACGAAGAACGCTTCTTTGTGATGCAAGATGGCTTGCGCTATGCCACCCCCTTATTTTTAGTCCTGGTTTTGGTAGAAATTACCGACTTAATTTTTGCTGTGGATTCGATTCCAGCGATTTTCGCGATTACCTCTGATCCCTTCATTGTTTTAACCTCGAATGTATTCGCGATTCTAGGTTTACGCGCTATGTACTTCTTATTGGCTGATGTGGCTGATCGCTTTGTCTATTTGAAATATGGCTTAGCCTTAGTGCTGCTATTTATCGGCGCGAAAATGCTGTTATTAGACGTGTATAAAATTCCGATTACTTGGTCTTTGGGTATCGTAGCTAGCTTAATTGCAGGCTCCGTGATTCTTAGCCTCTTGCGCACACGTCAAGCCTAATCAAACTTGAAAGCAAGGGTAGAAATTCTATCCTTCTTTCTATTCCCACCACTCATCCCGTTTTCATCGGTTGGCTGCTGCTAGCTTAAGCAATGTGCAGTATACTCGACGCTTTCTTGGCAAAAATTACAGAATCAACAATGGCTAACTACGACTTATCCACCTTTCAGGGCATGATTCAAGCACTGCAAGCGTATTGGGCTGAGCAAGGTTGTGTGTTAATGCAGCCTTATGATATGGAAATGGGTGCAGGTACTTTCCATCCAGCAACCTTTTTACGTGCCATTGGCCCAGAACCTTGGCGGGCGGCCTATGTGCAACCTTCACGCCGCCCCACTGATGGTCGCTATGGTGAAAATCCGAATCGCTTACAGCACTACTATCAATTCCAAGTATTACTCAAGCCCTCCCCCCCCAATTTCCAAGAGCTGTATTTAGGTTCACTCAAAGCTTTAGGTTTTGATCCTTTAGTGAATGATATTCGCTTCGTGGAGGATAACTGGGAGTCACCCACCTTAGGCGCTTGGGGTTTAGGTTGGGAGATTTGGCTGAATGGGATGGAAGTGACTCAGTTTACCTATTTCCAACAAGTCGGCGGTTTGGATTGTCGACCCGTCAGTGGTGAAATCACTTACGGTCTGGAACGGTTAGCCATGTATATGCAAAATGTCACCAGCGTTTATGATTTAGTCTGGGCACGCGGGCCACAAGGCATTGTCACTTATGGCGATGTTTACCATCAAAACGAAGTTGAACAATCGACTTATAACTTCGAGTATGCCGATACTGAGGCACTGTTCCATCAATTCAATGTGGCTGAACGTGAAAGTCAGCGCATGAGTGAGTTAGGTTTACCACTACCTGCTTATGAACAAATGCTCAAAGCTTCGCATACCTTTAATCTGCTAGATGCACGCAAGGCTATCTCGGTTACTGAACGTCAACGCTATATTTTGCGCGTGCGTACTTTAGCCCGAGCCGTTGCCGAGGGTTATTACGCCACCCGTGAAAAACTCGGTTTCCCGATGCTGCAATCAGAACCCAAGGTAGCCTAAGATGACTGACACAATAGATTTACTGGTAGAAATCGGCACTGAAGAACTACCACCCAAGGCTTTAAAGAAACTGTCCGATGCCTTCACCGACGGCATTGTATCCGGCTATCAAACAGCCGGTTTAACCGCCGATAAAGTCATCGCTTATGCAGCACCGCGCCGTTTAGCGGTTTGGCTGAAAGGCATTCCAGCCCAACAAGCCGATCAACTGGTTGAGAAACGTGGCCCCGCTATCCAAGCAGCTTTTGACAAAGAAGGTAATCCTTCTAAAGCAGCACTGGGTTTTGCAGCTTCCTGTGGGGTTGAGTTTGCCGCTTTACAACGCTTGGAAACTGATAAAGGTGCATGGTTAGTCTTCCGCCAACAACAAGCGGGGCAGAAAACGGCTGAACTGTTTCCGAAAATAGTGGATCAATCTTTAGCGAACTTACCGATTCCTAAACGTATGCGCTGGGGCGAGGGTGAAGCTGAATTTGTGCGCCCAGTGCATTGGATTGTGATGCTAGCGGATGAGCAAGTGATTGATGCTGAAATCCTTAGCATTAAAACCGGCCGTGAAAGCCGTGGTCATCGCTTTCATGCACCTGCACCCATTAGCATTCGCAATCCTGCTGATTATGCCGTGCAATTAGGCGAAGCTTATGTGATCGCACGCTTTGAAGCGCGTAGCGAAATGATCAGCCAGCGCGTCCAAGAACTAGCAACCGAACTCGGTGGCAAGGCCATTATGCCAGACTCCTTATTAGATGAAGTAGCGGCTTTAGTCGAATGGCCCGTCCCCATTGCTGGGCGCTTTGAAGAAAAGTTCCTCGATGTGCCGCAAGAAGCATTGATTCACACCATGCAAGGCGACCAAAAATACTTTGGCTTAACGGATGCCCATGGCAAGTTGATGCCGAATTTCATCACCATCAGCAATATTGAAAGCAAAGACCCGAGTAAAGTCAGCGAAGGCAATGAACGTGTGATTCGCCCCCGCTTTAGTGATGCAGCCTTCTTCTGGGAACAAGATAAGAAACAGCCTCTAGCCGGCCGGCGTGACAAATTGAAAACTGTGGTTTTCCAACAGCAACTCGGTACCTTACATGACAAATCGGCACGCGTCGCTAAGCTTGCAAAATACATGGCTCAGCAACTTAAAGTGGATGAAAACTTGGCGGTACGGGCTGCTGAACTAGGCAAATGCGATTTAGTCACCAATATGGTGTTTGAATTCACTGATCTCCAGGGCACGATGGGGCGCTACTATGCCCAACATGATGGCGAACCGACAGAAGTCGCTCAAGCTTTGGAAGAACAGTATTTGCCACGCTTTGCAGGCGATCAACTACCTAGCACCGCCACTGGACGGATTCTGGCTTTAGCTGAAAGAATTGATACCCTAGCGGGTATTTTCGCAATCGGCCAAAAGCCTACAGGCACGAAAGACCCCTTTGGTTTACGCCGCTTAGCAGTAGGTGTTTTGCGCATTCTGATTGAGCAGAAGTTGCCTTTAGATTTGGCTGATCTACTCGATCAAGCCGCGCATAATCTAACAACGCAATTAGGCAAAAAGCCGGATATGCAAGAGGCACTAGATTATATTTTGGAGCGCTTGCGGGCTTACTACCAAGAGCAAGGCATTAATGCTGAACTGGTTGAAGCTGTCGCCGTTTTGAAACCCACGCAACCCTTAGACTTTGAGCAGCGCTTGAAAGCGGTGGTGTCCTTCCGGCAATTAACAGCGTCAGAAAGCTTAGCAGCTGCAAATAAACGCATCAGCAATATTCTGAAGAAAGTCGAAACGGCTATTCCTGCTGAAGTGAATCCGAGCCTTTTAAGAGAACCCGCTGAGCATGCTTTAGCAGCAAGCTTAGAAGCCCAACAAGCTCAGGTATTACCTTTATTTGCGACAGGTGATTATGAACAGGCTTTATTGTCTTTAGCTCATCTGCGCGAATCAGTGGATAACTTCTTTAATGAGGTGATGGTGATGGCGGAGGATGAAGCTTTACGCAATAATCGCTTAGCTTTATTAAACCAACTGCGTGGTCTGTTCTTACGCGTCGCAGATTTATCAGTGCTTTAATCAACTAAACTAGGCAGATTCATGAGATCTGCCTAGTTTGCGGTTCGTTAGTCCTCTTCTACAGCAGGAGCAGATTGTGCAGCCGGTGCTGCTGGTTGAGGTGTAGCTGCTGGAGCTGGAGCTGGAGCTGGCATAGTTTGCGCCGTTGGATCAGCCGCTGTTACTGCTGCGGGCGCAGCACCCAAGTTCAAACTAATCTGCCCACTGCTTTTAAGCTGCACACTACCATCAGTCTGCACGGAACCTAATAAACTCAAACCTTGGGCAATACTGGGATCTGCCTCTGCTGAAGGCTTAAGAAAAACCTCTGCTGTATACAAACCATCTTTTTCAAGATCCACTTTACCGTCTAGCACAATACTGGCTTGATCGGATTGCAAAGCAATGTTTAAGGCCTGCTTGCCGCTACCCTCTCGAACACGCGCCCGATATTGACCACCTAGATTGACTGCAATAGGCGTTTGTACACTGCCATCTACCCAAATCAACGAGCCATTCATAATCGGCATCGTTTCCCGATCCCAGTGAATATCATCGATAATAGCGCGAAAAGTACCACCTAAAGCAACCGGTAAGTTTTGCAAAGCTGGATTCACTTGCCCTAAAGAAGCCGCAGGTAATTCTAAATTCAGGGGTGAGCAAGCTAAATTAGTATTCCAAACCAAGCCACATTGACCTTTTAGATGTACTGCTTGGACAGTACCCTCCATATCTGCGGCGAGCATACCATTGAGTAATTTAGTCGGCGCAAACCTCCAAGTTAAATCGGCAATTTGTGCTTGGGATATAATAGCCTTAGCAATCTTACCATCCCATAAAGTTCCACTCACACCACCAAAGCTTAGCTCTGGCCTCGCTTTAGTCGCTTGTTGCGTGAAGAAACTCAAAGGTGCTAGCACTGCCAAAGACACTGTGAAGCTAGTAAAGCCAGCTAAGATCCAAAATACTTGTTTTTTCATCGTTCTAAAGTCAGTTGCAAGCCTGCTAAACCCGGAGCAGCCCCCGGAATAAGCCCAATGGTTGTCGCATAAATTGCATATTGGGTTTCAAGCTCAGCCAGAAACGCAATCACCTGATCAAAAGGTGCATTATCTAAGCGAATATTGACACCATCTTTACCTTTGGCTTCAGAACGCACCAAAATCTCAGGCTTATCTAGTTGATATTTCTGTAAGGCAGGCGTAATCGCGATTTGCACACTAGTTGTGGTATCAATAGGCTGTCTGACACTAGCAGCAGCTTGTTCAGCGACTAATTGTGCTTTCGCACTTTTTAGCAAAGTGGCATCTTCTGCAGCGGTTACTAAATCAGCAGCCACTTGGTTTTTATATTTTACTAGAGGCTTCCAAGCATAAAACCATAGCACAGTAGCCAGAATAGCTGTTACGCCAATAAGTAACAAATAACGTTCGCGTTCGGAGAGCGCTGCAAACCAAGCTTTCACGTATTTTCTCCTCCAGCACCTAAAGTCACTTCGCCACGGACAATATTATTAGCTTGCGTCGATTTCACATTGACTTCACGTCCCAATAAAGTGGTTAGCCCCTGCCCAATGCGTTCGGTCGCTTTTAAGTCGGGTGTTTCGAACACTACACTTAAACGCCCATCCCGGGCACGAATTTCAGTAATTTTCAAGCCTTGCTCTTGTTGGAAAACTTTGCCAACCATCGTTAAATAAGGCAAGAGGCTAATCTTATCAGTCGCTGCTGGATTCAGAGCTTCAATCTTGGCCATTTCTGAGGTAGCCCGTGAGCGCAGAGCACTAACTTCAATCTCTTTGACTTCAGGAAAGATTTCGCGAAATAAGCTGAGATTGTGCTGTTCTGCCAGTTTCAACTGCTCGGCACTGCGCCAAATATCCATACCCTGAATACCTGTCCAAACAGCGCCACAAAATATTGCGAGCCCAGCTACTAGCTTCCAACGCCGCCAATTACGATTGAAGCTAGACATGCTGTCATCTTGATAACCCGCGAGCAGATTCAATCCCATCCCTGCTTGCAAGCTTTTCTGTAATAAATGATTAGGCTGCGGTTCTGGGAAAATAGTAAAAGCTTGCTGCCAATCCGCAGGCTGATCGGTATATAGTTGCAGTTTGCGTTCCTGTGCTTCTGGAGCAAACAAACTATTGACTAATAAAGGCAGAGAGATCGCTGGGCAACTAAACCCACTCACTGCATCGGTGCGTACCCAAGCTTGTCCTTCGCGTTGCCACAAGGTGGGCATGGCTTCATTCACTGGCAAAGCAAACACGTCAGGCAAGATAGCCTTGGCACGCAGTTTCTGTTGCTTTAAAAGCTGAATCCAAACTTTTAGACGCGCACGTTCAATCACTGCAACAGCTAGTGTGTTATCGTTTTCAGCTTGCCAAACAAAATGCTGATCTTCGACTTCGCCGACTAAGTTTTCCTCTAAGGTATAAGGTAACGCTTGTTTTAATTGGCGATTATTTGTGGTAACCAAGATCGTGCGTGTCAATAAAACATCAGCACTTGGAATCAACAAAATAACAGGCTGATTACCATTTAGTTTATTAACTTGCGCCCAAGTACCAGAATGCCATTCTCCTGAAGTAGCATTGCCCTCCAGTCTTGCATAAGCAAACTCAGCATCTTGAGGTGTTTGTAAACGCAGGATCAACATAAGTCATCATCAACTAGTTATTTATACTAAAAGTAGCAGGCTTTAGGCTGCTTCTGGTTCAGGTGGTGGGTTCACCCGCTTAAACTGGCGCATTATGACATGAACCTTCCCCTCTGCTGAACGAAATAACACACTGTTTAAAAACAAACGGCTTTTCCCTAAACGTACTTGCCCACTTAAGCGAAAATAATTCGAACTTACCCCTAATAAAATTTTTTGCTCTTTAGTTAAGTTCTGTACTAATTTCTGTAAAGCTTCCACGGATTTAATTGGGTTATTATTTCGCTCTTGCACAATCCCTTGTAATTGCGGATCCGTTAAACCGATGGCAGTCAATACTTTATTAGGCGCTGTATTTACATTTACCGAGGTCGGCGTTGGCAAAGCTGTCACTAAGGGCATTAACTCTGCAAGTAATGCCTGCTTTGATTCTTCATCACTAACACTACCTAGTTTAATTAGTCTTAACTCGCTAGGATCTAATAGCAATGCATTACTTGCCTGATAGGGCTGCTCTTGCATTAAATAATAATCAGATTCTGCACTATCCCGGTCAACTAATTCATCATCAGGATCAATCCAGTCCACAATATTATTCGCAAACCCTAAAGGTAAAGCACCTGCTGTTTGCAGCATCTGTTGGAAAACCTTTATCATTGAGCCACGTGGCTTTTTAGCCTGCACATCATAAAGATTATTCACATTAAAATAGGCTTGCAGATCGTCAATTTTTACTTGGAGCTCGCCAATCGGCTGTCCATTATCATCATCAATCGGCTTCGGCTCGATTTTTCCCGCCCACTTATCTTGAAGAGCATCATAAGTACCGTCTTTGGTATCTTTTATATCTTGCTCTAACCAGAAACCTGCCATTTTTTCTGCTGCATAGGCATATTGATAAGCCTGTTCCATGTCCTGCAAATTAGAACTCAAGCGGATACTATAGCGCTGCTGCACAAAAATAGAGGTGACGACAATTACTGCTAAGGCCACAATCAGCAGCGCAGTGAGCATAGCGACACCTTGTTGTCGCTGCTGCGACTTCATGCCGAAACTTTCTCCTATTCAACTCCAACTCGTTTATTTGGCTGGAATCGGTTGTAAGCGCATTGATAAACGCAAGTGTTGATCCTTATTAAGCTTATGATCATAGATCGTGGTATAGGCCATCACTGCTCGTACATATTTACGCGTTTCATCAAAGGGAATACTTTCAACCCATTGATCGGCTGCGAGCATTTGTGGAGGTGCCCATTTAGGAATCCGCCCTGGCCCTGCATTATACGCCGCTGTTGCTTGTGCATAATTTCCAGAGAAGCGCTTTAACATATCACGCAGATAGGCACTTCCTAGCTTAACATTCAGATCGGGCTGCAAAATATCTTCTTTTGCGACCAACTCCATCCCCATCTGCCGACCAATATCACGCGCGGTTCCGGGCATTAATTGCATTAAACCTAAAGCTTTCGCACTGGACTCTGCACTGGCATCAAACGCACTTTCTCGACGCATAATACCCAGAATCCATTCAGGGCGTATACCCTGCAAACGTGCTTGATCCATTACAATTTGTTCATACATCAAAGGAAAACGTACATCGATACTATTCCAATCCTTGACTTTAGACACCGTCCAAATAGCTAAATTTGCGTCATTTTGCCGTAAAGCTAGTTCAGCAGCCGCTAGCACACCTTCTTTATCCATCGCTTGCAGCAAACGAAACCACTCTTTACGTGCTTGGCTGCGCTCACCCAATGCATTCCATTCCCGCCAGCGCTGATACGCTGCTAATTTTTGCAAACCTTGAATGCGCTGACTACGATCTGGTGGAGTTTGCTCTAAATACACATAGTCTTGGCCAATTCGATCTGCAGCTAAGAAGCCGTAGTAGGTTGAGTTTTTTGCCAAGCGTTCATAAACTGTTTGTGCTTCTGCGGGCTTTTTTAATTTTTCTAAAGAACGAGCTTGCCAATAAAACCATGTGTCCCATTCATCATCAGTACCTTCAGTCGCCTCTAGCGCAGTAGAGGCTTCCAATAAAGCCGGCCAATCCTGTGAACGCATGGCCAAGCGTGCCAGCCAAGCATTCCCTTCTTTAGTTCGATCTACAAGCGGAATGCGTTTTAAGCGTTGTAAACCTTCTTCATTATGTCGCCACGCTTCCCACATACCTAAGCGACTTTCCACTTCGCCCTTTTCAGCACTAGTAAACTTAAAGATCGCTTGAGCCTGCGTCCAAAGCGACAAAGCCGTTTCTAACTTATTATCAGAGACTTCTTTAATGGCATCGACAGTGATAGTACGTAGCTGTGAACTATCAGCTTGGATAAATAACTCAGGTAATTTTTTTGCGGGTTCAGCACGGGTAGCTAACCACAACTCAAAGAATTTTTTATCTTCTTCGGTTAAATAAGGCGTTAAATCACGCGCTGCACTCAGACGATTATTGCTGATTAACACTTTAATACGCTGCCAATAATCGCTATAGCTTAAAACTTTATGGGTTTGCAGCTGCAGGAGTAGACTTGCGCAATCATTGGGGAAATCTTTTTTCGTGGTATCCCAAATAGTTTTGGCTTGCTCTAAACCTTGATTGATAAGTCCAGTATTTAATAAAGCTTCAGCTCGATAACATTGTGTGGTGAGCTGATCGCGATTATCGGGAATAGTATTTAAAAGCTCTGTCCATTTTCCTTGAGCAGCTAAGCGTTCTGCTAAGCGTGCACTGAGACTATCGCCCATTAAAGAATATGGATTATTCTGGATAAATTTAGCTAAGGTAGCATCCGCCACTTGTGCTAGATCAGCCGTTAGCAGTTGTGCTTCCAGCCAAGGCGCTAAAGGATAGCCTTTCAATTGTGGCATTAACAGGCGAGCCTCTTCGACCTTACCAGATTGGAGTGCCATTCTTGCCGTTTGGAAACTAAGACGCTGCTCTTCGATAGTATTGGCCTTGAGATTTTGTATTAAGCACAAGCAGCTGATCAAGCAGCACACAGACCAGTTGAGCTTGAAACGATCCTTCATCACTCTAGTAAACTCTTGGGATTAGCCAGTTTTAAATTAGTTATTACTTTGGCTTCTTAATAGGGTCAAATAACGCTGATAACGTCGCGGTGGAATTTCTCCAACCGTGAGCGCCGTCTTTATAGCACAGCCCGGCTCATGTTGATGAGTGCAATTATTAAATCGACACTCCCCAGCAAAACGAGAAAATTCTGGATAACCGGCTTGCACTTGGCTTACAGTTAATTGTGGCAGTGGAAAATCTCGCACACCCGGCGAATCTATCAAACTCGACTGTCCGGGCAAATGATAAAGACTAGATACAGTGGTAGTGTGCCGTCCTTCACCCGTCTCCGCAATTTCCCCTACTCGAATTTCTTCGGCAGGCACTAATTGGCTAATCAGTGACGACTTCCCGACTCCGGACTGTCCTGCAAAAATAGCTGTTTTTCCCTGAATGGCCTCTTCAATCTCTGCTAAGCCTTGTGCTTGATTAGCTTGCGTATGCACAACACGATAACCAATTTCTAAATATTCTTTTAGGCAGGCCTCATGCTCAGAGTGACGGTAACTATCGCGCAAATCGGCTTTATTAAACACAATCAGCACTTCAGCGGGTAATAAATGTGCCGCCACTAAATAGCGATCCAGCATTTCCCAATTGGGTTCAGGACGCCAACTACTCACGACTAGCAGGATATCAATATTGGCAGCAACCGCACGTAACTTGCCACGAAAATCCGGGCGCTCTAAAACATTTTGACGGGGTAAAATCGCCAGCACACTGGCATTGCCCTGTTGCTCGACTTGCCAACGAACATAATCGCCACAAGCAATATGCTCTAATTTACGCCGAGTGGTACAGCGTAAGCGCTCACCACTCGCGGTTTCTAAAATGAGTTCAGCCCCATAACGGGTGATCACTCGGCCAATATCCTGTGCAGTTTTCATCATAGAGCCTATTGTGAAGCAAAACTGCCAGAAAGCGAACTGAAACTATTATGGTTTTGGGGTAGCAGCGGCAGGGGCTGGAAATTTGTAATACATTTGATTCAAATACGAAACCACATCTAGGATTTGGTCATCGAACCAATTGGTACTGAGATTAGCATCACAACGCCGCACTTGGCTCTCGAGTGCAGCGTAGCTTTTCACTTTTCGCGTTGGACTGGTGAATACTTCAGTGGTATGGCAACTCAAACAGCGCGATTGTTCAAATAAACGCTTACCGTTAATCGGATCAGGCGCAGCATGAGCGGACATACTAAGCACTAGACTAGCAGTGCAAAACGCGATGGATTTCATGGTTATCCTCGTTTAGATCTGTTTCTGTAGATGAGCAATGCGGATCGCAGCCGGAGGATGCGAATCGTAAAATGCCGAGTGCAACGGATCAGGTGTTAAAGTACTGGCATTTTCCTTGTACAGACCTACCAAAGCAGCGATCAGTTCCGTAGCACTGGATTGTTGGGCTGCAAATTCATCAGCCTCAAACTCATGTTTACGTGAGAACATTGCCATCAGCGGGGTGATAAAGAAAGTAAATACCGGACTAACGACCATAAAGAGGATAAGAGCCATATAAGTCGAGGGTTGTGAAATCCCTAAACTCGTATAAAACCAAGACTGTTGCATCAGCCAAGCTAACACACCAAAACCAATTAAGGTCATCAATACTGATAAAATCATGCCCTTCACAATATGCTTACGCTTAAAGTGCCCTAGCTCATGCGCTAACACTGCTTCAATTTGTGAAGGCGTCAGATGCTTAAGCAAAGTATCGAAAAACACGATGCGCTTATTTTTACCAAAGCCCGTAAAATAGGCATTGCCATGCGCTGAACGCCGTGAGCCATCCATCACAAACACACCTTTGCTATTGAACCCCGTACGCTCTAATAAAGCATTAATACGGCTGGCAACTTCGCCCTCTTCTAGTGGCTGGAATTTATTAAATAAGGGCGCAATAAACTTCGGATAAGCCCAAGTCATGAGTAATGAGAATCCTGTTAGCCCTACCCATGCATAAATCCACCATGCACTCCCCGCCGACTCCATCAGCCACAACACAAAGAGAATCAGTGGTACACCAATCACTAAACCTAAAGCAGTCCCTTTGAGCATATCGACTACAAAAGTTTTTAAAGTAGTTTTATTAAAACCGAAGCGCTCTTCTAAAACAAAGGTACTGTAAAGCGAAGAGGGCAGATCAATCAGGCTGGAAATGAAGGTCATACTTAGAATCACTGCAGTACCTGTGAGCAGTACCCCCCAACCAGCGCTGCGCCAAACCTGGTCTAACCACTCTAAGCCACCACCTAAAGTCCAAGCCAAGAGTACGATCACACCAAGCATGATTTGAATGCGCCCGAACTGACCTTTAGCCAAGGTATAATCTGCTGCTTTTTGATGCTCTGCTAAAGTGACTTTACCAACAAAAGCGTCTGGCACGGCAGCACGATGCGTTTGTACCGCTTGTTTTTGGCGTAAAGACAACCAGATTTGCACGATAGTAGAGGCAAATAGAAAAGTTAAAAAAATCAATGTAAAAGTTTGCATCAAGTAGTTTCCTAATTAGCACTTGAACTCACTAGCGAGATTCAGGTAAATATCTGCGTTTTAGTTCATTTTTCAAGTAACCGAGTATAACAAGCCATGGCTGCCCATCAGGATAATTTGATTTGGATCGACTTAGAAATGACTGGTCTAGATACGCTCAATGATCTGATTATTGAAATTGCCACCGTTGTCACCGATAAAGACCTGAACGTTTTGGCTGAAGGGCCCGTGATGGCGATTCATCAAACAGATGCAAGAATGGCACACATGGATGAATGGAATCAAAAGCAGCATGGTGGTTCGGGGTTAATCCAACGGGTTCGTGAAAGCACTTGGACGGCTGAACAGGCTGAGCAAGCAACCTTAGCGTTTCTCAAAGAACATGTTCCAGCAGGGTCTTCACCGATGTGTGGGAATAGTATTTGCCAAGATCGGCGCTTTTTAGCACGCTTAATGCCGGAACTAGAAAAGTTCTTCCATTATCGCAATTTGGATGTGAGTACCGTTAAAGAATTAGCCAAACGCTGGAAACCTAGCATTTTAGAGCTATACAGCAAAGAATCACGCCATCTAGCGCTGGACGATATTTATGATTCGATTAATGAATTGAAATTTTATCGCCAGCACTTTATGGACTCATAAAGATTTAACCCGCAAATGGCTTAGTCGTACTCCGTATCCTTCCAAATGCGCAAAGTCGCGAAAATCTCGGCTTGCGTTTGTAATTCACGCCCTGCGACCTTTTCAGCACGCGCAATCACTTCAGGAACATGCGTGCGTAAGAAAGGATTGGTGAGAAATTCATTACCTAAAATAAATGGCACGGTAGCTCGTTTAGGGCTGCCCTCTTGCAACTGCCAGCACTCTTCTAAACGTGCATCTAAGTCTTTATTGTCAGGCTCAACCCACTTTGCAAAGCCAATATTGTCAATCGTGTACTCATGCGCGCAGTAAACTAGGGTTGCTGCTGGCAATTTTGCAATTCGCTGCAAAGCCGTATGTAAAGCATCTAAACTGCCGTCAAACACGCGCCCACAACCATTACCAAACAAAGTATCCCCACAGAACAGACTACCATCACCGTAATAAGCTATATGCCCGGCCGTATGACCTGCTACGTCTAGTACTTGAAAACTCACCTTTAATTCAGGTAAATCCACCACATCCCCCTCTTGTAGGGGATGAGTTATCTGGGGAATAGTTTCGCGCGCAGGACCGTAAACATTGAGCTGGGGGTAGACCTCCAATAGCCTAGCAATACCACCCACATGATCACGATGATGATGAGTGATCAACAAAGCTAGCGGTTCAATCCCGCGCTGTTCTAACTCAGCTAACACGGGCTGGGCGTCGCCCGGATCTACAATCACCCCAAACTTACGTTCCTCATGTGTAATCAACCAAATATAATTATCCGAAAAGGCTGGAATATTTATGACTTGAATCATCGTTCTATGACCTCGTTTGCTTTTGCATTCTATGGGTTTTAATTAGAATGACGCTCCCTCAGTTTCTATACTCGCATCTTTATCATTTTACTAGTAGTAACTATTTCAAGCGTACATTTTCAAGCGAATGCTTGGTGCTTAATTAGAGGAATTCAAAACGATGAAACCTGGTCAACTGTATATTGTTTCTGCCCCCTCTGGGGCTGGCAAAACTAGCCTGTTGAACGCACTTTGCCAACAACTCAAGCATTTGACGATTTCAGTTTCGCATACTACGCGCGCGCCTCGCCCCGGCGAAGTTGATGGTGAGCACTATCATTTTGTGAGCGTGGAAACCTTCCAACGGGAAATTGAGCAAGGTTTATTTTTAGAATATGCACAAGTATTCGATAACTATTATGGCACCTCTAGAACGGCGGTCGACTCTCTGTTAACTGCACATAAAGACGTAATTCTAGAGATTGACTGGCAAGGTGCTCGTCAAGTGCGTGAGAGCGCTAAGAGTGTGATTAGCATTTTCATCCTGCCACCTAGCCAAGCCTCTTTAGAAGAACGGTTGCGCAATCGTAAACAAGACAGCGAAGACATTATTCAGCGCCGCATGCGTGATGCGCGTAATGAAATATCCCATTATGCTGAATACGATTATGTGATCATTAACGATAATTTTGATGATGCACTGGCAGACTTAATCGCTATCTTCCGTAGCGAGCGCTTACGCTTAAAACGTCAGCAACTGCATCATGCGGATTTACTAGCTGAATTAGTGAAGTAACTACAGCACCTGTACCGTGTAATACAAACTTATCGATTCATTAACCTCCAACTGATCGATTTCAGTTTGTAGTGGTGACTTATTATTTACTACTGCTTGGTTTAGCCCATTGCTCACTGAACCTTGCTTCAAAATAGTATGTGTAGGTATTGGCAACTCCAGTTTTATAGCTTGAGCCACACTGCTTCCACTATTCTTGATTTGTACTTGATAGCGAATACATTGGCTGGGCTCAGCACGAGTTGCTTCAACTAAGCCTATCCCTTGGCAATTTGGATCAAGCCATTGGGTGAGTGTTAACTCCACTTGTGGTTGCGCTACCACTTGGTAGCTGAGTAAAAACAATCCCAGACAGCAATATTTGCGGTTCAACATCGCCAGCCCTCCCTAAAAGCTTGAGGGCTAGCATGATCGGAAATGAATAGAACTTATAGCGATGCGTGGATTAAGTGCTGGAAATAGCCGCTGAACTTAGGCGCTTATTTAGGTCGATTAAAATCTCTAAGGGATGGACGTTTGGGCTTATTGGCCTCAGTAGTCTTCTTAGTCGAAGTGCGTGCTGCATTATAGAGACTAGGCGAACGTGGCTTACTTGGTTCTTTTGACGCGGGTCGATAGGCTGAAGGCTTGGCAGTTTCGATAGGAACAAGCTCTTCAAAGCTCATACCGACTGACTCATACAAGCGCCGCAGGGTTTTAATATCCAATTCTTCATACTGCCCCCCGCGTAAAGAGCGTGGCAAACTTAAAAAGCCATAACGTACCCGAATCAAGCGACTCACTTTTAAACCTTGTGATTCCCATAAGCGCCGTACTTCGCGATTCCGTCCCTCCGCTAACACGACATGATACCAATGATTAGCGCCTTCACCACCACCTGCTAGTATACGCAGGAAGTGTGCTGGTCCATCTTCGAGCTGCACACCCGATTGTAAGCGTTGCAACATTTCATCGGTCACTTCGCCCAAAATACGGGTTGCATATTCGCGCTCCACCTCGGAGGAAGGATGCATCAGTTTATTGGCAAGCTCACCATCCGTTGTGAACAGCAATAAGCCATCCGTGTTCACGTCTAGGCGACCAATCATAATCCAGCGGCCTTGACGTAGGTGCGGCAAGTTGTCGAAGACGGTAGGACGACCTTCTGGATCATGGCGGGTACACATTTCTCCCGCTTTTTTGTGATACATGATGACTTTAGGCGTCGCACGCAGCTTAGATTCTAGATGCAGGGTTTTACCGCGCAGGATCACTTTATCACTTTCACTAATCGGTTGACCGAGTGCTGCGACTTTGCCATTGACTAGAATCTCGCCCGCTTCAATCCAACGCTCGATCTCACGGCGCGAGCCATAACCTGCACGGGACAGCAGCTTCTGAATACGTTCTTTCATCTCTACTACCTTTAGACGCCAGCCGTGCTGGTCAGAAAACCCTATTATGACACAAGCACCGGCTTAAACATCTGCTTAAAGATTAAACAATATTCAGAGTATATTCACTTTGTCTTGTGTAAATTTCGCGCAAATTAATAAATCTAATTAACTCAATAGATAAACCGCTAGAGGTACAGCCCTGCTCTTACTTAGAACGGGGCTGTTTTTAACTATCAATTAAATACCCTGCAAAACTTTATCGTTTGTGACAGCCCTAACGAAGCGGCGTACCATTAGCAACCTTGTAATACAGAGTTCGATATGCACTCCATGATGATGCCGGCTGCACGCACCGAACGTGCCCACACTGATCGCCGCGATTGGCATAATTTAAAATCAATGTTGCCATTTTTAATTGATTTTCGCGGTCGAGTTTTCTTTGCTTTAGCTTGCTTAGTAGCCGCTAAACTAGCGAATGTCGGGATTCCCGTTGTATTAAAACTGATTGTGGATAGTCTCGAAAATAAATCACAACAGATTTTAATTCTACCCCTCAGCTTGCTGTTTGCTTATGGTGCTTTACGCTTAGCAAGCGCTTTATTCAATGAGTTACGCGATACGGTGTTTGCACGGGTACGGTATCATGCCATTCGACAAGTATCGGTGCGTGTCCTCGAACATCTACATAAATTATCACTACGTTATCATTTAGAACGTAAAACGGGTGGGATTGCACGGGATATTGAGCGAGGCACTAGTTCGATTAGTACTTTGCTGAATTATCTAGTATTTAGCATTGTGCCAATTGCGATTGAATTTACCTTAGTCGCAGTGATTCTGCTGCATAACTATGCACCTATCTTTGCTGTCGTCACCTTCTCTACAGTTTTAGTCTATGTGATTTTCACAGTGAAAATCACTGAGTGGCGCATGGATCATCGGCATGCGATGAATCGCCTAGACTCCCAAGGTAGTAACCAATCAATTGATAGTCTAATCAATTATGAAACGGTCAAGTACTTCAATAATGAGCAACTCGAACTAGAACGCTATAACCGAACCTTAGCGGAATGGGAAGATGTAGCCGTCAAAAGCCAAACTTCCATGTCTATTCTCAATTTTGGACAAGGCACAATTATTGCGGTGGGTGTCACTCTCATTATGTTTTTGGCGACCCATGGTGTGGTAAGAGGCACTATGTCTTTAGGCGATTTGGTGATGGTGAATGCTTTTATGTTGCAGTTATTCATCCCATTGGGTGCACTTGGGGTGATGTATCGCCAACTAAAATATACTTTGGCCGATATGGACATGCTCTTCCAATTATTAGAAATGCCACCTGAAATTACTGATCAAACGAATGCGCCTGAACTAAAAGTTCAATGGGGTGAAATTCGCTTTGAGCAAGTTGATTTTGGCTATACCCCTGAGCGACAAATTTTAAATAAAGTTTCGTTTACAGTGCCTGCTGGCAAAAAGGTAGCTGTGGTAGGTCATAGCGGAGCGGGTAAATCGACTTTATCGCGGCTACTCTATCGTTTCTATGATGTCAATAGTGGGCAAATTTTGATTGATGGCCAAGATATTCGCACAGTGACGCAACACAGCTTACGCAAAGCTATTGGGATTGTACCGCAGGATACCGTGCTATTTAACGATAGCATTCGCTATAACCTGCAATATGGCAATCCTCAAGCTACGCAAACTGATTTAGAACAAGCCGCAGAAATGGCTCAAATTCGTAGCTTTATTGAAAGTTTACCTGAAGCCTGGAATACCATAGTAGGGGAACGTGGTTTGAAACTATCAGGGGGCGAAAAGCAACGAGTGGCCATCGCGCGGGCAATTTTAAAGCGCCCTCCGATTCTGATCTTTGATGAAGCCACATCTTCCCTTGATAGCGCCACCGAACAAGCGATTCAGAAAACCTTAAATGCAGTCGCAGGCCATCACACAACGCTAATGATTGCGCATCGTCTTTCGACGATCGTGGATGCTGATCAAATTTTAGTGATGGAAAAAGGCCAAATCGTCGAACAAGGAACACATACGGAATTGCTGAATCAGGCAGGGCTTTATAAACAAATGTGGGACTTACAACTGCATGAGCAAGCTGAAAACTTTAGCCTGAGTAGAGCTGATAAATAAACTTGGTAATAATTCATACATTTTTATCAGCGGAATCAGAAAAAGCGTCTACACTCAATATCGCAGCCCAAACATTCAAAACATATTTGAGCTGCAGTCTCTACAATACAAGGTCAAGGTCACATGCATGGATAGCTACCTTCGGGACGCCACGGATGGCTTTTCTCCCTACCGATAAGCACTCAAAGAAAACAAATTATCATTACGCTTCGTGGCGTCAACAGACGCCTGCGGCTTTGCTGGCTCCCCATCAACTTCATTCAAAACTTGCTTAGTTTTCTCCTCAAGCAGTTTAAGTAAATTACGTGCATTTTCTAGACCTGTTTGCAAATCGATACACATTTCGTCCGTCAAATCGACAGCCTTTGCTA
Source organism: uncultured Thiothrix sp. (assembly GCF_937873765.1). Taxonomy (GTDB): domain Bacteria; phylum Pseudomonadota; class Gammaproteobacteria; order Thiotrichales; family Thiotrichaceae; genus Thiolinea. The sequence continues at coordinate 102,320 of NZ_CALMZC010000038.1, read as the reverse complement.
GGCGATCTACTTGCAATTTATCAACCTTATCAAATTGCTGGCGAATACGCTGCCCCATTAAGCTGCCTTGCTCATCTTGTTCACGTAGTCTAGCTATTTTTTCGCGGGTTTCATTCAAACCTTGTAGCAGCTCTTGACGCGCTACATCAGTCGTTTGGAACGTATTAGTAAAGTACTCTTGCGCTTGATGCTCTAAACCTTGAAGCTCATTTATAAAATGCGCAAACGAACTATGCGCTTGTTTTTGCTGCTCTTGCATACCTTGCAAAGTTTTCCCAGACTCACGCAGCATGGATTCAAGCTGTGCGTTGATGTCCGTGGCTAAACGTGCATTTTCTTGCTGAGCCGCAAACTGCATTTTCTGATTTTCAATCAGCTTTTGAGTGAAACCTTGTGCCATTTTTTCTTGTTCACGCAAACGCCCTAAGCCTTCATCAACTTGATTGAGCCCTTGAGTCAGTTTGGTATGCACATTACGCACTGCCTCTACGGTATCGGTCAATTGCCCATCCCAATAAGTTTGTACATATTGGATGCGCTCACCGAGCTGAGTAGAAATACTACGCAACTCACCTTCCGCCTCTTTGACGCGATTGATAGTGCGTTCGGCTTCCTCGGCTAAGGTACGGCTGGCTTGGCCTTCACGATTAACCTCCTCAACCCGGCTTTTAAGTTGTGAAGTCAGGTAATCAGCATCCTGTGCACCATGCTGGATAGTATCTAGAATTTCAGCAATACGTTGCTGATCTAATTCGGCGCCCAAGCGAATTTTGCGCACTTCCTGTGCGTCCTGTTGGTGTGCTTGTGGTCGCAATAAAATAAATGCGCCCAACAAAGCCATCAATGAGATGGCGATAATGACAACATCAATCAGGTTTACCATGCATTTTTTATCCTATTAACCAACCAAGCCTAGCGAGAATAAAACTCGCCCACACTATTACCATAAGCTTAGTTAGATGAATAGACGCTTAGTTCAAAGCCCCACGAAGCTATTCTTAAAAAACTCAGGTTTTAGTACCACTAAATAGGACTTACGGAAACCTGTCATTTGATAAGTGGCTTTTTCTGCCTGTGAACCAACACCGGTATAAAAATCTAAACGCCCCAGACCCTTAATGGCTTTACCACGATCTTGCGCAAATAATAAACGCCAATCGACTCCAACAATTTCGCCTTTCTGATCGACGCGTGGAATCTCAGCCAAAAGTATCGAGCCTAGCGGAATGAAATTGTCGTCTACCGCTACAGTATGCCAAGGAATAACTTCTGATCCAATCGAAGTTTTTGGTCGACTTTCAGTTGTTTTAAAAAAAACATAGCGTGGATTCTGGTGCAAAACTTCGTTAATCTGCTCCGGGTGTCGATGTAACCATTGGCGAATACTTTCATTGCTTAAGCTACCTTGATACCCCTGATCCTGTAAATACTGACCAATACTGACATGTGGTTTATGATTAGTGCCCGCATAATCTAAAAACATCTCTTGACCATCACGAAAACGTGCAATCGCAGAACCTTGAATATGCGAGAAATACAGATTCACTACATCATTCGTCCAACCGATCTCCAGCCCCCGTCCCCGTAAAGCACCTGCATCAATCTCCGCACGGGTAAAATTACAATCCTCACCCGATGGTAAGGAGTAAATCGGATAACGATAGTGCTCATCTGGCCAATTTTGTACATCGACTACCGGTGTAAAATAACCTGTATATTGCGCTTGCCCTGAGTGTTTAGCCGATGGAACTTCCAATAAGTTAAAACGCTCTTGTAGCCTATAAGGGGTCTGTCCATGTAGCCAACGCGTTAGTTCTAAGGCCGTTTGGAGCAAAGCACTGTTAGGTAAATTCGCCCAACCAGCACCCTCACGCATTTGTGGATTTTTAGAACGTAGGTAAGTGACTTGTTGATGCAAGCCCTCTTGACTACCTGCCGTTTTAACAATGCACGCATCCAAGGAAAATCTAGTTGGGTCACAGGAGCGATGGGGTGGGAACACAGATGTCTTAGGTTCGACTAGGTGTGAAAAACTGGTTTGCCGCATCAAGGGCGGGTTTAGCTGATGAATAGGTGCAACTAATTCTTCATTATAATCATTGACGCCAAGATTCTGCGGATATTGGGGTAAAGCAGGAGCATGATAATTAGGCCAAGGCAAAACACCGGCTTGTAACACACTGCTATACCACGAACACGAGCAAAGCATAGCCGTAGCCGTAGCTACTGGTATCACTAGTTTGGTTTTCACTTAGACACCCTAAGTTTTTTTATAGATATGGGTTTTACGGTATTATCTCTTGCACGCCTTAGCACTGGAAGAGATGAATGGTTGAATCAGATTAGCGGCGTAAATCGGTCATTTGACATGAATAAATTTATCTTATAGTCTAAGCTTGTCATAAAGGATTCTTAGCATCGGGTATACGCAGGGTATAGCTGCTATTTATCTATCTATTTGGGCTTGATAATAAAAATAATAGGACTTGCTTATGTCTCAGCGTACTCTCGGGCGTGTACGGCCTTTGCTTTTAAGCAGTTTATTGCTTAGTAGCTTACCAGTTTCGGCGGCACTGACCTTAAATGCAGCACCGACTTTGAGTGATATGAGTCTGATTCTTAATGGCCCCGGCTTGGCGATTGAGAATCTGCAAATTACTAAAGGTATTAAAAACCAATATGGTATTTTTACAGGCGGTATTGATCCTTCAGGCTCTGACCCTGTTTTAGGCATCAATGAAGGCTTGTTTATGAGTACTGGCAACCTAAGCAGTATCCTTGGTCCCAATAACAATCAGAAATATACTTTTAACACCACGATCAAATATGCTGACCCTGACCTGACTAAGCTTGCAGCTACGGCCATTAATGATCCAGCCATTATTGAATTCGATATTCTTCCCGAAGGAGATCGGATTAACTTCCTTTTGGTGTTTGGCTCCGATGAATATCCTGAATATGTCTGTAGTAAGTTTAATGACGTGTTTGGCTTATTTGTTTCTGGCCCTGGCTTAATCGGTACTCAAAATGCAGCTTTTTTACCGCAGACTAAACAAGCGATTGCCGTTAATAATGTGAATGCTGGGGTAGCCGGTAGCTTTAAAGATGGTACTGCTTGCCAATTAACCAACTCAGCTTATTTCGTCGATAACGGCAACGGTAGTGGTAAAACGGGCACTCAACTGGATGGTTTTACTACTCCAATCACTGCATCCTTAGGCGGCTTACAAGCCAAGCAACGTTATCATATCAAGTTAGCTTTAGCCGATACGGGCGATCAGGCTTATGATTCGGCAGCTTTTTTTAAATGGTTAACTAGTACCTCTTCGACTGAAGTTGATCTAGAGTTAACCGCTACGGCCAGTCCCTTGAAACCAGACCGGAATGGTGTCGTCGATCTCACTTACACTCTAAGCAATAAATCTGCGACAGCCTCACGCTTAGTCACTGCGAATATCGAATTACCCAGCGGAATGAGTTACCTAAGTGATACCTCCGCTGGTTTGTTTAACGCTCAGACCGGTCAGTGGTCAGTTGGTAAAGTCTTAGCTAACAGTAAACGCACCTTCACGATTCGCGTCCAAGTAGGTACAGATATCAGCTACCAGATTCCATCTGAAATTACTTACTCGTTTAATGAAGATCCGGACTCTACTCCGTATAACCGATTGGCTAAGCCCAATGAAGATGATACGGCAACTTTAGTTTTAAATACGATCAGTAACACCGCGCCTACTATTAGTAATGCGGAGAGTACAGCGACGGCCTCGATCACCATTGTTGAAAATAATAGTGCTGCAATTGTCGATTATGCAGCTACTGATGCCGAAGGCGAAACAGAGGGCAAAGGCCTAGTATGGAGTTTAGGAGGTGGTGTAGATGACGCCCTCTTCAGCATCGATAAGGCAGGGCTGTTACGTTTTAAACTCTCACCTGATTTCGAGAAGCCACAAGATCAAGGTTTGGACAATATTTATAATGTCATCATCAAACTGTGTGATAGTTACCAAGCCTGTGACCAACAAGCTTTAGCCATCAAAGTGACCGATGTAGCGGAGGATCGTGATAATGATGGTTTAAACGATAATGTCGAAACTAGTTTGGGTAGTAACCTAGACAATGCTGATAGCGATGGTGATGGCATTGATGACAAAACTGAAGTAGGCAGTGATCCTCTTAAGCCTCGCGATACTGACAATGATGGGATTCTCGATATTCTCGATACAGATGATGATGGCGATGAAATTCCTAGCAAAGAAGAAGGTACCACAGATACCGATAATGATGGAACTCCTGATTATCTAGACAAAGATGATGATGGGGACGGACTCAATACTGATTCTGAAAACTATAATGGCGGTACACCTAAAGATGATGATAGCGATAAAGATAGGATCGCCGATTATCTAGATCCGGATGATGATGGAGATAATATTCCGACCCAAACGGAAGGCATCAAAGACACCGATCAAGATGGAGTGTATGACTATCGCGATACTGATGATGATAATGATGGTATCGCTACCAAAGATGAAGGTACTAAAGATGTCGATGCGGATGGTCTTCCTAATTACCTAGATCTGGATGATGATGGCGACAATATCCTGACCAAGGATGAAGGCAGTAAAGATACGGACACCGATGGGAATCCAAACTATCTAGATGCTGATGATGATAATGATGGTCTTTACACCAAATACGAAAACTATAATGCTGGTCTGCCAATTGATGATGACACCGATAAAGATGGCATCGCGGATTATTTGGATGCCGATGATGATGGGGACGGCAAACCCTCTGCTACGGAGAATAATGATCCCAATGGCAACCATCAACCTGAAGATGCTAAGGACACTGATGGGGATAAAGTCCCTGATTATTTGGATAAGTATGACCAGCATAGCCCAGACAAGGATGATGATGGGGATGGCTTAACCAATGGTCAAGAAGCTATCCTAGGCTCTAATCCAGATAGTATTGATAGTGATCAAGATGGTTTGCCTGATAAATTGGAACTGGGTTCTTCTGTAACTACACCTTTAGATCAGGATGGTGATGGAATACCCAATCTGATTGATCCTGATGATGACAATGATAGTATTCCTACACTTACGGAGAATGCCGGTAAAAATACCCCTACAGTTGATTCGGACAAAGATGGGAGCTTTGATTATCTCGATACCGACGATGATAATGATGGTGTACCTACCAAGCTCGAAAACTATAACGGGGGTACACCCTTAGATGATGATACCGATAAGGATAGCTTAGCTGATTATCTTGATAAGGACGACGATGGCGATTTGATCAACACTTGGTATGAAAACTACAATGGAAATACACCCACTGATGATGATACCGATAAAGATGGGGCTCCAGACTACCTCGATAAAGATGACGACAATGATAGTATTTTGACCCAGTACGAGCAGCCTGACCCTAACCGTAATGGTAATCCTGATGATGGGCTAGATTCGGATAAAGATCTGTTGCACAACTATCTGGATGCTGATGATGATAATGATGGCCTACTTACGCGTGATGAGCAGCCAGATCCAAATAAGGATGGCAACCCGATAGATGCAGCGGATGCTGATTTAGATGAAATTCTGGATTACCTTGATCCGGTGATTAACCCTTATATTCGTTTGAGTATCCGTGCTCTATTACAAGGCGCTTATAATTCAAATACTGGCCTGATGGTGGATGATTTACGCGATCTCGGCTATTTGCCCAAACAACAACCTTACGGCTCGCTCAGTGATTCATTCGGTTATACCAACTCGCCGAATGCAGTTTCGCCTTTTGGACATATGGGGAAAGAGATCATGACTGATGCTGTCTACACAGTAGCTGGCAATGAGGCAGTCGTGGATTGGATCTTAATTGAATTACGTGATCCTATAAACCCAGCCAAGCGGATAATGACACATGCTAGCGTGTTGCAACGCAACGGTAACCTAGTAAACAGTAAAACTGGATCGAAAGAAATTTTGATTCATGATGTGAAGCCGGGTAATTATTACGTTGCTATTGACCATCGTAACCACATGGGTGTGATGACAGCAGCACCGATTGCCTTGTCTGCTGTGCCGACCTTGGTTGATTTCACCACACCTAAAACCGCCACTTATGGCAAAAATGCACAATTAACCAGTAGCACTCTCGCTATGTTGTGGGCAGGTGATGTGAATAACAGTAATACGATTATTACTAATGGCCCGGGTAGTGATTTGAACGTAATGCTGGGCGCTTTATTAATTGCCCCCGGCAACTCAGGTGTGAATACTGCCTATTTAATGCCTGGCTATTTCGCCACTGACATCAACCTTGATGGTGTGACCTTATATGCAGGCCCTAAAAATGATTCTAATTTGATGTTAGGTAATGTGTTATTACATCCTGAAAATACCACATTTAACGCTAACTTTATTATTAGCGGAGCAGTTCCTGCCTTTAAATAAGTTTAGGGTTGCTTGCGGCTCACTGAGTGCTTGAACTATAGTTACCTGCTTAATTCACTGGCTAAACCTGCCCACTCACCAAGTGGGCAGTTCTATTACCAGCACTCTCACACGCTTATAAAATTCGGAGACAGCATGTCCCAAGATGCTATTAGCGCTTTATCACTCAAAGAACTGCATGATGGTATTCATAGCGGTCAGTTCTCAGTGATGGAAGCCACTGACACTTATCTAGATCGTATTGAGCGTTTAGATGGGAAATTGAACACCTATATTACGGTACTACGCGAACAAGCTCAGCAACAAGCCCAAGCCATTGATCAGCAAATTCGTAAAGGTGAATTGACCGGCCCTTTGGCGGGTGTGCCTTATGCACTGAAAGATTTATTCTGTACCGAAGGTATCTTGACCACTTGCGGCTCCAAGATGCTGTCTAATTTTATTTCGCCTTATGATGCACATGTCGCTACTCAATTAAAGCAAGCCGGTGGCGTGTTGTTAGGCAAAAATAATATGGATGAATTCGCAATGGGTTCATCCAATGAAAACTCAGCCTATGGAGTGGTACGGAATCCTTGGAATACCAATTGTGTTCCAGGTGGCAGTTCAGGTGGTGGTGCGGCGGCGATTGCTGCACGCTTAGCACCGATGGTTTTAGGTACTGATACCGGCGGCTCGATTCGCCAACCCGGTTCATTCTGTGGTATCACGGGGATTAAACCCACCTACGGACGTATTTCCCGCTATGGCATGATTGCCTTCGCCTCTAGCCTTGATCAATGTGGCCCCATGGCCGTCTCTGCGGAAGACTGCGCTTTAACTTTAAATGTGATTGCAGGCTTCGACGAACGCGACTCCACCTGTGCGAATGAGCCAGTACCTGATTATACCGCTACTTTAAATGATTCCGTTCAAGGCTTACGCATTGGCTTGCCGAAGGAATTCTTTGCGACTGGCTTAGATTCACAAGTGGCAGCCGTGATTGAACGCGCAGTAAAAGAGTTTGAAAAGCTCGGTGCTAGCGTCAAAGAAGTCTCCCTACCGAATTCGCATTTAGCAGTTCCTGTTTATTATGTGGTAGCACCAGCGGAAGCTTCTTCTAACTTATCACGTTTCGATGGAGTGCGTTTTGGGCATCGCTGTGAAAATCCGAAAGATTTGATGGATTTATACAAGCGCAGCCGTTGGGAAGGCTTTGGCGAGGAAGTCAAACGGCGGATTATGGTGGGTACTTATGCGTTGTCTGCTGGCTATTACGATGCTTACTACTTAAAAGCCCAAAAAGTTCGGCGCTTGATTAAGCAAGACTTTGTGGATGCTTTTAAAGAAGTTGATGTGATTATGGGGCCGTCTGCTCCGACTACACCATTTAAAATCGGTGAAAAGGCTGATGATCCAGTAGCGATGTATTTAGCAGACATTTACACCATTCCTACGAGTTTAGCAGGACTACCGGGGATGACTTTCCCAATTGGTTTTGCGGCGGATGGTTTGCCGGTCGGTATGCAGTTAATTGGAAATTACTTCCAAGAAGCTCGGATGTTGAATATCGCACATCAGTACCAATTAAATAGTGATTGGCACCAACAAGTACCTGCCCAATTTGCATAAGGAGACCGTCATGGAATGGGAAACCGTTATTGGGCTGGAAATCCATGCTCAGCTTTCGACCAATAGTAAAATTTTCTCCGGCTCTTCTACCGCGTATGGCGCTGAACCGAATACACAGGCGAGTCTAGTGGATTTAGGGATGCCGGGCGTGCTGCCAGTATTAAACAAAAAAGCTGTCGAAATGGCGATTCGCTTAGGCTTAGCGATTAATGCGACCATTACGCCGCGCTCCGTTTTTGCACGGAAAAACTATTTCTATCCAGACTTGCCGAAAGGCTATCAAATCAGTCAGTTTGAATTGCCAGTGGTCGCTAAAGGCCATTTAGACATTGAGCTAGACGATGGCAGCAGCAAGCGCATTGGTATTACCCGTGCACATTTAGAAGAGGATGCGGGTAAATCCTTGCATGAAGATTTTCATGGCAAAACGGGTATCGACCTAAACCGTGCGGGTACACCATTGTTAGAAATTGTGTCCGAACCCGATATGCGCTCAGCGAAAGAGGCGGTCGCTTATATGAAAAAGCTGCATGCCTTGGTGCGTTATTTAGGCGTATGTGATGGCAATATGCAAGAAGGCTCCTTCCGCTGTGATGCGAACGTGTCGGTAAGAAAACCCGGTCAACCGTTTGGCACACGTGCCGAAATCAAAAACCTGAACTCCTTCCGCTTTATTGAGCGTGCGATTAATTATGAAGTCGAACGCCAAATTGAACTGATCGAATCAGGTGGAAAGGTCGTGCAGGAAACCCGACTCTATGATCCAGATAAAGGCGAAACGCGTTCGATGCGCGGCAAGGAAGATGCGAACGACTACCGTTATTTCCCTGACCCTGATTTATTACCTGTGGAAATTACCCCAGCAGACATTGAAGCAGTACGCGCTAGTTTGCCCGAACTACCGGATGCTAAAAAGCAGCGCTTTATTCAAACCTATCAATTAGGTAGCTATGAAGCGGAGGCTTTAACAGCTAGCAGCGAATTAGGTGATTATTTCGAGGCCGTTGCTAAAGGCACACAGGATGCAAAGCTAGCTGCAAACTGGCTCATGGGTGGCTTAGCGGCCTTGCTGAATAAACATGAATTGGAAATTAGTGCCTCACCTGTGGGTACGGATGCCTTAACTCAGCTTCTAAACCGGATTAAGGACAACACCATTTCCTCAACTGCAGCCAAAGATGTGCTGGAAGCGATGTGGCATGGCGAAGGAACAGTTGATGCGATTATCGACCAAAAAGGCTTAAAGCAAATCAGCGATACCGGCGCGATTGAAGCGATGATTGATGAAATTATTGCTAAAAATCCGTCGCAAGTCGCAGATTATCGTAGCGGTAAAGACAAGTTATTTGCCTTCTTCGTTGGGCAAGCGATGCGTGCTTCTAAAGGCAAAGCCAATCCGAATACCGTGAATGACATTCTGAAACAGAAGCTGGAGGGCTAAATATGTCAACGATTAGTGAAGCCGAAGTGCAAAAAGTCGCTCACTTAGCGCGCTTAGCGATTCCAGAGGATCAAACGACCGCTTATGTAAGCAAAATCAGTAGCATTATTGATTTAGTCGCACAGATGAGCGCGGTGAACACTGAAGGTGTTGAGCCTATGGCGCATCCTTTGGACTCGGTACAGCGCTTACGTGAAGATGTGGCGACTGAAACCAATCATCGGGAAGCTTATCAAGCAGTCGCGCCCGAAGTGGAAGATGGCCTGTATTTAGTACCGAAGGTGCTTGAGTAAGGCTTACCAAGCTATTACCTCACCAGAATAAACGGATTCACTTCACTTAGTGTTAGGTGAATCCATTTTGATGATTTAAAAATCAACCACAAAGCTAATCCAATCAAACATGGCATGCTCCAAGAACAATAAGTACAAACCAAATAAAGCGATGCTAGGTAATAAAAGCTGAAGCCTATGCCAACTGATATAAGCAAAATAGCCCAAAAAGATGAGCAAACAGGCTGCACCATAGATGGAAAAAAACATTAACTCAATTAATGCTAAAATACTAGTTTCTATAATTTCTTGAGTATTCCCAGCACACAAATCCTGAATCATCCAGCCTCCCAAACTTAAGGGGAAAGCGACCAAACCTAAATAACCAATAGTCCACCAACGCGAATACTGCTGTAACAATAGAACAGCTAGCAAAAACAACCCCAAATAAGCCAGTAAACCTACAACAGGCCAATGATAATGCGCCAAACCTGCACAATAATCCCCAGCTTGACGCGGGCTAAAATAAAACGCAATCGCTAAAAAAATCTCACTCATCAACAAGACATAACTGATTTGCATCTGTTGTTTTTCACTGATGGGTATAAAGCGAAAAACTGCAATCAAGCTACTGAGAACTAAGAATAGTGTAAGGACATAAATCATTAGTTATCTCTTAAATACTCGAATCTGACCAAACACTAGTCTGCTACCCCATCTATTTGTTCAGTTATCGAAATCAACTCTGACTAGCAGCTATTAATGACCGATGAAGCTAACGAGTATCCGAGATTTTCACGTTACTGACTGTCTGCTGCATTTCCAATAATAACCACTCTAATAAAGCCTTAGCTTAGGTACTCAACAGTTTATCTTCACGGGCAATCACATAAAACGGTGTGAGGGTTTGAATGCGCTCTTTCAAGGGAGCGACTAATTTACCCTGCTCAATTTAGTCATTCTTCCATCAAAATAAACGGATCACCTCACAAGCTGTTAGGTGAATCTGTTTTGATGATTTAAAAATCAACCACAAAGCTAATCCAATCAAACATGGCATGCTCCAAGAACAATAAGTACAAACCAAATAAAGCGATGCTAGGTAATAAAAGCTGAAGCCTATGCCAACTGATATAAGCAAAATAGCCCAAAAAGATGAGCAAACAGGCTGCACCATAGATGGAAAAAAACATTAACTCAATTAATGCTAAAATACTAGTTTCTATAATTTCTTGAGTATTCCCAGCACACAAATCCTGAATCATCCAGCCTCCCAAACTTAAGGGGAAAGCGACCAAACCTAAATAACCAATAGTCCACCAACGCGAATACTGCTGTAACAATAGAACAGCTAGCAAAAACAACCCCAAATAAGCCAGTAAACCTACAACAGGCCAATGATAATGCGCCAAACCTGCACAATAATCCCCAGCTTGACGCGGGCTAAAATAAAACGCAATCGCTAAAAAAATCTCACTCATCAACAAGACATAACTGATTTGCATCTGTTGTTTTTCACTGATGGGTATAAAGCGAAAAACTGCAATCAAGCTACTGAGAACTAAGAATAGTGTAAGGACATAAATCATTAGTTATCTCTTAAATACTCGAATCTAGCACAGGAGGAGGTTTGATCGGTAAAGGAGCTAGACCCTGTTCATTATCAAGGCGATTTAGGTATTGTGCTGGCTCAACCGATTTCGGTGGGTTAGACCAAGGCCAAGGGGCTTTATTAACCTCATGTATTGCACCTGGTATCGGATCCAGACCAAAAGCACCTATGGCAACTCCATTTGGATTAATAGTGGTTTCGTTGGTATCTGGATCTTTACTAACAATAGCTGTGCCTGAGCGAATTTTGTACCATTTATCATTAACCGCTACAAAATCGACATCGCCCTCTGGCGGAATATTATTATTTGAACCCACACATACAATAGCCTCTTTTGCCTGACCCTCGTTAATTTTTTTACAACGTCGCTCCTGCGAGGAATCGTTATTTGGATTAAAATTTTCTGGCATATCAGCGACATATCCTTGAATTTTAGCATCACCTTCAATGATTAAATTACCATGCCCTGCTGTACCCTCCTCTCGATAAGCAGCAGGTCGGAATTCATCATTTGTATTCATTTGGTGAATCTGGCTCTGCGCTAATGAGCTTAATCCTGTTGGCATAGTCATAATAGCGGCAAATTGCTTCGAGCTTTTGTCAGTGCTAGCATCAAAATCAGTTGGTCTATTTGATGCCTTAGGCTCAACTCCCCCTCGAACTCCTAACTTATTAGTAACATCCATAGCTTATATCTTTGCTGTGAGTAAGATCCCAAATACTAGTCTGCTGCCCCATCTATTGCTCAGTTATCGAAATCAGTTCTGACTAACAGCTATTAATGACCGATGAAGCTAACGAGCATCCGAGGCTTTCACATTACTGATAGTCTGCTGCATTTCCAATAATAACCACTCTAATAAAGCCTTAGCTTCGGTACTCAACGGTTTATCTTCACGCGCAATCACATAAAACGGTGCGGGGGTTTGAATGCGCTCTTTCAAGGGAGCGACTAATTTACCCTGCTCAATTAAGGGCTGCACAATATGATGCCAACCTAGCACGATCCCCTGTCCTTCAATCGCTGCTTGCACCACTATTGAATAATCATTAAAACTGACATCTTTGCGGGTGGCATTTAATTGCAAGCCATAATATTGGAAATATTGTGGCCAATTAAAGCGGTGGCGGTAATGCTCTTCTAAATGAATTAAGGGGCGAGTTAATAAATCACTGGGTTGATTTAAAGGCTCTTGCTCGGCTAACCATGCAGGACTACACACAGGAAATAAGACTTCATCCACAAACTTCCAGCTTTGATAAGCGCCTTCAGGCACACCACCCACGGGAATACATAAATCAAACTCCAGCTTGGCAATATCTTGATAAGCATCTTGAGTAATAACGCGCAATTGCACCTCCGGATAAGCTTGCTTGAAACGCGCAATCCTTGGCATCAGCCAATGGCTAGCCAACGAAGTTGAAACCAATAACGTCAAAACCGAGATTTGTTGGCTACTAATAGCGTCCTCTAAACCCGCTTGAATTTCCGCAAATCCAAGCTGCATTCGCTTTGCTAATCTTTGTCCTATCGCTGTTAAGCGCACGCCTTGAACCTCACGCTCAAAGAGCTTCACACTTAAAACTGTTTCCAATTGGCGCACGCTATGACTCACTGCGGATTGACCTAAGCGTAATACCACAGCAGCGCGCGTGAAACTTTGCTCTTGAGCGGCAATATGAAAAGCCAATAAAGAGCGCATCGAAAGTAGGTGTACATTAATTTTTTTCATGCCTTACATGAACACAAGCCCAGTCGTGGGTCAAGCAAAACACTGCTACATTTAGCAGGAATAGCTTCAACACAGGTGGCCTTATGAATACAATTCAAGCCTCTACGGATCGTTCCTCACGCCGCCGCGCTCGCAGTACACACCGTACTGAGACTACAGCTTTTCCACCTTATTTAAAGCGTAATATTCCGCTCTATGAACTGTTGAGCGTAGATGGGGTAGAGGCGATAGAGCATCACGCTGAATTAATCTTGCAAGAATTCGGCATGCAGTTTCGTGGCGATGAGGAAAGTATTCGTCTGTTTGTGGAGGCGGGTGCAGAAGCACAAGGCGAGATTGTGCGTTTTCCAGCGGGATTAATTAAGCAACTCATCAAAACCACACCGCGCGAATTTATTCATCATGCCCGCAATCCCGCTCGCTCAATCGCTGTAGGTGGCGATAATGTAGTGTTTGTACCGGCGTATGGCTCACCGTTTGTCTCTGATTTAGAGCGCGGGCGGCGCTATGGCAGTTTAGAAGACTTCCAGAATTTTATTAAGCTTGCTTACACCTGCCCACATATCCATCATTCAGGCGGTACGATCTGCGAGCCGGTAGACATCCCAGTGAATAAGCGGCATTTGGATATGGTCTATGCGCATATACGCTATTCGGATAAAGCTTATTTGGGTTCGATTACTAGCCCAGAACGTGCGGAAGATTCGATTGAATTATCACGCATTTTGTTTGGCACAGACTTTGTCGATCAACACTGTGTGGTAATGGGCAATATCAATGCGACCTCACCGCTACTGTTTGATGGTGATGTCACACGAGTCATTCGCACTTATGCTGCCGCAGGCCAAGGTATTATTGTTTGTCCCTTTGTGTTAGGGGGTGCGATGGGGCCGGTTACACCAGCAGGTGCGATTGCGCAAGCCCATGCTGAATCATTGGTAGGGATTGCTTTAGCCCAATTAGTACGCCCTGGTGCGCCGATGATTTATGGCAATTTCCTCACCACGATGTCTTTGCGGAATGGCTCACCCACTTTTGGGCAACCAGAAGCGAGGTTGGCCTATTTTGCAATTGGCCAGTTGGCACGACGCGCAGGTGTGCCTTTGCGCTGTGGGGGCGCATTTACTTCTTCCAAAGTCAGTGATTTCCAAGCAGGTCAAGAAAGCGCCGATGCATTGACACCTGCTTTAATGTCCGGTGCGAATTGGATTTTGCATGCAGCCGGTTGGTTAGAAGGTGGTTTGACGATGGGTTATGAGAAATTTATTCTCGACACCAATCGACTGGGCATGATGGCGCGTATGTTAGAGGGCTTGGCCTTAGATGAGAATGCCTTTGCCTTAGACTCGTATCGCCAACGCCATAGCCACAATGAACATTTCTTAGGAACCGCACATACGCTCGCGAACTATAGCAATGTATTTTATGAATCGACTACGGCGGATAGTGGCTCGTTTGAGCAATGGGAGCTTGATGGCCGCAAAACGGCTGAGCAACGCGCCAATGCCATTTGGAAGCAGCAATTAGCCGAGTATGAGGCTCCACCTCTAGACCCCAGCATTGATGAAGCCCTACAAGCTTTTATCCGCGAAAAAAAATCCGCCAAACCTGATATGTGGTATTAAGCAAGGAAGACGCCTGTAATGACTCATGATCCACTCTTACAACCCTTTCAACTCAAGCATTTAACCTTGCGCAATCGGATTATGATTACCGCGCATGAGCCAGCTTATCCAGAAAATGGCATGCCCACCGCCCGCTATCGCGCCTATCATGTGGAACGCGCTAAAGCGGGTATTGCCCTCACTATGACTGCAGGCTCGGCAATTGTCTCGAAAGATAGCGCACCTGCGTTTAATAATATCTTGGCTTACAAAGATGAAGTGGTTAGCCACTTGCGCGACTTAGTTGATGCTTGCCATGAACAGGGCGCAGCAGTGATGATTCAACTCACACATTTAGGGCGGCGCACGCATTGGTCACGCGGCGATTGGCTACCGGTAGTAAGTTCATCCGCTCGGCGCGAGCCTGCACATCGCGCCTTCCCAAAAGTGATCGAAGATTGGGACATTGAACGGATTATCCAAAACTATGCAGACGCTGCCGAACGCATGCAAGCTGCGGGCATGGATGGGATTGAATTGGAGGCTTATGGGCATTTGCTGGATCAATTCTGGTCACCTTATACCAATACTTTAGATAATGCTTATGGCGGCTCTTTAGAAAACCGCCTGCGTTTTAGCATGGAAGTGCTACAGGCAATGCGTGAGCGGGTGGGAAAAGATTTTATTATTGGCGTACGCAATGTCGCGGATGAAGTCCTAGAAGGTGGCTTAACCAAAGCCGAAGGTATTGAAATCGCTTGCCGTTTACGTGATTCCGGTTTGATTGACTTCCTGAATATTATTCGCGGGCATATTGATACTGATGCTGCCTTGACCGACGTGATTCCAGTACAAGGCATGCGCAATTCACCACATTTGGATTTTGCCGGTGAGTTACGCGAACTGACCCGCTTCCCAATTTTCCATGCAGGGAAAATTCCAGATTTAGCCACCGCCCGCCATGCGATTGCGAGTGGCAAATTAGACATGGTCGGCATGACACGGGCGCATTTAGCTGATCCGCATATTGTACGCAGGCTAATAGCAGGTCAAGAACAGACGATTCGTCCTTGTGTTGGTGCGACTTATTGCTTAGATCGCATTTATCAAGGCGGTGAAGCCTATTGCATTCACAATGCCGCTTCGGGGCGTGAGTTGACTATGCCACATCAACTTCAAGCTGCTTCTGTTAAAAAACGAGTAGTCATTGTCGGTGCTGGGCCTGCTGGCTTAGAGGCAGCGCGGGTGGCGGGTGAGCGCGGACATGAAGTGATTGTGTTAGAAGCCGATAGCGAAGCGGGCGGACAAATCCGCTTAACCGCCCGCAGTCCACACCGCCGCGAAATGATCAGCATTGTGGAGTGGCGCTTAGCGCAATGTGAGCAATACGGTGTGCAATTTCGCTTTAACTGTTGGGTAGAAGCAGAGGATGTGCTTGCACTTGAACCAGATGTGGTGGTGATTGCCACTGGCGGTTTAGCAAATGCCGAGATTTTAGCTAGTGGTAATGAGTACGTAGTCTCGACTTGGGATATTTTAGCGGGTAGTACCAAACCTGCTAAAAAAGTTCTACTTTACGATGATGCGGGCGATCATGCTGCTTTACAAGCTGCGGAATTCATTGCTGCAACGGGGGCAGAGCTTGAAATTATGACACCTGACCGAAGCTTTGCACCTGAAGTGATGGGGATGAATTTAGTGCCTTATTTGCGTAATTTACAGCAGCACCAAGTCACTTTTACGGTTACCTATCGTTTATTAGCGGTGGAGAAAACGGTAAATGGTTTAACTGCGCTTATAGGCAGTGATTATGGAAATTGGCAACAGCGTAAAAATTACGACCAAATTATTGTGAATCATGGTACGCAACCCTTAGATGAACTCTACTTTGAGCTAAAACCGCGCTCGAAAAATTTAGGTGCAGTGGATTATGAACAACTGATAGCAGGCCAAGCCCAAACCTTGCTCAAGCATCCTGAAGGACAATTCTTACTTTATCGGATCGGTGATGCAGTCGCAGCCCGCAATACACATGCAGCCATTTATGAGGCTTTGCGCTTGATGAAGGATGTTTAGTAGCTGCCTTAGGCTGAACTTAACACAATAGCGAGTCCAAACTTCCGGCTCAACACAGCTCATCGGCTGTGTTAGCCTGCCTCTTTTTATAAGGACTTTGCATCTTGAAATTACTTCAAATCAGTTTAGGGCTAGGGGCTTTATTATTAGCCACGAGCGCTATGGCTCAAGTCTATTTTTCCCAAGCTAATGAATTTATGCTTGATCACGCTTGCGATGCTGTGACCTCTATTAAAAAGCATAGTAATGTGAGTCCGTTAGCCGCAGGCCAAGCTTTTCCTGCTTTAGGCACGAATCGTGAACCTAATCCCACACATGTTTATCTACAAATTGGTGCGGAGAAGAAGTGGGTCGAATTAAGCTGTGGTCATTACAGCAATGCACTCGCGCCTACGGCGACTGAGTGGCATCCTGCCACCACAGCCACTACTAACTGCCTACCTTTCTTTGATAATAGCCATAATCCCGTCAGGCTCAAAAATGGCCTAGCAGATATCACGCCGCCTGCACCGAACATTGATGCTTTTGGTCAAGCGGTGAATGCAGTCTGTGGCTCTGTAGGCACTAAAGTCAGTGCCGAAGCATTTAAGCAAATGCTACGTAATCATCCTGAGGTCTTGGCACAGATTAAAACTTTTACACAAGACAAGGTCTTTGCGAATCGCCCCGCTAAAACTAACCCCGAAGATTATTTAAACGATTTAACTGAGGCGTGGTTTGCGGTGCATGCTTTTGAGCATATTTTTTGTGGTGAGCCTGAGGCGAATGGCCCGATTGGTGGTATGCATTATGTAGGGCGTTATTTACAACTGCAGCAAACGGGGGAGGCTTGCCGCATGGATAACTTACGCCAGAATGAAGTCGTCCCGAATGTGTTGTACTCCATGGGGGTAATTATGCACTTTGGCAATTATACTGCGCGCTCATCTATCAAAGGCTATGGCTTAACCCTCAGTGCTGAAGACTTATTGAAATTAGGCACACTTGCTTTTGCCGACAATCCGACTGAAAGCCGCGACAAAACCATAGCTTGTTTATTGCCAGTTCAAGATGAGGGTCAAAAATTCACTACTGTCTTTGCACGTCGCAGTGCAGGTATTCGTACCTTGTATCCAGATGCTACACCATCGCCCACTGATCCAAACTGTAAACAAGGCTTAAGTCTTAATTAATCGTTCTCATTAGGCGAACCGAATTTAACTGGTTCGCCTAAGCTTACTGCTACTTCTGTCTACTAAACCTACCAGCTAATCTTAATATGAGTCCCAGTAAAACCCTCTTTATTTAATATAGGTCATAAATTCTGATACCAGAGATTTATGTAATGAACCTAAGGTTGCTCTTGCTGCTGCTTGGCTTACTATGCTTTGCTAGTTTAATTGCCTTCGAACAATCGATAGCTAACCCTATTAGTTTTATTACTGAAACTGACTATTTGGCTCAACCATATGACCAAAAAGGCTTTATTAAGGGTAGTTTATTTTTATTTAGCTATTTATTTAGCTTGATCGCTTTGATCTCTATTTTATATATAGCAAATAACTGGATTGCTGTGGGTCTAACAGCACTTTGCTCCATTATTTGGGGCATTGATCTTTATACACAGCTTTTAGGTAGCAGCCCTACTGGAATTACTGTTGCTATCTTAGCTACAGCTTTGACTGAAACGGGCAGGGCTGCTGATTTGCTGGTTTATAAAAAGCCCTTAACTTATGCCCTAACAGCCAGCGCCTGCTTTTTCATCTTTGCTTTACTCTTGCGCGCGCTCATTGAAAAAAATAAGCGCATTTGGTTTGGTTGGAGTGTACTAGCCCTAAGCCTATCAATTATTAGTATTGGTGCACTCAGCTACAAAATTTTTTCAATTACTACTCAGTCTTATCCAGCACCCATCAAACTAGCCCTAGTGTTCAAGCAATACTATTCAGAGCTGCCTAAGCACGAAGAACGCATCCTAAAACCTGATATTCAAGCTAGTAAAGCAGCTGAATATCAGACCATTGTCTGGGTGATTGATGAATCAATCTCGGGGAATTATTTGGGGATCAATGGTTATACCAAAAACACGACACCTTTTTTAAGCTCAATTCAACTGAGTAATGATATGCAAAATTACGGAGTGGTGAACTCAATTTCAAATTGTTCAAATACCTCCAATCTATTTTTGCGCATTGGTCTGACCTCTACTCTTAAACAAGATTTTAAAACTGCTCAACATAATCTACCCACTATTTTTCAATATGCTAAACGTGCGGGTTTTGAAACTTACTTAATGGATGGGCAGATGGCGCCGGGAGAAGTGCAAAATCATTTAACTGGTTATGATTTAAAATCCATTGATCGCTATATCGGTTATCCACGCAGTATCTACCCAAAAAATCGAGATCATGAAATTTTAAAAACCCTAGAGCCTTTAATGCAAGCAACTAATCAAAAACGTTTTATTGTGGTAGTTAAATGGGGGGCACATTGGCCTTATCCTTTAGCCTACCCTCAAGAGCAAGCAAAGTTTCAACCAGCAGCTACTGATTCACTTACAGAAATGACTGCGAACAATAAAGAAATTATTACCAATGCTTATCTGAATGCAGTGGAATACAGTGTTGATACCTTTTTAAAACAACTAGTTACCCAACTGCATCCAGCTAACTCTGTGATTTTTTATACTTCCGATCATGGGCAGAGCTTATTTGTAAATAGCGATACTGCACTCACGCATTGCCACTTTAACTCCAATGTAGCAGCTTTGCCTTTAGATGAGTTTAAAGTGCCTTTAATAGTTTTTGCTAAAAATGCTAAAGAAATTTTCCCACAATTAGAAAATCGTATGTATTCACAAGAGGAAATTTTTCCAACAACCTTGAAACTATTTGGCTATGCATCAAGTATCTACAGTAGCTACGGCTCTACGCTATGGCAAGGCCAGAAATCTAATTTAGTTGAATCTTACATATTGGACTCTGGCCTGAAAGTCCAGATCCCTAAACATGCACTCTAGGCCGATACTTATTCACAGCACAAACTAACGTTGTAGGGTGAGCTGAATGTCTAGCTCTTGTTCAGAGCTACCATCGCGCAAGATCTGCACTTTAATAACATCATTGAGATTGTATTTATCCATAGTTGCTGAAAGCTCGCTAGCACCAGTCACTGGTTTGCCATCGATGGCTTGAATAATATCACCTAGCACCAGCTCATCATTCGCCCGTGCAACCGTACCACGTAAGCCAGCTTTAGCTGCAGGTGAATTCGGAGCCACTTCTAAAACCAACACCCCTTTGACACCTAAACGCTCGCCCACACTCTCATTTACTTGATCATTCATGGTAATCCCTAAGACGGGACGAATATAGCGACCATTCTTTACCAGTTGAGGCACCACACGATTCACTGTGTCTACCGGAATCGCAAAGCCAATCCCTGCTGAAGCACCTGAGGGACTATAAATCGCTACATTAACCCCAATCACGCGACCGGATGAATCCAACAAAGGGCCACCAGAGTTGCCGGGATTAATCGCTGCATCAGTCTGAATTAAATCTTCCATAGTATTGCCTTGGCCTTCTCCATCAATACTGCGACCTAAGGCAGAGACTACACCCGTAGTTAGGGTATGATCTAGGCCAAACGGATTACCAATTGCTAAAACCGTTTGACCCACTTTTAAATCATGGCTACTACCAATTTTTACCGCAGGTGGAAGATCTTTAGTATTGCGCAATTTCAAAACCGCTAAATCATGACGCGGACTCACACCAACTACATCTGCTTCAAAATTACGTTGGTCGGATAAGCGTACTTTGGCAGTTTTATAACCTTCAACAACGTGATAATTGGTAACAATATGTCCTTGCTGATCCCAGATAAACCCAGTACCAGTGCCACTCGGGCGTTCACTGACATTGCGTGTCCAGTAATCAACCACTTTATCAGTGGTAGTAATATAAACAACCGAAGCACTAGTCGTTTCAAATACACTAATGGTACGGTCTTCTTGATTGGTGAAGGCAGCCGCTGGTGTAACTTTAAGTGGCTCAGCCACTGGATTAATGCCCGGTAAGCGTTGAAAAAATGGTAAGATTAACCACGCTAGCAATACACCCAGCAATAACCAAAAAATATTTTTCCAAGTTTGTTTAATTGGCATGGTTCGACACCCTGAACCTGAAGTTATTCAACCTTAAATAAGCTTAGCTGAGTCCGCAATAACTCACGTTCCCCATCATCGCTCACCATTAAATACAGATTATCGCGAATTTGGGTCAGACCTTCAAAATTGTCTACTTGTATTAGGCTTGAATACACCCCTAAATCTTGCACCTCACAGACTTTAGCTTTACCACAAGCCTCCAAATCGACGCGCCGCAAACTAATTACCATAGGGTGTAAAATACCTGCCCAAGCACGTTCTAAAACCAATAGGCTTTTATCCGGCAAAATTTCCAAACCTGTCACTGAGCTATTTTCAGCAGGATACGCCAAAAATGACCATTTTTGCTTAGTCGAATAAATAGTCTGTAAATTATCCGGTTCGCCCTTGAGGCTACGTTCGGGAGCAGTCAGGAACCCATATTTAGGATGATAAGCTACTGACTCCAACATGGAGTTTTGCGAGCGATAAGCTTTAGGATTTTGCAAATCTTGGTGTAGGGGCACGACACCCACTTGACGGCCTTGCGGACTCATTCGATAAATTCGCGGCCCATGCTCGAAAGAAACAATTAACTGAGTATCGCCCTTCTTCCGATTATTGGCATTGAGCGCAAACAAACCTTCTGAATCACGCAGTTTGATAGGTTTGCCTTTATTATCCACTAAAGTGGCGGCAAATACTGGCTCGACCGCCGTGATTTGCTCATGATCAAGCTTCAGTTTGAAATGAAAAATACGACCTTGATCAGAAACAGCATAGAGTAATTGCTCATCTTGATCCCAAGCAAGACCAGAGAGTTCGCTAATAGTTAGATCCTTAAAGTTAGTACGCGGTATTGTAAATTGGCTTAAGAGTTTAACTGCAGCATAAGTCCTTTTAGGAGCAGCCGTTACAGGCGGTGCGCTGCAGGCAACCAAAATCAAGCAGCATATGCATAAACTCCAGTAACGGCTAAGCAGTTGCATCTTATTTTTCTAAGCCTTGTTCTTTTTGCGGCATAGTGTCATGCAAATCCACGACTTTTTTAGAGTTTTTGCGCATTTTCATGTTCAACATTTCCACCCCAAACGAGAAGGCCATCGCGAAGTAGAGGTAACCTTTTGGTACTTCATGACCAGTACCTTCAGCCACGAGTACTACCCCTACTAAGACAAGGAAAGTAAGCGCCAACATTTTGACTGTCGGATGAGCTTCAACGAAATCCCCAATCGGGCCTGCTGCAAACATCATGACTAAAATCGCGACAACAATCGCTGCCACCATCACAACTACTTGATCAGCTAAACCGATAGCAGTAATCACTGAATCAAGTGAGAACACAATATCAATCACCGCGATTTGCGCAATTACACCGATGAAGGTTGAAGCACCTTTTTTAATAGCCCCTTGGCCCTCTTCGACCCCACCTTCTAGGCTACCATGAATCTCCGTAACTGCTTTATAAATCAGGAATAAACCACCAAATAATAAAACTAAATCTCGACCTGAAACCGCATGTCCCATAATCACAAATAAAGGCTCAACCAACTTGGCAACCCAAGCAATTGAGAGCAGTAACAAAATCCGTGAGAACATCGCCCCGAACAAGCCTAGCTTACGCGCTAAAGCACGCTGTTCTGGCGGCAAGCGATTCACCATCAGGGTTAAAAAAATTATATTGTCGATACCTAACACTATTTCCAATATGGTTAATGTTAAGAAGGCGCTCCATACATTGATGTCTAGCAGCAGTTCCATAAGTTCAATTCTTTGGTCATTTTCGGGGGCATTATTCTAGGCAGAAACCAGTAAGCAAGGCGATTATACGCACTAGTCGTTAGGGGTATCTAGCGCAAAGAAGGAACTTTATTCGACTAATAAGGTCATGCGTTCGAGCCAATCGACGCTACCGATAGAAATGAAGTCTAGTAACCCTTGTGGATAAAAGCCAAACAGCAGCACAAGTGTCGTGAACAACAGCATAATAGCTAACTCACGCGGCTTGAGATCGGGTGATTCACTAATCGATGCATGCCGCGTTTTGCCTAAGAAAGCTTGGCGATAAGCGGACAAAAAATAAGCTGCCGCTAAAATAATGCTAAACAATGCTAGCAAACCTGCACCTAGATAAGTCTCTAAGACACCCACAGTCAGCAAAAATTCAGCCGGAAATCCACTCGTGCCCGGAATACCCAAATTGGCCGCACCTAAGATAAAAAAGAAACTTGTTAATAAAGGCATACTCTTCGCAATCCCACCCAGACTTGGAATTTCGCTAGAGCCTACCCGCTGATAGATGAATCCAATCAGGATAAATAAGCCACCTGCAATCACCGTGAAATTCAATAATTGAAAAATTGCCCCTTGCAAACCTTGCTGCGTCATACTCACTACACCGAGAAAGACCATCGCGACATGACTTAAGCTGGAGAAAGCTAACATACGGCGTAAATTAGTTTGCCCTAAAGCGGCCAAGGCCCCATACAGCACACCTAGCATGCCCAAGCCGATCAAAATATATTGAAAATCCTGAGCAGCACTCGGTGCTAACGGAAAAGCGAAGCGAATCATTCCATACACCCCTACTTTTAAGCCCACCAATAAAGCCACTACTTGTGTAGGTGCTTCTTGAGCGACGACTGGCAGCCATGAATGCAAAGGAAATAGCGGTAACTTCACTGCAAACGCCAAGGCTAACAGAATGAAAATAGCCGTTTGATAATCATGTGTATGCGCAATATGCAGGAGACGAGTGTAATCAAAACTAATGCCATTAGGATGCTGCAAAGCTAAGACCACAAATCCCAACAATAACGGTACGCCGCTACTCAACATAAACAAAGTATATTTTACGCCTGCATAACGCCGATTTGGCCCAATCCCCCAAAGACTAATCAGAAAATAAAGCGGTAAAACACTCAACTCCCAAAAGAGGAAGAACAGAATTGTATCTAAAGCGGAGAAAATGCCCATCATCGCCATTTCTAAGAGAAGAAGTAGCGCAAAAAATAAACGCGGTAGGTTTTGAATCGCATTCCACGAGGCTAGAATGACTCCAATAAATAGCAGAGCAGTAAAGGGTAAGAACAGTACTGATAAACCATCCACACCTAGCAAATAATTAATATCTAAGGACGGAATCCACAGGCTACGTTCGACAAATTGAAAGCCTGATTGTGCTGGATTAAATCCACTTACAATAACTAAGGAAATCAGTAAAGCTCCTACCGAAGTTGCCAAAGCAGCCCAACGGGCTTCTCGCGGTGCTAAACTTGCCGCAATCAACCCACCTAACGGCAGGAGTAAAATTAGTAGGCTTAACCAAGGAAATGCAGCACTAGTCATTGGAATGGCTTCAGTCATGATTCACAATCCCAGACAGTGCGCGTAATTCATTGAACAGCTCCCCTACTCCACCGACAGGCTCAGCAATAAGAGCCAGCCACGGCACATCATAAAAACCGACCACCACAATCACACAAATTACTGTTCCTGCTAATATTTTTTCAGTGAGCTGTGAAGGCTCCGTATTCCAATGACTAGTGTTACCACTCGGTTTGGTTAAAAAGGCCCGTTGGAAAGCGCGTAATAAAAAACCGGCTGCGATTAAGTTGCCAATTGCAGCACCAATGGTGACAGGTGCACCAAACGTTTTAATCGCCCCTTCTAAAACAAAATGCACCGCATTGAAACCGGGTGTGCCGGGCATCCCGACAATCGCTAAACCTGCAATCAAGAAAGCAATACCGACTAAAGGAATATAATCAAACATACCGCCTAAACGATGCAAATTAGTGGTGCGGGTACGTTGCCAAACCAAGCCCGTCATTAGTAACAATCCAGAGATGGCTAAACCAAAATTCACCGCTAATAGGACACTGCCTTGTAAAGCTAGGGGATCAAGGCTAAACAGGCCAATGGTGAGAATACTGGTATGGCTGACAACGGCAAAACCTAAGAGACTGCGCAAATTCTGCTGTTTTAGAGCGAGTAAAGCGGCATAAAATACCCCCACCATCGCAAAGGCCACTGCCACATAATGCCATTGCCAGACAGCATTGGGCATGAGTGGAAACACAAAACGCAACAAGCCATAAACACCCAGCTTTAAGCCTAAAAGATAAATTGGTGCAATTGCCACATTTCCAAAGCGCAGAAAATCTGGCAGCCAACCATGAAAAGGAAAGAGGGGAATGCGCACTGCTAGCCCATAAAAGAGTAGGAAGAACAAAATGCCTTCCATTTCTTCCGGTACAGTCACCGTCACAAGCTCAGCTAAATCAAACGACCATATTCCCTTGAGCGTGGCGTAATTCCAAGCAAGCAATAAACTACCTGCCAATAATAAGATCAAGCCCACTGCCATAAATTGCAGAAAGCGCACTAGAGCGGGCATCACATCATCAGATGCAGGCCAACGCTTAGTCAAATAAGCAATCAACAGCATTTCCAGCATGGAAACAAGGTTAAACCACAGCAAATCCACGGTGACGAGTTGGCTGACTAGAGTGGCTTGCACCAACATCATCACGGCGAGAACTGAGCTACCATGTAAGCGCCGGAACAGAATAAACACTACACATAAAAAGCCGAGTAAAGTGGTAAGCAGGATAAATAGCACGCTCATACCATCGACAGCAGCATGATACTGAAAAGCCGCCCAGATCGGTAACTGTTCAGCAAACTGCATAACCCCTGCAGGCTGGGTATTGTCAAAACTTAGATACAGAACGAGTGCTAAGGCGATTTCTAGCAAAGAGGCCGATAGCGCTAAGATCATCGCATTGCGTTGACGAATCCGAAGCAACAGTAAGCTAGCCACTAAAGGCACTAGCTGCAATAGACTTAACAGAGGCCAAGCAGCACTAATTATTTGATATTGCACTAGCGCGTCCTCATAAGACCACTACCAAGGTAGCAGCGATCAAAACCAGCATATAACGAGGTTGCCGTAAATAGGTTTCTACCAACTCAGCACGCTCGCCTAATACGGTCGCTAAACCAGCTAAGCCATCACTACTGCTTTTTAGGACTAAGCGCTCTTCAAACCACTCCATAATTTCAGCAATGCGTTGTAAGAGCTTGCCAAAAACACCTGAGCCAACACCGACTTGATTATTCAATTGTAAACTACCTGTTTGGAGAGCCTGCATTTGTACTAAAGTCGACAAAACATTGGTATGAGAAGGTGTACCGGTTAAGCGATCTATCACTTGCTGATCAAACAATTGAGCTTCGTGCGCTAATAAGCGCGTCGGTTTTACTAAAAAAGTATCTGCTAAACGATCCAACCAAAAACGTTGGAGACATGCATTATGTAGCCATAAATTCTTCTGGAACCAAGCGGGTGCTGCAGGTGCGGGACTAGAAGTTTGTTGTAGAAAAGAAGGTGACCAGAGAAACTGATAAATCCGCCAGACAGCATGCAGGATTAGGTGAATTAAAGCTAAAGTCGTCCAGCCTGCAGCTATCGCCACGACCATCATACCCACTTGCATTAGCGTTGAGAAAATCAGCGAGCTTTTAATATCCGTCTGCATTTGCGCCAAAAACCAAGCATACACAATCGTTGCTAACCCCATTGCAGCTAAGAGCCAAGCAATAATTGGCATTTGCTCAAGCATGGGTGACAAGCGTAATAAGAGATAGATACCCGCATGCACCATCACCGAGCCATAAAACACTCCACTAGAAGGGGTTGGTCCCTCTAAGGCATGACTAATCCAAGCTGAAAATGGAAACTGCGCCGATTTAATACAAGCCGCCAGAATCAGACCTAGTACAATCATATTGGCGACTAAGCCCGGTTCGGCTTGGCTTTGAACTAAGAGCGCTTCCCAATCACAGTTGCCCCAGTAAATCAGTGCCATGAAAATAGCGAGCAAAAAGCCTGCATCACCCACCCGATTAGTGACAAAGGCACGTGTAGCATTGGTACTAGCGTATTCACGTTGCCATGAATAACTGATTAAAAGATAGGAGCTAATCCCTGCCAACTCCCAGCCAACAAAAGCCAACATTAAATTGCCACCCAGCACAATCAACAGCATGGCCGTATGAAACAAACACATAATCAGGAAAAAGCGTTGGAAACTAGCTTCACGATGCAAATAATTCACTGAAAAACGTAAAGTCAGCAAAATAATGAAACTGAAAACGGTTGCTAAACTTAGACTCAAACCATCGAATAATAAACTGACACTCGCTTGAATATTGCCACTCTCCAGCCAACGCGAGATGACAATAGTGCCTAATGAACCATACAAAGTGCTATAAACGGTTAAACCCAGCAAAACTAGAAAGGCTATTAAGGCCGAGCCAACCGCAATCAAGGCCGTTTCACGCTCCCCTTGCTCGCCGCGATTCCACTTAAAAACTACGCCTAAGCCAATCCAGAAGCTAGCCAGTAATGGAAGGAGAGGAGTCAATAATAGCAATTGATGCAGCCATTCACTCATCGCTTAAGCTCCAAAAGGTGCAGCAATCGCTTGTAAACTGCTGAGGAGTACATCTAATAAGGGTAAAGGATAGAAACCTAGCAAGAGCGTGCCCGTCACTAATACACCCCCTGCAACTAGCTCTAAAGGCTTTAGATCCTCCACTTGTTGCATACTTAGATTTATCGGTCCGGTGTAAAGCTGTTTAACCGTGCGCAGGCTATAGGTTGCAGTGATTAACATCCCCAAAGATAAAGCAGCCACTAACCACCCCCAACGCTCAAAACCACCAATTAAAGCATGTAATTCACCAATGAAACCCGCCGTTCCCGGCAAACCGACTCCACCGACTAAGGCTAAAATAATTAAGACTGCAAAGCGGGGCGTAGCTCTTAACAGCGAGCCATAATCATTAATATCGCGGGTATGGGTGCGCTCATACAATAGTCCAATCAGCATAAACAAAGCGCCCGCTACTAAACCATGTGCCACCATTTGATAAGCAGCGCCCATTAAACCATTTTCATTCAAGGCAGCAATCCCAATCATCACTACTCCCATATGGCTGACTGAGGAATACGCGATCATTTTCTTCAAATCACTCTGCCGCCACGCTAATAAGCCCCCATACAACATGCCGATCATACCGAGTGCCATCATCAAGTCTTGCAGATTAAGCGCCGCAGCAGGCAACATCTCAGCACTACGAATCAGCCCGTAAGCACCCATTTTTAATAGAATACCTGAGAGCAAAATACTAACGGGGCTAGGGGCTTCTACATGCGCCAAAGGCAACCAACCGTGCAAAGGAAATAGTGGCATTTTTACGCCTAAGCCAATCATTAAACCTAGAAAAATCACCGTTTGGGTTTCAGGCGGAATAACTTCAGAAGCACGCTTAATCGAGGCGAATAAAAAGCGGTGCTCAGGGTTGGCATCAAAGAGCATTAATAAGCCTAACAGCATAAACACTGAGCCACCCATGGTGTATAGCACGAAATTTAACGCTGCTCGTTGGCGATTTGCTCCACCCCAACGGTCAATCAGGAAAAAGAGTGGGATTAAGACTAACTCCCAAAACACATAAAATAGCGCCCAGCCTTGAGTTAGAAATACCCCCATAGTCGCTGCTTCTAACAACAAGAGTAAAATATAATAGCCTTTAATCCGCTCATTAATTTGCGTAGAAACAGCAATCGCTACCAGCATTAATAGATTGGTTAAAGCCACTAAAGGATAAGATAAACCGTCCACGCCAAAGGAAAAATAAGTGCCTAAGCGCTCATTCCATTGATATTCAGCGACTAATTGCACGGCTGGATTGCTGAAATCCATCTGCGTAGCTAAATAGAGGGTATAGATTAAAGTCAGGACAGCAGTGCTCAAAGCGGCTGGGCGAATCCATGTTTGCCGGTGATTAGGCAAAAATAGAATAAATAGCGCACCTGTTACTGGCATTAGTAACAAGAAAATCAGGAAATCGATCATTAATGTTCAGCCAATCCGACTGCATGGCAAGGAGCGTCGATGATAACTCAGGATCACTAGTACTGAATAGCGTCTATCCCTTGTGAAACCTACGTTTATCCGCTCAAACCTGACCGCACTTAAAGATTGTCTATACTAGTAGTCTGATTGATTGTATAGGCGCAAAGCCTAGTGAGGCAGCTATGACTGTAGCAAAAATAATTGAAATCACTTGTTCCTCCTCCACTAGTTTCGAGGACGCGATTCAAAAAGGTATCGCTAAAGCTAACGAAACCTTAAAAAATGTTAAAAGTGCTTGGGTCGCTGACCAAAACCTTAATGTAGAAAATGGCCGCGTCACGGATTATCACGTGCGCCTAAAAGTCACCTTCGTACTAGACTAAATGAACTAGCCACCGCTAGACTCAAGCGCACTAACCTTTTTAATTGCAAGGAGAGGGTGTGCGATGAATTCATTTAAAGCCTTACGCATTCGCCAGCATGAGCATAAAGTCAGTGCTGATTTTGAAACGATGCAGCTAGACGAGTTAACTGCGGGCGAAGTAGTTATTAAAGTTAGCTGGTCTGGAATTAATTACAAGGATGCGCTAGCTGCAACCGGCAGCGCAAAGATTGTGCGTAAGTTTCCTTTAAATGGCGGGATTGATTTAGCGGGTAAAGTGCATAGCTCTACAGATGCGCGCTTTACAGCAGGCGACTCAGTGTTAGTTGTGGGTGGTGGTATTTCTGAAACGCTTGATGGAGGTTATGCTGAATACGCACGCGTGCCAGCCGCTTGTGTGGTTCCTGTACCACACGGCCTCACTGAACGCGAAGCCATGGCGATTGGTACGGCAGGGTTTACCGCCGCTTTAGCGGTGATGCGCTTAGAACGTATGGGGCAAACACCTGCCCATGGCCCGATGATAGTCACCGGAGCAACCGGTGGCGTAGGCAGTTTCGCGATAGATTTATTATCCTCACGTGGCTATGAGGTAGTCGCTTATACCGGTAAAACCGAGCATCACGACTATTTAAGCGCGTTAGGTGCGAGTCGCTTTGTGGATCGCAATAGTTTAGACATGGGTAAACGTCCGCTTGAAACAGCTCTTTGGGGTGGCGCAGTGGATAATGTGGGTGGCGAGACCCTAGCTTGGCTGACTCGTACACTTAAACCCTTCGGTAGTATCGCTAGTATTGGCTTAACAGGTGGTTTTGAATTATCTACGACTGTCATGCCCTTTATTCTACGGGGAGTTTCCCTGATTGGAATTAATATTGAAGCACCACGGGCAATGCGTGATGAAGCTTGGCAACGGCTTGGCTCTGATCTCAAACCGCAGCATTTAGATAAAATCATCCAGCGCGAAATTCAATTCGACGCACTATTAAGCGCTTTCCCCGACTATTTAAAGAATAAAGTAGTCGGGCGCACGGTGGTTAAAATCGCTTAGCTAATCAAAATGCAGGGTTAAAGGCGAATCATTCACTGTCCATTGACCTTTCGCTACATTTTCGCCGCTTGCGCTATTAAACAGTACATAACTATATTTCCCATAATGTGGCAGCTTATTAATTAGCTGCTGCAAAGCCTCTGGTGTGCTTGCATCTAAGAGCACTACTTGCTGTTTACCTGCAGTTAAACTCAGTGCTAAGGAATGCAAGCCACAGGTGTAATTCACACTATTTAAAGTATAAGCAGTTTCGCTAAGTTTAAACGGCTGCTGAGCGCGCTCTAATAAACCCGTCAGTGCGGTATTATCACCGCCCAATAAAATCACGATACCTTCATCCGGCAAAGGTGCATCATCATATTGCTGCTTCGGCTTATCACCACGACTGAACGCGGTAATCGCCTCCTCCCAAGCTAACTCCATACCGGCAGGAACTTGGCGCGCGATGACAAAGGTTTTCGGCTCAGCGTTATATAAAACATTTAAAGCCGCAGGCAGTTCACCGAGTTCGGGAATACGCAAAACTTCAAATTCAGAATCAATCCCTATTGCGACCGGCTTTTGTGCATAGCTCAAATTAAAACTTTGCTGTGCTGTATTAAAATCTAACCATTGTGTTTCCGTCTTCCCACCTTTAAAGCTTGCGGTAACCGGCAGTTTTAGTTGATAAGGTTCGCTGGTTTGCGTTTGCTTTAAGGTCAGACTGAGTTGAGTTATACCCTCTTGCTCTGTGAGCTGGTGCTCACCTAAAACCAATTGCGGTGCACCAAGACGCTCCAGCCATTGCTTAAAAAAAGCCTGCAAATTCTGCCCACTGACTCTTTCAAAGACCGCTTGCAAATCAACAAAGCTTGCAGTCTTGAAGGCATAATCTTGATATAAAGTCTGTAAACCTTTTTCAAAAGCTGCTGTACCAAGCTGCTGCTTTAACATATGAAACAGCATTAAAGACTTGCCATAGCCAATCGCTTGAGTGGTTTGATCATGACGGCTTTGAAAATCTTTGAGTGGGAAGTCCTGAAAATTGCTGGTGAAGTTAGCATATTTCTGCACGGTATCGCGGCGATAATTCATTGCTTCGCCTGTGCCTGCACTCATTTGATAATCTGCTAAATACGCGGTTAAACCCTCACTCCAATTACCTTGGGAGTTATCCACATACACACTATTACCCCACCAGTTATGCACAATTTCATGGGGGAAAGAACTGCTTAAAATAAACGGCAGACGCATTACTTTAGAGCCTAAGAGGGTAAAGGAAGGCATCCCCCAGCCGGTTTCCCAGAAACTTTCTACGGTCGCAAATTTACGATAGGGATAAGCGCCTAACTGCTTGGAATAAACTTCGAGATATTGATGCGTAGCCGCTAGGTATTTTTTAGCCAGCTCATCATCTGCAGATTGTAAGTAGACTTGAGCAGTTGCATATTTGCCCGGCTCACTATATACCTTAAATGCCCCTGCTACGAAGTAGATGGCTTGCTGCGGCTGAGTTTCTTGCCAAGTGGTTTGAACCTGCTCGCCTTGGCTTAAACTTACCCAATTTTCTGGCAATGCTGCGGTTAATTCAAAGGTATGCAAGGCTCGTGGTGCATTGGGATACCACTGGCTATTGGCATCTAAATACACACCTTTCGCATCAAACTGGATACAAGCTTGCGTCAACCAAGCACAGTCTGGCGTGGACTTAAGCTGACCACTATAACTTAAGCTGAGATCTGCCTGTTTAGCTCGATAATAATTGAGACCCTTTTCATGCTTCAGCAACTCTAGAGCGGGATTAAGCTCTAAATTAAACTGGTCACTTAAGCTAAATTGCCAAGTTTCTGCTGTGCTCGTACTGAACTTTAGATGATCAACCACCGACAAACGAGTAGCTGCGAGATCAATCTTTAATTTAAGCTGATGTTGTAACAGGATCGTTGGGTTTGCCTGACTGGTCGCAGCGCTAGCTTGACTAGACCAAACCCAACCTACTATCAGTACAGCAAAAATCGCGAAAACTCTGATTAAGACCATGGGATTATCCGATTATCCAAGGGAAATGCGCACTTTTCCGGCAGGGTGCTAACATAATAGCGATGGCACGGAGGCATCTGTTAGCACGCCGAGTTAAACTCTACCTGACACTAAGAATCGCTCAAGGATACAAAATACAGCTATGACACTGCGATATCGAATAACTTCACTTTTAGCACTCTGTTTCCTCATTAGTGTTACTTCCCCGCCCGTGCAAGCCACAACGCTTGAGCATCGCAACTTAGCTGAGGTGAATACCTTTTTAGATGGTTGGAAACCCGTCGCTATTGATGGCAATAAGCAAATCAGCTTTTTAGAGCTGATGCAAAGGCTACAAAGCAAACGTGTGGTCTTCGTGGGCGAAACCCATGACCGCTACGATCACCACATGAATCAACTGTTGATCCTCCGCGCGATGCACCGCCAAAATCCCAATATCGGTATTGGGGTAGAATGGTTTCAGCAGAGCTTTCAACCAGTCATTAATAATTACTTAGCAGATAAAATTAGCGAAGATCAGCTCCTAGAGCAAACTAATTACTACAATCGTTGGCGCTATGATTTTCGGATGCTACGCCCGATTTTGGAATATGCGAAAGCCAATAAGCTGCCAGTGATTGCTTTAAACGCACCCGCTGAACTGACCAGTAAAGTCGGAATGCAAGGCTTAGATAGTTTAACCAAGGCGGAACGCGCACAGTTACCTGCAGAAATTACCCCAGCGGTGGGTTCTTATCTGAATAAACTGCGCCAAGTTTTTGCCGATCATGCACATGGACATGGGCAGTTTGAAAACTTTGCCATGGTGCAGCGAATTTGGGATGAAACCATGGCTGCTAATATTGTGAACTTCCTACAAGCTAATGAAAAATCGCGCATGGTGGTGTTTGCAGGCTCTGGGCATGTCAGTGCTAAAGCAGCCATTCCCAATGATGTGGGGCGGCGTTTACCGAAAATTTCCAAAGCCACTCTGCATAGTGTGGATGTACGCGAGCGCTTAAATGATGAAGTGGATTATCAGCTACTGACGCAATTTCTGAGTTTGCCACCGACTGGAAAACTAGGTGCTTGGTTAGTACCCGCTAACAATGGTGTAACGATTGGTAAGCTCGTCCCAAATAGTGCCGCTGATAAAGCTGGCTTACATGAAGGCGACAAAATTATTAGTGTTAATGGCAAAGACATTGAGAGTGTAGGCGATTTATATACTTGCCTCGCTAAATATAAGCCGGGCGAGAAAATTAAATTAGGTGTTAAACAACCTAACCTTAAGGGGCAACCGCCCCGCAAGGTATTTTATACCATTAAGCTTCAATAAGGCCTTTGCCCTAGCCAATTGCCTGCAGGGCTATAATTACACACCCAAATCTGCCCTAAATCTCCACATAGGGCTGCTGCACAACCCAATTCTTGAGTATCACGCCAGACGATTTGTGTGTAATGCCCACATTGTGCACCAAGGCGACATTGATTAGCGGCATAGTCATAATCACTGACTTCCCCCGCCCATAAAGCGACCACCCGTCTTGGACTAATCGGCTCTAGTTCTCTGCGCCCATCTGTCCAACGTCGTGCACCTGCCCAAAACAAATTTTCACCGACTTGCCACTCCTCCCTGCCAACCTCGCTACGATGTTGCATACTGCAGTCATAATGTGTTGCTAAAGTACTTGCCCATACTTGCGCATAATCCGCCAAACGAGCTGACCATGTGAAACTCGGCAAACCTAACGGTGCACGTACTTCATTATGAGCAGCCAAGATCATGCGCTGATTAATCGTTAAGGAGCGAATTGGTGCACTTGGTGCTACTGCACAGGCTGAACAACTTAAGCTTAAAGTGAAAAACACCAGAGAACGCTGCATGACTCAATGCACAAAGGGATTAGTACGCCGCTCATCCCCGATAGTAGTATTCGGCCCATGTCCTGGCACGACCGTCACTTGATCGCCCAAAGGCCACAACTGCTGCTTGATCGAATTCATCAACTGCTGATGATTGCCACCGGGAAAATCGGTACGACCAATACCCCCATCGAATAGCACATCACCGACAAAGACAATATCGGCTTGACGATTGAATAACACCACATGCCCAGGGGTATGACCGGGGGTGTGGTAAACCTCGAAATTTTCCTTCCCCACTGTCAAAGTATCGCCATGTTTTAACCATTGAGTGGGGCGAAAGGCTTCGTGTGGTGGAAAGCCAAATTGACGGGATTGAATCGGCAAGCCATCTAGCCAATAAGCATCGGCTTCATGTGGGCCAATCACCGGTACTTGATAATGCTCAGCAATCGGCATCGTTCCCCCCACATGATCTAAATGCCCATGCGTGAGCCAGACAGCGATAGGTTTTAAGCCTTCTTTTTCAATGGCTGCCATCAGCTTAGGCACATCACCACCAGGATCAACTAACACACACTCGTTAGTTTCCTCACACCAGATGAGGCTACAGTTCTGTTGGAAGGGGGTGACGGGAATTTTTAGGTATTTCATGGAGAGCCTAAGCGCTAATTTGAATAAGCTAGCATTTTATCACTGTAGAACCAGTACATCTATGCTAAACTAAATTTGATGTAAAAATCAGGATAAAATGATGCGAACAACACTTACACTTGATGATCAATTGATTGAATCTTTGATGAAAATTACGGGTGAAAATAGTCATACCGCTGCAATTAAACGAGCTTTACACGATTATCTACAATATATTCGTAAACAACGACTGCTAGCACTACGTGGAACGGTGGAGCTAGAAGATACTTGGCGTGAACTGCGGCAATTGGATACTCAAGTATGAGTAGCAAAATCTTGATTGATACTTGTGGTTGGATTGATTTTTTGCGCTCGCGTGAAGGCCAATTAGGTAATCAAGTCGAGCAAGCTTTAATGTCTGATCGTGCTGTTTTATGTAGCGTCAGTATTGCTGAATTGCTACAAGGTGCAAAAGGCCAAAAAGAAAAGCAGCAGTTAAGCTTTTTGTTTGAGCAAGTGGAATGCTTGGCTGTGCTATCTGAAGATTGGTTCGCCGCAGGTAATACGTTGCAAAACTTACGTAGTCAGGGTATTACTTTACCTTTAACAGATGCTTTGATTGCAGCAGTAGCGAATCGGCATCAGTTGCCTGTGCTAACCATTGATGGGCATTTTCAGCATTTGAGTGTTAAAAGACTTTAGATACTCAAAACCTGTATGGCAAAGAATTACTAGCTTAAAGCCATCAGAAAACCATGAATATTAGGATGAATATTGTTATGACTAACTCCATTATGCTTTGTTAGAAAAAACAGCCAATCTAGTTTGCAGACTACTAGTCACTTAATGTTAAACTCCATTGAAATGAGATAGATTTTTTATCATTTTTTCCGATAGAAAAACCACTTCCATCTACATAAATATACTGATCAACTTTCCAAACATTTTTAATAAAAAAATGACCATCTTCAGTAGGCTCAATAACCCATAGCGCGCTAAGCCAACCTGATTGTATTTGAGTTGAAGCTAATTTTTTAAACTCTGCATGTAAACAATAGTTGGGTCTCATACGTTCACAGATCTTATATGCATCCCTAGCATAAATTCTATCCTTTGAAAAAATCCATGTATTGTTATCATTTAATGATAATAGCTTTTTGTTATACTGGTTAATTAACTTTATTACGTGATTACGTCCTTGTTCAATTTGCTTAACGGTTGTTTCTGAACCTATTAAAGATATAGATAACTCATCGTCTTGTTGCCCTAAATAATCTTGTCCAATAACAATAGATTTATCAGGAGAAATGTTTATTTTTTTCTCCTGATGAATAAAAATCATATATATCACTACCACCACTATGCTTAATACTCCTATACCTCCGTAAAGTAACCATTTTAATTTAACTTTAGACGAAGATATAGGCGCATCAACTGGCAATAATTGCTTAGTCTGTACAAGCACATGGATTTCCGAAGCAAACCTAATAAAAGTAGGATGATCGGATTTTTGGTTCCACCGACTAAAGTCCATGGCTTGGCGCAAAGTAAATCCAAAAGGTGGTTCAACTTTATCTAGGCAAATTGGTAGTAACACACCCCGACGTTTAGCAAAACTAGCTTCTTCACGCACATATTCGGACTGTATAGAATTTTGTGACCATGTAACCACCACGCAACGGCTGTCATTAATCGCATGCTCAAGCTTCAAGCTCCAATTTTCACCTGTACCAATGGACAAATGATCCCAAAACACTGACCAGCCCTGTTTAGTCAAAGCATCAAATAAAGGACGTACCCGCTCAAGATCTTTACTAGAATAACTGAGAAAAATGTCATACATGCCGCTGAACGCTCATTAATCACCGACCAGTGGATATTAAAACAAATCTCAAGAATTTGTCCTGTTATTCACAGCTTGCTAGAGTGCATCGATAACTTAAACATAAAAAGCTGACCCATGATCGACTGGTTCTTAGAAAAACTCCAAACCCTCCTGCTCTGGCTAGGTGGCTTAGGGATTATTGGTTTAGGACTTTGGTTTTATCCAGTGATCAAAGCACAACTGAGTGAAACTAAAACAGCTGCGGAAACCAAGCTTGCTGTCCCTGCCATGAGCCTAGAGCAAACCACCCAACTGATCAAAACGGCAGAACCCAATGCCCGAGAACCTCGAGCTTGGGCTATTGATTTGTTAGCGGTGCTCAAAGAGCATGGATTGGAGCAAAGCCGTGAAAATATCTGTGCAGTGATAGCCATTGCTGATCAGGAATCGGGGTTCGTAGCTAACCCAACTATACCAAATTTAGGCAAGATTTCTGAGCAGGCTGTGATTATGAAGCTAAAAAAGTTTTCTCTACTCGGTGATGGGGCTGTGCTATTCCTAAATAAATTCCCGACTACGAATGATAGTTTTATGCAGAGAATTCGGAAGGCGAAAACAGAACGCGATTTAGATTTAGCATATAGAGACCTGATTGGCGGTCTTAAGCAATATGCACAGCAATATAAACTCAATTGGCTCGTGGATAATCGCTTCGCCAATAGTTTTATTGAAAGCAATAATGAAATAAATACGATTGGGTCTATGCAAGTGGCAGTAAGTTTTGCGGTGCAATTTGAGCGTGAAAAGCGCAATGGTAAAGCTTTAAGTTTGGAAGAAATCTACCAAATCCGCGATAAACTTTATACCCGCAAAGGCGGACTCTATTACGGAACTTTACTATTATTAGGCTACGATAGTGGTTATGACAAAAAAATCTATCGCTTTGCAGATTTTAATGCTGGGCGTTATAGTAGTCGTAACGCAGCCTTCCAAACAATGATTAGCAAACTCGCAGGTAAGCAAATTGCCACTGATGGTGATTTATTAATTTATCAAGCGGATGGCGATGTAGAAATGACCGTCAGTGGCACTGAGCAAGTTACGCGCAATGTGGTACAGAAATACAACTTAGGCTTTAAAGATTATCAAGTGCGGCGTGACCTATTGAAAGAAAAACAGCTTGCGTTTAACAACACACCAATTTATCAAGCAATCTTAAAAACTTACCAGCAAGTAACCGGCAAAAAACCACTCTATGCCCAGCTTCCGGGGATTGAATTACATAGCGAAAAATCGTCACGGATTCTGACTACCGCTAAGTTTGCAACTACTGTGAATACACGCTATCAGCACTGTGTTAGTTCAAACTGAATAAAAAAGCCACTCTGAAGGCGGCTTTCATATAAATCCTGAGTCAGTTAATTAAAAGAACAAAGCGACTTTTGCTTCCTGACGATACTTGTGCAGCAAAGGCTCGGTATAACCATTCGGTTGCTCACGGCCTTTGAACACTAAATCACAAGCTGCTTTAAACGCGACACTTTGCTCAAAGTTGCCAGACATTTGGGTATAAGTTGGATCATTGGCATTCTGTGCATCAACTTTAACAGCCATCTGTTTGAAAGCATCCATGATTTGTGCTTCAGTACAAATGCCGTGATATAGCCAGTTGCACATATGTTGGCTGGAGATACGCAAAGTCGCACGATCCTCCATCAAGCCGACATCGTTAATATCAGGCACTTTTGAGCAGCCAACACCTTGATTTACCCAACGCACCACATAACCCAAAATACCTTGAGCATTATTTTCCAACTCTTGCTGAATTTCAGCGGCACTCCAGCTTGGCTGAGTAGCGACAGGCACGGTTAAAATATCATCTACATTCGCACGCTGGCGGCTCTTTAGTTCATCTTGCCGCTTGAACACATCGACTTGGTGATAATGCAAAGCGTGTAACGTGGCTGCTGTGGGCGAAGGAACCCACGCGGTATTCGCACCCGCCATCGGATGACCGATTTTAGTGCTCAGCATATTCGCCATTTGATCAGGAATGGCCCACATCCCTTTACCAATTTGTGCACGACCTTGTAACCCACAAGCTAAACCAATATCGACGTTGGAGTCTTCATAAGCCTTGATCCATGCTGCGGCTTTCATATCGCCCTTACGAATCATCGCGCCTGCTTCCATCGAGGTGTGGATTTCATCGCCGGTTCTATCTAAGAAGCCAGTGTTAATGAACACCACTCGCTCTTTTGCCGCACGAATACACTCTTTCAAATTAATCGTCGTGCGACGCTCCTCGTCCATGATGCCCACCTTTAACGTATTGCGCGTCAAGCCCAAGGCATCCTCAATCCGACCAAATAATTCATTAGTGAACGCCACCTCTTCAGGGCCATGCATTTTCGGCTTTACAATATACACTGAGCCAGTACGAGTGTTTTTCGCGCTGGTATTACCCTTAAGATTGTGCATTGCAATCATCGAGGTCAAATAGCCATCCAGAATACCTTCAGGGATTTCTTGACCCTCTTGATCGAGAATGGCTGGGTTCGTCATCAAATGACCGACGTTACGCACGAATAATAAGCTACGCCCATGTAGACTGAGTTTTCCACCCTTAGCAGCAGTATATTCACGGTCTGGATGCATCGCACGGGTGAAAGTTTTGCCACCTTTGCTGACCTCTTCTTTCAAATCACCCTTCATCAAACCGAGCCAATTGCTATAAATCAGCACTTTATCTACAGCATCCACTGCAGCCACCGAGTCTTCACAGTCCATAATGGTGGTGAGTGCCGCTTCCATCAGAATATCATTCACACCGGCTGCATCGCTGCTACCTATCGTACCCGCACGATTAATTTGCAACTCGAAATGTAAGCCATTGTTCTTCAATAACACCGCATTAGGGCTAGTGGCATCGCCATTGTAACCCACGAACTTTTCCGGTTGTTTTAAGCCTGTCGTTGAGCCATTCTTTAGGTTTACTTGTAACACGCCATTCGCGACCACATAGCTCATTGCATCTGTATGTGAACCGCTTACTAGTGCTGCAGCTTCATCTAAAAAGTTACGGGCAAATTCAATAACTTTTGCACCACGCACCGGGTTATAAGCCTTGCCTGCTTCAGCACCCTCCGTAGAAGGGATCGCATCCGTGCCATACAGCGCATCATATAAACTGCCCCAACGTGCATTCGCCGCATTCAATGCGAAACGCGCGTTCATCACCGGCACCACCAATTGCGGGCCAGCCATCGTAGCAATTTCGCTGTCGACGTTTTCAGTGCTAATAGAAAAATCCGTACCTTCTGGCAATAAATAACCGATTTCTTGTAAGAAAGCTTTGTATTTAGCAAAGTCAAATTGCTCTTTATTCGCCACATGCCAAGCATCAATTTTCGCTTGCAGAGCATCACGTTTTGCTAGCAACTCACGATTACGTGGCGCTAAATTATTAACGATCTGTTCCAACCCAGCCCAGAATACTGTCGGTTCCACTCCCGTTCCGGGCAGCGCTTGCTGATTGACGAAATGATGCAACAGTGTGGAAACCTGCAAACTACCGAGCTGGATTCTGTCCGTCATGATTAGCTAATTCCTTAAAAACTTGGATAAAGATGTCGACATTCGGTTATAACTTAAATTAAGGAATGGCTAAAATTGGAATTCTCAATAATGAATATTGGATTAATAAAACCGATCTATTAATCTGATTTTTAAGTAGTTTATCTAGGGAGAGCTGACTTGCTCTAGCCAAAAAAGATAGGCTAAAGCTTGTTGTTGATTTTCGCCACACATTTCAGATGTCGGCATTAGGCTCGAACACACCTTGGGACGGACTGGATTTCCGAACAATTCACAACGCAAATCCGGGTTTAAATGCAAGCAAGCGGCTCCACTCGTTTTACCCTGAGGATGTTTTGGAGTGGGCGAACTAATCGAGGGTGCGATACAGCAAGCTGCACAACCTGCACGACAGTCCATTAACGACGCTCCACATTCATTTCCAGAGCACCACGCGGACGTAAAGTCAGACGGCATTCATGCGTGATAGCGGTGCCTTTTGGCAAAGTCAGGCGGAATTGCTGAGCTAAAGTTGAAATCGCTAATACCGCTTCCACCAGACCAAACATTTTGCCAATACAGACCCGTGGTCCTACGCTAAACGGCAAATACACGAATTTATCAGGGCGCTTATTCACATCCATAAAGCGTTCAGGAATAAAAGCATCCGGCTGCTCCCAATAATCTTTATGCCGATGTAACAGCCAAGGGACAACCAGCATAATCGAGCCTGCGGGAATCTTGCGGCGGCGAATCATATCTTCGCCTTTGGCTTGGCGAGACAAAATCGGCACTGGCGGATAAAGCCGCATCGTTTCTTCAAACACCGCCCGCACATAAGGCAAGTTTGGTACATCTTCATAAGTTGGCAAACGTCCTGCCAGCACCCTATCAACCTCTGCATGCATTTTTGCTTCTACTTCAGGGTCTTGCGAGAGTAAATACCAAACCCATGACAAAGCATTCGCAGTAGTTTCATGCCCTGCCATAAATAGCACAATTAACTCATTACGAATCCCTTCACGGGAAATCGCTTCACCTTTGCTACGTTGATTGGCAGCCAGTAATTCATTCAATAAAGTATGCTCATAACCGCCTTGTTCACCTTTAGCAATCACATGATCCACAATTGCATGGATACGCTTAGCGGAACTTTTCGCCGCTGCCATTTTTAAGCTACCAATGGGAAGCCATTCAGGCAAGCCTAAGAAGTTAGTGACATGAATCTGCTCAATGGCTGCT
Source organism: uncultured Thiothrix sp. (assembly GCF_937873765.1). Taxonomy (GTDB): domain Bacteria; phylum Pseudomonadota; class Gammaproteobacteria; order Thiotrichales; family Thiotrichaceae; genus Thiolinea. The sequence continues at coordinate 60,877 of NZ_CALMZC010000038.1, read as the reverse complement.
TGATATTCAGCAAAAGCATTGATAACGGCGGCAGCATCAGCCCCTAAACGAGCACCAAACAAGGTGCGGGCAATAATTTCTGAAGTCAGCTGTCCCATCGCGGACAGCACACCCACTTTAGAGCCGACGGGTAAACTAGCCCATTGTTCGCGTATCTCGACTGAGGTATCAATCATCACTTGGCTATAGGCTTGGATATGCGCCGTATCGAATAAGCCGTTTTGTAGCAAACGCCGATTTTTCCACAGCTCACCATCGCTAATAAATAAGCCATCACCCAACAAAGGTTCAAGCGCTTTACGCATCTGCGGGCTTTTGCTTTCATAATTATCTTTTTGAGTGACGAACACATATTTGACCAGCTCAGGCGTATTCGCAATAAAAATCGAGCGATTTAAAATACGCCGACTCATGAACTGATAACGGAAAGAATCTTCACTCCAGAAAGACAATAAATCACGCTTAGCACTCAACAGAGTGGCAATCCCACCAAGAGCAGAGGCATGACGTTTAGGATAAGGAGGAACAAAAGCAGTGCTCATTTTTATTAGCAGAGTAGCTCAAAACAGGCTCGCACTATAGCACAGCTCATAAAGAGGACTGGTAACCTTTATCAGATTACCAGTAAATAACAGTAAGTAAGGAAATGCAACGAGATCGGTAATGAGTGTTACTACTTATGTCGTAGCAACATAAGTTTTGGTTCAATTAACGAATACTAGCGTCTTTGGCAATTAAATCACGATACGCATGCCAGCTCGCATGGGCTACCAAAGGCATGGCAATAATCAAACCTAAATTGAAGGTCGCAAGTCCTAAACCAACGATCACAGTAATGGTAAGCGCCCAAAGGAACATGGTTTTAGGATTAGTCGTACAAACGCGCAAACTAGTCGCAATTGCCGTCATTAAGTCTGCTTTACGCTCAAGCAAAGTCGGTACAGTTACCACACCGGTCACAAAAGCGACTAAGGCAAATAAGAAGCCAACCCCCATGAAGCTTAAGCCAAATAAAAAGCTATTATTCATATGCATTAAGCCATCCCAAAAGGCTGCATAGCCGGTCATATCACTGATAGAGCCAATATTATTGAAAAATAAAGCAATCACCATCGCAGAGGCAGGTACCCAGAGTACCATTAAGAAGCTAAGCGTTAAGGCGTATAGCCCTAAACCTAAGGCATTATGGCGAATCGCGATTAAAGACGCGCTGAAGTCTATCGTTTTACCTTGATCACGTTGCCAACTGAGCACATATAAGCCCAAAGCTAAGAAAGGACCAACTAAGAAGAAGCCACTAGTAAATGCCACTGCAAAGGCTGGATTAGCCGCAGAAAACATACTGAGAATAATGCCAACAATGGCAAAGACAGCACCATAAAACAGACTAGCCGCAGGATTGGCTTGAATATCGTCCCAGCCACGTTTTAACCAGCGCGGAATTGCCGAGGCATCGACCTGTTGCACAGGATAGCTTTTGAACAAATCGCCGATGTGTGGCGCAGGTGAGGCGGTGGTTGGTCTACTGATAAATTGCTCCATGTTTACTCTCCTTAAACAAAGCCCAAACAAGCAGTCTTAACTAATCAATTTACAACATTGAATTTTAATAATACCTGATGCTTTTAGTCGGGTATTGGCTGAGTATAGTCAAGCTTATGAACGTCACTCAACTAACCCTATAAAACACATGGTACTTCATAAACTTGAAGGCTAGCTTTGGAAAGCGAACACTAAGTCTATTTCTGAAGGAGTTAAGAAGCGCCATGCACCGGCTGGTAGTTTAGGATCTAAGCTTAAAGCACCGATCTGCTCACGATGCAAAGTTTCAACACGATTTCCCACCGCAGCCAGCATGCGTTTGACCTGATGGTATTTACCCTCATGAATCGTTAAACGCACTTGTTGTTTGGGAATAATTTCGACTTTAGAGGCAGTGACTACGTGAGCCTCACCATGTAAGAGTACGCCCTGCAAGAGTTGTTGAGCTGCCAAATCACTTAAAGGCTCAGCCAATTGGGCTAGATAAACTTTGGGCACGTGCTGACGCGGCGCAGTAATCCGATGTGACCACTGCCCGTCATTAGTCAGTAAGAGTAGACCAGTCGTATCTTTGTCCAAGCGCCCCACCGGATGCAACAAACGCCTATGGGGATGCTTGATTAAATCTAAGACCGTGCGCTGACTTGTATCTTCTGTCGCACTAATCACCCCCAAGGGTTTATGTAGCATGAGATACAACAAACCCGGTAACCTAAGTAGCTCTTCTGCATAATAAACTTGGGCATTATCAGATATATTCGTAGGTGCTTTGGTCACTATCTCATGGTTGATGCTAATCACTCCGGCACTAATTAGCTTTTGGGCTTCATTACGCGAAATCTGCAGAGCTTGGCCAACGAATTGATCCAGACGCATGATTTAGAAACTACGCCCTACATGCATATAAATATTTGATTCATAACCCTCTGTGTGCCCAAAGCCAATGAAAGCAGGGCCAATCGGACTATCCATACCTACAAATAAACTACCCGATAACAATAAGCTCCCCCAATTAACATCTTTAGCTTTTTCCCAAGTATTGCCTAATTCCAAAGAGCCACCCGCATAGATCTTCGCGACCCTTGGGTAATCTGCAAGCTCATACATATAAGTCCCACGCCCTAGCGCCGCATGATTCCCGCGTAGTTGATTGGGGGATAAACCAGAAAGGCTATTATAACCCCCTAAAGTAATTTGTTCGGTGATAAAAGTATCATCGCGGAAAGTACTAGCCAGTTGGCCCTTTAAAGTAAAGCGATGTTTATCTTTTGTCCAAATTTTACCACCTGCTAGTTTAAGACGGTCAAACTCCACATCGGCGCCGATGGCTTTAAAACCATGCATATACTCGGCTTGTAGCCACTTACCACGATTTGGAAAATCAGCATCATTTAAAGTGTCGGCGTTGTAAGCTAGCTCAAGGCCAGCAATTTGCAAGGATTCACCCGGGAAAGTGAGCTTACCGGTTTTAATGTCAGGGGTGAGATTTTTATAAATCGCACCTGCACTCACTTCACTGGCTGCGCCAATATCGGCTCGCCAATTCACTTCGAGGCCAGTTTCACCTAAACGCACCTCTGCTGAACGCTCTTTATCTACATACTCATAAAAATCTTGGCGATCATGCCAAGCCCGCGCATCAATAAAAGCACCTTGACGATCATTCAATGGGTGCAAGACTTGAGTCTCAGCATGTAAACGATCACCAACAATTAGACTATCCCGTAATTCCGTGCCAGCACTAGTCGCACCTTTAATAACATGCCGCACACCAATCTGATAGCTGGCATCGCCTTCAAAATTATCATCTAAGGTGAAACCAAACCTTAAACGTTGATCTCCAGTAGAGCGCTGCCGCGCAGTGACATGTAAATCGTATAAATCTTTACCCGCAGGCGTTAAGCTGTAATCAACAATATCGAAATAGCCTAAACCGTGTACACTGTCTAAGCCACGCTGTAATTGCTCGATATTTAAAGCATCGCCTTCTTTAATCCCTAAGCGCTTGAGGAGAATATTATCTTTGAGACTCGAGTTATTTTCTAAAATAATTTTTGCCACATGCCCATCACGAATACCTTGCTCTTCTTGCTCATCCACCTTGCGTTTGGCTCGTTGCGTTTCTTGGTAATTAGGTACATAAGCCGCTAAACGCTTAATGGCACCGAGTTGAGCAAGTGCTGCTTTTTCCCCAATCGGAATTGTTTCACGCACACGATTAAAGGAGAGCGAGCCAATATCTTTTAAATCCGGTTCAATCACAATATTCGGTGCGCTTAAGCCCTTTAGTTGCGGCAAACTGTTTTTAGCAGTTAGGAATTGCATAGCCTGCACCGTGACTGCTACCGCAGAATTCAATTGCTCCCGCTTTTCAAATTTATAAGGCAAGCTCACCACGATCAGAATATCCGCTCCCATTTGCTTAGCGACATCCACTGGCACATTGTTCGACACAAAGCCATCCACTAGTACCCGATTATCAATCGTGATGGGTGAGAAAACGCCCGGAATCGACATACTAGCACGTACCGCCGTGGCTAAATTGCCTTTGCGTAAGACGACTTGTTCACCCGTTTCAATATCAGTGGCAATAGCACGGAAAGGAATCGGTAAGCGGTCAAAATCTTCGACTTGTGCCACGCGCTCTAATAAGCGCCGCAATTCAAACATCAGTTTTTGCCCACTCACTAAACCATCAGGGAGCTTTAAGGGTTTATCCTTAATCCCCACTTCAGCCGTATTAAAAAACCCCGCATTATCGCGTTTGAGTTGAAAACTTTGCATTTCCCGGGCTTGCTGATCTTCAAAAAGTCCCGGCCAATCTAATTCTTTAACGACTTTTTCTAGCTCTTCGGCTCTATAACCAGCCGCATATAAACTGCCTACAATCGCCCCCATACTCGTCCCTGCAATCACATCAATGGGCACGCCTTGCTGTTCTAAAATCTTTAAAACACCCACATGCGCAATACCTGCAGCACCACCTCCGCCTAACACTAAACCAATCCGTGGACGTTGTTTAGCAGATGGATTAGCAGCACAAGCAGAAGACGACAAGCTGGCTAGCAAACTTAGGCTAAGAACAAAGGCAAGTAGTTTAATAAAATTCATAATTTAGACTCTGAATAACTGCATAAAGTATAGGTGTCCAGACGAGCTGAACTCAACTTTGGGGGAATTACTGTTACAATAATCTGCATTAATTATAAAAATAAGAGATCCTCTAAGATGGCTTTAAAAGATTATTTACGCATTCTCGCGACTCGTGATGGCTCCGATTTATATCTCACGGCTGATGCGCCCCCCGCCGCTAAATTTCAAGGCTCGCTCAAACCCTTAGCCCGTGAACGCTTAAGCCCTGAAGATGTACATACGATGGCTTATGAACTCATGGATGCTGATCAGCGCCAGCAGTTTGAACACAAACCAGAGATGAATCTAGCGATTAGCGAGGAGGGAATTGGGCGTTTTCGGGTCAATATTTTCAAGCAACGGCATAAAGTGGCGATGGTGATTCGGAATATTAAAACTGAAATCCCAGATGCCAATAAGATTGGCCTGCCTGAAGTCCTAAAAAACGTCATTATGGAAAAACGCGGCTTGATTCTGTTTGTGGGCGGTACCGGCTCTGGGAAATCGACTTCACTAGCAGCTTTGATCGATTATCGTAATCGCAATTCTGATGGGCATATCATTACGATCGAAGACCCCATCGAATATGTGCATCCACACCGTAAATCAATCATCAGTCAACGTGAAGTCGGCGTCGATACTGATAGCTATGAAGATGCTTTAAAAAATACCCTACGCCAAGCACCGGATGTGATTTTGATTGGGGAAATTCGCACCCGTGAAACCATGGAGCATGCCCTCGCTTTTGCTGAGACTGGACACTTATGCTTATCTACACTGCACGCGAATAGTGCGAATCAAGCCCTAGATCGGATTATTAACTTCTTCCCTGAAGAGCGTCACCATCAGCTCTTGCAAGATTTATCCCTTAATTTAAAAGCCTTTATCTCTCAGCGTTTGATTCCCACCATAGAAGGTAAGCGCACGGCGGCGATTGAGATTTTATTGGGAACGCCTATAGTGCGTGATTTGATTATAAAAGGTGATGTAGGCGCGATTAAGGAGATTATGGAAAAATCTGAACAGCAAGGCATGCAGACTTTCGATGGGCACTTATATCGCCTCTATCGTGAGAAGAAAATCACCTTAGAAGATGCCTTACGCAATGCGGATTCGGCTAGTAATTTAAAACTGCGCATTAATCTTTCTCCAGATAATACCGCTACAGGCAACGGTGAAGCCGTTAAACCCGCCGAACGTTTGTCTGCTTTAGAGGGTCTATCTTTGGAACCGAAAGCGGAGGAAGTGGAAGAAGAAGCTTTCTAAACTTGCAGACTTCAGCTCAAGCCTAGCAAGTGGGAGCTTGAATCCTAATCTGTTCTAGCCCATGCTTAACACTTATTGCGATTACTGAATCAAAGAGTTCGCCATGACTGCCAAAACACCTCGTGTTCCTTTAATTAAGATTCCGATTACGGCTCAGGTTGAGTCCTTACGCCCACATTATACCCCTGAACAAAAGGCTGAAATTAAAGCCAAAATTGCTCAAAAGCTTAAAGAGCAGGATGCGGTTTTAGTCGCCCATTATTATGTCGATCGCGATCTACAAGAGCTAGCTGATGAAACGGGTGGTTATGTCTCTGATTCTTTAGATATGGCCCGCTTTGGGAATGAGCATCCGGCTAAAACGCTGATTGTTGCCGGTGTGCGCTTCATGGGCGAGACAGCGAAAATTCTGAATCCTGAAAAGCGCGTGCTCATGCCCACTTTAGAGGCAGAATGTTCTTTAGATTTAGAATGCCCTGCTGAACCCTTCTATAAATTCTGTGATGACAACCCAGATCGTACGGTGGTCGTTTACTCCAATACCAGTGCAGCGGTCAAAGCACGTGCTGATTACGTGGTGACTTCCAGTATTGCAGTTGAGTTGATTTCTTGGCTGGACGAACAAGGCAAGAAAATTCTCTGGGCACCGGATCGGCATTTAGGTCGGTATATCCAACAAGTCACAGGGGCAGATATGTTGCTGTGGCAGGGTGCTTGTATCGTGCATGACGAATTCAAGCATTTAGCTTTAGCCGACATGAAAGAAAAATATCCAGATGCCGGTGTACTAGTGCATCCAGAATCACCTGAAAAAGTGATTAAGCTCGCTGATGCTGTTGGTTCGACTACGCAGTTAATTAAAGCGGCGCAAACCTTGCCCAATAAGCGTTTTATTGTGGCAACCGATAGCGGCATTTTCTACAAAATGCAAAAAGCAGCACCGGATAAAGAATTTATTGCTGCCCCTACGATGGGTGAAGGCGCGACTTGTAAAAGCTGTGCACATTGCCCGTGGATGGCAATGAATGGCTTACACAATCTGCTACAAGTTTTGGAAACGGGCAAAAACGAGATCTTCGTGGATGAAGAAATCCGGGTGAAGGCTTTACGCTCCACCCAGCGTATGCTCGATTTTGCCAAAATGCGGCGTGGCTAATTTAGGTCAGTACTTGTGCAACTAAGGCACGTACTGAACCTAAGCCGGTAGCAACCCCATTACTGCCGTGTCCTGCATTAATATACAGGCCACGAATCTCGGGATGCTCACCCATGAAGGGTTCATCATTTTCTGAGAACGACAGTAAGCTACTCCAATGATTATGGATCGGCAGTTCTTCCAAGTCGGGCATTAAGCTCACTGCCACTTCGCGCAATGCTGCCTGTGCTTGTTCACTTAGGGATTTCTCTAAGCCTTGGGAAGAAAATACCGAGCCACACACAATTCGACCATCTTTACGCGGAATCAGATAATAATCCTTATGCACAATCATGCGTTGTAGCGTCTGATTGGGGGTACGGAACATAATTGACTCTGCCAGCAAGGGACGTAATTGCAGCTCGCTATCTTGGACTTCAGCAAACGCACTAGTCCAAGCACCAGCCGTCAAAATCACTTTATGCGCTTTGAATAATTCATCACCAATATAAACCCCGCTTGCTTGCCCATTTACAATATGTAATTGCTGTACAGCGAGGTGCTGACTTACTAACACTGGACGCATGCGTAACATGGCGCGTAAAGCTGCATTTAAACGGGGGCTGCGGACTTGCGCTAATTCTGGAAAATACAAGGCTTGTTTAAAAGCGGAACTGAGATATGCCTCATTAGCTTTCAAGATATGCCCCTCTAACAACTGCAACTGATAACCCCAAGTCTCAGCCCAAGCTTGTGCTGCCTGCTGCTGACTGGTATCAGTAATCAGTAGGCCAGACTGAATCCATTGTGGATCAATGCCCGTTTCCTGATACAGACGCTCACACAAAGCCGGATAATGCTTTTGGCTATCCTTTACCAAAGCACTCACAAATGCGCTAGCCTGCCAAGGGTATAAAGGCGTGATTAAACCACCACCTGCCCAAGACGATTCTCGACCTAATTCGTTTTGGTCGACTAGCATAACTTTCAGCCCTGCATCATGCAGGAATAAGGCGGTCAGCATGCCTTTTAGGCCACCGCCTACAATGATGACATCTTTCATGCAAATCCTTCGGGGTTGACTACGCAGCAGTATATCAGCCCCGAAGCGAGGATTTGATTAAAACAGTTTGAATGGATGGTCGCGAGTTTGCTCGTTAGGTGTACCCGGATTAGTGAATAGACTAGGATCAGGCATCCCCGACTGATGGGTTGGTGGTGTTGCTGCTACTATCGTTCCATCAGGAGCAACGACCGTACTAGGTGTATTTTCACTCGAAGCTGCTGCACGTTTGCCTAAACCAAAAATATCCACGGCATTATCGCTGGTTTGCTCAGATAAATTATTGACCTGTGTAAACAAGGCAGGATCAGGCATAGGGTCGTCTTGTTTAACTCCAGCAGCGGTTGGAGTGGCTACGGCTACTGTGGCAGGTGTTTTACTAGGGCCACCGACATTAAAAAAACTTTGATCAATGGTACTGGTGTCTGCTTGAACTAAAGAACTGAGCAACACCGCCAGTAGAGAAGAAGACAGCAACAATTTAGACATAATGGCTTACCTATCAAGCGAATTAGGGCAAAGCGCCTATCGGGTTATTATACCGAGGAATCCACGCTGCAAGCCAATAAGCTTAAAGGCTCGCGCTATACATGATCAGCATTAAACCTAACCAAGCAGCACTATGCATCCACATCGCCCGTCGATAGCGATGAGCTAGACGTGCGGGTGGCAAATTAGTAATCATAAACAAGCGTCCACCGCTCGATTGCTCAATCACATGTGTGCCGACCGTGTGTTGCTCATCCAGAAAATCCTCTTGAGCGACACGAGCGGCTGTTTTACACACTTCTTGCCATTCCGCTTCATCCAAGCGCCCATTCCCATTGGTGTCATAAGTCTCTAGCAGGACTTTGGGTCTCAATTTCCAGCGAGCTAAGAGTTCGGCTATCCGCTGGCGCATTGGTTGATGATTATCCGCTTTAAGGGTGCGCATATCACCGAGGACATAAAGCTCTTGTCCGGGGTAAATAGCATGCAGCCAATCGAAATGGGTATCGGCAGGACTCGTAATAATCTCCGCCTGTCGTGGATAAAGTAGGCAACGCCCATACCCATCATCCAACACGAAGGGCTGATCTTCGATATACCCCGGAATCCACAAAGTGACGGGTAAATTAGCTAACCCACGGATCGCTTCACCCGTTGGTAGAAAAGCCCGCCCACGTAAAGACAGATAACCTTGAGCGCTATGATTAATAAACGAATGCGGCGTATCCAACATTAAGCGGTAGCGCTTAAAAAAACCAATTGCAAACCACAAATTCAAACCAGCGGGCAGCAACAACCAAATCGGCTCAGTTTTAAGTATCAGCAGATAGCAAAGCAGCAACCACAGCGGTACAAATTTAAGTTGCGCTGCAAAATTGAGTAGACCCGCACGCCGTAACACCGCCGCAAACTGATTACGTGCTACCTGCTCCCAATCAAAAACGCCAATGTCTTGCATTTAGGATTGAAAGTGTGCGGCTACATCCACATCCGCTTTTTCTGCACTTGAAAAGGTCATTAGGCGGTAAGGCTTAAAACTTAAAGGACGTGCAATCAGTAAATCAGGAAATTGATCAATGCGGATATTATTAATCGTGGCTGCATCATTATAAAACTCACGCCGATCCGCGATGCTGTCTTCTAAACTAGTAATTCGCCGTTGCAATTGTAAAAAACCTTGGCTGGCTTTTAATTCGGGATAAGCTTCGGCCACTGCAAATAAATTGCCTAAACCTATCCGCAATTGCTCTTCGGCTGCACCTAAAGCACCTAAGTCGCCGCTATTCATGGCGCTGGCGACTTGGCTGCGTGCCTCAATCACGTGTTGCAAGGTATCCTTTTCATATTTCATATGCTCTTTACAGACCGTGATTAGCTTTGGCAATTCTTCATTACGCTGCTTGAGCAGTACCGCAATATTACTCCAAGCTTTATCCGTATTATTTTTGAGCATCACGAGCTGGTTATACAGCGCGATACCCCAAAACGCGAGACCACCCAACAGGGCAAAAAAGATTAAAAGTCCGCTGGTCATAGCTTTGTTTTTATAATGCATTTAGGGAATTTAACAGTAGCAAATTGTTAGGAAGGAGGTCGCTAGAGCCGATGATTGGTGGATACTAGTTCGAGCTGTTTAGAGTAGAATGGTTTTACGTTTTTTATATTTTTGGTACTAACCAGAAAAACGTATTACACTAATCTAATCGATCTAAGGTATAAGGAGCTTTTTATGCAACTCGCGACTATCTCACCAAAATTTCAGGTAGTAATTCCCCGCGCCATTCGTGAGCCGATGGGAATTCAAGCCGGGCAAAAGCTACAGGTACTGCGTTATGGCAATCGCATTGAGTTGATTCCATTTAAAACCGCTAAAGAACTGCGAGGCTTTCTCAAAGGCATTGATACCACGGTTGAGCGTGAGGGTGATCGGGTATGAAAGTCGTGGATTCTTGTGGCTGGCTAGAATACTTCGCTGATGGTAAGAATGCTGAGCATTTCGCGGCTGCTATTGAAGATACTGAACAACTTTTGGTTCCCTCGATTAGCATTTTTGAGGTATTCAAACGCACCCTCCAACAAAGTGGTGAAGATGCCGCTCTGCAAGTTGTTGCCATTATGGCTCAAGGGACTGTCATAGATCTGGATATGTCGATTGCCTTGAGTGCTGCGAAATTATCTGTAGAGCATAAAATGCCGATGGCAGATAGCATTATTCTAGCGACTGCTCAGCAGTACCAAGCTAGGGTATTGACTCAGGATAATGATTTTGAAGGTTTGACAGGAGTGGAGTATTTCAAGAAATAGCCAAATTTGTGGTATTAATGGCTAGACTTGGGTTTGGAGTGTCTTGAATGCCGCAAGTGGGCTTATGTCGAATTTTATTAGTCTCGTTATTGGGCGGTTTAGCTTGGCTTTATCAAGATACCTTGCTGAGCCTAGTAAGCTGGTTTCAAGCTGCCCAAGGCGATGATGCGCTGGATACGGCGGATAAAAAAAGTAGTGTCCTCAGCCTCCTATTAGCGCTCGTGGTTTTATTGCTGGGTTGGTGGCAAGGCTGGTGTAAGTCTATCACCACTGCGCTACACCGTTTATTGACACCCAAGCCTGCTCGGCAATTAGAACAGCAGTATTTGCAAACACTGCTACAAGATAAGCGCCGCATTCCTTTAGTGATGCGCGGCTATGTTAGTCTGGCTGCTGATTTTTGTAAGCATTCGCAGCTCGATTTGGGTGAGTGGATGCCAACTTTATATAGGCATGAGCCTTATTTAATGGCTAAAGCAAAACCCACTGCACAAACTACTGAAACTCACACCGATTTACTACAAGCCTTTCGCCGTTATCAACGCGTGGTGATTTTAGGCGAACCGGGGGCGGGCAAAACCTTTTCCTTGTGGCGCATAGCGGCTGAATATGCGCAAGCTGCGTTAAAAAACCAACGCGCTCCGCTGCCCGTGGTGATTCCGCTGAATTTATGGACACAGCCTGAGCAAAGTTTAGAGGCTTTTGTGGTACAGCAGATGGGGGTTTTAGCGCAGGAGTTTACGCGTTTGTGTCACGAGCGGCGCTTGTTGCCCTTATTAGATGCTTTGAATGAAATTCCGCATGAGCAGCAAACCCATAAATTAGCGCAAGTACGCGCTTGGCTGGCTGAAGACTTTCCTTATCTGGTTTTGACCTGTCGGGAGCGCGACTATGCCAAGATGGAGCAACATTTAGACCGACTAACCCTAGAGCCACTCAAGCCCCCACAGATTCAGCGCTTTCTGCAAAATTACTTTGCGTTTTTTGCCCAACAAGGTCGCGGGCGCGGCCAACAGGATGCTGAGGCTTTGTTTTGGCAATTAGCCGGTACGGAAATGCAGCAAGCTTGGCGACGCTGGCACACGCATCGCCCTGACTGGGAAACTAGATGGCGGAATTTCTGGCGACCTTATACACCCGCCGATTGGCAGCACTTCTGGCGAGAGGCTGAACCAGAAGGTTGGTTTTGGGAAAACTATTGGTGGGATGACACTCGCCAGAGTCAGCTAAAAAATCCACGTAGTTTATTAAAGCTTGCAGTCAATCCGTATTTACTGAACTTGATTACCTTGCTGTATGCCGAAGCAGGGGCTTTACCAGCGAGTCGGGTGGCTTTATTCCAAACCTTTGTGCAGGCGCTGCTCGTCCGTGAGCTGCACGAGCAAGGCAAGCTCCAAGCTAAGGCTGAGTTACCGACGACGGACTTACTCGAAACTGAGCTACGCCAATTAGCTTGGGCTTTACAAACCACCAATGCTAACGAACAAGAAGCGCGCACCGCCTTGGATTATCTGGCCGCTACTGAATTCATGCCAGTGGCTCATTTAGAATTTGCTCAAGCCGCAAGTTTATTGGAAATTACCCAAGGTCAAGTGCGCTTTACACATCAACTCTTGCAGGAATTTTTCACTGCACAGAGCTTCAAAGAACATCGAGAACAAGGCTGGCAGGCAGAGCAAATCTGGCTAAAGGCGAATTGGTGGGAGACGAATGGCTGGGAGGAAGCCGCTAAGCTGGCGGCAGACTATGAAGCCGAGCCGCAAGCCTTGATGGAGTGGTTAGTGCCAGCCCAACCACTGCTAGCCTATGAAATCGCTGAACAGCTTAATAGTTTAGACCCTGCTTTATTCGCGCCCTTCCGCGCTAACTGGCAAATGGCTATCACGGATATTGAAAACTACCCCAATCCCCATGAGCGCCACGCACTCAGCACTTTACTTGGCCATTTTGCTTGGGATCAACGCTTCGGCATCGGTTTGGATGCACAAGGCTTACCAGAGATTGATTGGCTAGACATTCCGGCAGGAGAGTTTATTTATCAAGACGGGGAGGTTTTGAATTTGCCCAGTTTTAAAATCAGCCGCTACTTGATCACTAATGCCCAATTTCAAGCCTTTGTGCAAGCAGCGGACGGGTATGCTGACCCACGCTGGTGGCAAGGCTTGAAGCGGCCTAAAACAGTCCAGCAATCCTATTGGCAAGCAAGCAATCGTCCTGTGGAGCGCGTCGATTGGTATGAAGCTCTTGCCTTTTGCCGATGGTTGTCTTTTAAGACGGATTTAAATATTAATTTGCCGACTGAGCAACAATGGGAAAAAGCTGCACGCGGTACCGATGGGCGCGAATATCCTTGGGGAGTCGAGTTCAAATCTTCGTATTGCAATGCTGAGGATAATCTGGGTGAAGCCTCCGCTGTAGGCATTTATCCGCAAGGGCAAGCACCTTCTGGAGCGATGGATATAGCGGGTAACGTTTGGGAATGGTGTTTAAATAAAGTTGACTCGTCTGAGGTAATTACACCGGATTTATCAGAAAATTCTCGAGTACGGCGCGGCGGCTCTTGGCTCAATGCCTCTGTTAATTTGCGGTGTGCGGTTCGTTTCTGGATTCATCCTTCTCTTCGGAACGACAATCTGGGTTTTCGGATTGTGAATTGTCCCTGCTAGTGGTTGGCTGCTTTCTGCATACTGTCTTCTGCTGGTTAGCTTGCCTCAAGGGCAAGCGTATCCGCCGCGTAGCGGCGGCGAAAATTTTGTTTTTTTGGAATCCGCATTTGACAGCTTAAATAGTGTATATACAATAAATAAAATACAGACTGCAACGAGAATTAGCTAAATGCTCGAGTTTGAATGGGATGACACTAAAGCACTTATCAATGAGAAAAAGCATGGTATTAGTTTTATTGAGGCAATGAGCATTTTCTCTGACCCACTTGAGTTGACCATGCTTGATCCAGAACACTCTAAAGAAGAGTTTCGCTTTCTCAGTATCGGACGCTCGGCACAGGGTCATTTACTCGTAGTGTCTTATACCGAGCGTCAACCTGCAGCCATTCGCTTAATTAGTGCGCGTCCAGCCACTCGCCATGAAAGGAAACAATATGAACAAGCTTGAAGACATGAAAGCCGAATATGATTTTTCGGGGGCGGTTCGTGGTAAACATCATGAAGCTTATACACAAGGCACTAGGCTCGTGATTACACGCGGCCGCCCCAAAGCCGAAGTCACCAAAGAGCGAATTAGCGTGCGGCTATCCGCAGAGGTTACGCAATATTTCCGTGCAACGGGCAAAGGCTGGCAAACCCGTATGGATGAAGTCCTAAAAGCCTATGTCGAGCAACAGCGTAGCTCTGGCTAAAGCTCAGGCAGTGGCAACTTAGCCCGCCACCCCATGCTCCCGCGTCGAGTTGAATTTAATCTCTGGCCATTTTTCCTGCGCCATTTGCAGATTCACTCGTGTGGGCGCGATATACACCAATTCACCCGCATGATCATAAGCTAAATTCTGTGCAGCCTTGGTTTTGAATTCTTCAAACTTTTTCTCATTATCGGAAGAAACCCAACGCGCTGTGGTCACATTCACGCCTTCAAAAATCGCATCAACTTTGTATTCATCTTTCAAGCGTTGCATGACCACATCAAATTGCAGCACACCGACTGCCCCTAGAATCAGGTCATTATTCAGTAGTGGTTTGAAAAGCTGAGTAGCACCTTCTTCGCAGAGTTCCGCTAAGCCTTTTTGGAGTTGCTTCATTTTCAGCGGGTCTTTGAGCTGAGCACGGCGGAAGAGTTCAGGGGCGAAGTTCGGGATGCCTGTGAATTGCAGGTTTTCGCCCATTGTGAAGGTATCACCGATGCGAATACTACCGTGGTTATGAATGCCGATAATATCGCCCGGATAAGCATCTTCTACGTGCTCGCGGTCGGAGGCCATGAAAGTAAGCGCATCCGGGATTTTCACATCCTTACCAATCCGCACATGCTTGGCTTTCATGCCTTTTTCAAACTTGCCCGAGCAAACCCGCAAAAAAGCGATGCGGTCGCGGTGCTGCGGATCCATATTCGCCTGAATCTTGAAGACAAAACCGGTGAAGTTATCTTCATTTGCCTCGACTTTGCGTGTCGTGGTGGGACGCGCTTGGGGAGCAGGTGCATTCGCGACGAAATCATCTAGCAGCTCACGAATGCCAAAGCTATTTAAAGCCGTGCCGAAATAAACGGGCGTGAGTTTGCCATCTAAATAGTCCTGCAAATCAAACTCATGGCTCGCACCTTGGACTAATTCAATTTCATCACGCAATTCTTGGGCTTGCGTACCGATTTTCTCATCCAGTGCTGGATTATTGATGCCTTGAATTTCTTCGTACTCTTGGCGACGCTCAGTATCTGGCTTGTATAAAATCACTTTGTCTTGATAAAGATGATAAATGCCTTTTAAGCGTTTACCCATACCAATCGGCCAAGTAATCGGTGCACATTTAATTTTTAAAACGGTTTCGACTTCATCTAGTAACTCAATCGGCTCTTTGCCTTCGCGGTCGAGCTTATTAATAAAAGTCATGATGGGGGTATCCCGCAAGCGACAGACTTCCATCAAATTGATGGTGCGCTCTTCAACACCTTTGGCTACATCAATCACCATCAGGGCTGAGTCGACTGCGGTCAAAACCCGATAAGTATCTTCCGAGAAGTCTTCATGGCCGGGGGTGTCAAGTAAATTGACGATGTGATTTTTGTAAGGGAATTGCATGACCGAAGAAGTCACCGAAATCCCCCGCTCCTTTTCCATCGTCATCCAGTCTGACGTCGCATGTCGCCCTGCTTTGCGCCCTTTAATCGTACCCGCCAACTGAATCGCGCCCCCGAATAATAAGACCTTTTCAGTCATGGTGGTTTTACCCGCATCAGGATGCGAAATAATCGCAAAAGTTCGGCGGCGGGCGGTTTCTTTTAAGCGGTCGGTCATGATCTTAAGTCGAGCTAAGGTGTTGAAAGGGGTGGAGTATAGCGGAATTTCGTGGCTGAGGGCAGACTGTAGAAGCACGCCTCATTTAAAATGCAACCTAAGCACGTCTGCACAATCTATGTTAATAATAAGACTCCAAACCATTAGCGAGGGTAATCAGATGCGTTTCATTTTCAAAGCTTTAAGTGTGCTGGGTTTATGCTTAGCGGCTCAGCTCACACCCAGTTATGCGGAAACCAGTACAGCCTATCAAGCGCCCAAAATTATTGCTGGAACGGGAGTACGGGTACGAACCAATCCCGCCGTGTCAGCGGTTGAAGTAGGTAAGTTGCCGTTTGGCACGGTGCTGGTGACTCAACAACGCTCGTCTACTCAGTCCACGATTGGCGCTAAAAAAGATTATTGGTACAAGGTAAATACACCAGTTAAAGGATGGGTGTTTGGTGGTTTGCTACAGGATTATGATGCAAAAAATCCGGATAAAATTGCCGTACAGCTCATTCGTGGCAAATTAGGGAAAGCTGAGCAAATCACAGACAGTGGCATTCTCAATTTCAATGATGCACTGGAAGTCAGTCAGTTTGCCCAGCAAGCGGCTAATAAAGCAAAAACGCTTGATTTAGCAGGGGATTTACAACTCGCTTATCTGCAAGCGGTACAGCAAGGCTTGTCTGCTATTCCGATCAATCAGGAAAAGAAACTGCCGTATGCGCCTTGGATTAAATCTTTGGGTAGCTTAGTGTTTTATCACGAATTAGCAGGCGGCTATTATGTGGACTCACGCAGTTTCTGGAAGCTAGCAGATCGCTATAAGCAAGCACAAATCGGGGATGTGATTGCTTGGCAAGCGGCTCATGCGGCCTTAGGTGGCGAGTGTGAAGGCTTTATAGAATGTATGTCGTATCGCCTGCAAATTACTCAAGGTGAGTATCTAAAGCGCTATCCGAAAGGCCAATATGTGACTCCAGCCTTGAAAGAAATCAATGCAGATTTAACCTATATGCTTAAGGAAGCTCCTCAGCAAAAAGAAAATATCAAGGAAATCGACTTTGCGCTGTGGGATAAATTGCTCGCCCCAGTAGCTGCTAGCCCAAGCTTAGAGCAAACCAAACAGTATTTAAAACAAATCAAAGCTTTAGGCAAATAAAAGCTGATCGACCTTCCCTTATTCTGAGGGAAGGCTTCGAATATCCTACTTATAAAAACTATTTAATCACGCCACACACCATGCGCGCGCCACCACCGCCTAACAGGGCTGGGTGATCTGCATGATTATCCCCACCCGCATGAATCATTAAAGCGCGCCCACTTAAATCCGTCAGTTTTAAACGCGGTGCTAAGACTGGAGTGCTCACTTTACCTTCAGTATCCACATACAAGGCTGGCAAATCCCCCAAATGACCATCACCCCAAGGCAAACCATGCTTGCCAGTTTTCGCCGGGTCATAATGCCCACCCGCACCCAAAGCAGCGGTCATCTTGCCATCTTTTTCTTTAGGTTCACAGCTTGGATTTTCATGTACATGAAAGCCATGTAAACCAGCCGGTAAACCCGCTAAATTCGGGGTAAACACCAGACCATAAGGGGTTTCACTAATGACGACTTGGCCTAGCTCGCCCGCAATGCCTTTCTCATCAACCGCATTCATACTGACGGTCAAATCCGCTGCCATACTCGCAGCACTTAAACTTAACAATAAACCGAATAAACTGGAATGAAGTAAAGCTTTCACCTGTCAATCTCCACATAGTAAAAGCTTGTATGTAGCGGGCGACAGCTAGCTTGTCAATACAAGCTAGCTTTCTGTGAGGAATTAAGCAGCGGCGATTATGGTACGCTGGACAAAATCACCGAAGCTTTCTTTAGTGCGGCGCGTACTAGCAAAAGACGCAAATAAGCCATCGAGCGCACTTAGGATCGCTTTTTCATCCTGATTTTCACGATATAACGTGTTCAAACGATCACCATTGAAGCTCGCGCCCAAATACAAGTTATACCGCCCCGGAGACTTACCAATTAAACCAATCTCGCCTAAGACTGAACGCCCACAACCATTGGGGCAACCGGTCATGCGAATCTTGATGTCTTCTTGGCGTAAACTGTATTTATCCAGAGAAGCTTCCAGCTTGGTAATCAAATCAGGTAAATAGCGTTCCGCTTCAGCCATCGCTTGCGGGCAGGTATTTAAAGCCACACAAGCGATTGAATTGCGACGTAAACCCGAGAGATGACTCGCATCAGCCTCATAACCGTATTGCTTTAACAAGCCTTTAATAACGACTTTGTCTTCCGGCTTGACATTCACTAGTACCAGATTCTGATTGCCCGTCATGCGAAAACTGCACAGATTAGCCCGCGCTATTTCTAATAAAGCGGTTTTCAACTGTTGGGTTTCAGTATCCAGAATACGTCCGTATTCTAAGCGTAGACCTAAATGCCATAAGCCATCCGTCGTTTCGCTCCAACCAAAACGGTCGCCTGTCGTGGTGAACTCAAAAGGACGGATGGGTGTAAGCTCAAAGCCTAAGCGCGTATTCAGCTCTTGCTTAAACCAATCTAAGCCGTATTGATCAAGCGTGTACTTGAAGCGCGACAACTTACGATCTTGACGATTACCAAAGTCCCGCTGAATGCCAACGATGTGATAACACACTTTTAGCACTTGTTCAGGTGTGCAGAAACCAATCACTGACGCTAAACGCGCATAGGTATCTTCGCGCCCAAAGGTCATCCCCAAACCACCACCGACTGCCACATTGAAGCCTTGTAATTTGCCATTCTCAGCAATCGCAATCAGGCCAATGTCATTCGCGTACACATCCATATCGTTATAGGGTGGAATGGTAATCGCGATTTTAAACTTACGCGGCAGATAATGCTTACCATATAAAGGCTCGACCTCTTCCGCTTCGCCACCTGCAACTAACCGCCGACCGGCTGGCTCATCCAACCAAATTTCATGATAAGCACGCGAGCGTGGCAGTAAATGCTCACTGATCTTTTCGGCATACGGAAAAATCTCTGCGCTCAATGGTGAGAGACTCGGGTCAGGTGTACACATCACATTGCGGTTCACATCCCCGCAACCGGAAATACTATCCAAAGCTGCAGCATGCATGGCTTGGATGGTTTTCTTCATCTCAAACTTGATGATGCCGTGAAATTGCAGGGCTTGGCGAGTGGTAATCCGCATGGTGTGATTCCCGTAAGTATCACTAATCGCATCCATTTTTTGCCATTGTTCTGCGCTTAACTCACCACCCGGCACACGCAAACGAATCATGAAGGAATGGGCTGGTTCTAGCTTTTTCTCTTGGCGCTGCAAACGCACATCACGATCATCTTGCTGATAGAAGCCGTGGAATTTCACTAACTGTACATTATCTTCACTGACTGCCGCAGTAATCGGATTCAGAAAATCTTCGACTAAATTGCCACGCAGATAATCACTACGATCTTTAATATGCTCGACCGCCGAACCATTCGGCACAACAACATTCCACGCTTTAGGGCTGGGTGCAGTCATTAGGCGGCACTCCTTATTCCACTCACGGTTCCATCATGTAGGCCACATTCTTGGTTATGGCTTTCCCACCACCATCGACCGGCGCGCTCATCTTCACCCACCGATACTGCACGAGTGCAAGGCGCACAACCAATACTCGGGAAATACTGATCATGCAGTTTGTTGTAGGGTACTTGATGCTCTTTCACATGAGCCCATAAGTCTTTGGTTTTCCACTTCAACAGCGGGTTGAATTTCACTAAACTCCGTTGCGCATCCCATTCAAAAAACTTCATATTCGCCCGAAAACCCGACTGTGCCGCGCGTACGCCCGTAATCCAAACCTCAGCCCCAGCTAATGCTCGATTCAAAGGCTCAATCTTGCGGATATTGCAGCATTCTTTACGGTGCTCGACTGATTCGTAAAACGCATTAATGCCTTTCAAACTCACATATTGCTGAATTACTTCGGTTTGCGGATACATTACACGAATCGTTTTGCCATAATGTCTCACCGTTTCAGCGAGCGTATCGTAAGTTTCCTTAAAATTACGCCCCGTATCTAAGGTGAACACATCGACATCAAGATGATTACGGAAAATCGCATCAGTGATGACTTGATCTTCTAAACCAAGGCTGGTCGAAAAGGCAATACGTCCACTGAAATGGGCGCGTAAAGCACGCAAAGCCTCATCCAAAGCGAAGTGGGTGTAAGCGCTCTCTAGTGCGTGTAATTGTTCGTCATGTTGTGTCATGATTTTACTTCTATTGAGTCGAATGACGGCAGTATCGGCGAGATTAAACATCTAAAAAAGTGATATATTTCGATATTTATATCTCTAAAATAACTAAAAACTCTAGCTTGGCTAAAGGTACTACAAGATGGCACAGACTACTGAATTAATTGAAATGCTCAAGAAGCTGCTCAAACGACATAATAAAACCTATGCTGAAGTCGCCGTCTGTTTAGATTTGTCTGAAGCCAGCGTCAAACGCTTGTTTTCTGAACAAAACTTATCCTTACAACGCTTAGATACCATTTGTGCACTAATGGATTTAGAGATTTCTGATCTAGTGCGCGAAATGAGTTCCGAACAAATTCATACGATTAGCGAACTCAGCCATGATCAAGAAAAGGAAATCGCAGATGATTTGAATCTGATGATGATTACGGTTTGTGTGCTCAACCGTTGGAACTTAAAAGATATTCTTAAGCATTACCGCTTCACAGAACCACAATGTATTCGCTATCTTGCCCACTTAGACCGCTTACATATTATTGAATTACAGCCCGGCAACCGCATTAAGCTCCTGACCGCACCGAACTTCAAATGGCGAGAAAATGGCCCGATCATGAATCTGTTCCGCGCCAAAATCGAAAGCGAATATTTCCGTACCAACTTCGGCAAACGCAGCGAAAAATTAGTCGTGATGAACGGCATGCTCAGCGACACTTCTAATCAACTCTTCCAGCGCAAAATGGCACAGCTTGCCAAAGAATTTGATACAATGAGTAAAGAGGATTCAAGCTTGCCGATTGGTGAGCGTAAAGGCTCCACATTGTTGGTTGGCTTACGAGATTGGGATTATGAGCGCTTGTTTAGACAGCAGTGAGGAAGCTTTGAAAACTCATCAAGTCAATTCATACTAACAAAAATACCAAAAGATAGCAGTTGACCAGTGGCATGGGTTGTAAGAGAAACTTACAACCCGAAGACAATTAACTAAAGTCTACTTCTGTGGGTAAACACCAACGCCGCAGAAGAATCCTTTAGAATTTTTAATCACATAGCTTTTCTTGTCTTGTGGCTCAGTCCCACCGGGTAAAGGCCATTTGTAATCAACCCAGCCCTTACCTTCTGCGCTCATCGCAGTCGCTACCATTTTCTCGAAAGGTTTATCACCATATTTGTCAAAGCTCAGCATATCTGTGCCCACTAGCTCTTGCTTGAGCGCATGCGATAGCATTTTGCCCTTCTCGTCCATGCAGAACACATATAAATCCTTGTCTTGGAAACCGCCGTCTTTAGCTTTAAAAGTCTCGAAGGCTGCTTCGCCTTTTTCATCCACTAATTTAGCTGCTTTTTCGCTCATGGCTTGAGCTTCAGCTTCAGTGCCCATCTTAGCATCTTCCGCTACTACGGATAAACTTAAGGCCAATAAAGCGGCACCGATCACAGTACTCAATGATTTCATCGTTGGGACTCCTCCAAGAATAGATAAGCCAGCTCGTTGTTTGACACTCGGAAACTTACTGGCACTGTTTGTACACTATTTGCACAGCAAGGGATTTTAATTATTTTTTTTACGAATGCACTAAAAACGAACAAAAGATTTGTAAAGGAATGGTAAATCTAATAAGTATCATTAAATTAAAAGTGAAATCATTAAATTCAACTATCTCCAAGAGGTAGCTTGAGAGTTCTATCCTCTATTTATGGGATGCTGCATAGTCACTCTTGAATGCTAGACTATAATTTTTAACCAACGGAATCGGCTCTATGCGTATCAAACAGTCCATTTATTTGCTAGCTCTAACACTAGGCTTATTAGCGCAAATACATCCAGTACAGGCTTTGCCCAACCCTGCTGCGGCCAATTGTATTAAGCAAAGTGGTAAGTACAGCATCGTCGACACACCCGCTGGTCAAGTCGGTTACTGTGTATTACCTAATGGTACACGCTGTGAGGAATGGGCATTATTTCGTCATGAATGCCCTTTGCCTATTATTAAGCCGGGTAGCTATCAGCCTATTTCTGTTAAGGATAAACATGTCCAAAGTGCAGCAAGATTTGCAGTACAAACGCTTAGTCATCGCAAAGCTTCACTCAAGCGTATTTTGAAAGCGGAAGAACAAATAGTCGCTGGCAGAAATTACCGCCTCTTAATGGAGTTAAGCAATGGCAAACGCTATCAAGTAGTAGTTTTCAAACCACTTGCTAACAAGCCACTGAAATTAACCAGTTTTCAGCTACTACGTTCATAATCAAACTAAACCTATTATTTGGCCAATACACGGCTAACTTTTAGTAGCCGCCTAAAATGAATGCTCATGTATTATGAAAACGAAGACGCCTAATCTGAAAATTATTCCCGATTTTTTACCAAACGCTAGTGATTTGTTTCACTTAGTCATGCAAAAAGTTCAATGGGATGAACGGATGCGTGCGCGTAAAACAGCGAGCTTTGGAGTCTCTTATGATTATTCAGGAATAAGCTATCCAAAAATTTCTTTACCTACATTTTTAGAAGCGATTTGCCAAAAAATCGATCAAACCCTTGGCTTCTACCCAAATAACTGCTTATTGAACTATTACGTTGACGGTAATACTTCGATGGGTTTTCATTCGGATTCGTCCGTAGAATTAGCAGAAGGAACAGGCGTCGCAATTGTGTCTTTAGGCTGTGAGCGCAACATTATTTACCGTTTAAAAACCGATAGACAGCACGAAATCACTTATCCACTCCAATCTGGTGCCTTATTATACATGGGTAAAGACGTGCAAGAGGAGTGGTTACATGCGATTCCAAAACAGTTAAATGCTGGTGAGCGAGTGAGCTTGACGTTCCGACAACTAGTTAAATAGTAGCTAGGCTGTCTAGTTTACGCTTAAATGTGACTTTGTTTTTACCCTAAAAACACCTAATCTATGTCCCTTGAACTTGCTGTAACTGTCCCAACAAACTCGTACCTAAGTCCCGATCCGTCATGGCGATATAAGCCGCGTAGCCACGCAAACGCTGGATACTTTCACCTTCTGGCAAAGCTTTGCCCTGCCTTAGATTATGCACAGCGGCACGCATTTGTCGCTTCAAGGCGCGGCTGACCCGTGGCGCTTGCTCGCCATTCACGACTAAGCCGGTCACTGCCTGCACATCGCCTTGGCGAATCACCCGTGTTTTCTTTTCGTTCAACTCAAAACCTTCTTCGCCTAACACCCGTTTGAGCGTGCCTAATAAACGACTAATTTCTGCTGGGTTTTTGCTAGTCGTAGGCAAGCTAAAAGTTAAATCATCCGCATAGCGCGTATAACGCCAGCCTGCTTTATGGGCAAAGCCTGTTAAACGTCTGTCCAAACGTAAACACAGCGCATTCGTTAAAGCTGGACTAGTCGGTGCACCTTGCGGCAAGCAACGCTCAGCGAGTGCCACATAAACTTGCTTGCCTTCATGTTCAACGATTTCCCGTGGGGATTCGGTACAAAGTAAAGCTAACAGCGTGGCAATTTGTTCTGGATAACCAGCTTTACGAAATACGCCTTTGACACGCCTCCAGCTAATACTTGGGAAGAAATTTTCAACATCGACCTTTAACAACATTTGGCTATTGATGTGCTCCGCTGCATTGCTGACAATTGAGCGTCCAGTGATAAAGCCATGAGCCGAACCATGCACCACTAAGCGCTCAAGAATTTCGTGCAATATCCAATGTTGAGCTTGCTTTAATTTCGGCAAAGGTGCCCAAATCGCCCGCATTCCACCGGAGCGCTTGGGAATTTCAAAACGGGTATAATGACTGTGCTCAGTAACTTCACGTTGATAACACAGCCAACGTAATTCATGTACTGAAAGCTTCAAGGCTTCGCAGAGCTGTGCGACTTTAGTAACGGCCGGCAATTGATTTTCCAGTAAGCGCTTATAGGCATTGGGTAAATCCCATTGATCTTCGCTAGTATCATCCGTCCAATAAATGCCTTCGCCTAAATGTACAATATGCTTGGACTTGTACGCTTGCCACGCTTCTTTATTCAGACGGCGTTGTTCGGTAGCTTCTTTTTTCAGCTCTTGGCGGTATTTTTCTAATTCAGTTTTCGACAGATTATCAGTTGGACGACGTGACACCATGAAGCCATTTTTTTGCATTTGCTCGCGCACATAAGCATTGACGCTACCGGCTTTTTCAATCGCTTGCCAAATTTGTTCGTAACGAGTCAAGGTTTCACTCATATTTTAGCCCTCAATAAAGCCGCTGGCTTCCAATTGCGCGATTTTGCCTAGATACGCATGACGCGCTTCCTGCACGGAATTGAAGGCGAATTGCTGTTGTTTGGGTTGCTGATTGACTTCGCGGCTAATCAATAAGCGCTTTTGATTTAAAGTCACTTGAATTTGCTCAGGTTGCTGCTTATGCCGACGAGTGAGTAAGCGCGTTTCTTGGGTAAGCAAATTCAGATCGCGATTGCCTAGTTGCGCTGCATAAGCAATCCGTAGCGCAAGCAAATGGCTGCATGCACCTTGACTCAAGCCATGAGTCATAATTTGATGACAAGAACAAGCCGCTTTACTGATTTGACCCTCTTCGGTAATTTTCAGTTTAGCGAGGTATTCGCGCTTATCTTCCTTCACGGTAATTTCTGCGGAAATCTCGGTGCCTTCCAATGGAATCACATTAATCTGCAATGGGCTGATGGCTTTTTGGCGCGCGACTAAATCATAAGCGAGCTTTTCAGCCGGATGGCGGAACTGGAAGTGTGCCATCTCTAGTGGCCTCTCAGTGAGCGGACGATAGCGATAGACATCATGGGCGAGATCAAAAATCACCAACCCTTGTTGGCTAGCTTGTTGTAGCGCAGTGCGGCAAGTCTGCTCGTTAAATTTAGTCGCTTGCATTAGATCCTCTAAAGTCGAAACATAGACCTGTTTCAGTTGATCCACCACAGTTTTCAACTCAGCCACGGTGTCAGTACGGCGTGGTAGCAGTAAATCAAAATTCAACGCTTGCGCCCAATTACTAGCCGTAAAGCCCGTTATCGCCAGCGTCAAACTCATACCCTTACCACCTAAGATCCAGAAGCTTGGCATGCCATTGCCTAAAACTTGTACTTCAATCGTTTCAGCAAAAGGTAAACAACGCTTCAACAAGCTCAAACGTCGGCGCCCCCATAAACGAATCACTTTCGCTTGCTTACCCTGATAAGCTTCAGCACTGCCCTCGATCACCCAATCATTCGGCTCTAACACTAAGCGTGGTTGCTGATGCGGCACAAGCTCAATCCGCAAACCGCGTTTTTTGCCTTTAATATCGGCATTCAAGCGCAAATAACGCAGCACGTTGTACAGATCAATCGGCTTTAAGAAAAAGGTATCACTCGGCAATTGCGCAGCAGATTGGACTTGTAATAAGCCACGAATCCAAGTTGGTGGCACTTGAATACGCTTCTCGATCACTTCGGTATTGGGCAGGGCTGCTGCCGTTTCGGTTTTAAAACTTACTGCCTCTTTACCAACTGCAAAATGAGTAGAACGGAAGCTACGAATTTGTTCAATACCTTGCGCGAGTTCTTGGCTAAAATCGATATTGGTAGTACCAAATTGAGTTTCACCTTGCGCATCAAAAAACTCATTATCTAAGGCAAGTGAGGCATAACAGCCTTCATCTTTGCTAAAGACTTCGAGCAATAGGCCGTCTGGATGCACACTAACAATTGGGTCAAGCATCAACCAAGCTTGCGGATCATTGCGTAACAACCAATCAAAATAAGCCCGATATGCCTTCGCTAAACCTTGATTTCGCGAACTGCGGCGCATTTGCATAAAGGCCTCATAAGCGGCGCGATCTTTCGGTATATAGCGATAGTCGCTACTAACAATCGCAAATAAAGTGGCTAGACTTTCCCGAAAAGCTAGTGGCTCTTTGATGCGTGCACTAAATTGCACCGTATCGCGTTCGAGGTGTGTGAATAGTTGCAGCGCATCAGCGTGAAAATCACTAGGCTGTTGATAGCGCAAGGTAAAGCGCTCAGTGGTTTGAACTGGCGTTATTTCAGTATTCATGCAACTACTCCTGTCGAGGCTTTTGCTTGGCTACGCTGCCAGCGGCGCAAGGCACGATAGGCAGCTCTGCCAATATCGGCATCCTTAGTCGTATCTTTAAGCATTTGTAAAGCGCTTGCGGCTTCCGGTGTAATAATCCGCGCTAAACCTTCAATCGCGCCCAAACGCAAGATTTCTTGTTGCTGAGAGTCATTGGCAATCTGCACCAAAGTTTTTACTTCGTGTTTAGCGATCAGAATAGGTAAGACCTGAGCCTGATGCGCTGAGCTGGCCGCTGCTGCAGATAAAGTGTTTGCGAACGTATCCTGCATTAAGGTTTCCGGTTGGGCGAGTAACTGCTGCCAATCAACCTGTGCTTTCGGTTGATGCATCGCCAATAATTGATTCGTTAAGCTACGGACTTGCAAAACTGGCGAAGTTTTTAGGCCACTTAAGACCTCTAATAATGCCTTAACGCTAAGCTTATCAACGGCTAATAGCGCGGTCAGAATCTGCACTTGGAAACCACGCTCAGACTTCTGTTCAGTCGTCAGCAATTCTAGTAAAAGGGTAGGCTGTAGGTTTTGCTGCACCAGTGTCCAGAGTAATTGATTTAAGGTTTTGCCTAAGGCGTGGGCTGTCATTTGCCGCTTATAATCATCCAGTTTTTGTTCTGCGTGCTGTGAGGCGGTTTGCCAACGCCTAAAATGGCTTTCAAGTGCATGCTCCAAACTAGTTGCTAAGGTTTTAGTGACCTTGTTCATACGCCCTATTAAGCGCGCAACCAATTCCACGACTTCTGGTTTCTGCGCGGTTAATAAATCCTGTAACTCATCCACTTGGTAATCACTGCGATCCAACAAACCTTGACCTAAAGCGCTGATAATATGTTGTGCATAAGCAGGATCATCCGGCACATAATCCTTAGCAATCAAGTCTAATAAGATTGCGGTTGGTGCTGTCTTGACAAGCCGCTCCAGAAGTTTTGGATCGGTTTGCGGGCAATGACTCTGTAGGAGGGCATAATCTACCTCAGTGGCGGTATTAGGCTCTGCTTTCCATAGTAAGCGCGCGGTATTGAAGGCCGCCTCAATCACACCATTATCGGCCGGCTCTTCGCGCAAAAGTTTCAGCAAGAAATTACGGGTGGCTGCGGTATCGCGGTATTGCAACAAACTCACTGCATGTACACGGTAATCACTATAGCGTGTACCATCAGCAGCATAATCTTGCACCAGCGTCCAAGCGGCTTGTGTATTTAACCAGCGCAAGCCATTCAAAGCATGCTTGGCTAAGTCAGAGAAATATTCGGCATTCCATAAGCGTGATTTAATCTGCTTAAAGATACGTTCGCCTTGCTCACCTTGACCTAAATGCCCAATAGCTTCAATCGCGGCTTCGTGTAAGAAATGCTCTTGATCTTCGGCTAGTTTTAGTAATTTATCTAAAGCACGTTCATCACCCGATTGACCTAAAGCGAGAACGGCACGTTGGCGGAACTCATCATTTTTCTGATAATCCATTGCGGCCAGCAGAATACTAAAACCTTGCTGATGACCACTATTGGCTAAACCTTCTGCTGCTAAGAACTGTAGATCTAAATCTTTATGTGTGAGCATCGTCAGCAAGCCAGTTACTCGACCTTCACGCTTTAGAGCGCGGTGTGACATAGCTTGTAAAACGGGACGGAGTTGTGTGGTATCCAAAATCGGCAAGGTGTCGGCTAAAGCATTATCTGCGTCTTGGCTTTGTACCCAACCGAGTGGATAGGCTAAACGCACTGCCTCATCCAAATAATTCAAGCGAATCAAACTATTGAACAGTTGAATTAACAACGCTTCATGGCGTGGAAACTGTAAGTCTAACCAACGCTTATCCGCCGATTCACCCTTATAATCTGCAATCGGCTGATCAAAGCCGGTAAGAGTGACAAGTGTCTTAATAATCGCTTTAGCTTCTTTTGGCTGCTGTTCTAAGCGCTGCAATAGAGGCTTAAATACCTCAACTGGACGTTGACTGGCCATCACTTCATACGCTTGATTCAGCAAATCGGCGCTAAGAAATTCGGTATTGAGATAATGCACCAACCACTGTGCAGGTTCAGCACTGGGCAATAAACGTAGTGCATTCAATACCGTGCGTTTTTGGGCATCACTGCTCCGTTTAAATAAGCCGACTAAAGCATTGAAAGCCTGTGGATGCTTGTATTGGGCTAAGGTTTCAGCCGCTTTCATTGCAACTGCCAAGGTACTGTTGTTGCTCGCTTCGACCAATAAAGTGTGTACGCCTGCATCCGTATAATGAGCAGCTAATTCATTCACGACTTGTAGGCGCAAAGCTGGGTAATTGGACTCTAGAGCAAACGGAGCTACTTTCACCAAACCAAGATCGCTGCTATAGAGTTTCCACGCCTCAGGCGCAAGAACTTCATGATTGCTAGCAATCAGGGTTTGTAGCAATTGATGTGATTGTTTGATGGGATAGTGCTTAATCAGTAGTTCCAAACCTTTACGCGCAATATCACTGCGCGGTGAAGTTGTCGCGGTATTGCCTAAGAGCGCTAAATCTACTCCCATCGTTTGTAGGGTATCAAAAGCAAATAAACGTATTTCGACTTGCTCATGGTTTAGCAAGGTCAGGAAGCTACTCACCACACTGGCATGCAAAGTTTGATCGCGCTGCGCCAAATCTTGTAGGCTACGCAAAGCCTTTAAGCGTGCTGCTTGCAAATTATCTTGCCGCACCAAACCTAAATAAGCGCCAAAAGCCCGTTGATTCCATGCCGCTTGCTCAGGCTTCGCAAGAGCAGGTTTGACGACTTTCGTTTCAGCAGCCTTGACCTCCTTGTCAAAACGCTTACTGAAAGCCTCAAAGTGTAATTGCCACTCTTTGCCCGTCATACCCGTCAAGCGCACTAAAATATCTAGCAAATAAGCTTTTAAATGCCCACTGCCGTAAACCAAAATCGCAGCAATCTGCTGTAAACTCGCGCTACTGAGATTCCAGCACTTGTCTTGATCTTTGCCATCTAAACCTTGTTGCTGTTGCAGCCATCGTTCTACATAAGCCCAGCGTGCGTCTTCATCACTATAACGCACCAGTAAATCCGCACAGAATTGCTGCAATGCAGGCTGGTTTAAGCTCAAAGCCCAAGTGCTTAATTCAGGCTCATCACCATGCAAGAGAAACTCATGACTCACTAGAGCTAATACACTGGGAATAAAGCTGGCCTCGCTTTGCAGGAAGCTTTGTAGATTGAGTGGTGTAGAGGGTTCCAAGGCTAGTTGAGCCGCCAAACGCTGCTGCACACTTAAGTGCTGTTCGACTAATTTTTTTTCTGCTAAGACGACTTTAGCTTGTGGTTCGCCGAGTAAGGCTAAGGCAAAACCTGCATTTACACGTACTACGGGGCGTTCATCGGCCTGTAAGTCTAATAAAATGGGCAGTTGTTCAGTACTCACTACATAAGGCAAAGCTTTAGCAGCTACTTCCACTAAGGTGGTATATTTTGACTGCAAATAAGCATGAATCGTCGGGAAAGCTTGCACTTGTGCGGTGGAGGCTAAGCATGCCAACGCTTGTGAGCTAATACGTAGCCATTGTTCTTGTTCCGCTTTGATGCTGGGTTCAGGGCGGGCGAGTAAGTTTTCCAAGGTTTTGAAGGCTTCTGGATTGCCCCATTTCACTAAAGCATTTGCAGCAGTGACTTGCACATCTGCATAGGGGCTAGTTAAAGCCTGCAACAAAGCACTTGGCTGACCCGCATCGACCAATAATTTAATCGCTAAATTGCGTAAAGAGTCGTGCTCATCAGTTAGCAAAGCTGGTAAATGCGTTTGATTTGCTTTACTTGGATTCTTTTGGATATAGACCAAGGCTTCACCTTGCACATCAGCAAAGGGACTGTTGATTGCAGCGGCTAAAGCAGTTTGGGTATCGATGCGTTTCTTTTCGGTTAAAGCAAATTGTAAGGCTTGCAGACGCACACTGGCAAAGCGATTATGAAATAACTCGAATAAGAGTGGCTCAACCCAAGCTAACGGCGGCAAGACTCGCGCTTTAGCTAAAACCTCCAGCAACACTTCACGATGTAGATTCTCATAACGACTGGTGAGCAATAAGCGTAAGGTATCCAGTTCTGAACCACCTAGTTGCCGATTCAAACAAGTCTTCAAGGTTTCTTGGCGAATGGGTTCAAATGGATCATTCAGGGCGAGTTGCAGTAAATGTAAGGCTCGTTCTGCGTCATGATTGTGAACCACTGGTTCAGTATTTTTACTACCCAGTAAAGCTGATTTCAGCGAACCTAATAAGGATTTTTTCGGCTTTTCGTCCGCTTCCGGTTCGGCCAACACATCGAGTAAGCTTTTTAAGCTACGCGCATGAATATCTTGGTGTTGTGAGGCAAAGCCCCGTTCTGCAGTTAAGAGCGGATTGGCTTGAAGTTTTTGCAAAGCATTGAAAGCCGCATCACGCACTTCGGGTGCTTGGTCATTCAAGAGGATTTCTAAGCTGGGAATGCTATCGGCTTGATTCAGCCAAGCAAAAGCACGCCCGACACCGGCACGAATTGCAGCATTCGATTCTTGGCTTAAAACCAGCAAGATACCGAAAGCCCGTTGATCTTGCAGTACGGCTAACGCAAACGCTGCTAAGAAGCTAATATCCGCATGGCGATTGCTCATACCTTGTAGTAGTACATTATAATCGGCGAATGCTAAGGCTTTAATGAGTTTTGCCGTGTCTTTGCTAGAAACTTTAATAGCTTCGGCGGGTTTAGCGGTGCCATCGCTGAGTAACTCAAAATCCTCTAGCTCTTGCAACTGACGTGCTAAATCCGGCTCTAGTGCTTTTAGTGCTTGAGTTAAATTTGCTTGGCTTAGAATTGCAACCAAAAAGGCGGTATGCCGGAGGTTCGCATCATTCGCTGGCTGGGCGAGCAATAAAGCACGTTGTACCTCCATCTCTTGCAATAAATTCCGCTGATACAAGCGAATCAAGGCAGCGCGTTGTAAGTCAGGTTGTGGAATGCTTAAAGCTTGTAGGGAGGCTTTGGGCGAGTTGCCATACACTGTTTCGAGCAGACTCAAGGCTGTTAAGCGTAAGATGCCCTGTTTATGACTGAGTGCTTGTACCAGCATTTGTTCCGCACGTGGCTGTTCATGAGCCAGCGATGCCAATACCTTTAAGGCTTCTTTGCCAATATCAAGTTGATTAGTCGCAAGTGCTACTTCATAAGGGCGTAAATCATCCGCTGCCACTTTGCCTTCCCAAGCTTTAAAAGCCTGCAGGCGCACCGTATCATGGCGTGTATCTTTGGTGGCTGCTTCTAACAAACTTAAAGCCCGTGGATGCTTAGCTTTAGCCACCAGCTTAATCATTTGCTCACGTAAACTACGGTCTTGCTCAGTTTTAAGCTGATTATCTAATAAATCGAAAGCGCGTTTATCATCATACTCAGCCAATAATCCTAAGGCTTTTTCACGCTCTAAGGGATCGGTGCGACTAGCAAACTCTTTCGCCCAAGCATAGCCATCATTAATCGTAACTTTGATTTCGCCGAATTTTTCTTCTTCCGTTAAACCGACAATCGTTAAAGACGCATCTATACCGGCAACTAACAAAGCGGGTTTATCTAAATAGTGAATCAAGCTCAGATAGGCAATATTCGGTAAACCTTGTTTTAACGTCGTCGGTTGACCGCCGCTATACGCCCAAACTTTTACGCTTTTATCATGCGCACCCGTGAATAAGCGTTCTTTGCCGAGTAACAGTGCACTAATGGGGAGCTCATGATTACTACTCTTGCCTTTGTCTAAAGGCTGTAAACTGCCGCGTGCATGCGTCAAAAATAGTTTTTTATCCGCACCTGCCGAATAGAATTGCAACTCATTGGGGGCAAATAACAAGGCGGTCACTTGCCCTTGATGTACTGCCCCTTCGCTGGATAAAACAAATTCGCTGGTGAGCGTTTCAGCGTGATAAACCGCGACCTTACCTTGGCGGAAACCGATTACGAACCATAAACCATCCGGGCTACTTGCTAAGGTAGTGGCAACATCAATCTGCTCCAAGCTTTGCGCAATACTATTGGTTTTTAAATCAATAATATGGACTTGCTTGGCTTGCAAGACGGCTAATCGGTTCTGTGCTAATAAAGCGAGTGCTAAAACTGCAGTTTGACTGAAGTCTAAGTTGCCTAAAGCTTTAACTTTGCCTTCTTTCAAGGCGCTGCTATAGAGCCTGCCGTCCGTACCCGCCAGCCAAATTTGTTCGGCGTTCCCGATTAAAGCGGTAGCGCTGCAAGGCAAGGCTTCGCGTTGTAGATTGGTGTATTCAGTACTGGTATTTAAACGATACAGTTCAGTCGCTTGGTTTTCAGGATGTTGGGTGACAAAAACACTCTGGCTTCCATAGCTCACTAAGCCCTGAATTTGACCACGATAGGTATGCAGTAAATGAATCATCGCGCTTCCTTATACCGCCAAAGCAGGGTGGGTGGTTTGTAAACGAATCACTGCAACCAAACAGGCTGCTTGCTCCATGCGCCCCTTCGAGCGAGTGAAGTTCTTAAATAGCGGCAGCACTAGTTGCGCAAACTCTACATCCTCTAACGCGACATCACGGAAGGTTTCTATTAACGCCTTCTTAGCTTGGCTGGCCGACAAAGGTTTAAGGCGCGTCTTTAAACGCTCAGTGCTCATGCGTCCGGGGGGAAGTTCATACAACCAGCGACGTAACAACTGTTGTAATGATGCATGATCCGCTGGCAAATTATCCGGGTGTTTTGGTAAACCACTGCCCAGTTTTTTCAAAGCAGCTTCACGCTTAGCGTGATCAAGGCTACTTAAATTTGCCATGACAGGTAAACTCGGTTTCCAATGAGCAGTGGTGGAATAACGGCGATACAGTGCCCACAAGATTCGCACCACAAAGCTACGTAATTCTCGATCAGGGCTTTCAGTGAGTTGAAACAGCGCTTCAGGTAATTGAAACTTTTCATACTGTTGAATCAATTGCATCCCTAATTGACGCGTATGCGCTGAACGCGTTTCACAGAAACTATAAACCTCACTCGCAGGCAATAAACTCGCATCTAAACGATAGCGACGATTTTCTTGGTTGGCTTCCTCAGTGAGGGCTTTACTGACAAACTCACGCACATCACTGTATTTCGATTCAGTTAAAACTATTAAATCAGCAACACTCGGATTCCAGCGTACAAACTCATACTGAGCATAATCCAAAGCCAGATTGCGTAACGGCGGATTAGCATGATTAAACAACGGTTTAAACTGCTTGAAAGTTGCGAAACTATGCGGAATTTCACTACCCGGATCAACTGGCCGGTCAGTCAACTTCAGACATAATTCAGGGTGGTGATAACGCAAATAGTGAATCGCAAACTTGCTAATCGGTGTATCCGGCTTATCTACTGCCATCGACCAGAGTGTTTTGCAGCCTTCCAAGCTGGTATCTTCGGAAAACTCGCGTTGCTCACCCGCGAGCATCTGCAAGAAAGCCGTCTCAGAAATAATTTTGATGCTCGCCCCATCCGCAATTAGCTTTTCCGCGCTAACTTGCTTGCTACCTTTGCGGCCATTGCCATAGAGCGGCGAACCTTCATCTCCAATGACTAAATAAGCTAATTTGGCATTCACACTGCCCGCATTTTTGCCATTCGCAGCCGTGACCTTCGCTTCTGCTTCACCACGCGTCATCGTGCTGAGCTTGCCAGTGAATAAGAAGGTTTTCTGCTCTAAATCAATAGCTTTGTCGTTAGCAAGAGTTTCACTCATAGCAGAGCTAGCGGCTTGTGTGGGGGCGAAGTCGGCGGGTGTAAACGCCTTGATCATTAATTTCACTGCGAAATCGTGATAAGCCACTTCTTCGCGATTTACCAATTTCATCAGCCATTCAAAGCCCATATCAGTGGGTGAGAAACGGCGTACATC
The DNA here is from genome assembly GCF_937873765.1 of uncultured Thiothrix sp. Lineage (GTDB taxonomy): Bacteria > Pseudomonadota > Gammaproteobacteria > Thiotrichales > Thiotrichaceae > Thiolinea. Next base: position 26,765 of record NZ_CALMZC010000038.1, on the reverse strand, counting down.
CAATAACCAACTGCGCACTTGCTCAGCGAGACTCGCATCAAAACTCAGGTATTTTGTCCAAGGCAAATTCGACTGACGCAAATTCTGAATAAAGGGATGCGCATACCAATCGACTTCATAAGCCAGTGCTTGATAAAAATCGAGGGGCAATTGGCGAGTTTTGATGAGATCGTTTTGCAGCCATTCACGGAATTTCCACGTCAAGAACGGATGAAACAACGCGGTTTGAATAAACTCCGTTGATAGCTCTTTTAACTCTAATTGAACCAGTTGAGTAAGTGCGAAATCAGCGACTTCACGGTGCTCATCATTATTCGTATCAAGCTGTTCTAAAATGCCTTGAAAATAAGCCGTACCTAGAGTTTTGAGCGGATGCCATTCTAATAAATATTTTTTGGCAAATTTCAAACCAGCGCTCGAACTTAAGAGCAGTGGCTGGAACCATTCAGTACTTAATTCTTTGCGACCAAAATGCTTACGTAACGCTTCTTCAGCAAATTCATAATAATTAGGCAGGGCAAGCAGTTGCCCCCAAGCCTCTAAGCCAAGCTCCCTACGTGGATCTCGCTCGCTAATTAATTGTCGAACCAGCTTAGCTAAGTCAGCATTGGGCTTCAGAGCTAAACGCAATAGCTCACTCACTGGCAAATCCCGCGCCTGCGCTTTCACATAGTGAATCGCGTAATTCAGTGCTTCTGAGTCTTGCGACTCCAACAGACCAATCACAATCGTATGCAAGCCTAATTTACGGAATTGCTGTTGTTCTAACTTGGGCGAGTTCTGTAATAGCCAAACGATAAAATTATCAATCACTGTACTGCGTACTGGCAAATGAGCTAAATCAATCAACCATTGGACTTCGACATCACGCAAGATCACGGCGAAATCTGTTTTGAGTGCATCACAAGCAAATTTCCGAATAGGTTCAGCCCGCGCCATACTTAATAAACGCAATAAAGGCTCAGGTGAGCGCTGCCAAGCTTCTTTGAAAGCACGCTTGTCTAAGAGATTAGTTTTTGGCGAAATATAGCCAAACTGGGCAGAACCATACGCATGGGTTTCATGATAGAAAATATGCTTAGCTATCCATGTTTGCTGCCAATGGGTATCATCGGTATAGGCTGCTAAAAAGTGGCTAGCTGCTTCTGGATAGACCACTGGTAGCGTTTGTCCCAATTGCCGCAAATAACGCCAAGCGCGACGGCGCATATACAACAAAGTAGCCCTACTAAACTCGGGCTTGATTGCCATATCACAGCGTGCAGCAAGTGCCCCTAAGAGCGGGTAATCATTGCTAGCCTCAGCCGCTTTGAAAATATGTTTTAGTGCACGCCACGGGCCATACACAAGCGGAATTTTAGTGATTACTTCCAATAAGACATGCCGCGCATACAGGCTTTTATCAGTCCACAACAGCAGAATGATTTTGTGTAATTTCAAGCGTTCGGCTAAAGGTAGTTCAGCATCCTCAGCCTCCAATAAACGTATTTGCTCTACACGCCATGCCTGTTGCTCTTCGGTCGGTTTAGCTAAGAAACTTGGACTGAAAATCGTATTCAGGAATTTTTGGAAGGTAAGCGCCTCAGAGCGAATCGGTTTATCGGGTACAGGATCGGGCTGGCTTGCGAGGGTAATTATATAATCGACTAAGGCAGGGTCTTTGGATGCCCAAGCTTTTTCAATATCAGAGAGGGTAAGTTGCATGGATATTGACCCCTGCTTTATTCAAGATCTGAGAATAGGGAAAACGGTAATCATTAAGCCGCATCGCTGTTGGTGCTTATTATTATCTAGGCTTATTTAGGCTTAAAACGAAGGGGATACGAGATCCCCTTAGCTTGCTGAAAAAATCTACCTTATTACCTGGTACATGGAAGACTCACTGACTCGCGCCCTAGATAACGTGCCGGTGACGGTACGAAATTGCGAAGGCGCGATTGACCCAGCTCGTACCGTCACCGGCACGTTATCTAGGGCAATAGCGAGGCTGAAACAGTCTTCCTTGTGCTGCTATGCTCGGTTTAATTCACAGGTGGCGCAACGCCAACCGGATCCGAAGATCAAACGCTAGACTTTTCATAGACAAAATTGTAGTCAATACGCTTAAAAACACAATCATCAATTAATTTTATTTATTAAAAAATTTTAAAATTTAATTGTTTATCTAAGTAACTGCTTAGTTTTACTGAGATTTAGCTTCATGCACTAAAACTTCAAAGCTACGTTCGATCCGATTACCGGCTTCGTTAACTACCACTAATCGGTGTTTTCCTGCCGCTGGTTGTGCTGCTAACTGATGGAAATGTTGAGTAGTCCCTAAAAATTGATTATCCAAATGCCAATATAACAAAGCTTCGGGGTGTGTTGGTATGGCACGGAAGACCAGCTCACCTAATTTGCCATCGATCTCGCGTGGCAAGTAAACCTGTGTACCTTCTTGTGGATAAATCAGGCTGAGAGCATCTACCTGATTCACTAGCTCAGCGACACAATCTGCTCGCCATGCAGGTAAAGGTTGATAATCGGCATGATATTGCTGGTAGTAATGTGCCTGATCCGGCGGCAAAACAAACCAATCTCGCGTTTGCATCGTAACGACCGACTCACAATCACTATTTACGCGCCACTGTTGGGTAGCATCGAGATAAATGCGCTGATGATAGGGCGTAATACGCGCAAAGTGGCTACTTGTTGGCACTTTCACTGTTTTAGTCGCACAAAAACCATTGCTTAGATAGCCATCATCTCGACAGATATTTATGTCAGTGAGTTGGGCATCTGGTCGTTGAAACCACCCCTTACTTGGTGGCAGAAAATTAAAGGTATTGAATAAAATGGGTGCTGCACTTTGAGTACCGGTTAAACCAGCACGCCCTTCGCCATTCGCATTCCCGACCCATACGCCTACGGTATATTCAGGCGTAGTACCAATCGCCCAAGCATCGCGCTGTCCATAGCTAGTACCTGTTTTCCAAGCCACTTTACGGCTACTGCTAAATTTATCCCAATAACCTTCATCCCCCGGACGCGCTACCCCTAAGAGTGAGTCTAAAGTGAGCCATGCACTGGCGGCAGATAGAGTAGCTACGCGATTGGTAGGAGCAGCTTCTGTCTGCAAGCGTCGCCCTTGCTGCCAATAAGCTGGCTTATTCGATTGATCTTGAGCCAAATGCGCCAAATTTGCATAAGCTACTGTCAAATCCCAAAGTGAAGCTTCTGCACCCCCTAGTACTAAACTCAAGCCATAGTTTTGTGCCGAGCGTTGCAGATGCTGGAATCCCATCTGCCGTAAATACATCAAAAAAGGGTCTACCCCACGCAGGCTTAATAAATTCACAAAAGGAATATTTAACGAGCGTGCTAAAGCCTCACGTGCAGTCACGGCCCCATGATATTGACGATTGAAATTCTGCGGAGTAAACCCTGTATAATTCACCGGTACATCCGCGATTAGTGAATCCGGTAGGATTAAACCTTGCTCCAGCATATCGGCAAATAATAAGGGCTTGAGAGTACTTCCCGTACTGCGTGCGCGCTGCACGAGATCAATCGCATGGCCCTGTTCGGTGCGATAGTCCATAGCAGGACGATTGCCGATGTAAGCTAGGGTTTCCATGCTGCGATTATCCAGCACTAAAATCGCTAGATTCTGAATACCTTCTAAGGCTAATTGCTCACCCGTGCGTTGCGCTAAAGTGCTTAATTGCTGCTGCAAGGTTGCATCTATGGTGCTACGAAAGCGTTCACCTTGCGGATAGCGTAGTGCTAAGGTATCAAGTAAATGGGGTGCTAAGCGTGGCAATAAATGGGGTGCTTCCGGTAAAGGTTCTGCTAAAGCTAGTTCATAATCAAGCTTAGATAGTGCTTTGACCTCATATAAGCGTGCTAGCAAGCGATTACGCTTTTGCAGTAATTGACCACGATTTCGTCCGGGATGAATCAAAGCTGGATTATTGGGTAATACCGCAAGCATCGCTTGCTCAGCCCAAGATAAATGCTCAGGGTCACGCGCAAAATAACGCCAAGCTGCTGCCTCTAAACCGACGACATTGCCGCCAAAGGGTGCATGACTGGCATAGAGCTGTAAAATTTCATCCTTGCTATACACAGACTCTAAGCGCCAAGCACGAAATAATTCTACTAGTTTTTCCACGAAGGTACGGGGCGGGTTGCCACGTGCAATCCGAATCACCTGCATGCTTAAGGTGCTAGCACCACTAACAATGCGTTGCTGGTGTAGATTGTCATAGGTCGCACGCAGCAACGCTAACATATCTACCCCACGGTGCTCGCGAAAGCGCCGATCCTCGAATTGAATTAAAGCCTGTGCAAATTTATCAGGAACTTTCTCAATCGCAGGAAAGCGCCATTGTCCATCATCCGCAATATGGGCACTGAGTAAACGCCCTTGTCGGTCAAGTATGACTTGAGAATGAGTTTTGGTAACGAGAGTAGTAGGGAGACTTTGGAAATACCACCAGTTAAAGCCAAAGCTTAATAAACCCAAACATAATGCGCCGAGTAGAAACTTGGCTAGTGTTCGGCGTTGAACACTAGCCAATAGGTTTGGCTGTTGAGCCATGATTTAGTCAGTTGGAATAGAGTTAGTTAGTGGCTTCTTCCTCTTCCTCAAGTGCATCAGGATTGGTATCCGTTTCAGCTTCTTCAGCCGCTATTTTATCGCTAGCAGCCACAGTTGTTGGTGTAGCTTTGAAGGATTCAGCACTAGCACTAGTGGCCGAAGGAGCAGCCGGAGCGGGTGCAGTTTTCACAATACTGACTGGTAAACCAGCCGTACGCGCACGGATAGCAGGCTGATACATCGCTTCTGCACTTAATCCGGGGAAATAATATTTCCCTAAATAAGCAGCATTCATACGGATTTTCACGTTTTGGCTTGCACCAGCGGCTAAATCAAAATAACTCAACACACGATCATCACGCAGATCTTGATAGCTCAAACCATTGCTAGCAGCCGGTGGTACGGGGGTTTCGGTGCTTTCACCTTCTGGTGTAGTCGTAGTGGTGGTTTCTGTTTCAGCCGTACCAATTTCTACACCTGAAGGGACTAAAGCTGATAAGGCTAAATGCTTAAGATTCTGGGTAGTAGCATTGCTAACGGTAATACTCAGATCATAATCCTGCCCTTGTTGTAGGCGCAGATTAGGATCAGCCGTTTCAGCATCCCAAACCTTATTACCCGCTTTATCCAACAACTCCGCTTGAATATGCAGACCTTGGGCTTCCGCTTGCTCATTACCCATTTGCGCAATACCACGTTGGTTCAAGCTAGCATACAGCTTGTTTGCGCCCTTATTGCTTACAGTCAACACAAAGGCATTGTCATTGGCAGCTAGTAACTGACTCAACACCGGTTGCGCACTATTGAGCGCGATAGGTGTTGCTTGATCAAGCACATAGTCAGCCGTCACTGTTTCTTTCATCGTACTGAGATAATGCGAAACAGATAATAAAGCCCAGCTTAAATCATGAGTGTTGAAAGCTTTAGTGCCATCCCCTAACTCGGCTGAAATCTGCTGTACCACTAGATCTGCATCTTGAGGTCTTTTCAGGGTCAATAAAGTTTCTAATTGCAAACCTAATTGGCCTAAGCGTTGGCTAAAAGTCGCTTCAGATAAAGACGCAGTTAGATTATTTGCGACTAAGCCAGCCGTGGTTTGTTGAGCGGCTTCTGCTTGGCCTGCTTGTTGATAAGCCGCTGCTAATAACCAGCGAGCTTGCTCATTGGCCTTACCAGATTCACGCAAGCGGTTCATCGCGCCCATTTGGGGTTTGCCGGCTGCGGCTAAGACATATAAGCGATAAGCTTGAATCGCACTGGTGTCTTCAGCCGTCGCAGCACTCGTCCAGTCTTGGGCTTGGCGCACTTGATAAGCTTGCCAAGCACTCAGCAAACTCAAAGGCACGTTATAGCCCTGCTTTTGCGCTTCGATTAAGAAATGACCTGCATAGAGACTTGCCCAATCATTTGCCTCCGTTGAACCCGGCCAGTACATTAGATTCCCACTACTGGCTTGGAAACTAGAGAACTTGGCAATGGCACGCTTCACATAGTGCTCAATTTTTTGCTGACGTTCTGGCTCTAATTTAAGCAGTTTCGGCAAATACAATTGTGGGAATACCGCTGAAGTCGTTTGCTCCAAGCAGCCATGAGGGTAGTTAATCAGATAATCTAAATGTTGCTCCAGATTCAAATTCGGGAGCGGCGACAACTCAATACTTGCTTGATTGGTACCTGCTAAACCAAAGGGTGTTAGAGTTTGTTTCCAAGCAGCATTTGGGTCTAGATTACTACTGACCGTACGTACACTGGGTAAATTGGGGGTTTGCACTTCAATATTGACTTCATGGCTACTGGTTTGATCGCCACTTTTTGCAGTGAAACGCAGTTTGCCTTGCATCGGTTTATCGCCTGCCTTAATGAAAACGGTAGCTGTTTTTTCACCCGCTTGAGTGAATGGTACGGTGATCACAGGCCCCACACTGGCAAAGGCGGCATCAGCTTCTGCTTTCACTTCGACCGCTTTCAGATTGGCATCCGCGACAAATAAAGTCAGTGGGACTTCAATGCTTTCACCCACTTTCAAGGTACGGGGTAGTGAGGATTGTAACATCAAGGGTTGCCGTACAAAGACGGGCTTTTCAGCCATCCCATAAGCATTATTCCCTTCAGCGGCAACGAGCATTACCCGCACAGCACCGAGATAAGAGGGCAGCTCTACAGAATGCTCACGTTTTTGGCCTGCGTCTAAATGGAAAGCCCCCAAGAACTTTACGACCGGAGGGAAGCGTTTAGGCTTATTGGCCGCATCATCAATTTGCGCTTCATCACCACCACCAATGGCTAACATACGTTCTAAATTGCCGCTATATGCACCGATGACACTATCGAATAAATCCCAAGTTTTAATCCCTAAAGCTTCTTTACGATAGAAGGCTTTATGCAAATCAGTTACTTGGAAGCGGGTTAAGCCTAATAAGCCCTCATCAACCACCGCTAAAGTGTAATCCATCGGGCGACCTGTTTGCTCAGCAACAGTGAAGAGCTGGGTACTTTCTGGCTTCCATTCATCGGCAGCTTGAATCGTGGGTTGCAACTTAGTGCTTGGATCTTCTACTAAGAGCGGAAGCACACCATATAAACGTAAGGGGCGATCATTCTGCTTATTCTGATGACCTTGCAGTAAACTAATGCTCACATAAGCATTGGGTGCCATCGCATTGGTGATCGGAATACTCACTTGCCCGCGTTGGCCATTGAACTCAATCCAGCGTTGCTCAAGAATTTGGCTACTGGTTTCTACGGTCAATAAAGCACGGCCTGCTTGCGCTTCTGGCAATTGGATTTGCGCGGTTTCCCCCACTTTGTAATTGGCTTTATCACTAGTGAAACGCAACATAGCCGCTGCACCACTACCCTCTTCTTGCGCACGCCCTGCCCAACCCGGCCAATCCACATAGACCGTTTTACCCGTGCAATGTTTGCCTTGTAGGTCACATGCACGCACTAAATAGCGTCCCCAATCGGGGTATTTAATCTGGAATTTCCATTCACCTTTACCATTAGTAGTACTGACGATGGATTGTTGCAGTTTGCTGCTATGGCTGGAGTCAGCGTATTCAGCTAGGGAATCGGGGGTTTTATCCCACCACCATTTCCAGTCGATTTTGTAGAGGGTGACTTCGACTTGTGGCAAGGAAACTTCTTTACCTTCAGCATTTAAACTTCCAATCGACACCGTATGCTCGGTATCGGTGAGCAGCATATTGCGCTCAGCATCGCCCTTGGGCAGTTTGATACCCACATAGTTTTCAAAGGGATAGTAATCCAGCTCTTGCTTGCTAATGCTAAAGCCTGCGCCATCTTCAAACACTCGACTGGTAAACCACGCACTGAGCATCCCCGGAGCCGCTTGCTCAGGTTGAAAGCCTTTGTTAAAAGTTAGATAGCCTTGATTATCTAAGCGACCTTCTAGCAATTGCTGATCTTCGCTATCCAGTTTGCGGGTTGGGTCATCGAAAGTGTAGTCGCTGAAAGTGCCAAAGCTAGTGGTTTTTTCCCGCAACCGCACACTAACATCAGCTTTCAAATTACCGGCTGTACCACCATGCAGCCATTGCGCAAATAACTTAGCGTCCGGTAAAGGCTTATAACCGAATAAAGCCGGTACACCATAATTTAAATCCACCTTGAGACGATTCGGGCGCACGGTTTCGATCTTTAAGGATTTATTGAAGGTACTGCTACCTAACACCGCTTTCACCAACCAATCACCGGTTGGATCGCTATCCGCAGTTTTCAAGTTAAAGGTATAGAAAGGCCCCACAGGCTGCCGACTAGTAATGGTTTGCTTGAGCTTGCCGCTGGGGTCGAATAATTGCACAGTAACCGGATGGTTGGGCGGCAGTGTTTTACTTTTATCCTGCAAAGCAAAGGTGAGGTGAATATCATCTCCGGGGCGCCAAACCCCACGTTCCCCATACAAGCTGCCTTTTAAGCCTTTGCTAATGGTATCGCCGCCAATATCGAACTGGCTGACTTCGAGAGCATTATTCGCATTGATCTTTAAATAAGCTTTGTCATTGCCTTGTTGAGCAATTAACAGAAAGGGAGTACTGGGGGTAGCTAATGCTGCAAAGCCCTCAGCATTGGTTGTCCCAGTCGCTAACACTTGGCCTTGAAAGTTTTTCAAGGTCACGCTGGTATTAGCGGAGGGTGCAGCGGTGCGTAAGTCTGTAGCAACGATATGTACTTTGCCCACAGTATCTTGTTTGGCAATTAAACCTAAGTTACTCGCAATGAAATTGTGCGTGGCTCTAACGGTATCGCTGTAATTAAAATAACTATCGGTACAGGCGTCATCACGCTTTTCCCAATCGTATTCAATGTTTTCGCTGCTGGCATAGTATTCAGAAATACCATCCCAACCACTGGCGGCGGAGCTATCGTAATCCTCACTGCTGGCTAACGGTTTATTCTGAATTTGCGGTACTGGTGTACCTACGGGGCAAGGGAAAGTCGAATGGCGGCGATCAATCGCTAGCTCTAAGCGATACATCGCGCCCGGTTTAGTTTTGAATAAATCGCTAGCGTTGATGCTATAGCGATTCCATTGATTCGGATTGGCTGCATTCAAAGGAATCGTTTTGCGCCAAATATACCGTCCAACCCGCTCGGACTCAGAATCGCCGTCGAGACTATTCACTTGCAAGAATTGCTCGATTTTTTCGGGGAAAATCTCCATCGCAGTTATCTGTACTGCATTCACCCCACGCGCTTCCAGCGGAATCTCCATAGCTTGATTATCTGGCAGGATGCTACCTTTACCCACAAAACGAATACCCGGCTTAGGCGGATCAAGGGTAATACTTTGCTCAGTGCGCTCAGCAATTTTGCCTAATTCTGCAGAAGCGGCTTTAATCCCTGCATTCAGAATCATTTTATGCTCGCCCGGCTCTAGCTCCGCTGCGGGATAAACTAATAAGCGATTACCGACAATTTGCGTTTTAACTTCACTCGTACCTAACTGCACCAAGCCGGTTAAATCTTGTTGTGGGTCAAGAGGGTCAGAGAAACTAATACTGACATAAGGTTTGCCATCCGCCTGATCACTTAGGGTTTCAAAGCGCGTGACAGTAAAACTTTTAATACTCGGCACGGGTAACGCTTTTTGGCCAATGCTATTAATACCAACAGCATTGAGTGCTTTACCATCCCATTTTAAATTCAAATCGGTCGCGAACGTCTCACGCGGAATCGCTTTAACCGTAAAGCGGTGCTCTGTACCACTTTCATCATGCTCCCAACTAATCGTCAGGGGCTTTTGCTGCACACTCGCTTGTAAGACTTTTTCAATTTGATCGGGCTCCACATAGTCAGAGCTAAAGACTTTACCACTCAACTGTAATTGATTCGTTTGATCAGGAACAGGATCTAAGCCACTGGTCTGAACTTCTAGTTCTAAAGCTTTGGTTTTGAAAGCAAACTCTAGTTCAGGCGTATCGGGAGCGATATTGAGTAAACCTTGCGGTTTCAGCTTGAGCAGATAAGCCTGACCCGAGGCCAAGGGTGCATCGGGTAAAAAGATAATACGATTCGTCCCGTCAAATTGTGCTTTGCCAGGGACTTGCGGGGTTAAGCTGATATAAGCATCTGCACTGGTTCCAACCTTATCGGCCGAAACAATCGCTTGACGGAAACCTAAACTGATGGGTTGGTTACGAACTTGAATGGGATTCGGGCGCTGTGCGAGTAATTCACTAGCCATGCGGGCTGGATCAAGCACTGGCTTAGCTGGCGCTACATTAGTAGCAGTGCTAGTGGTATTCGTCTCTGGCTGAACGCTCGTACCAGTAGCATTAGCCGGCGGTGTACCCTCACCACAACCACCCAAACCGAGCGCACCTGCAAACAGTAAAGTGAGTGGTAAAGCCCTTCGTTTCAAAGGCATTAATTTCATTATCGATCCCCGCAAAAGTGTAAGTTATTGTCCCTTAATTTTAGACAGACATTCTAAGCTTTTGTTGTTAGAAAAAAATATTTTTAGTGGATTTTTGCTGCAGGTTTTACGGGTAGAAATAAAGAACTCCCTAAGCAAGCTGATACCTAGGGAGCCTGTCAGGGAAAATTAGAAGTTCACGGTTTGTCCATCAAACTTAGTTAAAGTGAAAGTTGTTGAACTTCCCTCGTTTAGCAGCAATTTAGATTCACTCAATAAATTAAGAGCGACTTTTTCACCTAATAACAAACCTTGGATAGCATCTTGACGGTAGTGTACACCTGCATAATCACGCGCAATCGCAATATTTCCTGCCAATTTATTCAGCTCAGTGCCTACAGTTAAATTCGCAGCGTTATAAGGCAGTAAACTCAAACCATCATCACTGACTAGCACATTGTTATTCAGACTAAAAGCTTCATTAAAGAAAGCCTTTAGAACGGTCGTGCAAGCACCCGCAATGGTGGCATGACCGGAGGGATAAGAAGGATGCGTTGGTGAACCTTCTGGGTAAACTTGTGGCAACAAGTAACTATCGTAGCGGGAGAAAATCTGTTGTGCACCTGCTGAATTTAATAAGCTCGCATGCAGCGGATAATTAGCAGCACCACGTATGTGATTATGAATCCGTCCTGCTAAGACCTCAGGCCGCAAGGAGCGGTGTACATGCCATTTTTGATGCCAAGCTGCTTTCAAAGCGGCATAAGCGGCTCTGGATACCATGTCTAAAATATGTGGGCCACCGAAGGTAATAAATCCAGCTTGGCTAGGCGAGCTGGAATAGAGATGTGTATCACGTTGAGCATTTAAGCCCATTAGAATTAAAGCTGCATTTTGGAAAGCTTGGAACGTAAAGTCCTTATGTACCCACTCTGCCATATCATGGGCATTGCGCATATAACGTGGAGTGCCATCAAACGCCGTGCTGGTAGCAGCCGGTGTACCCCGCTGAATCGCTAACCATTGATCATAGTTAGTCATATGCACATCACCAGCAACTGGCACTTTATAGCGCTGTTGTATTGTAAAAGGGCCGCAAGGTACATCGCGCCATAAGAATTGTGAAACTAAGGGACCTGTAGCATCACCCGGTAAACCAACGCGGAATAAATTCCCTGCATTCACATGGCTATAATTTTTAAAGCGTTTTAAGTCATTAATGGCTGCTGCGGTTTGTGGCTCTTGACCGTATTGGGAGAAAGGCACATCCAAAGCTAGTGCATGCCAATACATTTCTACCATCTCACCCGCTAATGACTCACTAGATAAGGAATTGAATGGTGGGCAAGCGTAGGTATGGGAATCTCCGCCTTCCAATTGATAAGCCAAGGCCGCTTGTGGATTAGCTAATTTAACGCTGCCACCCATTGGAATCGCTTCATAATCGCTATGCCGACCGGAACTAATGGCCTTTAACAAACGGTCATAGGCCAGCACTTCAACTTCGCCTAAGTTGTTATGAGGTAAGCCTTTAGAGAAGTTTGCAATTTTACCAGTATATAAACGTTCATCAGCATTCGGAGTTTGGCTTGGAATGCTCAAGCTGTACTGGATCATGGCAGCGAATTGACGAACGGATAGACTCTTGCTACGACGAGTCAGAACATTTGTGGATGGAGTCGTACCATAATAAAAGTCTGCTGCCTGAACTTTGTTTAAAGCACCCGAAATCAAGGGCAAGGAAGTAATAGAAGCTGCTGCAACACCCAGATTTTTCAAGAAACTACGACGACTGCTGGTAACTTCAGTAGTATTAGTGATCTCTGTGGATTTGTTCATGACACTCTGCACTCAAATTTAATAAGTTAATTTTTTATTAGATAAAATTATTGGATATTAAGGAGAGGGTCAGCTATGCGTAGCACGATAAATGGTAGTTATTGGGTGACAGATAAAAATAACTAATGCATCCAAAATGAGAGTACAAGCGTAATTAGCCAGTTTTTCAGCAAGCTTTATAGAAAATTAAGTCTGAATAGACAACTGACTCGCAGTCATTTATGCTTTCTCTCCAGCGGCTCTTCGCTATGCAGAAGCAGAGACAGTTAGCTATGCCCCCACGCGCCATTCATCCAGAAGAAAAGCTGCGCAAGCGTGCGTCTATTTTGGATGCAGCCCAAGATTTATGGACAACTCATACCGATCGGCTCAGTAGTATGGATGCCCTCGCTCAAGCGAGTGGAGTGGCTAAAGGTACTTTGTATTTATATTTTCGCAGTAAAGAAGAAGTACTCTTAGCTTTACATGAACGCGATATGGAGCAGTTTTTTGGACGGGTGATTGAACGTGCCCAGCAAGCTGAGCCAATGAAGGCGCAAGACTTATCTAAGTTGGTGATTGAGTCCATCCAAAACTCACCCACTTTTATGCCACTAGCCGCTTTATGTTTAGGTTTAATGGAGCGGCATATTCCCGTTGAGCTAGGTGTGGCTTTTAAGCTGCGCATAACTGAACAAATTGATAAGGCCGTACTGGCTCTACGACAGCATTTTCCCACTATTAGCTGCGAAACCATGATGCAATGTTATGCATTAATGTTAGGTTTGTGGCAACTGATTAAGCAAAATCCTGTGCACCAGCATTTAGTGACTCAAGGTATTGAAACGAACTGTAAAATTCCTGTCACTGAAGAGCAGTTCTTGCAGTTTTTAGGTAATAGCCTGTCAACCCTCCTTATCGGCCTTCTTGCTCAAGCCCATCCGGAGCATTCTTTATGAAACCAGCTTTAGGATTATTAGGTTTACTGGCTGCCTTCAGCCTAACTGCCTGCAAACAAGAAAGCGTCGAAGCTGAGCCACTTCGACCCGCCCAAGTTTGGCAAACTCAAAACACAATGGCTCAACACACCGAAACCTATAGTGGTGAAATTACAGCTCGCCAAGAAGTTGATTTAGCTTTTCGTGTCGGCGGCAAGCTGATTGAGCGCTTAGTGGATGTTGGTGCAGCCGTTAAACAAGGCCAAGTCTTAGCGCGCTTAGACAATGAAGATTCTAAACTTGCAGTCAATCAGTCAGCGGCTGGTTTACAAGCTAGTATGGGCAGCCTCAGTTCAGCACAAAGCAATTTAAGTGGAGCACAAGGCCGTTTGGCCAGTTCTAAAGCTAATTTAATTGCAGCACAAGCGAACTTAGATACAGCTTACAGTGCAGTTGATACGGCTAAATCCAGTGCTGCTGCCGCTGAAGCATCTGTTGGGGTAGCGCAAGCTGAAGTCGAGAATGCACAACTAGAATACAACCGCACGCTTAAATTAATTAAGCAAGGCTTTGCTAGCCAAGCCGTCTTAGATGGCAATACCCAACGTCTTAAAAGTGCACAAGCGAATTTGAGGTCGGTACAATCAAATGTTGCAGCCGCCCGCGCCCAAGTGAAAAGTGCAGAATCTAAAGTCGCTAGCACTCAAGCTCAAGTGAGCGCTGCTGAAGGTGATGTAGCGGCAGCAAATGCGAATATTCAGGCCTTAAACGGGCAAATAAAAAGTGCTCAAGCCCAAGTGGATAGCACTCAAGAACAGCTCAAGCTCATTAAAAATCAATCAGGTTATACCAGCTTAAACAGTAATGTAGATGGAGTAGTCACGCGCACGCTCGTGGAAGCTGGTCAAGTGGTGGCTGCCGGACAGGTGGTCGTAACTATCGCAAAAGCCGGTGAATATGAAGTACAGATTCGTGTTGGAGAGCAAGCCATCCAGCAAGCGAAAGTCGACACCCCAGCTAGCATTCGTTTATGGGCTGATAACCAGCAAACTTTAAAAGGCAAGATTCGTGAAATTGCCCCTGCTGCGGATGCAAATCGGACTTGGCTGGTCAAAGTCGCCGTGGAAGACCCCGAACAAATTTTGAAATTAGGCATGACGGCTACGGTAACTTTCAGCCAAGACTTAAGTATGCCCGTCACTTGGTTACCACCCACTGCTTTATTTCAACAAGGTGAACAAGCGGCTGTTTGGCTAGTGGATGCGAATCAGCAAACGCAGCTTAAACCGGTTAAAGTGGAGCGCTATTTGAATAATGGTTTGCTTGTGTCTGGCTTAGATCCGAATCAAACCGTGATTGCTGCAGGTGCCACGCGGGTACATGCTGGTCAGCAAGTTGTCCCCGTGCCTTATAATGGCGAAGCCAAACCAGAGCTGTAAATATGGGCAAAACTAATTTATCTAGCTGGGCGCTCAAGCACCAAAATCTTGTTTTATATTTTTTTGTTTTAATCATCATTTTAGGTATTTGGGGTTATACCAAACTCGGTCAAGCCGAAGACCCCCCCTTTACCTTCAAAGTCATGTTGGTACAAGTTCGTTGGCCGGGTGCAAGTGCTTTAGAAATAGAAAAAGAAGTCGTCAATCGGATTGAAAAAGTGGTGATGGAAACCCCTTATGTCTCTGATGTACGCAGCTACTCCATGCCTACAAGTGCCAATATTATGGTGATCGGGCGTGACAGTGCCGAATCCAAATATATGCCTGACATGTTTTACCAAGTACGCAAACGCGTACAAGATATTAAAGCTACTCTGCCTCAAGGCGTACAAGGGCCTTTTTTTAACGATGAGTTTGGCGATACCTTCGGCAATATTTATTCTTTATCGGGCGATGGCTTCAGTATGGCGCAACTGCGGGATGCAGCCGATCAAATCCGTAAGGAGCTATTACGCGTTCCGTCGGTAGCTAAAGTGCTCTTGATTGGTGAACAAGCTGAGCGCGTTTATATTCAATTGAGTAATGCCAAAGCGGCTAATCTCGGTATTACCCTTCAACAGCTACAAACCACCTTAGCTAAGCAAAATGCTGTCGTGGCAACCGGTGAATATGAACTCAGTAGTGACCGAATTATTGTCAATCCTACCGGTCGCTTTACCGATGTAGACAGTATTCGTAATTTGCCATTACAGATTGGCACGCAAACCTTAAAACTACGGGATGTCGCCGAAGTAATACGGGGTTATAGCGATCCACCGACTGAACTGTTTCGTTACATGGGCAAGCCCTCTTTAGGAATTGGTGTGTCCATGCAGCAAGGTGGTGACATTATTCAGTTAGGCAAAAATCTCGAAGCCACTATGCAACGTATTCAAAATCAATTACCGCTTGGGATGGATATTCGTGATGTTAATAATCAGCCCGTGGCCGTTAAAGACTCAATTAATGAATTTACCCAGTCTGTATTTGAAGCTGTAGTCATCGTATTGGGGGTTAGCTTCTTAAGCTTGGGTTTGCGGGCTGGAGCTGTAGTAGCGTTTTCGATTCCGTTAGTGTTAGCCGGTACTTTTTTCTGTATGTTCCTGTTCAATATTGGCTTACACAAAATCTCTTTAGGTTCGCTGATTTTAGCACTTGGGCTGTTAGTCGATGATGCCATTATTGCCGTCGAAATGATGGCACGGAAACTAGAAGAAGGTTTTGATCGCCTAACTGCCGCAAGTTTTGCCTACAGCACCACAGCTTTTCCAATGCTGTCTGGGACTCTGGTCACAGTGGCTGGTTTTTTGCCGATAGCTACTGCTAAATCTGCCACCGGCGAATATACTCGCGCTATTTTTGAAGTCGTGTCGATTGCCCTGATTTTATCTTGGTTTGCAGCAGTTATTATTGTGCCTTGGTTAGGCTACCATTTACTAAAAATTACTCCACATAGCGAGCGTGAGCACAACAAAAAGTCAGGTTTGCTTGGAAAAATACAAGGCGCTGAACACAAGATGACTGATGGTTTTTCTAACTGGTTTCGTCGCCTGATTAATCGCTGCGTGAATTATCCTAAAACCGTGATTCTGATTACTTTATTAGTGTTCACTAGCTCGGTGTTTGGATTTAAATTAGTTCAACAGCAGTTTTTCCCCGACTCTATCCGCTTAGAATTATTGGTAGATTTAAAACTACCTGAAGGCGCTTCAATTGAAGCAACTAAGCAAAATGTAAACCGTGTAGAACAATATTTAACTACTCAAACCGAACATATTGAGAACTTTGTGAGCTATGTGGGCACAGGTTCGCCACGTTTCTATTTGCCCCTCGATCAGCAATTACCGAATCCGAGTTTTGCGCAATTTGTAATTACCACTAAAGGCATTCCAGATCGCGAAGCTTTACGTAGTAAGTTGATCGCTTTAATGGATAGCGAGCAATTTTCGCAATTACGTGGGCGAGTATTGCGTTTAGAAAATGGCCCTCCAGTGGGTTATCCGGTGCAATTCCGCGTCTCAGGCGATGACTTATGGCAATTGCGTCATCTCGCGGAACAAGTAGCTACTTATATGCGGGTGAATCCCAATTTGCGGAATGTGCATTTAGATTGGAATGAATTGCGTAAGTCCGTCCGACTGCAAGTGGATGCAAACAAAGCGATTGCCTTAGGTATCACACAATCAGATATTAACCAAGCCCTCTCAAGCACATTGCAAGGGGCTGCTGTTGGAGAGTTTTTGCAAGGCGATCAGGCCATTCCGATTATGGTACGCGGCGATACAAATGATCGGAATAATATTGAAGCTCTAGCATCACTCACCATTCCCACCACTAATGGTAAATCAGTGCCTATATCGCAAATCGCACATTTAGAAAATGTCCAAGAAGAAGGCTTAATCTGGCATCGAAATCGTGTCCCGACCATCACAGTCAAAGGTGATATTTACAGCACTGTGCAAGCGCCAACTGTCACTAATGAAATCATGGCAAGAATTAGCCAAGACAAATTCGTTGAGAATTTACCGCTAGGTTATAATTTTGCGATCGGTGGGAGTGTCGAGGAAAGTGCTAAGGGCGGTGCTTCGATTGCTGCGGGCATGCCTTTATTCATCATTGCTGTGCTCACGATTCTGATGCTGCAATTACAAAGCTTTCAGCGGGTGGTGATGGTGGTGTTAACGGCTCCTTTTGGTTTGATTGGTGTCACCGCTTTTTTATTACTCTTTAACAAGCCGTTCGGTTTCGTGGCGATGCTGGGTACGATTGCTTTGTCGGGTATGATTATGCGCAACTCGGTTATTTTGGTAGATCAAATTGACCGCAATATTGAAGATGGGATGATTCCGCATCAAGCGGTGGTGGATGCGGCTGTTAAACGCTTCCGCCCGATTATGCTCACAGCCATGGCGGCTATTTTAGCGATGATCCCTCTGTCAAAAAGTGTATTTTTTGGCCCTATGGCAGTGGCAATTATGGGCGGCCTATTAGGTGCGACCTTGCTGACTCTATTGTTTTTACCTGCTTTATATACACTCTGGTTTAAGTTGACGCGAGGGAAGAAGGCGTTTGAGGAGCTTCCGCAGCAAGTTTTAAATTAGCAACAACGCTGCGTGCACAGCACAAAACTGCTAAAGTATCTGCATTAATACGCCTAGTTTTGCTTACGAGGATACCCTGTGCTAGTTGCCGCTAATGTCACCATGCAGTTTGGTGCAAAACCCTTATTTGATAACGTCTCCGTCAAGTTCGGTGACGGCAACCGCTACGGCCTGATTGGCGCGAATGGAGCGGGAAAATCGACATTTATGAAAATCCTTTGTGGGCAGCAAGAGCCTACTCATGGGAATGTTTCTAAAGACACTAATGAGCGCATGGCCTATCTGCGCCAAGACCAATTCGCCTATGAAGAGATGCGCGTATTGGATGTCGTCATGATGGGCCATGATGACATGTGGAAAATCATGTCAGAGAAAGACGCGATTTATGCGAATCTCGAAGCGACCGAAGATGACTACATGCGGGCGGCGGAACTCGAAGGTCAATTCGCCGAAATCGACGGTTATACCGCTGAAGCACGTGCGGGTGAGTTATTGCTCGCGGTGGGGATTCCGGTCGAACAACACAATGGCCCGATGCGTGAAGTCGCTCCGGGTTGGAAATTACGGGTACTGTTGTGCCAAGCTTTGTTTGCAAATCCTGATATTTTGCTGTTGGACGAACCCACCAATAACCTTGATATCAACACGATTCGCTGGCTAGAAGATACCCTGAATAATCGTGAATCCACCATGATTATTATTTCGCATGACCGGCACTTCCTCAACCAAGTCTGCACGCATACGGCGGACTTGGATTACGGCAAGATTCAGGTTTATCCGGGCAATTACGACGAATTTATGGAAGCGGCCACCATGGCTCGTGAGCGTCAAGCGAATGCGAATGCGAAAGCTAAAGAACGGATTTTAGAGCTGCAAGATTTCGTGCGCCGTTTCTCGGCGAATAAATCTAAAGCGAAACAAGCGACCAGCCGCCGTAAACTGATTGAAAAACTCAAGCCAGAGGATGTGAAACCGTCCAGCCGTCAATATCCTTGGATTCGCTTTGAATACGATGAAAAAGAGCGTCTACATCGCTTTGCGGTGGAAGTGGAAAACCTCAGTTTCGGCTATGAAGGGATGGAGCAACCCCTGATTAAGAACTTCAGCTTCACCGTCGAAGCCGGTGAAAAAGTCGCCGTGATCGGGGAAAACGGGGTGGGGAAAACCACACTGATGAAGCTCTTACTGGGGCAGTTACAGCCACAAAAAGGCACTATTAAATGGGCGGAGAAAGTGCGCATTTCCACCTATGATCAAGATCATGAAGATGAATTCAAAAGCGACCGCGCCCTCACCGATTGGATCGCCGAATATGTGCGTAAACAAGGCTATGAAGGCGAAGATGCGGAAACCCAAATTCGCGGCACTTTAGGACGGCTGTTATTTGGTGGTGATACTGTGAAAAAAGCCGTAAAAGTCCTATCAGGTGGTGAGAAAGGCCGGATGATTTTTGGGCGGATGATGCTGTCGCGTACTAATGTGATGCTGATGGATGAACCTACCAACCACTTGGATATGGAGTCTATCGAGTCTTTGAACGGTGCTTTAGCACGTTACGATGGCACGCTAATCTTCGTTTCCCACGACCGCGAATTCGTAAGCTCCTTAGCCACTCGGATTTTCGATGTGAAAGGCGATGGCTCGATAGTAGATTATCGCGGCACGTATGACGAATATCTAAACAGCCAAGGCTTAGAGTAAGGTAGTTTATCTTGCAGCTCACTAGACTTCGCTCTTTAGATTTAGCCGAACCCACTGCCATTGGCCGCCCGCTGTTTTTGGCAGCAGCGAGTGGCTTAGTCAGTGTCGGCGATTACTTATATGTGATAGCCGATGACGAAAATCATTTAGGGATTTTTTCACGTAGCCAAACCGCGCCCGGACGCTTATTGCGTTTATTGGAAGGTGCTTTGCCCGATGAGCCAAAAGAACGCAAGGCATATAAACCCGACTTTGAAGCTTTAACCTTACTACCCGCTTTTGGTACTTATCCCAACGGTGCATTATTAGCACTTGGCTCTGGCTCAAAAAAACGCCGTCGTCAAGGAGTGCTCTTGGGTTTGGCGGCTGATGGGGCGATTAATACATCACCGCTCATCATTGATCTAAGCCTCTTATATGCAAAACTCTCCGAGCATTTCGCTGATCTGAATATTGAGGGTGCTTTCGTTGATGGCTATTTGAATTTGCTGCAACGGGGCAATCAAGCGGCTAATAGCCAGAATGCTTGTATTCGTTTAGAGCTCGCACAAACTTTAAGCACAATCACTAAGCAGCAAAGTTTAGTGCCGGAGCTGATTATTTCGATTCAAGCCTATCCATTAGGTGAAGTCGAAGGTGTGCCCTTATGCTTTACCGATGCGGCTTCTTTGCCGGATGGTAGCTGGGTGTTTTCTGCAGCAGCAGAAGCCACCGATAATAGTTATGCGGATGGTGACTTAGTAGCAGCAGCTCTGGGTGTGATCAATGCTCAAGGTAAGCTAGTTAATTTGACGATCTTAGATAATCGTTACAAAATCGAGGGTATCACTGCACAAGTCGAGGGGAATCAGGTGCACTTGCTCTTAGTGACTGATGCAGATGACCCAAAGCAAGCAGCCGTATTATTAAATGTGAGTTTAAGCGGCTATCCATTTTAAGACTTAAAATAAAAATCGTTCTGCTGAGGAGAGAAGACGATGAATATTAAAATCGACGTTGAGGTAACGCCTGAGGAAATGCGTCGTCTGGTAGGCTTACCAGATGTACAGGAATTCAATAGACAGGTCATGGATAAGATGCTGGAGCGCCTGACTTCGGGTGCTGATGGCTATGATCCTATGGGTTTTTTTCAGTCTTCCATTATGAATAACGCTGATTTTGCCAAACGTTGGATGGATACTTTTAATATTTTCAGCGGAAAAAGTGGCTCCAGTAGCTCTTAATTGCTAGCCTCTAACCTTTTAATCCTCGCAGTTACCTTGGAGCTGCGAGAAAAGGCTCTCCACTAACTCATTTAACACTGCTCCACAATCTGCCCGAATATGTAATTGCGCTATTTCGTCCGCGCGCGTGTTCCCGGGATTAAGTAAAATAATCGGCTTACCCCATTCTTTGGCACGCACGCAAAACCGATAACCTGAATAAACTTTGAGCGAACTACCAACCACGAATAAAGCGTCAGACTTTTCCAGTGCAGTCAAACAGTTATCTACCCGTGTAACTGGAACAGTACCCCCAAAAAATACGACATCAGGCATCAGTACACCCGCGCAAACTAAACAAGTAGGTAAGTGTAAATGCGCAAAATAATCATCTGCTAAGGCCGCATCGCCATCAGGGCGAACTTCAGCTTGCAAGCTTGGTAGCTGAGGATTAAGTTCTGCTAAGCGTACTTGTTGTTCAGCACGCGTAGTCTTTGCTCCACATTGTAAGCATATGACTCTCTGCAAGTTGCCATGTAAATCTACTACTTGTTCACTGCCTGCTGCTTGATGCAGATTGTCTACATTTTGTGTCACTAGCTGCTCAATTAAACCCAGTTTTTCTAATTGGGCTAGAGCCTGATGAGCTATATTAGGTTGAGCTTGAGAGATACTTGGCCAACCGACAAAGGAACGCGCCCAGTATCGCTTACGCACAGCTTCTTTTTGAATGAAATCATAGTGCTGCAACGGTGTACCACGCTGCCATACCCCATTTTCATCCCGATAAGTAGGAATACCCGATGCTAAGCTTACGCCAGCACCAGTTAATACTAGCAAACGTGGATGGAGTTGAATGAAGCGGTAGAGTGTATCGGCTTGAATACGCAATTGATTTGCCAAGTCTAGTTCCCTTTTTTCATAGATTTTTAGCTAGGCCTATAAAATCTTACTGGGCACTAATAGTTATCTGGGTTTTCACTGAATTAGCAATAAAACACTCTTCGTGTGCCTCATCATGCATCTGCTGAATTGCTGCTAGTGAAGGTAGTTTAACTCCTGAAAATAGAATTTTTGGCTGGAGCACCACTTCTGAAACCCAATATTTTTTGTGTGCATTAGCTGTCATCACACCTACCGCTTGATCATGATAAAAGTCGACCACAAAACCTCGTTTTGCAGCAATCGATAAGAACCACAGCATGTGACAACTTGAAATAGCTGAAACAAAAGATTCCTCTGGATCAACTGCCTGAGGTGCTGACAACGGCAGCGGAACTACCCAAGGGGAGGATGAGCCGATGACTTCGATGCCCCCATCAAATTTCATAAGATATTGTCGACTGTAACGATTATCGAGAAAAGCTTGTTGCCCACGCTCCCAAATCACTTCTGCTGTATATTGATGAGCCATTTGTTCCTCTGACATAAGATCTAAGCTAAAGTTAATAGGCTATGCTTGCGTACTGAAGACACAAGCTTGAATGATTCATCCTAGCTTGCTACTAGGCAATTATTGACCCAGCGGTTCAAAACCAGCTTATTATAGAGTTTGTCTAGACTCCTCTATAATCCCCTCATCAAGAAAAAGTTTTGGAGCCAGCGATGCAGATTAAGGATATTTTAGATTTTTGGTATACGCCTCCAATGCAGCAACATTGGTTTAGCTCAACACCCACTATTGATGCAGAGATTCGTGAACGTTTCGAGAATACTTGGGCTGAAGCCAGAGACGGTAAATTAGATTCATGGAAACAAACTGCCGAAGGCTGCTTAGCTCTGTGTATTGTGCTCGACCAATTTCCATTGAATATGTATCGCGGTGCAGCGCTTAGCTTTTCCACGGAGCAGCAAGTCGTAGCCGTAACTAAACACGCGCTTGCGCAAAGCTTTGATCAGCAATTGCCACCTGAACGTGTGATGTTTTTGTATATGCCCTTGATGCACAGTGAACACTTAGCGGATCAGGATGAATCAGTGCGTTTATTTACAGCCGCTGGTTTGACCGAGAATGCACGCTTTGCAGAACATCATCGTGGGATTGTGCAACGCTTTGGGCGTTTTCCCCATCGAAATGCCGCCCTAGGGCGGGAAAGTACTCCAGCCGAACTAGAGTACCTAAATTCAAAAGAGGCTTTTAAAGGTTAAAAACTATCTGTGGGGCGGCGTAAACTCGCAATCAGCATCACTAACATGCCTAAGGCCATTACCACTGAGCAAATCATTAAAGCCTGAGCCATTGATAAGATCTGCGGAATCACCCACGGGGTATAGCCGCAAGAAGTCAATGGCTCAAATACAGCGGGTAGCCATTTGTTGAGCGCCAAGAAACTCGGGAAATTCGGGTTCATTGAACAGGCTCCATCCAAAAAACCCATTTCAGTACCTAAGGTGCGGTAAGAGCGCTCCACAAAGCCTAATGAACTGAGCAGCACTAGTAGATTCGAAATAATTAAACCAAGACGATTATTGCGGAGGATAAGGCCCAGTAGGGAAGCCACGAAAATCCCCAAAATCCACGCACGAATATGTACGCAGAGTACACAGGGATCGTAATAGAAAGCATATTGATAAACTAAAGCAGCGCCTTCTAGCGCAATACACAGCACAATCAAGATCAGCCAAAACGCAGCAGAACGGTTCCAACGTGCAAGTCTTTCTAGCATTTAAAATACAATCCTTGATAGTTCTTGTTAGCAAAGGTACATCTTTGCTGCTTTTATTTTAATTGTCTATGCTTGTTGTATCAAACTTATACCCCACGCCATAAACAGAACGAATCACTTCTTTCTCAGGAATAGCGGCTTCGAGCTTGCGACGCAGATTCTTAATATGGCTATCGACCGCACGATCCGTCACGATGCGATGGTCATTATACAAATGATCCAAGAGGTGATTACGTGAATAAACCTTACCGGGATTGTTAACAAACTGCTGCAATAGCCGAAACTCTACTGGTGTTAGCACTAAAGCCTGCCCGTTAATGCGTACCTCCATGCGCTCTGCATCAATCTCAATCCCAGTTTCGACTAATAATTCACGAGCTGGCATCGCTGCACGGCGCAGAATATTTTTCACCCGCACCACTAACTCACGCGGACTGTAGGGCTTACAGACATAATCGTCTGCACCCAACTCCAAACCCACTAAGCGATCAATTTCATCCACTTTAGCAGTTGCCATAATGATGGGTGTATCGGTGAATTGACGAACTTCGCGGAAAATCTGTAAGCCATCTTTGCCGGGCAGCATTAAATCCAGAATAATTAAATCCGGCTGCTGTTCTCGTACCCAAGCGACCACGTCTAAACCATTCGCGAGCCAATCCACCCTAAAGCCTGATTGCTGCAAATATTCTCGCAAAACTTCGGCCAGTTTCGGCTCATCTTCCACAATTAGAATATTTTTTTGCTTATCCATGCTTATGCTGTTACATCGGCTAGAGGAAATTCAACATACACCGCTAAGCCCCCTAAAGGCGAGTGCTGTGCATAAATCTGTCCCCCTAAACCTTCGACGATATTTTTACAAATCGACAAGCCTAAGCCAGAGCCACCTAAGGCACGACTACGCGACTTATCTACCCTAAATAAACGATCAAACAAGCGGGGTAACGCAGCATCAGGCACACCGGGTGAGCTGTCTTGTACAATCAATACTGCGTTACTGCCTTTTTGCTGACTACTTACCACCACCCGACCCGGTGTATCGGTATAGCGATAACTATTTTCTAGCAGGTTTCCAAACACTTGGCGCAGACTTTTATAGTCTGCTTGAATAACTAAAGGCTGAGGTTGCAACCGAGCTTCTAAACTTAAGCCCTTACTGGCAAGACGGACACTACTACTTTGCAGGAGATCTTGCAGCACCTCGTTCAGATCTAACACCGTCAGATCTGAACGATCCAACTCGCCTGCATCGGACATCGATAGCTGATGCAAATCATCCACCAATTTACTCAAAGATAAGACCTCAGCATGTAGAGAACGAATTCGCTCCGGCGTAGGGCTACGAATCCCATCTTGTAACGCTTCAATTTCGCTACGTAACACCGCTAAGGGTGTACGTAATTCGTGGGAAATATCCGCAATCCATTGAGCACGCTGTTCTTGATGCTGTTGCAAAGACTCCGCCAATTGATTAAAGCGCTGTGCTAAATCGCCCAGCTCATCGCTCGAACTCACTGAAATTTGCGTGCTGTAATGTCCCTCACTTAAGGTCTTTGCACCCTGCATCAAGCGCTTCACCGGACGCACAAATTGACGGGCTGCTAATAAAGCCATCAATACTGATAATCCTACTGCGAACAATCCGATCAAATAAGCATTGTGTGCTTGCTGTTTACGAAAGGTTTCAGCGATTTGATCCGTGATTAAAGTGCGTTGAATAATTTGTAGCCAACCCACTGTTTGCTGATTCACCGTAATTTCTAAACTGGTGGATTTATCTTCAGGGCGAAGAACAGGCATACCAATCAGGACTTCGCCATTTTTCGTTAGTAAGCGTAAACGCCCCGCTAAACTTTGATTAGGCGGAGGGGGAGGTGGCTGATTATTCTCTTGCCGACTACGTGTATGATGCACGTCATTGAGGAGGCGGTCAGCACGGCGTGCGAACCGGCCTTCGCCAATTTCAGCTAGCAATAACGACCAATTGCGACGGTCAGTTCGCAGACTATTCCAACTACCTTGCTCTTCCCAAACCTCTTCCAAACGTTCCACGAGCCGATGAGCACGCTCTAAATCATTGCGATATTGATAATCCGCAAAGCCCGTGCGAAAACTCCAATTCATGAAAAACATCATGAAGAGAATCACCACCAAGGTAGTGGTGAGAATCGTCAGCAAGAGTTTAGAGAAGATGGTCATTTTCATCGACTTATAGTAATCCCTAAATGCGTAGGAAAAATGGAGGGCATGCATGTAAATAGCAAAAATTCTGGGCGGCCTATTCCTTCAAGCTAATAGTTGCAACGATAAGTCGGGTTAGAATGCACCAAAACAAGGAATTTCTATGTTATTACTTAAATTGAATAACTACCTACAAAAGATGAAAGGGGGTGGCAATCGCTCACCTCATCCGATTCACTGGCGTAATGCGCTCTGCTCATGGATTGGTGGTTTCTTAGGGATTGCTTTAGTAGGCTGGCTCGATAGTCGCATGAGTTTAACGACACAAGATCATTTACTGTTGATTGGTTCTTTTGGTGCAACCGCAGTACTCCTATACGGTTCACCGAGTGCGCCTTTTTCTCAACCGCGCTATGTATTAGGCGGACATCTGATTTGTGCCTTAGTGGGTGTGAGTTTCTATAAATTACTCCCTGATCCTTTATGGTTAAGCTCTGCTTTGACGGTAGCGACTGCTATTGTGCTGATGTACTTAACCCGCA
Organism: uncultured Thiothrix sp.; assembly: GCF_937873765.1. GTDB lineage: Bacteria > Pseudomonadota > Gammaproteobacteria > Thiotrichales > Thiotrichaceae > Thiolinea. Next base: position 675 of record NZ_CALMZC010000038.1, on the reverse strand, counting down.
CGACCCATCCTCCGGGCGGCGGCACTGCCCTGATTGCAGTAGCAGGTAGTGAGCGAGTGCATGAATTAGGTTATTGGTTCGTGCTTGATCCGATTTTGCTGGGCGTCGTTTTACTCTTAGTCGTCGCATTATTCATTAATAATCTGTCGCCGTTGCGGCGTTATCCGAATTACTGGTTTTAAGCAAACTCCTTATTTTTTTCTGCTAGATGTGAAGTATCAATTTTAAACATCAACTTGAATGAGTTAGGTAGACTTGCTCAAATTTTCGGTATACATTCTAAACTAGACTCCATTGAAATCTGAGGGTGGTTGGCAACTAAACTCAGATTTAAAACCCCGCACAGGATTTTATTCCATGTCTTTGACGAAACTACTTGCTTTCGATACTCAAAGTCTTAGTGAAGCTTTTCTTCAGCTCCACGCTCAAGCGGGGTTTTCCCGTTTACCACCTTCCTCTTTATTACATGACTCCGTGCCTATGTCGTTTGTGATGAGTGCGGGTTTAATTCAAGTAGAAAATGATTTAGAAAAAATCATTGCCGAAACTAACGGCCAATTTGCGTTTACTCAGCCCTGCTTTCGACATTTTGATATGCAGCAGGTCGGCTTAGATCCCACTCGGGTCATGCACCAGAGGAGTTGAAGAGCCACTAAAGCGGTAGTAACTTAAGCG
>NZ_CALMZC010000037.1 GCF_937873765.1 uncultured Thiothrix sp. | reverse complement strand
TCGCTTAAGTTACTACCGCTTTAGTGGCTCTTCAACTCCTCTGGTGCATGACCATGGTTTTTAGTGACTGAGTACTTTAATACCTAGCTGGTTTGCTAATTGACTTAATCGCTTATCTTTAGTTAATAAACCAGCCGCACAACGACGCGCTAAGACTAAATAAACAGCATCATATACAGGATGCTTAGTTTGGCTAGCTAAAGATAAGGCTTCTAGCATAAGCGTTTGATCTTGGACAATTTCATCGGGCAATATCATCAATTCCTCTAGGCGATTTACCACCGTATCTAAATCTAGTAATTGATGGCTCACATATTTCCATAAAGCATTGGTGCACTCTGCAAAATACAGATGCGGTACAAAAATACGCTCACTTTCCTCTAAGGCGGCTAAAAATAGCGCTGCATCAGGCTGGCGCAGGACCAAGGACACAGCCGCCGAAGCATCTAATACCCAACGCTGACCGCTCATCGTAAGCGATCTTCAGCAATCAAAAACTCAGGACTAAGCTCTGCTGGTAATGCTGAATGGCTTAACTCATTGCGAATCTTAGCTAGCACTTGCACTCTGGCTGGATTCCGCCCAGTACGTAAAGATTTAATCAGCTCCACTAAAGCCTGTTGGGTCAAGCTACGATGCTCGGAGATAGCTTTGGCGCTTAAAGCTCGATAAATGTCTTCCGGCATATCTCTGATTTGTAAAGAGGCCATTGGAAACCCTCATGCAACACAATGCATGCATTATGCATCAATCTGAAACTTAACGGCAATTAAAACTAATTTAGCACCAAGCCAACAATCCCCCCTGTTAGCTCCACCGAGTTTTCTAGCCCCTCGTGCATAAATCAGTTAAATTCCCTATTTTCTATTTTTTGCGCAAGGGCTATTCATGAGTATTGCAACTGAGGCAAGCACCGCTTTTATTCAACGCTGGCAAGGTAAAACAGGTTATGAAAAAGCCAATTACCAACTGTTTCTAACCGAACTATGCGATCTATTAGCCGTCGAAAAACCCCAGCCTGCCCAAGCGGATAATCAACAGAATGCTTATGTGTTCGAGCGACGGGTGGATCTATTTGATTCCAGTGGCAAATCGAATCCGGGGTTTATTGATTTATATAAGCGCGATAGTTTTGTATTAGAGGCGAAATCCACCGGGAAAAAAGTAGGTTCGGGTGGTTTAGATGTGGCTTTAGAACGGGCTTATAACCAAGCCGAAGGTTATATTAAAAACCTGCCGCAGTTTGAGAAAAAATCACCGTTTTTAATTGTGACCGATGTTGGGCATGTGTTGCAGGTGTATAGCGAGTTTAGCTGCTCAGGTTCGACTTATACGGCGTTTCCCGATCAGAATTCGTATCGGATTAAATTAGAAGACTTAGCCAAAGCTGAGATTCGTGAACGTTTACGCGCCATTTGGCTCGACCCGCATAGCCTCGACCCATCAAAGAAAGCCGCTTTAGTCACCCGCATCATTGCCACGCATTTAGCCGAATTAGCCAAATCTTTAGAACAGCAGCACAGCCCCGAACAAGTGGGTACGTTTTTAATGCGCTGCTTATTCACCATGTTTGCCGAAGATGTGGGCTTATTACCAGAAAAGATTTTCACGCAGCTTTTAGAAAAGCTCAAAGACAAACCAGAAAGCTGTGCACCAGCCTTAAAAAACTTGTGGACTTTAATGGATACAGGGGGCTTTGAAGGCGTGTCCATGGAGCAAATCAAGCGCTTTAATGGTGGCTTATTTGCCGAAGCGAATGCCCTCGCTTTGAATAAAGCACAAATTGCTTTATTGCTGGAAGCTTCCTTGGCCGATTGGCGGTTTGTTGAACCCGCTATTTTCGGCACATTGTTAGAACGTGCGTTAAACCCCAAAGAGCGACATAAATTGGGTGCACATTATACACCACGTGCTTATGTAGAGCGCTTGGTGTTTCCGACCGTGATTGAACCCTTGCGTGAAGAATGGAAAAACATTCAAGCCGCTGCGGTGTTATTGGAACAGCAAAAACCGAGTAAGAAAGGCAAAAAGACCAGCGATGCGATTAAGTTAGTGCAAGACTTTCACACCCACCTGTGCAGCTTGCGCATTCTTGACCCTGCTTGTGGCTCAGGGAATTTCTTGTATGTGACCTTGGAACACATGAAAAAGCTAGAAGGTGAAATCCTCGACTTTTTGCAGCAATTGGGCTTTGTGCAAACCTCTTTGGAAATGGAAAGTGTCTCGGTTAGCCCGCAACAGTTTTTAGGGATTGAAGTGAATCCACGTGCGGCAAAAATTGCCGAGATGGTGTTGTGGATTGGTTATTTGCAATGGCATTTCCGCACACATGGCAATGTCTCGCCGCCTGAGCCAATTTTGCGAGATTTTCATAATATTGAGTGTCGGGATGCAGTGTTGGCGTGGGAGGCGATTGAGCCAGTATTGGATGAATCGGGCAAGCCGGTGACGCGCTGGGATGGGGTGACGATGAAAGTGCATCCGGTGATGGGTAAGGATATACCGGATGAGGCGGCACGTGTACTGATGCAGCGGTATGTGAAGCCGCGTAAGGCGGTTTGGCCGAAGGCTGATTTTATTGTGGGAAATCCGCCGTTCATTGGTAACAAACGAATGCGCACTGCATTAGGTGATGGCTATGTGGATGCGCTGCGGGCGACTTGGCTAGATGTGCCAGATTCAGCAGATTTCGTGATGTACTGGTGGCATCAAGCGGCTGAAATTGTGCGGACTACAGAAACGCAGCGCTTCGGATTTATTACCACGAACAGTTTACGGCAGACGTTTAACCGTAAGATTGTTCAAAATCATTTGGAAGCTCAACCGCCACTTTCGTTGATCTTTGCAATTCCTGATCATCCTTGGGTTGATAGTTATGATGGTGCATCTGTACGAATTAGCTTAACTGTAGGAGATGCCAAACAACCTGCAGTTATAGGAAAAGTACAGAGTATTACTTCCGAAACTGAAACTTCTGAAGAAGCTCCAGAAATAGTGCTAAACAGTAAAGAAGGGATCATACACGCCGATCTTACTGCAGGAGCTAATGTAGCTTCAGCTAAAACACTCCTGTCCAATACCAGCTTGTCTTTCATGGGCGTAATTTTAGTGGGTACAGGTTTCTTAGTTGAAGCTGATAATCCTATTATCAAATCTGAACCAGATTCAGTAAAAAAGTATTTAAATGGTCGGGATTTAACACAAACATCTAGAAATACTTTTGTCATAGACTTTCATGGTTTAACGCAACAGCAAGCTCTCGAAAAATTCCCTAATGCGTACCAAAAAATCCTTACAGAAGTTAGGCCGTTTAGAATGCAAGTGCAACGTTTAGCTCATCAGAAAAATTGGTGGATATTTGGAGAGTCACGCTCCGAGATGCGTGCAGCACTAAATAAGTTGAAATATTACTTTGCTACTCCTATGACTGCTAAACATAGGTTGTTTGTACAAATTTCAACAGAGTACTTAGCTGATCAAGGACTAATATCAGTTACCAGTAGCGATACATGCTTATTGGGTATTTTAAGTAGTCGCTTACATATACTATGGTCACTAGCTCTGGGGGGAACACTTGAAAATAGACCTCGTTACAATAACTCAACCTGCTTTGAAACCTTCCCCTTCCCGAACCCCACCGAAACCCAAAAAACCAAAATCCGCGATTTAGCTGAACGACTAGACAGCCACCGCAAACGCCAACAAGCCGCCCACCCCGAACTCACCCTCACCAATATGTACAACGTCCTCGAAAAACTCAGAACAGGCGAAACCCTCAACGACAAAGAAAAAATCACCCATCAACAAGGCTTAATCACCATCCTCCAAGAACTCCACGACGACCTCGACCGCGCCGTATTTGACGCTTATGGCTGGAATGATCTCGCCGAACAACTCGTGGGCAAAGCCGGAGCCACTAACCCACTCCCCGATAAACCCGAAGCGCAAGCTCAAGCCGAAGAAGAACTGCTTAGCCGTTTAGTCGCCTTAAACACCGAACGTGCCAATGAAGAAGCTCAAGGTCTGATTCGCTGGTTACGCCCCGAATTCCAAGCGCCACACACACAAAGTGTGCAACAAACCGAATTAGCCGTCGACGTGGATGAAACGGAGACAGTGAGCGTGGCGGTGGCGAGTCAGTTGGCTTGGCCGAAAGCCTTACCAGAACAAGTCAAATTAGTGCGTAGCCTCCTAACTCAATCTAGAACCTTAAACGAGTTAAACCAGCAATTCAAAACCAAACCTAAAGCACTCGAAGAAGTCCTCGAAACTTTGTGTGTGCTAGGGAATGTGCAGTGTGCGCAAGGCGCTTACCGCTTGATTTAAGGTGCGTACACCTGCTCAAGCCCTTCCCTCTTTGCGGGGGAAAGGGCTAGGAATGGGGGGAGTCTAAGCAATTATCCCCGCACCGCACGACAACAACCCGTCAATGAAGTCTGGTTAAAATTGCCCTTTGCATGAAAAGTCATGAGCTTGCCGTTCACACTACTGCGGCAATTTTTCGTAAAGGTTAAAGTTAAATCGAGGCGATCCGTTTGATTCCTACTGCGGATTTGAGTTTTGATTGCAACTTTATTCCGGTTACCGTGTGCTTGGCGTTTACTCAAAATCGGGAGCATAGCGTTTTTGCCTGCTACACGGGCTTTTAAGGCTTTGGGGTATACCTCCACACTCCAAGCGGGAGCACGTCCAGCACATTCTAAGCGCCAACCTGCTTGCGCTGAGTTTAGGCTACTAGCCACTAGCACCACACTAATTAGACTGACTTGAGCGATCAGCCGCTTAACTCCTGTTAATTCTTGGGTTTTCATACTCTATCCTTAGCTTATTTATTTTAATTAACCTTCCTAATAGTTGAATTGTAGCTAAGACTACCCCAGAAACCCTGCACCATTTCTAAACAAACTAGCCCTTTAGTAGCTGCCAAATAACCTTCCAGCGGCTCATGAGTACGGCTGCAAAAATTAAGGCACAGCCCATAAGCTGTAAGGCGCTCATACTCTCCCCAAACCATAACGCCGCCATCAGCGCTACCCACACCGGCTCTAAACTCAGAATTAAAATCGCATGACTGGCTGGCGCTAAGCCTTGTCCTTTAATTTGCATCAAAAAGCGTCCGCTGGTTGAAAGCACAATACTTAAAACTAGCCAAAGCCATAAACTAGGCGGCGGCTGAAAATTCCAAGTTTCCAAACCCGCCGAAAGCCCTAAGCTCACCACGCCCACGGTCATTAATTGAATTGCCGTCAAAGCCAACACCGGCAAGCGATACGCGGCTTGGCTAGTTAAAGTAAAACTCAGTGCAAACACAATTGCAGCCGCTATAAAGGCCAGTTCACCCATGCCGAGCGCAAAATGGCTTTCTAAGAATAAGCACGCCATCCCCACCATTGACAATGGTAAGGCTAACCACACCAACATATTTGGACGCTCGCCATAAGCCATGGCAATCACCGGCACCAGCACAATCGCCAAGGTATTTAAAAATGCCCCCACCCCCAAATGCTGCGCATGGGTTAATCCCCACATCCACAGCACCATCCCGAGTGAAAAGATACAGCCCACGCGTAGCATGATTTTAAACTCAAGCAGTTTTAATTGCTTAAGCGCCGGACAAGCAAACGGCAGTAGCAACGCCCCACCTAATAAAAAGCGCACGCCTAAAAATAATAACGGCGGCCAAATCGAAACTACTTCTTTAGAAAAAATCCAACCTAAACCGGCTAAGCCAGTAGCCATAAGTAAATATAAATCAGCTCGCCAAGTATAGGCATGCGTGGGCATAGGAATCCTGTTCTGCGTTTTGGGAAGGGGGCTAGCTTGCTCTTTTCAAGTGCTAAATACTAGCTCCACTAAACTGCTTGCCACTAAGACTTAGCCCATGCCACTATGCTGTGCTCTCCCATGAATACAGGCAAGATTTAAAGTTTATGCGTTCTCGCTGTTTCCCTTATTTTTTCCTTCTTTGGCGCTGGATATTAAGTCTACTACTTTGCTTGGTCTTATCGAGCTATACGGCTGCAGACAAAGTGCCAAAACGCATTGTGTCGATCAATCTATGTGCTGATGAACTCTTATTACTCCTCGCTGATCCTGAACAAATTAGTGCTTTAACCCATCTTTCCCATGATGAAGGCGCATCTTACTTTCAAACCAAAGCGCTGAATTACCCAACTACGACCGGTTTAGCGGAGGAAGTTTTACCGTTTAGGCCGGATTTAGTGATTGCTGGTGAATGGGGTGGGATTCAAACCGTCACCTTGCTGAAAAAGCTTGGCCTACGTGTCGAAACCTTGCCGCTAGCGAATAATATGCAGCAAGTGTTTAGTAATATTGAACTCATGGCCAAGCTTACTGGGCATCCAGAACGTGGTGCTGCTATCGTCAAAACCATGCAAGCTTATCTAGCTAGTTTGCCAGCCGCTGAAGCTAGCGCACCTTTAGCCGCCGTCTATGACCCCAATGGTTATACGGTGGGTGCGGAATCTTTACGTGGGCAAAGCATGACTTTAGCCGGCTGGCACAATGCCGGGGAATTAGCCGGAGTTCGTGATTATGGTGCACTCGATTTAGAAACTATGGTACGCCTACAACCCGATGCCTTGATCGACTCACCCTATACGCTCAACACCTATTCACGCGCTGAAGCCTTAGCTCAACATCCCGCTTTACGGGGTTCACGCTTAAACCCCAAAATGATTAGTGTGCCAAGTAATAGGACGATTTGTGATGGCCCGTGGATCATAGACACGATTGCAAGCCTTCAAAGTGAACGCCTCAAGCTCGAAACCCAAAGGCTACTTCAATGAAGTATCGCACCCTGTTAATGAGTTTGAGCTTGCTGGTTTTCGGTTTGTTTTGCTTATCCTTGGTGGTCGGACGTGACCCTTTACCGATATGGCAAGCAGCGAATGAAGTGTTTACCGATCACAGTTCAGTATTTGCCATTATTCTCACTGAAATTCGCTTACCCCGCACCTTAATTGCTTTATTGGCAGGTGCGACCCTCGGTTTAGGTGGTGCTGCGATGCAGGGTTTGTTACGTAATCCCTTGGCGAGTCCTGATTTAATTGGCAGTAGCAGTGGTGCGGCGCTCTGTGCAGTGATAGTGCTGTACTTCGGCTGGCAAAACGTTTCGTTACAAATGTTACCTCTATCCGCGATGTTAGGCTCTTTAGTCGCCACGGCCTTAGTTTTTGCTCTAGCAGGACGTGATGCGAGTATCACCACCCTTATTCTTGCCGGTGTCGCAGTGAATGCGCTTGCTACCAGTGCGATGTCTTTATTATTAAATCTTGCCCCCAGCCCTTATGCGATGCGTGAGTTGGTGCTGTGGACGATGGGGGATATTACCGACCGCAGTATGGATGATTTCTGGCTAATGTTACCCTTCACCTTGATCGGTTGGGCTTTGATGTTAGGGGTCGGTAAGCAATTAAATGCGCTCACCCTTGGCGAAGAAACAGCAGCTTCTTTGGGGGTTAACCCTAGTTGGATACGCTGGCGAATTTTTATTGCCATCGCCTTTGCAGTCGGTGCTACCGTAGCAACTACGGGTATGATTGGCTTTATAGGTTTAGTTGTCCCCCACTTGCTGCGTCCCTTGGTGAACTATGAGCCGGGTCGTTTGTTACCTGCAGCCGCTTTAGGTGGTGCAGCCATGTTACTGGCGGCAGATATTGGGGTACGTTTAATTCCGACCGATGCGGCGATTAAAGTCGGCGTCCTAACTGCTTTAGTAGGTGCACCCTTTTTCCTGTATTTGATCCTGCGCAATCGCAAGGAGCACCTATGAGCTTATTAGTAGCGACGGGAATTAGCTTTAAGCGTAAGCAACAGTTACTTTTGCAAGATGTACAGCTAGAACTTAAAGCCGGTGAACTGCTTGGTTTAATTGGCCCCAATGGTGCGGGTAAATCAACTCTGTTGAAAATTTTAGCCGGTTTACAAAAACCGACTAGCGGTTCTGTGCAATTCCAAGCGCAAGCCCTACACAAACTTTCGACCCAAGAACGCAGTCAAAAACTCGCATGGCTAGCCCAAGGTGGCATGATTCATTGGCCGCTCACCGTAGAGCGTCTAGTCGCACTTGGACGCTTGCCGCATTTAGCCGCTTGGCAGCAAGCGAATGCAAAGGATCAAGCTGCGATTGATCAAGCCATTCAACAAAACGGTATTGAGCAGTTAAGACATCGAGATGCGACGACTCTTTCTGGAGGTGAACGTACACGCGTCTTATTAGCACGGGCTTTAGCGGCAGAGCCTACTGTTTTGCTGGCGGATGAGCCTATCGCAGCACTCGACCCCGGTTATCAGCTCCAGACTTTAGAATTATTACGCCAGTTTGCTCAAGGCGAACGTGCTTGCATTGTAGTTTTGCATGAACTTTCACTCGCGGCACGTTATTGTGATCGCTTGTATTTATTAAAAAGCGGTTGTATTGTCGACACAGGTAGCGCCGCTACAGTCTTATCATCTGAAAATTTAAAAAATGTTTATCATATAGAATGTGAAATAGGCTGTACCAGTGTACCGTGGATTATTCCAAGCCGTTTTATTAATGATCAAAATTAAAATAAAAAGCTTTGCACTAACGACTAATAATTTGAATAAATATGTTAAAAATTACACGTCATGTTCGAGCTATTTATCAGTGGTCATTAGTACCACTGACTTTAGTACTGATTTATGTCTCTGCGCTGCATGTCGTCTCAACTTTTTTTGCTTTAGAAAAATATCGCCATGAAACTATTTGGAGCTTAGAGTATTTAAATCGTGAAATTGACAGCACCATTCATGAAAGCCGCCTCTATTTAGCGAACGCTAGCACTCGTCATCAACTACACAGTCAATACCAAGCATTGCGCAATCGTTTACTGATAGTACGTAGCAATTTAACTCAAGACCCGAATTTATCTAGTGTACCTAACTTAGACCTGATGTTGCACGAATTAGAAAGGTATGTACAGTCGATAAATGAAGACTTTATCAATGGAAAGGACTTAACTGCTGCACACTTGAAGCTCTGGATTAGTAGTCTTGAACAACATCGTGAAAACATCAGCTATTGTTTAATTAACAATATTTCTGCCAGTAAGGGGGATTATACTAGGGCATTTTGGCAAGATTTACTAAACGCTCTATGGCTTGTTGGTTTAGCAATATTGTCACTATTGATCATTGTGGGTCAGCTTATTTATGTATTAATCCAAGAGCAGAACCGGCAACGTAATCAAATTGAAAAAGATTCCTTGACTGGTTTGTACAGTCGTCAGTTTATGATGAATAAACTCAATGAGTTTTGTCAGAAAAAGTCTGATTTTTGTATTGTATTTTTGGATTTAAATAAATTCAAAAGTATTAATGATAATTACGGCCATCCAGCAGGTGATCAGCTACTGATACAGATTGCCCACCACTTTAAAAGTAGTTTAGAAAAGTTAGGATCTGTAGGTAGAATTGGTGGAGATGAATTTCTTTGGCTAATTCCTTATGCCAGCCCTACTGAAATTAATGAGCATTATCAGCAGATAGTGCATAATTTATCGACACCTTTAAGGTTTAATGACCAACAATTGCCTACTAGTCTAAGTGCGGGTGCAGTATCTGCCGCAGCTTGTAATTATAATCCTAGTCTCATCTTAGAATATGGTGATACCGCTATGTATTGGGCTAAAACAACCCATAGCAGCAGCATTGTCTGGTATGGGGAAATTCATCAATCCAAGACCTTAGCTGCTAGTATCGGTTAAAACTCTCAGATCATTATCATCAGGTTATGCGCTTAATTTCACTATTTTATGACTTGCTGCTGATTTTATTGTTCGCGCTGCTCAGCTACTGGGTGGCTCAACAGCTCTTGCGACCTCTGCCTATAGAAATTCCGCCGCAAACTTCTATTCCTTCGACGCCACCAACACAGATCGAGCCTTTACCCTTTCCTTGGCCGTTTGAACCAAGTCGACCTAAATTACGCCCCAAGCCACCTGAACATATCGCTAAACTCGTTAGTTCAGTTTACGAGCAAACTAAAGTCACCCGTTCCTATGATCCAGCCTATATAAAACTGGCTTATCCGAATGGTGATGTAGATAACAGTACCGGCGTTTGTACAGATGTTGTGATCCGCGCCTTTCGAGCCCAAGGGATTGATTTACAAAAACAAGTCCATGAAGATATGCGCAAAGCTTTTAAAACTTACCCGAAGAAATGGGGGTTGCGCTCACCTGATCCGAATATTGATCATCGGCGCGTACCGAATTTAATGACCTATTTTGATCGCCAAGGTAAAAGTCTAATCATTACCGATAACCCCGATGACTATCAATCGGGAGATTTAGTCGTGTGGGAGTTACCCAGTGGGCAAGAGCATATTGGGGTAGTCTTAGCAGAACGCAGTGCTGATGAAGCTCGACCTTTGATTGGGCATAATGTCGGTGCAGGTACAAATGTTGAAGATGTCTTATTGGCTTGGCCAATTCGTGGACATTACCGCTACTTTGCACCCAAACTAGCGGATCATATCGGTAAGCGCTTAAGTCATTGATTCAACTAAATCTTGCTGACTAGTTTTTTCTTGCCATAGATAACTGCTTAAACCCACACCAATATCGGGTTGTAAACGATCTACTACACGACTAATCGAATAGGTGCAGGTTTTGCAATCACCTGCCTGACAGTGATTGACGAAGCGCCCAAATTGTTCCCAACCGCCTAGATCAGTAAAACCCGCCTCAGTGCTAGCATGGCTAATGTAGCGCCCGCGCCGGAAATAATACAAGCAAGGTACAGCACTTAAAGGGTCAGGATAGCTAAATTCAGCTAAATTGCTTTCTTTGACTAAACGAAAACATTTATCCCAAGCGCGTAAAGCACATAGACCGGTTGCAATTAAACGCTCACAGCCAACATCAAAGGGATTCGATTTGCGCGCAATGTCAATCTCTACCCGCGCTAGCTCCTTCTCACCCCGTGCATAACAATTCACTGCAAAAATCGCATGTGCTAAGGCGTTACCCGGATTAAGCTCTATAGCCGCTAAGGCTTGACGCTGCCATAAATCCTCTAGGCTTTCATCTAACTCACTGTTAAGCATATGTGCATACAAACAAGCAATAGCATAGTGTAAGTGAGCTAAAGCATCATCATGATATTGACGGGTGCGCTTTTGACAAACTTGCCAGAGAGCCTGAAAGCTGCTGTCAGATACTTCCGCCTGTAAAAAACGCACATGCGCTGCTAACACTTGGTAAGCCTCAGGCATGGAAGGTTGCTGATACCAATAGTGACTCCAAAAAGATAAAGCGCTGCCTTGATAGAGACTGAAGACCTCAGTTACCAAACGCCTGTACATCTCATCTAAAAGATGTTCGCCATCACTATTTGTCAGCACAAACTCTGTCGACCAGACAATTTCGCGTGATAGAGTATGAATCAATACGTAACGTAACTTGGGAGCCTCGTTTTGCGAAACTGCCTCAGAATAGAGTAAGAACTCTGCTTGATGCTGACGCCAAGCATATTCTAAGGCATGGTCGGCATAACTAACCGCAAAGCTCGGATCAGCTAAAGCAATCTGTACCGTCTTAAGCTTCCCCAGAATAACGGGCATGCTAGAGCGAATTTTATATACAACACTGCGTAAGCGATCGTCACGAATTGTTGCAGGATTCTGAAAAGCTATATACACCTTAGGGCCTGAAGACTGTACCCGCTTACCCCCTAAACGCCGCCATTGTATACGTGTATGATCAACAGGCTTAAAAACCGGCGTATACCCCCCCACTGGTAAAGTAATGTGGCAGGCGTGTTGACTGCTGATACTTTCGTTAGCGTAATATTCCTCAAGTAATTTTCTGACACGTCCCGCTTCGACCCGCACAGCAGGACTTTCAGTGGGACAATAATCCATGGGCTTACCCAAGGCTTCAATCGCGATACCGTATTGAGTAATACGTTCCCCACGTCCTTCGAGGGTTTCGTTGACAATATACTGAAGGAATTTTCCGGCTTGCTTCTTGCCATCAAATAATTCGCTCGCCAGTATCCGCTCCAATTCCTGTTGGATGCTTTCCTTGCTGACCATATTTCTCTTCTTACACAGGCTTACTGCCCATAAGCTGGACATTGGTTGTTCGACACTTATTGAGAGTGTCATCTTTTAGGTTATTGTGAACAATTCATCAGCACGAGTCACGAATAATTTTGTTACTCTCAAAAAACAGCGTTTTTCTTTAAAAAAAATAAGCTTAGAAAAGACTGATCCATAAAAAAACCATAATAACTAGTCAGCTACATCAACCCTAGCGTTACGGGTAACAAGGTGTGACTTACTTTTTTACTTAGAGAATATTTCTAAGATGAAAATAAACCGAATATGAATAACATGAGCAAAGGGCGAGAGTTATGAGCACATCCGGTAGGGGCTATAAGATACTGGACGAACGTTATGCATTGTTAGACTGCCTAGCGGTATCCAGCATGGGTGAGGTTTATCGTGGCCGTGACCTAGAACTGGCGCAAACTGAACATGCACCTTCACGCGTCTTAATTCATATTTTACCCAGTCACTACAAGCTACCTAGTCTAGCGGCCAGTACACAACAAATTCAGCAGTTGACAAAAACCTTAGATAAAGCGTGGCTCCTAGCTATCCTCGCTCATGGTGACCTCGGGGATCGACAATACTTTGTACTGCAAAGCCCCGAGGGTTTAGGTGCGCATAGTGTCATGAGCCTACCCAACCAGCAGTTGCCTACCCTCAGTAAACTCATGCAGCAATTCGGGAGCCTAGTTAAAAACAAGCAGCTACCTGAGATCATAGACAGTGCTTTACTCATCAGCTTGCCTAATCAACAACTGTATTTATTGGCAACGGCTTTGATTCAGTCCCTACAGACTCTAGGCACGCACGCCACAGGCTTGAGTCTTTACAAACGCCCAACCTTGAAGCTTGCTTTAGCACTCAGCAGCATTATGGTGATTGCGGTCAGCACATTTGCGATTGAATATCGCAACCATACAAAAGCGACAGTAACGATACAGGCTGAGAATGCAAATTTAGCTTTTCCCCAAAGACTACTGGATCAAACAGAAACAAGTGAGAAGGATCGCCCAGCACAGACCGAATTGTTAGCTTTGCCTTTAAACTTGCAGGAACCACTACCTAAAATTGAAGCTAATTTAGTTAAATTGAGCGCAGCCGAACCGATAGAGCGCCAACCCAATACACACACTCAAACAGATCCTAACCACGAGGCTACATCTCAATTAGAATTAGCTGAAGCGGCAACAACTTCTGAAAACTCTGAAAAAAATCGAGTAATAGAAGCTAAAACTTCATTCAAAAAATCAGCCAATCCGCCGCAAGCACCGATTAAAGCTAAGGAAATTGATAAAGCCACTGCTGCAGTGACTCCGAGTAGCTCCGCGCCTAATGTTGTGCCAATCCCTAAACTTGATACCAGTGAAGCGGTCTATTACACAGCCAGCATAGAAACCACACCTGTGGCAGCCCCACCCAAAAAATCAGTTACAGTGGCTTTAGAGTTAAGTATTGAAGACTTGATTGAACGAGCAAATCGCGCTTTAGACCTAAAAAATTTTAGCACAAAAAATGGTGTGCTTTTCTACGCACGCCAAATTAAAATTCGTGACCATTTACACCCACAAGTTGAGCGTTTGGGGCGCTTTGTTGTGATGTATCAGCATGAAATAGCGCGCAATAATCTGAAGTCGAATGAGCTAGTACAAGCGCAGCAGTTACTAACCAATAGTAAAAACTTGATTCAAGAGTTTAACTTGAAAAGCCTTAACGCAGCGCAGCAAGTTCTAGAGCACAAGTCTAATCAATACCATTCAACACCAAGTAACCACTAGTTTTCTCAACGACCATAGGTCTATAACTATGCTAAACCAGCAGTACTTATCTGCATTTGCCCAGCATTTGCAGGCAAATTTACCTGATATTCAAGCGATGCAAATTCTGACAACTGAAGGACTTACACTTTTGTCAGCAGTCAATAAAGCTGATGAAGATCAAATTTCTGCCCTCAGCGCTATGCTCTTAAGTGGCGCAAGTCAACTGACTAAATCTTTAGGCAGCAACCGAAGAACACAAGGCTTGATTGTTTGTTATGAACCTTCTGCTTATGTAGTCACTGCCATGAATGAAGACTGTATGCTAGGCCTACAAATCCCGGCTGAAATGGGGCAGCCGAGTTTATTAACTAAAGTGAGTTTGTTGATTAGTGATCATGCTTCAACTTTAAAAATCACTCACTAAACTTTGCATTAATACAATTTAAGGGCTGTCAACAATGAAAAAACAAGCATTCTTCTTGCAGCGCATGAACGATCATGTGCAATACTTAAGCAAAATTAAAGCAACTTTAAATCATCGGGGTAATTTTCAAGGTACGGATTGCCAACATTGTGCTTTGGGCCGATGGCTCTACGGAACAGGTGCTCAAGAGGTACAGACCTTAGGTGCTGAGGCGCACAAGCTATTTGAGCAATTGCTTGAGCCACATGAAAAATTTCATGAAGCGAGTGCACGTGCTTTAAGTCACTTTCAAGCCGGTGATGAAGTCGGGCAATATCGCGCCATGACCGAAATGCACCAACTCTCTAGCTATCTGATTAAAACCTTATTGGATTTAGACCGTTCGGCACTTAAGCAAGTCCAAACGGCTTAACTCAAAACTGTACCATCAACAAAACTAAAGGGTTAGCGGTTTGCTGAGTATCCACAGGCTCCAGAGTCAATTCAAATTTATAGGGGCTAAGAATTGACTCATTAGCAGTGAGTGGCAAATACCACTCCTGCTGACCCGAACCGCGATCTAAAACTAACACTGAAATTGGTTGATCAGACGGGCGATGTGAATCATAAGCCCAAAGATGATATTGATAACCTACTTTAGGATTAGGCAGATTTTTTAAGCGCAGCATCCCCGTTTGTTGTTCACTATTCCAGAGCAAATCCCCTTGTACTTCTTGCATATTGGTATTTAAGGTACGTAACCAACTCCCCGCCTTAGTATTCACTTGTTGCTTCAGCACTGAATAAGCCTGTGCAGTGCCTTCTGTTAAGGTAGACGAGCGGGGTATCCACCAGCGATAGGCCATTTGCAAAACTAGCAGCAGCAAAATTAAAATCAATCCTGTGATTAAGGTATATTGGTACTTATCGAGTACTTGCTTCCAGCTCACGCCTCATCCTTGCTTAAGTAATAAGTAAATTTTTTATAAATTATAGACATTAACTGCAACAATTTCTCTGAGCTTGCTTTAAAACAGCACGTACACTCACCCCAGAACCTGTTTGCTGATCAAAAGGTGCATTCTGAACTTAAATAGGTGCATAATAGGCGGCTGAAACGCTGATTAACCTGACCGGTCAGCGTGGAGTAAAAGCTATAGCGATGAGTAAGCTGGAAACCATTGTTGCAACCTTGGGGGTGGAAAAGGCAGCGAGTCTTTTCCACTCCATTCTTCCGCGTCAGTTTATCAACCTATCTAAACTTTACTTCATTAACTCCTGATAACAACTGACTGCCGCAAACTCTGCAGTTTCTTTAGGGGGCAGCTTAGAATCAGGCTCACGCACTGCTAACAAATATTTCAAGCCGTATTGTTGAGCGGCGCGTAATACCTGTAAATTATCGTCAATGAACAGACTATGATTTTTGTCAAAATTTTCAGTTGCTAATAAGCGTTCCCAAAATCCACCCTCTTCTTTCGCTAAGCCAATCTCATGTGAGGTAATAATGCGGTCAAAATAGGGCTCTAAATTTACATATTCAAATTTGAGATTAACACTTTTACGGTGGGCATTGGTCAATAGAACAATACGCTTATTGAGTTGCCGCAAATGAGTCAGAAACTCCTCTACATGAGCACGCATAGCAATCCGCTCAGCAATCTCATATTTTAAAGCCACTAGATCCATGCCTAAATGGGCTTGCCAATAATCGAGGCAATACCAGTTAAGTGAACCTTCAATCTGAGCACAATGTTCATTCACCATCTGCTCAACCTCAGTGACAGATAGCTGTTTATGCTCGGCCACCCGCTTCGGTAGATGCTCTAACCAGAAATGATTGTCAAAATGCAGATCCAGCAACGTACCGTCCATATCGAGGAAGACGGTGCTAATTTCTGACCAAGGAACAATGAGACTAGGCATAAGGAGTGGGTTGGCGAGTTGAACTAGTGAATAGCATAAACCGAAATACCTCTAAATGCTTAGGAAAACGGATTATTATCTGTTTAACGCGCAAGCAGTACGCATTCACAGAGCCTAGTGCTAAAATTGACAAATGCCTATTTTACCTATTATTCATAAGACCGAACAGGTCGCGAGTAGCCGCTTGTTTCAAGTGGAAGAAGTTCATCTCGAATTTAGCAATGGCGAGCAGCGCGTATTTGAACGTCTTGTGAGTCGTGGTTATGGTGCGGTACTGATTGTGCCGATGCTGGATAATGAAACCGTATTAATGATCCGTGAGTATGCAGCGGGCACTGAACGTTACGAACTAGGCTTGCCTAAAGGCAAGGTAGAGCTGGGCGAAGATTTATTCGTGGCAGCCAATCGCGAACTGATGGAAGAAGTTGGGCATGGCGCACATCATATTCAATTACTCAAGCGTGTCAGCCTCGCCCCTGGTTATATGGGGCATCATACTAACTTGCTGCTAGCGCGTGATTTATATCCAGCTAGCTATCCGGGTGACGAACCTGAGCCTTTAGAAGTCATCCCCTGGAAACTGAACCGGCTTGATGAGTTGGTAGCAGGTGATGAATGTACTGAGGGACGTAGTCTGCTCGCTCTTTATATGGTGCGGGACTTATTTATGCGTTTGCGCCGCTAATCAAGGATTATTCATCATGCGTTTGCCTGCTCTTGGCTTATCTCTATGCATATTGACCACTTTAAGTGCTTGTACGAGTTTAACTCCACAAGACCGTACAGTAGCCCAAGATTTTGGCTTGGCTGCAGGTGCTTTTACGGCTTGGGGCGTCACCAAATGGGATTGGTTTAAATATTCACCTAAATTTAAACAAGAAGGCTGGTTTGGTGCGGACACCCATGCAGGTGGAGCTGATAAGACTGGGCATCTATACATGTCCTATCTACTAACTGAAGGACTGTTGTGGGATTTCAAGCGTAAGCAAGTGACTGATCCTGAGGATAAAGCAGCATTGGCCGCCCTCAGTGCGATGACTTTGATTGAAGTAGGTGATTCCACTTCTTCTAAATATGGCTTCTCAGGCGAAGATTTAATATCGGATGCATTAGGTGTAGGCGCTTCTTGGTGGCTTTCTAAAAACCCCAAATGGGGGGATCGAATTGATTTACGCATGGAATATTGGCCCTCCCCCGGCTTCAGCGGAAAATTTGATGCGGCCGCTGACTACTCTGGCATGAAACATTTGATTGCTCTTAAGGGCGATGGCTTTGAGCCACTCAAAGGTACACCCCTAGAATATTTCGAGCTGCAAGCAGGCTATTATACTAGGGGTTTTCGTAGCTATGACAAGGGCCATTGGGATAAACCTGAACGACATACTTATATTGGCTTAGGTCTAAATCTGCCACGTATTTTTGGCAAAGAAAGCCTAGCTGGTACTGTATTTAAATACTATCAAGCTCCACATACTTATATAGCAACTGATAATCAGTTTTAAAAGGTAAAGGGATTGGCATGACATTAGCCACTTGGTTTTCTTTGCTGTTGGTTTGCTTAATGGGAGCCATGTTCCCCGGTGCAAGTTTAGCAGTCGTCTTGCGCCAAACTTTAAATAACTCGCCTTTACATGGTGTGGTCACTTCCATGAGTCATGCTTTAGGCGTAGGGGTTTATGCTCTACTATCTGTCTTGGGTTTAGGGCTATTGCTACATCAATCCCCCGTACTCATGCAGATTCTCAGCTATGGAGGTGCCCTTTATTTATTGTGGATTGGGATACAAGGGATTCTGGCTAAACCCACTGGCAGTACTGGGCATGCTGAATTACCAACCAAGCAAACCGCTTCACTGTGGGATGCTGCCCGCGATGGCTTCATGATTGCCCTACTCAATCCCAAAATCGGTTTATATTTCCTAGCGCTCTTCAGCCAATTTATTCATGCCGACATGGGTATCGACGCTAAAGCTATTTTTGTGCTCACGATTATTTTTGTTGATGGACTCTGGTATGTGCTCGTCTCACTTGTATTATCACAAGGCTCTGTTTTAGCTTGGTTAAAGCATAATCAGTTGTGGGTAGAGCGAGCTTTAGGCGTGGTATTAATTGCGATTGCTTTACGGATCTTTTTGACTTAGACCAATTTCGCTATCTATGCTTATTCTAAGAAAAGCTAAGCATCTAGGTGGTAGAACCTCGGTAAACCATGCAAAATCGCAAACGTTATTTGACGTAATTCCCGCCTCTGGAGGAGAAGCTTGATGCAAAAAGAAACCCTATCGATTCATGCTGGCTATGAAACTGACCCCACGACTAAATCAGTTGCAGTACCGATTTATCAAACCGTCGCTTATGAATTTGACAATGCACAGCACGGTGCCGACTTATTTAATCTAGTCGTCCCCGGCAATATTTATACGCGAATTATGAATCCCACCAATGATGTGTTGGAAAAGCGGGTTGCCGCGCTAGAAGGCGGGGTTGCCGCTTTAGCGGTTAGCTCAGGCATGGCCGCAATTAATTATGCGATTCTAACCATTGCTGAAGCAGGTGATAATATTGTCACCACGCCACAACTTTATGGCGGTACTTATACACTATTTGCACATATGCTGCCAAAACAAGGCATTGAAGTACGCTTTGCAGAGAATGACAGCCCTGAAGCGCTTGAAAAGCTGATTGATGCGAAAACTAAAGCGGTCTATTGCGAAACCATCGGTAATCCAGCCGGAAATATTGTGGATATTGAAGCGATTGCTACCGTCGCCCACAAACAGGGCGTAGCCGTGATTGTCGATAATACAGTTGCAACGCCAATCTTATGTAATCCCATCGATTATGGCGCAGATGTAGTCGTCCATGCTTTGACTAAATACATTGCCGGACACGGCACTTCAATTGGTGGGATTATTGTTGATTCTGGCAAATTCCCGTGGGCACAGCATAAAGAGCGCTATCCAACTTTGAATAATCCAGAGCCTGCTTATCATGGCGTAGTTTATACCGAGGCATTAGGGCCAGCCGCTTATATTGGCCGTGCGCGTACCGTGCCTTTGCGTAATACTGGCTCTGCCTTATCACCTTTCAATGCTTTCTTGATCCTGCAAGGCATTGAAACTCTAGGCTTACGCATGGAGCGCCACTGCGATAATGCTTTAGCAGTCGCTAAGTATTTACAAGCACACCCTAAAGTCGAGTGGGTGAATTTTGCTGGCCTTGATACTGATAAGTATCACACCTTGGCCAAAAAATACTTCCAAGGCAAACCTGCTTCACTGTTAACCTTTGGGATTAAAGGTGGCTTTGATGCGGGAGTGAAGTTCTATGATCAACTGCAATTAATCAAGCGCTTGGTCAATATTGGGGATGCTAAATCCTTAGCTTGCCACCCCGCTTCCACAACCCACCGGCAATTGACCGAAGCCGAGCAATTGCGTGCAGGTGTGCGCCCTGAAACCATCCGGATTAGTGTGGGGATTGAGCATATCTCCGATATTATTGCTGATCTTGAGCAAGCTTTTGCAGCGGTATAGTTAAATAAGGCTCAGGCAGCATGGCTGTAGTTAATTCATGCTGCCAAAGCAATTGCATACTTTGCCAATGGTTTGGGTCTGCTTTGCTAGAATAAAAACTCACCAAACCTTGCTGCTCACTATGAGCCGTTAACTTGTGCTTATCCAATATGCGTATTACATGCTGGGCTACCGCATTACTGGTTTCTAAGATTGTCATATCGCAGCCGATGATGTCATACAAACTGTTAACTAGGAATGGATAATGCGTACAGCCCAAGACCAGCACATCGCTACCCTGCTCGATTAAAGGTTGTGTGTAGGCAGTCAACAAAGCGCGTAGCTCTTTACTTGCAAAATCGCCTCGCTCTACATGCTCAACTAAGCCGGGGCAACCTTGGGCTACGACTTTCACGCCATTAGCGTATTCGTGAATCAAGCGTTGCAAGCGCTGACTGTTGACAGTCTGCTGAGTAGCCAAGATTCCAATAACACCTGTACGGGTGATCCGCACGGCGGGTTTAACGGCTGGCTCAATCCCAATCACTGGCACAGTCAACTGCTCACGCATCGTTTCAATGGCATGCGCGGTTGCAGTATTGCAAGCCACTACCAGCATTTTAGCCCCCTGCTCTAGCAAAAACTCACTAAGCTGCAAGCAACGTTGTGTGATATAGGCGCTGGATTTACTCCCATAAGGTGCATGCCCCGAATCAGCAATATAAATCAGCTCTTCTTGGGGCAAAAGACGGTGGATTTCGCGCAAGACCGAAATCCCCCCTAAGCCCGAATCAAAAACCCCAATGGGCTGAACAGATTTAGACATTATCATTATAAGTTTGTAGAAAGCTGAGCCATTGTTTAAACAAGTCTGGATCAGGCGAAGCTACCACTGGGTTATTGGCTAATTTCTTTAAATTCACTGGCTTACCATCGATGCCTGAAGAATAACCACCTGCCTCCGCTAAAATCAAAGTACCCGCCGCTAAATCCCAAAGCTTCATACCACCATGTAAATACACATGCCCACGATTCGTTGCCATCCACACCCACTCTAAAGTACTAGCACCCAAATTACGTTGTGAGCCGTAAGGTGTGTGTTCAAGTAATACCCATTGCATCAACTTCGGTAAGCGCTTGAAATCCACTAAAGCCACTGCATGCGCGAGTTGAAAGCCAATCTGACAGCACTGTAGGCGCTGTCCATTTAAGTAAGCGCCCTGACCACGACTAGCGGTAAATAACTCATCACGTACCGGATCATAGGTAATAGCTAAAACGACTTGACCGTTTTGAAATAAAGCCAAGGAGCACGCAAACAACGGAATACCTGAGGCAAAATTACTGGTTCCATCTAAAGGATCTAAACACCAAAACACAGGCGCTTCTTGCAAAAGCTGTTCCTGTTGCGCTGTTTCCATTTCTTCGCTGAGTAAAGGAATCTCGGGATAGCTTGCTTGCAAATAAGCAGTGATACACTGATTAGCCGCCAAGTCCGCCTCCGTGAGTACACTACCATCGTCCTTGAACTCATAACCGACTCTTTCAAAACGCGAAAGAATTTCTGCACGCGCTATCTCACGTATCTTTTGTGCAATTGCTTGCAGGTCAGGCTGCATGGTGTATCCTTCGTGTCGAAAATAAGGATGATACCATGAGCCGATTTGTCAACGAACAAGACTATTTTCACGGAAAAGCTGATTGTGCCGGGGTGCTCTTAGTCAACTTAGGTACACCGGACGCACCGGATGCGCCCTCATTGCGCCGTTATTTACAGGAGTTTTTATCCGATCCCCGTGTGGTCGAAATCCCGCGTTTAGTCTGGTATCCCATCCTGAATTTAGCTATTTTGCCTAAACGTCCCGCAGCGAGTGCCGAGAAATATAAAAAGATTTGGACGGAGCAAGGATCCCCCCTACTGAGTATTTCTCGCCAACAACAAGCCGCGATTCAAAAAGAATTAGAGCGGCGCTTTCAAGGCCCTGTGAAAGTCGAGTTGGCGATGCGTTATGGCAACCCCTCGATTCATGATGGCTTATTAAAACTTAAAGCCGAAGGGGTGCGCCGCTTACTGATTTTACCGCTCTATCCTCAATATTGCGCCGCGACTACGGCAACTAGCTTCGATGCGACCTTCAAGGAGTTACAACGCTGGCGATGGATGCCTGAATTGCGCACCGTTACGCATTACCACGATCACCCCGATTACATTGAAGCCCTGACACAAAGCTTATTTGACTATTGGAATAAAAACTTACGCGGTGAAGTGTTAGTCATGTCCTTCCACGGTATTCCTAAGCGTAACCTAACTCTAGGTGATCCGTATTATTGCGAATGCCAAAAAACAGCCCGTTTATTAGCAGAAAACTTGAACTTACGCCCGCATGAATATCGTGTCACTTTCCAATCGCGCTTTGGTAAAGCGGAATGGCTACAGCCTTATACCGACAAGACTTTAGAAGCCTTGCCCAAAGAAGGCGTGAAATCAGTGGATGTGATTTGCCCCGGATTCGCAGCAGACTGTTTAGAAACTTTGGAGGAAATTCAGCTTGAAAATAAAGAGTTTTTCTTACAAGCAGGTGGGCAGCACTATCAATATATACCTGCTTTAAATACTAACTATCGGCATATTCAAATGCTTTGTGATGTGATTCAGCAGCATACACAGGGTTGGGCAGAAACTTCTCCCGATTGGAATGGTCAGACCCTGCAAAAGCAGGCAGAATTAACCCAAAAACGCGCACAAGACCAAGGGGCAACATAATGAAAACTAGCGGTAAAGTTGGCTTAATCTTGATTGGAGATGAATTATTAAATGGTTCACGCCAAGATAAACACTTACCCGCTGTCTTAGCCATGTTACAAGCACGCGGGTTGGTTTTAGCTTGGGTACGCATGGTTGGTGACGAATACCCGCTCTTACTTCAAACACTACAAGAAACGCTGCAAACCGCTGAGATAGTGTTTAGTTTTGGTGGGATTGGGGCAACCCCTGATGATTTAACCCGCCAATGTGCCGCTGCAGCCTTGGGGCGGCGCTTAATTCGCCATCCGCAATTACAGGCGATTATTGAGCGTCGATTTGGCGAGCATGCCTATCCTAATCGGATTCGTATGGCAGATTTACCTGATGGAGCTAGTTTAATTCCGAATCCGGTGAATCAAATTGCCGGATTTAAAGTGCTAAATCATCATTTTGTACCCGGTTTTCCGAATATGGCTTGGCCGATGATTGAATGGGTTCTGGACACACACTATCGGCATTTTCATGATACCGAGCCTAATATTGATCAACGTTGGATGTTGGAAAATGCCCCCGAAAGTGAACTAATTCCTATGATGGAGGAGTTGCTGATAACCTTTCCTGAAGTACGCTTATCTAGCTTACCCAGTACAGAGAATCGCTTCCAAATTGATTTTGGCTTAAAAGGCAAACGTGCTGCCGTTAAACCCGCAGCTACTTGGTTTGAAACTCGTATGCAAACCGACCAAGTAAGCTGCGCTCGTATTAACACTGAGGCGTTCTAAGTTCAGCAGTGGCAAGCTCTTATCACCTACCAAAAAATCTCTTACATCCACGTTATTGGCTTAGCTGGTGGGCGGTGGCAAGCTTAAGCTTATTAGCTTTTTTGCCTTGGCAAGTTCGGCATGGTTTAGGCAAACAGCTAGGTAGCTTGATGTATAAGCACAACACCAAGCGCCGCCAAATCATTTTGGTAAATTTAGATATTGCTTTTCCCAAACTGACGCCAGCAGAACGTGAACAATTTGCTTTAGCAAACTTACAAGAATATGCCTGTGCCTTACTGGATTACAGCCTACTGTTCTTCCGCTCAAGAAAGCACTTATATAAAAACATTCACCTCAGTGGCCAAGAACATTTACAGCAAGCCATCGCCAAAAATCAAAATATTATGCTGCTGCTAGGACATAGTGTCTGGCTAGAATTTGCACCTGTGGCTATTGGCGAGCATTTCAAAGCTTATGGTTCCTACAAGCCTTTTAAAAATCCTGTCTTTAATTGGCTTATCATGCGTAGCCGCTTGCGTGATGTGCAATTTGTCGTTTCCCGCGAAGAAGGCATGATCAAGCTGGTTCGCTCTTTAGAGCCAGGTAAGCTTCTGTTTTTCTTGCCTGATCAAGATCATGGTGAGAAGCACTCTGTGTTTGCACCTTTCTTTCAAGCTGAAAAATCAACTTTAGCCACGCCGGCACGGATTGCTAAATTAGGCAGGGCTTGTGCCTTTCCGCTTATGAGTTTTTTTGATCATAAAACGGGTAAATATCAGATCCAAATCGAGCCTGCATTGGAGGGTTTTGGGGCTTTGGATGCTCTGGAAGACGTTACGAATATGAATGCTAGTTTTGAGAAACTGATCCGTCAGCACCCTACACAATATATGTGGTTGTTGAAACTCTTTAAAACTCGTCCCAGACAGGATGAAAATCCTTATTCAAAGCTCACGCGTCATGCGTAAGCCTTCTAACATTTGCCCTTGGAAATTAAAACTGAAGGTTGCTTGCTCATGAAAGCCCAATGCTTCATAGCAAGCACGTGCTGCCAGATTAGACTTCACGATAGAAATACGTAGCTGTTTTTTATGCTTTAATTTTTCCAGCATATATTTAAGTAAACGCAGTCCCACTTTCTGCCGATGAACCTTCGGGTCTACATAGAGCCATGCAATATAATCATGCACATAGCCGCCAAAACCTTTAAGCTCGCCTTCCTCTTCTAAGACAAAAACAGTCGATTGCAAGAAGCGCTTTAAGTTGTCTGGCTCGTCTAACAGGCTATAGAACTCAAACTGACTTGTTTCAAAACCTAATTCATAAGGTCTAGCTCGCCGATATATTTCGGACACATGGGTTAAATCTTCTTTCTGGTAAGCACGAATCATAATATGAGGTATTATTTTTCTATTTTATTCAATTGAGCAGGCACCATGACAACTGAAACCTTATCATAACTCAAGCCTTCAATGCTCTTTTCAACAATTAGTTTAATTTCAGATTTCATACTCTCTAAATCATAAGCAGGATGATATTTAATGAAGACTGAAGCAGAGGAAGGTTTTAATTGTTGACCGGAAGCACTATTTTCTGGCAAAACAACATGCACCCGCGCGACTAATACACCATCGATCTGCGTTAATGTCTCTTGTACACTTTGCGAGAGGGCAAAAATAAAACGGGCGCGCTCTTCAGTTGGCGAGGAAATTAAACCATCTTTTTGGAACATCTCATTAACTGAAAAAACTTTCTCTTTCGGATAACCATGCTCCTGCAACAAACGCACTGCGGATGGAATATTCGACTTATCTACACTTAAGGTGTAAGTATTGGTCTTTTTATCAATGATTTTTTCAGCAGAAATGCCCTGGTTGAGCATAATTGCTAACATATTATTGGCATCTTGCTCGCCTAAACCACTGTATAAATCGGTTTTACACCCTACTAACGCGAAAAGTATAAACAGTAAAAGGGCTGGTTTGCTTTTTATTGTCTTCTTATTCATTGCAACCTTCTTAAGATTTTATGATTAACCACTTGCTCTAAAGAGAGTTTGGAAACCTCTAGAGAGTTGCGACACAATTGATGAGGCTAACTCAACACCTGAAGACCACATCTGGAAATTCATTGCCCATGTATTAATATCGCGCTCGTAATTGAGCATAGCGACATTACCTTTGCGCGTGTTATCAAACATTTCCTGTAGTTGATTAGCTTGATTTCCAGAACTAGTAGATACACTCGGGTAGGTACGTAGGTTTTTAGAACTGCTAGGATTAAACTCATCCATATAAGAAGAGAGCTGTGGGCGATTCTTCAGTTGCTCCATAATGGAATGATAAGATTTATCCATCCCCGTCACACGTTCAATCAAAGCATCACTAAACGCGGGTGTACTTGCTTCTGTTGAGCCAACTCTTTGTAGGACTGGTTGATCACGCATCGAGGGGGAATCGATTTGCCCCCCTTGTCCTATATTAGTTAAGAGATCCTGGAAGCGTGTCGAGTCCATAGCCTCTGGTGTAGGCAAAGGTTGCGGACTAACTTGGGCATTAGGGACGGGTAGTTGAATACCTAATAAGCTCGGATCTACCATGACAATATCCTAGTTTTAATTACTTAGACAAATAAAAATCGGCAATGCCTTTTTCGTCTGAGTTACCACGCAACGATACTTCTTCAAATAGGGTACGCGCTTCATCAGTTTCACCAGAAAGATTTAAAGCGATACCTAAGAAACATTTAGCACTCATGTGCTCAGGCTCTTTCGCTAATACTTGGTTACGGAAAATAGAAATAGCCCCATCCATATCCCCCGCATACATTTTCGCTACTGCTACCCCCATTTTGATTGATGACTGTTCTCTAGCAATTGCATCCACGCCCTCCATAATCATTTGAGAACGTACTGAATCGCCTTTAAAACAGGCCATGTAACCTACCTCAGATAATAATTGAAGAATTTCAGTCGTTGCTTTCATTATTTTCTCTTTATTAATGCAATATTTACTATTTAATTATGGCACTGCACCTATTAGGCACAGTGCCAAGCCTTACTTAATTAGCGATTAGCTAGATGAGTTTCTGGCTAGTGTTTGCATGATACCTTGCATCCGCTCAGTTACAGAGGCCTCATGCTCAAGTGTAGTGCTTTCAATACTAAACCTTCTATTCTCTGCTACAGATTGCTCTTGAAACTGTAACATAGCATTATTGGTTGCTTGCATTTTACTAATAGCATCTGAAAATGAGCTAGTATCAAGTACTGACATTATGAATTAACTCCTAATTAAAAATTATAGAATTCCCGATGATTTTTACATCAAACGCAGGGAACAATAAATAGAGAGGCATTGCGCTCCATGCCAAGTCACATCCCTTATTTCTGGGACCAGACCTGTTCCACTACCTCCGAACCCGCCTCTAGTGCCTGCAGAAATTTATTTAATTTTTCATATTCTGCTGGCTCTACCCCCTGGTTTAACTCAAACCGTACTTCTGATGCTACTTGGCTGAATTTTTCAAGAATTTCATTCTTGTAAATACCTGAAATATCATTTTTGAGGTTTTGCTCTATTTGTAAAATCATTATTTATCCTCTACACCATAATACATTGGTATTTCGATACCATTATTTGAAAGAAGCACATGATCTGGAGTAATTTTCTTAATGAAATAATCATTCCCCAGACTAGAACCCTCCATATACTTCTTACCATCTTTGGAAACTAGGAACGGTGTGTCACCTACGCTAACGCTTCTGATCACTAACTTAAGGCGATCACGCACGTTATATAGGTTCTCAACGATAGTCGGACCTGTTCCATTTGTTTGAGTAAATTCATCATATAAAGTAGCCCAACGTTTTAATTCGTTTTGGGTCAACTCGCCGTCAACTTTAATACGAGCCTTTTCGATAGTAACCTTAACGCGGCTAGACAGGCCTTTTTTCTCGATAAACTGCACCAAAGCTTCCTTGCGCTTGATCAAGGTTTGGACAGATCGATCATCAATCGATTGAATACCACTAACATCTGACATGATATTAGCTTTAATCTGTGCCCAATCCGCCTCATCACTCACATAACCATGTGCTGCTAATTTGCCTTGTTCTAAATTGCTAAAAGACAAATCGTTCTGTCCTAAAGCACGAGCTACTTGGGTGGCATTCGCGACTAAATCCTCGCGTACCCAGACACGATAATTAATCCCACTCCCTGCCAATAAGGCCTGATTCATCAACTTACGCTTATCATCACGAGTTTGCACATAACCAGAGATAGCCGTGCGCCCATCGGGATCACGCACTAGGGTTAAATCAGTGGGTTGTAGCTTTTTGAGCAATTCCTGTGCGCGCTGCTCGGCTGATTCACTTAAACCTACTTTCTCGGCTAGACCACTAAGATAAGGTTTTAAAAATAATAAGTTCGCAAGTAGCAGCAACCCTAAGCCTACCAACAACAAACTCCAACCTAAAGCCTTTGATTTAGGCTTTAACTCCATCGGTTCAGAACGCAAGTTTGCAACAGGTGGTATATTCTCAGTAGGTTTCGTGGCTCTAACCGTTGGGGGTACTACGGATTCAGAAGGTCTAGTTTCAGCTCCGCGCCGTCCGGGCTTACGCACATCTGCAACAAAAAAATCAATACTACCTAAACTCACCACTTGATAGGGTTTGAGAGGATGAGAGCCTAAATCA
This sequence comes from uncultured Thiothrix sp., assembly GCF_937873765.1. Taxonomy (GTDB): domain Bacteria; phylum Pseudomonadota; class Gammaproteobacteria; order Thiotrichales; family Thiotrichaceae; genus Thiolinea. The sequence goes on along the minus strand of NZ_CALMZC010000037.1, from coordinate 134,443 downwards.
ATTTCTTTGTTATCAATTAATAAGGGTTTAGCCAGCACCTCTAAGTTAATAGCTTCTTCTTCAACTCTTAACTTGATATGTGAGTCAGCAATATTTTCATCGTGCAGAATAATATCGCTAGACATCGACTTGCCGATGACTGTGTCGCCCGTCTTTAAGCGAACTAAAGCACCAGCATTGCTGCCACTAAGCACTTTCAATAAGTAGGGGGTGTGCTGCATGCTCATAGGATTTGGGGCTCTTTTTCAAAAATCGTGGTGAGTTAATAATTTCACAGGAAAAACTCCACACGAAAAATTAGCGATTAATGACATCCACCACGTCGAAACCGGGGAACCGCTCCTTAGTAGCCACATCCTTGTTGACATCAGCATTGGTTGCTTCAGGGCGTTCATTGCTGTAATTCACTCGCCCATTAGCATCGACCCACTTATACACTTGTGGACGCTCTAATTTTTGGGTATCCACGATTTTTGCCATATCTAAAACAGCACTCACAAATCGCTCCGGACCTGTGAAATAAATCATATTATCCACTTCAGACACTTCCCAGTGATACTGACTGTCCAAGACATTCAAACGTTTCATGGCTGTGGTAAAGGTTTGAGGAGTCATTTTTTCTAAACTCACTGAGCCGCGCTGTGCTTCATTTTCCTTATAGACATATAGCGTCTCGCCATCAAAGAACCAAATCAGTCCGTAGGTTTTGACTAAATCACTGAAAATCTCTTTAGGGAGTTGTTGCTTATAGTGCAGGCTCACGACATCTTTAATATTGGGGCTAACTACCACCGGTACTTTCTGCGTAGAGGCTAAGGTCTGTAACAAATCCACTAAAGGTTCTTGGTCAGAAAAGTGCGAATAAGGTTTCTCGCTCCAAGTCAAAGGAGCAGCCCACACCGTTTTTGTTAGTAGCAACAAGCAAACTACTAGTAATCTTACTAACATTATTGAATCCAGCCTAAGTATTTTCTATAAGAACAATCATTTCAAAAACAAGGCCACAGGTCGAATTACACCTAGATGAACGCAACAAAACAACGGCATAGAAGGCAATGTCAGAGAGTCGGGAGGTTTAACAAAATACCTCTCTTTTAAAAAAGCATAGCTAAAGTTATGCCTAAGCTCTAGGCAAGCTATCCGACATCCACTACCAGTTATCAACTTACAGCAGGATAGGCTACCCAAAGAGGATTTAGACTAGAAGTTCACAATAAAAATGTCCTGCTTTTGCGAATGCCGGATTAATAACAACCTTAACAGTGGAGCTGGGAACCAGCTATGACAACCAGTATTGCTTTTAACACTAACTATCAAACCACTAAAGTTAGTAGCACTAACCAAACACATAACGCCAATCACGCTTTCAATTGGTCAAATGCACAGAGTTTATTAGCCTCCCCCAATCAGCATCTGCAAATCGTAATGTTGGTGATGCAATTGTTACAACAAATGATGCAACAGCTTAATCAAACCACGACTCAACAGCCTAGCACGCCGCCACCGACTCCTTTGAGTCTAAGCCAAGCCGAACAAGCTATTTTAGATAGCAGTTTTGCTGACACAACAAGCAAAGTGCGAGTTCTAGATGGTAACAGCCAAGACGGTAAATTAAGTGTTGGTGATACTTTGATAGTCGAAAATCAAAGTGGGCAAGAATTAAAGCGTAGTAGCCTGACCACTGCTGATATTTATGAACTCCGGTTTCGCGAAAGCATGTTGAAAAATGGCTTAGCCATTGAATCTGGTTGGGAATTCACTGATCAGCTCATCAGTATCAAAGCGGGTAGTTTAGCAGAACCTGAAACGCGCTTATTTACGGGCGCTAACGGTCAAACCGGCACAGAACGCGTCTTAGAACGTAACCAATTTTGGGAGGTGGTCGAGCGCGATAACAATCGCTATTTGCTCATGCGTACTACTAATGATCAAGGCCAAACCATTCAAGCTGCCGATGCTTTAAATGATATTTTCAACCATCGCGACCATTATGCTTTCGATTGTGCAAGTCCTATGTCATTGCTTAATTTAAAAAGTAGTTTAGACACAATCGGGGTCGACGACTTTAATCGTAATGCTGGGCAATTAATGATTTCCTCATGGTTTGATCAATATGACTCTTCCAATTTTGATGGTGGCTATCTCGCTAAAGTCAGAACGGCTGCTGCCGGCGAAATTACCATTAATGGCATTCGCAATTTAACGGGGGAAACAGCGCTGTTCGATCCTACTAAAGGAGATAAATTGATTGCGGGTAATGCCTATTATTTTGATTTACCCGGTGATACGAATTCATCCGTTCAAGGTTGGAATGCTTTATATCTAGGTCAAAATGTAGATGGCAGTCATGATTTCTGGAGCAATAGCATTGGCAAGATCACTGTTGACTTTGCTAATAACAGTTATCTAACTGCCGGCCTTCTCAGTGGGTATTACTTAGGGGCGGTCATGTCTGAGCCTAATGCTGGACGCTTACAAGCTTGGGATACTGATCAATCGGTAGTGAGTTAATGCAGATCAACGGTGTAAGTTGCAGCTCAGATTGCTTAGCTATACACTCGGTTTATAAAATAATTTATAAGCTACTTGCGCAATCTTTCACAAATGTGCCAGCAAGCTGTGTTCAAGGCAGCTTGGTATGGGTCTGGACATTGTAGGCCATAAAGATAATAACAATGACTGATGAACACCGTCGTATAAAGCTTAAGTCACTTGCTCCACTCTCATGGACACCTGCAGCGGTGCGCATGAATAATTTACTTCTGAATAAAACGCAACCCTTTGCATTTTTTCTCAGCGAAACTAAAGCTTTCCGTCTGCAAGTTTTCCCGACTGAACCCGATACATCAGCCATTTTACCGATTGGTCTTACCTTAGGTATTGGCGATACGACTGCTGGATTATGGTTATCAGATTGGCCTTTACTTGATCAGATTCGCGCCTTTATCCCTGAGGGAATGCTGTCACGTTTACCAGAAAACTTAGGGATTGCCTTAGCTGAAAATGCTCTCGACCCACTAATTACACGGATTGAAAATGGCTTAGGTAGCAAAATCAAAATTCAATCTTTATCAGCTGATAAAAATAATAAGGTTTATACCTTGCCGCTTAGTTTTGAGCTACTTGAAGGTCGGCGCGATGCCCCTCAACAGGAGCAAATGAATCTAATTCGCGGCTTGTTAATAGTTGAGGAACGTCTCTATCCCTTAATTCAAGAGCGCCTACGTTTTTGGCCTTCCGATACTGAAGCACAATGGGAAAGCTTGGAAGCTAATCTCTTTCTGGAAATTGGCACTGCCACTGTTTCCGTACAAGAGATCAATAATTTTGAAACCTCCGACATCATTTTATTAGATGAGCGTGGTTTCCGCAGTGAGGGCTTAATTCGTCTACGTCTCAGTACCCTACTCTATTGTGGGGCACAACTTATTGCTGAACCCAACCGGCAGATCACTATTACGACGGACTGGAATATTATGAGCGACAATGATCAAAAACAAAGCGTCCAACAAATCAATCAATTGCCTGTGCAATTGTCGTTCGATTTAGGACATAAAACACTGTCCTTTAATGAAGTAAAGCAGCTACGTCCCGGCTATGTGATTGACTTAACTCAAAGCTTACCTGAAGTCGTCCAGATTCGTGCACAGAATAAACTGATCGGTACGGGTGAGTTAGTTGATATTAGTGGGCGGATTGGAGTACGCATTCTTAGCCTATTCGGTAATCGCTCAAAAGCAGGTTAGACAGCATGGATGCGACATTTCCGAATCCCATATTACTAGTGGGGCTGCTGACCTTATTAGCGTTAGCACCCTTCCTAGCAATTTTGGTAAGTTCTTTTATTAAATTAGTTGTCGTCATGCAATTAACACGGAGCGCTTTAGGTCTACAACAAGAACCGCCCAATATGGCTATCAGTGGCATCGCGATAATTCTGTCGATTTATATTATGGCTCCTGTGGCGATGGAGACTTATGAAATCTTTCAGAAACAAGGGGTGCAAATCACCGACATTCAAAATCCGAACTTCACCAGTGCTTTAAGCGAGAGTGCCACCCCCTTACAAAACTTTTTAACTAAGCACTCTTCTGAAGCCGAACGTAATTTCTTTGTTAAAACCACTCAACAAATTTGGCCTGAGAAATACTCAAAAGATGTGACTGAACGGCATTTGTTGGTGTTGATTCCAGCTTTTTTAGTCAGTGAATTGACGCTAGCCTTCCAAGTAGGCTTTCTGATTTACCTACCCTTTATTGTGATTGACTTAATCGTTTCAAATATTTTGTTGTCTTTAGGCATGATCATGGTTTCACCCGTGACGATTTCCTTGCCGTTTAAGCTGCTGCTATTTGTGATGATTGATGGTTGGTCTCGCTTAATTCATGGCTTATTACTGAGTTATACCTGACATGGATGAGAATAGTTTCTTATTTTTCACCGCTCAAGCCATGAAACTGGTGTTGTATTTGTCGATGCCAGCGATTGTGGTCGCGACTTTAGTCGGTTTGATCATTGGGTTATTCCAAGCTTTGACCTCGATTCAAGAACAAACTTTACCGCATGGGTTTAAGTTAGTAGCCGTCATGGTCGCAATTGGTATTACGGTACGTTGGTTAGGGCCAGAACTTTACAATTATACCATTGGTATCTTCGATCAGATCGCCTTGGTGCACCGATGATTGATGTCTGGCATACATGGTCACTCGCTTTGATTCTAACCGCACCTAGAATTTTGGTGGCTTTTACGGTCATTCCCGTTTTTTCTCAGCCGATTTTCCCTGCGATGATTCGGAATGGAGTCATGGTAATCATTTCCCTAAGCTTAGTCCCACTTACCAAAGAACAACTGACGGGTATCACTTTAGATATTCCAATGTTTGCCTTATTGATCTTCAAAGAGTCAGTACTCGGTTTATTATTAGGTTATGCCATGAGTTTACCATTTTGGGCAGCACGTGGAGCGGGTTTAGTCATGGATATGCAGCGGGGTGCTATGGCAGGAATGTTTTTCTCGCCCACACTCGGTAATATGGTATCGCCGTTAGGCAATCTGCTAGGCCAACTCGCCATTACTTTAGTTTTTACGAGCGGTGGCTTTATGTTGTTGTTACAAACTTTGATGCTCAGTTATCAAGTTTGGCCTTTGGATAAATTCTTTCCTGATCTCACTCCTGAAACCGCGAGCTTCTTCGTCAAACAATTAGATGTCTTGATGTATACCACGCTTTTGATTGCAGGCCCCTTCATTGGCATCATGCTTATCATTGATATAGGTACAGGTTTGGTTGGCCGCTATTTGCCACAACTAAATATTTTCCTGCTTTCAATGCCGATTAAGAGTGCCTTAGTATTTTTAATTTTAATCGTTTATATCGGCATTATTGGCCGCTACTTACATGATAGCTTTCTAGATTTTGGTGCCAACTTGAACTTTCTCCATAGGCTAGTCGATGGCGGAAAGTAGTAGCGAAAAAACCGAAAAGGCTACCCCCCAGAAAATTCGCGATGCGAAGAAAAAGGGGCAAGTGCCGAATAGTAAAGACATTCCCGGTGCATTGATTCTATTAACTGCTACCATTTACTTGTGGGTGATGGGTGACTGGATGTTAGTCAAAATGACTGAACTCTATATGATCAGTTACCAACTTCCCACGCTGCCATTCAAACAAGCCTTAAGTGCAGCGCTTAGGATTTCTTTAGAAATTGGCTTATATGCGATTGTGTTGCCCTTCGTGGGTTTAGCTGCTGTCATGGGGATTCTTGGGAATATCGTGCAGTTCGGTATTTTGTTTTCCTTTGACCCAGTGATTCCACGCTTAAGTAAAGTCAATCCGGGCGAGGGTTTCAAACGCATTTTTTCCATGAAGCAGTTTGTTAATACCCTACTCTCTTTAGTTAAAACCTTAGCTATTGCCCTAGCGCTGTATATCGTCATGCATGTCGGTTTCTTTCAATATATGAATGAAATCAAACAATGCGATATTCCTTGCCAAAAAGAAATCACCGTTGAGCTTCTAACAAAGCTGATGATGATGATCTTGCCTTTAATCATCACGCTAGCGACGCTGGATTATATTTTCCAAAAAATTCAATTTGAAAAAGATCAGCGGATGACTAAAGAAGAAATTAAACGTGAGATGAAAGACGCCTATGGTGATCCACATATCCGTGGCGCCCGTCAAGGTATGCGCCGTGAGCTAACTGAGCAAGACATTCATTCAAGGATTAAGACAGCTCGTCTGGTGATCATAGACATCGGTTTGGCTGTTGCTCTTTACTATGAGCAGGATGTTACACCTTTGCCAGTCATCGTTGCGATTGGTAAAGCGGGCATGGCGCGTAAGATGATTGAGATTGCTCAGATTGAGAATGTGCCCATTATTAGTGATGCGCGCTTGATAGCTGATTTGATTGAAGAGGGAAAAATTGATCAGTATATCCCTGCATCTACTATCGACCGAGTCGCTAAAGCTATGCGCAATAATAATAAACGATAATTGATAATTCGGTTACTCCCTACACCTGCAGATTAGACAGAGACGATGGATACTCAGGAACAACAAACAGCCAGTGTTAACAGGGATAATACTCTAGCCAAGGACGGAAACAAAACTAGCCAACTTTTAACGAGTACGCTAGACCGCATTCGCTCGGGTGAACTAAAGGCACGCCTACACTATTTCCTTTTTCAGCAAACCCAACAAGCTAAGGAATCAGACAGCTTACTTTCCAAATACAAGCGGCGCTTATTGGATGATTGGCAATTATGGCTCGGCTTAGGCATGTTCTTAACCGCCTTAATGATGTTTGCCAGTCCGCAAAAAACTTGGGTTTGGCAATTACCTTTAGTACTGCTCTCGGTGGTATTAGCACCAATCTTGTTTGAAATTCCTGCTGCCCTAAACAGCCTATTTGGGCATACAGAGCATCAGCATTTGGTGGGTAAAACGATTACTTTGACCCGTCCGATTGTTGATCGGCATGGACAAACCATTTTAGAAGGCCGTGAATGGTTAGTATCAGGCCCAGATTGCCCAACAGGTGCTGAGGTCAAGATTGTGACTTTAGACGCTAAAACCCTGTATGTGATCCCCAAAGCGGGTTTAAGACGAGCAAACACATGAGTATCGCTGAGAATAGCATTCGTATCGCTCGTCAAACCGACCATACGGTAATTACTTTGCAAGGTGTGTTAGATCAGGAGCTAGCGGGTAACTTGGTGCCTTTAGTTTCAAAGGTCTCGCCACCTATCATTTTTGATTTACGCCAAGTCAGCTATGTGACCGCCGCTGGCTCACGGGTGATTTTGGGCTACTACCAAAGCTTTGGTGTTAAACCACTTTTACGTCATGCGAATCAGCATATCATCGACTTGCTAGCGCTGAGTGGTACTTTGAATTATGTCAGCCTCGCCGAAGACGAGCCTGCCCATACAGGAAATTAAGCGAGGTTTCTATGCAAACGATTCAATCGCAAAGCTTACTTCATAAAATCACTCGACGTAGTGATTTGGCCTTGGCTGTTTTGTTGGTCATGGTAATCTTTATGATGATCATGCCACTGCCTACTATCGTGATTGATACCTTGATTGCTTTTAATATGTCACTAGCGATCATTATGTTAATGCTAGCCATTTATTTGCCTTCACCACTTTCCTTCTCCTCCTTTCCGTCTGTGCTGCTTTTAAGCACACTTTTCCGCTTATCTCTAAGTATTGCAACCACGCGGGTTATTCTCAGCGAGGGGGAAGCAGGCCATATTATTCAGACCTTCGGTGAATTCGTGGTCGCCGGTAATATGATCGTAGGGATCGTGGTCTTCCTGATCATTACCATTGTGCAATTCATCGTGATTACTAAAGGCTCAGAACGGATTGCCGAAGTCAGTGCTCGTTTCTCCCTAGATGCGATGCCGGGTAAACAAATGAGTATTGATAGTGACCTGCGTGCTGGGGTTATTAGCATGGCTGATGCGCGCAAACGTCGCTCTAATCTGGAAAAAGAAAGCCAGCTCTTCGGCTCTATGGATGGAGCTATGAAGTTCGTCAAGGGTGATGCAATCGCGGGCTTAATTATTATTATCGTGAATATTATCGGTGGTATTGCCATTGGTAGCTTCCAACGGGGTATGCCGATTGGTGAAGCCATGCAGTTGTACTCATTGCTCACGATTGGTGACGGCCTAGTATCACAAATTCCCGCCCTCTTCGTATCGATTACCTCAGGAATTATTGTTTCACGGGTCACGGTCGATGAAGAAAGTAATTTGGGTGAAGATATTGGCCGCCAACTATTAGGTCAACCTAATGCTCTCTTGATTGGTGCCACAGTAGTCACTCTGATGGGATTAATTCCCGGCTTCCCAACCATTGTCTTTTTCTTCTTGGGTGCTATTTTAGGCTTAACCGGCTTCCTCTTGAAGAAGGTGCAGAATCGCTTTGAATTCGGTGCAGCCGAAGAAGTGACCGTGATTGGTAATCAACGTGCTGAGCTATTAGCAGGTGGTGGTTCTTCTGCTGAAATGGAGGCGTTGGATGTCATGCAACCCTTAGCCCCTGTATTAGTTGAACTCCCCGAAGCGGCACGTGAGAGTATTTCCTTACCTGAACTCAATACTAACTTTATATCAGTGCGTGAAGACTTCTATAAGGATCTAGGTGTTACCTTGGAAGGTATCAGTATCAGTTTATCTAAGCAGATTGAGGATGACACTTACCGTATTTCAGTGCATGGCATTCCTGTGGGTCAGGGTCAGTTAGGGATTAAAAAACCGCTATTAGCCCAAACTGAGACGAACACGTCTAACCAAAATGCTTTGCCACAAGTATTAAGCCGTGGCTTAGATAAACTTAATCCCAGTCAGATTCTGACTCGCCATGTAGCCTATATCCTGCGTCGCCAAGCCCCTGAGTTTATTGGTGTACAAGAAATTCACGCTCTAATGGGCAAATTAGAAGCGGCTGGTTATGCAACGCTCGTGCAAGAAGCACAGCGGGCTGTGAATAAAACGCGCATGGTTGATATTTTAAAACGACTATTAGGTGAAGGAATTTCAATCCGTGACATGCGTCAGATCTTGGGCACTTTAGTCGAATTTGGTGAAACCGAAAAAGATAATGGTGTACTGACCGAACGTGTCAGAGTTGGAATGAAACGTCAGCTATCTTATACCTATACCAATGGCACTGGACGCTTACCCGTTTATCTCTTCGATCCAGAAAGTGAAAAACTTGCACAATCCAGTGTAAGGCAAACGCCAGCCGGTGTGCACCTAGCCCTTACGCCAGATGTGAACCGCAATTTAGTCAATAATTTACATAGAATAGAAGAGAGTAATCGTCAACTTATTAGTGAAGGCCCGCGCCCGGTCATTCTTACTAGTCTTGATTTGCGTCGACATTTACGCACGCATTTGGCAGCAGAGTTTCCTGATCTACCGATTATGTCCTTGCCTGAACTGACCTCTAATGTCTCAGTGCAACCCGTTGGTGAAATCCGTTTGACACAGTAGCTTAACTTATGTCTTTAGAATACATTCCTACACGCATGAAAGCAGCTATTAAAAGCCATAACATGCTAGTTCTGCATGGGCGAATTGTGCAAGTCACCGGAACCATCGTGCGCGCCATTATTCCTAAAGTGAAACTAGGTGAACTCTGCATGCTGCGCAATGGCAGTGATGAACCGCCCGTCCCTGCCGAAGTGATTGGCTTTGAACAAAATATTGCTTTGCTTGCTCCTATTGGGGATATGCAAGGTGTCTCTGTGCATACTCAAGTCACTGCGACTGGGGAAATGCTACGAGTTGGGGTGGGGGAAGATTTAAAAGGCTGTGTGCTAGACGGTATTGGGCGTATCCAAAGTATGGGCGGCAAATCAGATATTGCCATTCAAGAATACTATCCTTTATATGCCTCACCGCCTGATCCCCTGACTCGGCAAATGGTGCATGAGCCTTTAGTTTTAGGTATTCGCGCCTTAGATGGCTTAATTACCTGTGGAGTCGGTCAGCGTATTGGTATTTTCGCGGGTGCAGGTGTGGGAAAAAGCTCACTCCTCAGTATGTTAGTCAAACATGCTGAGGTAGATGTTTATGTGATTGCTTTAATTGGTGAGCGTGGCCGTGAGGTGCGCGAATTTATTGAAGAGTCCTTAGGCCCTGCAGGGATGGAACGCACCATTTTAGTAGTTGCGACCTCCGACCGCCCACCGATTGAACGTTTAAAAGCCGCGTATGTTGCCACGGCAGTCGCCGAATTTTTCCGTGATCAGGGCAAAAAAGTCTTATTAATGATGGACTCACTCACCCGCTTTGCACGCGCCCAGCGTGAAATCGGTTTAGCGGCAGGTGAAGCCCCAGCGCGGCGTGGCTATCCACCATCGGTCTTCTCGGAACTACCTAAATTAGTTGAACGTGCTGGTTGTGGTGCGCAAGGTTCTATCACTGCTTTTTATACCGTGCTGATTGAGGGTGACGATATGTCTGATCCGGTGGGTGACGAAGTGCGCTCCCTTTTGGACGGGCATGTGATTTTATCGCGTGATTTAGCCTCCTCGAATCATTATCCAGCGATTGACTCTTTAGGAAGTCTAAGCCGTTTAATGCAGCGAATTGCAGCTCCGGGTCATCGACAAGCCGCTGCCCATGTGCGCAAGCTGTTAGCTAAGCATAAAGAAATCGAATTCTTAGTGCGTGTTGGTGAGTATCAACGCGGGGCTGATCCACAAGCGGATGAAGCATTGGATAAAATTAATGCAATCCACCAATTTTTGAAGCAAGACCCCGATGAACACTCCAGTTTTCAAGAAACCGTTGGACGTTTAATGCAAATTGCTGGATTTACGGGATGAGCCTTGTTGAGCTACAAAAGATTCGTGAACGCCGCTTGGAAAAAAAGCAAACTGAAGTCATGCAGTGTAAACAAGCGGTAGTAGACGCTGAAAGAAACTTGGCTCAAACCATTGTCAAAGTTGACCAATTTCGGCAGTTTCGCCTGACTCACCAAGAAGAATTATTCAAAAGCCTACAATCACAAACTTGCACTTCCCAAGCGATGCAGGAATATCAAACCAAACTAGTTGCACTCGCGCAACAAGAAGAACAATTACGTGCCGCTATCCCTAATGCCCAAAAATTACTGGAGCAAGCTAATCAAACCCTTGCTAAAGTACGTGCTGAGATGAATGCTTTGGCCATTAAGAATGAGAAAACTAAAGAAATTGTCGAAACTCAGCATAAAGCTGAAGTGCAATTAGCGCTTTATACCGAGCAAAATCAAGACCCTTAATTTAGTACATTCACTCTTAAACCTCACTCCACATTCTTACTAAGTTACTATAAGCGGTGCTGAGTTGAGCAAGCTCTTCACTAACGGGCATTTTCGTCAATAGCCCTTCACGTGCTTGTGCTAATTGATAGAGTAATTCACGCTGCTCTGCATTTTTCACTAAGCTTTGCGCCCAAGTTACCGCCACTAACCGCTCACCTTGAGTGACTGGTGTAACTTGATGCCAAGTATTGGAAGGATAAATTACTGCAGAGCCTGCAGGAGCTTTAATAACTTGTTCACCAAAAGAATTGCGAATCACTAACTCCCCCCCCTGATAGTCTTCAGGGTCATTTAAAAAGATAGTGGTCGATACATCACTCCGATAGCGCCCCGACATGGGACCCATCACAGGATCATCAATGTGAAAGCCATAGCCCATGCCAACTTGATAGCGCACATAAAAGGCACTGGCTACACGCAAAGGCAAAACCGCTGCTTGATAGTGCGGATGCTGAACTAAAGCCGCCATCACAATTGCATCTAAGCGGCGGCGCTGCGGACTATTCGTGGATAATTCTTGATTGTGCTTCACCTGTTGCGCTTCTTTGCCAGCAGATAATTTACCATCTAGAAAATCAGCATGACGCAATAAACCCTGTACTTCCTGTAAGCGTGCTACATCTAAGAGCTTAGGAATCACTAATAACATTAGACCCTCCTCATCGCCTTTAAGCCATCGGCTAGGCTTGGATACAAAAGCTGTATATTTAACTCTTTTAGCAGCTTAGCATTATGAATCCGGCGCGACTCTTGTAAATACGTTAGCATCCCTGCACTCACCGCACGACTTGCCTCAGCTAAACTCACTTGTGGTGGTCTTGCTAGCTGGGCAAAGTCTGCAATCTGATTAAAATAATCTGTCATCGTGGAAGGATGTCCATCACAGGCATTGTAGATGCTGCGTTGAGGAGCAACTTGCATAGCTTGCACACAAATCCGTGCTAAATCATCAGCATGAATCCGATTCGTATACGGCGCCTCAGCTTCTAATAAAACTGGCTCAGCACCTTGCAGACGCTTTAAAGGTAAGCGCTCGGCTGAATAAATCCCTGGAACCCGTAAAATTACCCAGTCACCTTGATAGGTTTCACCCCATTCTTGTAATGCAAGCTCAGCATCCAAACGACGTTTGGCTCGATCAGCCGTAGGCTTAAGCAGTTCAGACTCATCAATCCAACGTCCCTCACAATCGCCATAGACGCCGGTGGTCGAAATCAGCACAATTCGTTTGGGAGCTGTTTGCACGGCTAATAGAAAGCGACGTAAGCGACTATCAATCAAACCCTGATTCGGTGGTGGCATTAACCAAAAAATCTCTGCACCTTCAAAAGCATTGCGCGGGAAAAAACAACCTTGATCCAAATCGCCAAGGCGCATTTCAATACCTTGCTGCTCACCTAAAACCAAAGACTCTTGCCCACGCACCCAACCAGTAGCCTGTACGCCCTGAGTTTGATATAAACGAGCGACGCGGCGGCCTATATCCCCGCAACCCATTATCCATACTCTATTCATGAGCATCCCCCAATGATTGATGTAGGCAGTATAAACGAAATCCCTTTAGGCAAAACTAAGCGTGTAGAGCTAGACCAAGGGCAACGCGTACTGATTTGTAATGTGAACGGTGAATTATTTGCAGTCGATGATCACTGCACCCATGAAGATTCTTCCTTGTATTTAGGCTGTTTGAAAGGTGAGGTTATTCATTGCTCATTGCATGGTGGACAATTCAATGTAAAAACGGGCGCAGCCGTAGCTGAACCCGCCGAAGGTAAACTAAAAACTTATCGCTTGACCCTCAAAGACCAGCGTATTTATCTTGATCTGGACACTTAAAGCTTACGAAAGTTTTTTAGCTCAGTTAATAACCAATCTGCACTCGTTTGCTTAGCCTCATTGGGGCATTGCACTTGATAAGCTAATCCGGTTAATTCACTTTTGGTGGCACATAAACGCACGAAATCTTCAGCGGTTTTAATCTTGTCTTTAAAATAATCGTATTTGCGCTGCACATGCACAACCGCTTCGCTACCCTTATATTTCAGGCCATTGCGCTCATACTCACAAGGCGTAGCTCTGATGTAACTCAACAGATGCTGGATTTCTGTGTTGGCATCGCCCGCCCAAGCCTGCACAGCAAATAAGCTCCACAGTCCAACTAAACCTAAAAAGATACGCTGCATCGATGAAACTCTTATGATTAATAATCTTACACTTAGAAAGTTGCATTTTCGATAAAGTTCAGTACAGGACAGGGTAAATATTTACAGCTAAACTGAAAGTATGAAACCACTGCTGGTTATTGCCAATATACCCTCGCCCAATACCTTACAACTGCGCACTGCAGTTGCTGTGGGTGCTGCCTCCGCAGAAATTGAGCCGATCGTATTGACGCCGTTTGAAGCGCAGCCTGAACATATTTTGCAAGCAGGCGCCTTGATTTTAGGCACGACCGAAAACTTCGGGTATATGAGTGGTGCAGTCAAAGATTTCTTTGAGCGCATTTATTACCCTTGTCTGGAATCTACTCAAGGACTACCGATAGCGCTGTATGTGAAAGCTGGCAATGATGGCACTGGGGCTTTGACCAGTATGGAGCGAATTATTTTAGGTTTGCGTTGGCGGCAAGTCCAAGCGCCCTTAATTATGAAAGGTGAAGTGAAAACCGAATTTTTCGAGGCCTGTACCGAACTAGGCGCAGGCATGGCGGAAGGCTTGAAATTAGGGATTTTCTAGCGAGTTAAAATAGTGTGCAGCATCTTTAAGCTTAAGCCAATCAATAAAACTGCAAATACTTTTTTCAAAGTTGTCACTGGCAATTGATGCGCCAGTTTAGCACCTAAAGGTGCGGTGAAGACACTGACCAAGGCAATCGAAGCAGCAGCGGGCAAATAAATAAAACCGAAGGTGTATTTCGGCAAACCCTCAACCCCCATTCCACTCACTAAATAGCCTAGCGTGCCGGCTAGCGCAATCGGCAAGCCAATCGCAGCCGAGGTAGCAATCGCTTGCTGAATCTTCACATTACACCAAGTCATAAACGGTACTGACAAGGAACCGCCCCCAATCGCCACTAAAGCCGAGACCCCACCAATGATTAAGCCGACTCCACTTAGACCTAACGGGCTTGGTAATTGGCGTGAAGGTTTAGGTTTCACATTCAGCCACATTTGCACAGATACATAAGCCATAAAGACAACAAAGAAAATCGCCAACGGCAAAGAAGGAATATAAGCCGCAAGTAATGCCGCACCAAATGTACCCAGCAAAATCCCGGGGGTAATGCCTTTAACAATAGACCACTGAATCGCACCATGCTTTTGATGCGCCCGCAAACTTGACGCCGAAGTAACCACAATCGCTGCCATCGAAGTGGCGAGGGAAACATGTACCAAATGCTCAAAGGGCAAGCCTTGGACGGCAAACATGGCGGTTAAGGCAGGTACCATAATCCCACCACCGCCAACACCCAACAGACCTGCAAAAAAGCCAACTACTGCGCCCAAGGCCAAATAAGCCATAAACCATTGAACATCAATCATTTAAAATACTCTTCATTCCACGGGTTAATTGGCGTAAATCGACCTCAGACATTAAATAGGCAGGCATGATGTAAACTAATTTCCCAAAGGGGCGAATCCATACCCCCTCTTCGACAAAACGCGCTTGGACTTCAGCGACTTTGACTGGCTCATGCAACTCAATCACCCCAATCGCACCCAGCACACGCACATCCACAACTTTCGGATGATTTAAAACCGGCAATAATTCTTCCTGCAAAATCGCCTCAATCTGTTGAACTTGAGCCTGCCATGGCGACGCTAGTAGTAATTCAATGCTGGCACAGGCCACCGCACAAGCTAGCGGATTCGCCATAAACGTCGGGCCATGCATCAACATTGGGGCTTCACCTTGAGAAATCCCCATCGCGACTTTGCGGGTAGCTAAAGTCGCAGCCAAGGTCATATAGCCTCCTGTCAGCGCTTTACCCACACACATAATATCCGGGCTAATTCCTGCATGTTCTGAGGCAAATAATTTGCCCGTGCGCCCAAAGCCGGTAGCAATTTCATCCAGAATCAACAGTACTTCGTACTCATCACATAAGCACCGCACTTGGCGTAAATACTCCGGCGAGTAAAACCACATCCCACCCGCGCCTTGGACAATGGGCTCTAAAATCACCGCGGCAATTTCCGCTTGATGCGTTTTTAGTAATCGTTCGAATTCGATTAGATCCGCCGGATTCCAAGGCTCTGCAAAGCGAGTTTGTGGACGGGGTGCGAATAGCTGTTTGGGCAGAATACTTTGGAAAATATGGTGCATCCCATTCACAGGGTCGCAAACACTCATGCAGGCAAAGGGATCACCATGATACCCCCCGCGAATCGTAAGTAATTTTTGCTTATGGGCTTGGCCTTGCGAATACCAATACTGCAGTGCCATTTTGATCGCCACTTCAATTGAGATCGAACCCGAATCAGCTAAGAACACATGCTGCAGCGGTTCTGGGCTTAAATCGACTAGGTATTTACCTAAACGCGCCGCCGGTTCGTGAGCAAGGCCGCCAAACATCACATGGCTCATTTTACCCAGTTGAGTTTGGATAGCTGCATTCAAATAGGGATGATTATAGCCATGAATCGCACACCACCAAGAGCCCATACCATCAATCAGTTCGCGCCCATCTGCAAGCTTTAAGCGTACCCCTTGCGCAGACTCCACAGGATAACAGGGCAAGGGATTATGCATAGAGGTATAAGGATGCCAAAGATGCTCACGGTCAAACTTGAGCCAATCCTCGACTGTGTTAAATGTCGATGTATTCATAACAAACTACTGGGTGAGCCACAAAAAAACGGGGAGCAACCTGCTGGTTCTCCCCGCTTAGACTATAACCAAGTTTTAGCTGAGCGTCACTCTTGGCTAGTTGCTTGCCCAGTCACCATCGGTTGAGTGACAGCACCAGCCGCTTCAGGTTCAGCTTCTTCAATCGCTGGCACACCACTTTCTACAGTTTCAATCGCATCGGTTTCTTCTGCAGGCATATTTTCAGCAACACAAGCATCAACGAACTCAGGGATTTTTTCTTCTGCCACTTTTTCATCAGTCGCGAATTCTTCACAAGCAATCCGAATCTCTGCTTGCAGCTCAGCTAGATCCATTTCTGGATTCGCAGCCTCTAACGCATCGGCTGTTTCATCCGTGATTTCTGGCGCTTCTAAAACTTCTGCTGTGGCCTCAGTAGCTACGGGTAGATTAGTCGCACCCGCTGCGAACACGGGTGCTGTGCTTAGGCAAAAGAAAACTGCCGCGAGGACTAAGTTTGTTTTTGTTAATTTCATAATCGGTTTCCTGAATAATATATTTTCTAAATCTAATTAAAGCCCCAATCGGCGTAAAACTGCTACTGGATAGACTGAACCGCTGAGCTTAAGTTCCACACTGTGCTGGCTCTTATACGCCAGTCTATACAGGCTCGCAACAAGATTTCTGCACAGCAAATGCGCTAAACTTTAGGCTTTCCATTCTCTAATAAAAGGCGAAATTTATGACCGCAGCACTGTATCAGCTCAAAGTGATTGAAATGGCAGGCATTGGCCCTTGCCCTTTAGCTGGGCAACTACTGGCTGATTTAGGTGCTGAAGTCATTGTCATTGACCGCGCCTCAACACCCGTTGACCCTACTGAGATTAATCGTCGCCATAAACGCTCCATCGCCCTCAATTTAAAAAGCCCTGAAGGTTTAAAAACCGCCCAACAACTGATTGCCCAAGCGGATGTTTTAATTGAAGGCTTCCGCCCCGGTGTGATGGAGAAACTCGGTTTAAGTCCCGATGTTTGCCTAAGCGCTAATCCGAAACTAATTTATGGACGTATGACCGGCTGGGGTCAAACCGGCCCTTTAGCCCAAACCGCAGGACATGACCTGAATTACTTAGCCATTACAGGTGCGCTACATCCGATTGGAGTAGCCGATCAGCCGCCCGTTCCACCCTTGAATTTAGCCGCTGATTACGGTGGTGGCACGATGTTTTTATTACTCGGCATTTTAGCCGCTTTGTATGAGCGCAATACTTCAGGGCAAGGCCAAGTAATTGACGCAGCAATGGTGGATGGTGTCCCTGCGATGATGGGTTTATTGCATACTTGGTTTGCGCGCCAATGGTGGACAACCCAGCGCGAAGCTAATTTCCTCGACGGCGGTGCACCTTTCTATCGGTGCTATACCACGGCGGATCATAAATATCTGTCGGTTGCCCCCTTAGAGCCACACTTCTTTAAAGAACTACTCGCCAAAGCAAGTATTCCGGCTGAACACCATGCTAGCCAATATCACAAAGATAATTGGCCAGCACGCTCACAAGAATATGCCACTATCTTCCGGCAAAAAACGCTAGCCGAATGGCTGGCAATTTTTGAAGGTAGCGATGCTTGTGTAGCACCGGTTCTGGATTTTAACGAAGTGGAAGCGCATCCGCATAATGCGGCTCGCGGTAGCTTCGTGCGTGTGGAGAATGTCTTGCAATCTGCGCCGGCCCCACGTTTTAGTCGTACACCCGCCAAAGCACCGATTGCGCCGACTGCAGCGGGTGCTGATACTGATAGCATATTAGCAGAGCTAGGCTATAGCCCTGAGCAAATCGCCACTCTGCGAGCAAATGCCGCACTCACCTAAACAACAATAAACGCTGCAGCAAAGCGCTGCTTAATCACAACCTCAATCGCTTGCTGCAGGACTTGTTTAAATACACCAGCTTGTGGGCTAGGCAGATAGCTTAAATATAAAGAAGTTGTGAGTTTCTCTGTGAATTGAGGCAAAACACGCACGAGCTGCCCTGATTGCAATGCCTCTTTTATCGCAAAATCGACTAGTAGTGCTAAGCCCAAACTGGCTTTAGCACCCTCTTCTAAAGCAAAAGTGTTGCCTAAGACAAGTGTGCGATAGTCATTAGTGAGGCTCAAACCCTCACTCGCTAATAACTGATTCCAACTAAAATATTGCCCCAGTCCGCGTACCAATACTTGATGAGATTTTAAATCACTCAAACTATGCGGTGTTGGATATTGAATTAAATAAGTAGGACTTGCAACCACTGACTTATGTGCCTGAGCGAGTAGCTCATGTTGCAAACGCTCAGCATGGCTCACAGTACGAATTGCAAAATCAAAACCATCGGCAAGCAGATCGACCACGGCATCACTGACATCCAGATCAATTTTTAGCTTGGGTGCTTGCGTTTGTAGCTCTCTGAACACATAAGGCAGCACTTTACTCGCAAAATCAACAGGGGCGGTTAACCGTAACGTGCCGGTTAGAGTTTGCGGTTGCAGGCTTTGCAAAACAGACTCTAGGCGCTTTTCACAGGTTTGATATTCAGCTGCTAACTGTAAACCAGCATTCGTCAGGTAAACCCGACTCCCTGATTGCCGCACCACTAACAACACATCCAGTTTCATTTCTAATTGGCGAATTTGATAGCTCACTGCTGCTTGTGAAACGAATAAGCTTTCTGCGGCTAAGGTAAAGCTTTGATATTTCGCTACTGCAGCAAAATAAGGTAAATGCGCAATCAGATGAGCGGGAATCGCCATAAAATAAAATTTCTTTGTTTTTAAAATGAAAAAGATTCGTTTCATTTATTTTAGAGTAACTTGCACACTCGCTGCTATCAATTTTAGTGAAAGAGATAAGTCATGTCTGCTGTAGGTTTAGCCCTGTTAGGGTTTTTTAGTTTTACTTTGATGGATTTAAGTATTAAGTGGTTATTGCACAGCTACAGCCTGCTGCAAGTCACTTTTTTTAACTGCTTATTTGGTTTGTTTGGGTTATTAATTTGGACCTACCCAAACTTTGAGCTATTAAAAACTCGGCATCCGCGCATTCATATTTTGCGGGCTGTACTCGTGCTAATTGCAGATCTCCTAGCCTTTTATAGTTATGGAGAACTGCCACTGGCTGAAGCTTATACCTTGATTTTAACCATGCCATTATTTACGGCCTTGTTTGCTTTCTTACTTCGCCAAGAGCGCACCAAACCACGAGCCTTACTGTTCACTCTATTAGGCTTTATTGGCGTGTATATAACACTGAATCCCAGCTTTGGGAACTTGAAGTTAGCCCTGTTGACTGCTTTGGGTTGTGCAATTATTGAAGCCACTAGCTTTCTATTAATTGCACGCTATCGAGAGCAAGAAACACCACAAAGCTTCGCAGTGTATAGCCTGAGTCTAGTGGTATTAGTAACAGGCATTTATACCCTTTTCCATTACCAAGTTATGAGCTTAAGTGCATTGTCGATTAGTTTGGGTGGTGGCTTTTGCTATGCATTAGCTATGGCATTGGTGGTTTCCGCTTTTCATCGTGGCTCGCCCACAGCGGTCAGTAGTATGCAATATACCCAATTGCTCTGGGGCATGCTGCTGAGCTTTCTCATCTGGCATGAGCTGCCCAGTTGGCATGCCCTATGGGGTGGTTTACTGGTGACACTGGCAGGTTTGGGCCTACTGTATACGCAGCGTTCAAATACTAAAAAGATTAAACAGCAGCCACTACCGGACGCATGACCTTCACTTCTCGAATCGGTAAATTAGCCATCGCCGCCATCGCTGCTAGGGCAATATCCGCATACCACATCCAAGTAAAATCGCCGAAGTGGGTGATTGCCCAACCACCTAAATAAGCGCCGAGGAAGCCACCGATTTGATGAGTAAAAACGGTTAAACCAAATAGAGTTGCCAAATAACGCACTCCGAATAATTTACTCACAATTGCTGCGGTCGGTGGCACGGTTGCAAGCCAAGTGAAACCTAGGCCTATCGCAAAAATATAAAATGTCCACTCAGTGCGTGGCATCATTAAATACCAAGCCACTAATAAAGCCCGCGATCCATACATCGCTGCTAACACATATTTACTACGGTAGCGTGAGACACAATAACCTGCGTATAAACTGCCAAAAATATTCGACAGACCAATGATGGCTAAGGACCAACTCGCGACTGTTGCTGGCAAACCACATAAATTCACCTCACCGGGTAAATGCGTCACCAAAAAAGCGATATGGAAACCACAAGTGAAAAAGCCTAAATGCAACAGCAAATAGCTGGGATCTTTCATCGCTACTTTGATCGCTTGCCAGACACCTCCATCATTAATTTTTGGCGCAGGCACAAACTTCTCTTTACCCATTAAACGCGCAATCAGAGGTAAAGCAGCTAAGGTCAGCAACATCATCATCCACATCGCACCCATCCAGCCGAAGACTTGAATACACTTCTGCATAATCGGGGCGAAGACGAATTGACCGAAAGAGCCACCCGCATTAATCACCCCTGAAGCTTCTGCGCGTGCTTCCACTGGCAGACGTTGTGCGGCCGCACCAATTAATACAGAGAAACTCCCCGCTCCTGAGCCAATCGACATTAACAACCCTAAGGAGATAATTAAGCCAAACCCTGAACTCATGAAGGGGGTAATTCCTACGCCAATTGCTAAGAGAATTAACGCAAACACCAAAATTGCTTGTGGGCCATAACGATCTGAAAGTGCGCCTGCCACAGGCTGAATCGCGCCCCAAGTGAATTGACCAATCGCTAAAGCCAAGCTAATCGTGGTGATTGCCAAGCCCGTGCTGCTAGTAAGTGGATCAACAAATAGCCCTAATGATTGGCGTGTCCCCATCGTGACCATCAAAATCCCGGCTGCTGCTAAAGTCGTGAGTAGGACATCGGGTCTGCGTAAAGCCTGAAACATGGCTAATCCTGCGGTGTGCTTTAAAGTGCAGTTATTTTAGAGAGACAAGTGCGAAGAACATAGCTCATAATCAGCGTCACTCAGTCAACGGATTATTGACATGCAATGGCTTAGTAGTTGGGATAGTTTCGTAAAAACCGTCGAAACCGGCAGTATGAGTGCCGCAGCCTTACGCTTAAATTGTACACGCGCGCAAATTAGTAAACAAATCGGTGACTTAGAGTGCAGCTTCGGCGCGAAACTATTTGAGCGCGCGCATCGAAAATTACAGCTTACACCCGCAGGCGAAGTGTTTTATCAGCAAGCCCGCCAAACCTTAGTGGCAGTGCGCAATACCGAAGTGGCGATGCAAAATTTGGGGACGACTGAGCCGCAAGGCATTTTGCGGATTAGTGCAACGATAACTCTGGGCCGCAAATACTTAACGCCGTTGTTGCCACAATTCACTGAGCGTTATCCGCGCTTACAGTGTGAATTGATTTTGACCGATCAAATCTTGGATTTAGTGGAGCATAATCTCGACATTGCCTTACGCATTACCCGCCAACCGCCTGAAGATGTCGTTGCCAAGCGCTTAGGTGCACTCAGGCGCGCGATTTGCGCAACCCCAGACTATTTTCAACGCTATGGGATTCCCCAAACCCCGCCAGACTTAAGTGAACATCGCTGTTTTAGTTATCTGCTCATGGATAACTATCGTTGGCACCTTACCGATGCAGCGGGCTATGAATTTCATATTCCGATTCAGAATCGCATTCAATTTAATGAGTTGAGCAGCATTTTTACTGCAACGCTTGCGGGCGAAGGGATTGCGATCCTGCCACGCTATCTGTGTGGTGATGCGCTCAAGCAAGGATTGTTACAAGAAGTACTTAGTGACTACACGCCGCATCTGAATTTTGGTCAGTATCTGTATGCTTGTTACTCACCGAGCCGGGTACGTGTACCGAAAGTACAGATATTCTTAAGCGAGATTGAACATTTATTTAAGATAGCGCTCGAATAAACAAGAATAACTAGCGAGGATTTTTCATGTTTAAACCCACTTCCCTATTACTCAGCTGCGTCTTAGTGCTAACGGCTTCAATGGCACAAGCTGAAGCGTCTAACTCAGACAGCAAACTTGAAACTATTCTCACTGATGTCTTGCGCTATGATGCTATTAAAGCCGAGCGCGTTGGTAATTCAGGCAAAGCGATTCAAGCCTACATGCGCGCAGGTATTGTGAATAAAAAGCCGAATATCCGGGTCGATTACACCGACTATTATTTAGTGAAAAAACCTATAAGCTTCATGGGGCACGAACTCTTTATGATCGAAGAAGAGTATATGAGCAAATATATTGGTTGCTGTGTAAGTGAAGGGGCAGGTATTACTGTGCGCTTAAATGGCGATGATAACGCACTGAAACACTTTGCAAAAAACAATGCCTGCTCAGTAGAAAGCAAAGTGGATATGCCCGCGCAATTGAAGTATTTAGGACTCAAAGCAAAAGTCCCAATGGGTGATTATGTGACCCTAAGCTGCCGCGATCGGGATGTAGTCTTAAAAAGCGAATAAGTCTGAGCATTTAAAAACACCAAAGTCACAGACTCTGGTGCGACGGGTATTATCCTTACCACCAAACCTTCGTGGGTTGTGATGATTTGGTTTCAGGATTTTGGTTTTGTTTTAATTGCGGAAGAATCACTGCAAACAATTTTAAGCGGATCTAAGCCAACGTCCAGTTACGGATAAGCAAGGGTTTGGTAATCAGAAGGTAATGTTATGTGTGCTTGGTGACTATTAATTAAACTTTAAGAAAGTTTAGTTAGACCAGCTAGCTGAAGTGTTACTTTACAAAAATGCATAAAAAAAGACTGCGTTTTTAAGGCAGTCTTCTTTTCAAATCCCTTACTAGCGACACCCCTACCTCATCGTCACCATTTCTTCCGCACTCACCGGATGAATAGCAATGGTGTCATCGAAATCTTTCTTAGTAGCCCCCATTTTTAAGGCAACTGCGAAACCCTGCATCATCTCATCCACACCTTTACCCATCGCGTGGCAACCGACAATTTTCTCGTCTTCACCGACCACAATCAGCTTCATATAAGTTTTCACTTTATGCTTCACAAAGGAGTAATACATAGAATTGAAATCGGTTTGATAAACTTTGACTGCATCGCCATATTGCTCGCGGGCAGCCTCTTCAGATAAACCAATCGTGCCAATTGGTGGATGCGTGAACATCACGGTAGGAATTAGATTGTAATCCACTTTGCGCTCTGGCATACCACCGAATAAACGATCTGACAAACGCCGACCAGCAGCAATTGCAACGGGCGTTAATTGCACACCACGCTTATTAATAATATCGCCGATGGCATAGACACCTGCGACTGAAGTTTCCTGATAGTCACTCACATCAATCAGGCCATTTTTGGCAGGTTTCAAGCCAATGGCGTCTAAACCTATATCGTCGGTATTGGGAACACGGCCAATCGCCCACAATAATTGATCTAAGTCCGTCAAGGTGTCGCCACTAGCATAATGCACCGTTATTTTGCCATTCGCTTGCTTTTCAACGCTGGCTATTTTGTCATTATCATGGAAGATCAAACCATCGGCTTCCATTTGCCGCCGTAAACCGCGTTGGATCATTTCATCAAAACCAATCAACACCGGAAAGCCTTGATGCAGCACATAAGTTTCTGTGCCTAAAGCATTTAGCACACCCGCCAACTCCAAAGCGATATAGCCACCACCAACCACAGCAACTTTTTGCGGCTGTTCTTCTAATTTAAAAAAGCCATCGGACGTAATCCCCAACTCTGCCCCCGGAATATCCTTGGGTACAATCGGGCGGCTGCCGGTAGCAATGACGATATGGTCAGCCGTATAGCACTCACCCTCCACTTCAAGCGTATGCGCATCCAGAAAGCGCGCTTGGCCGTGAATTAAATCAATGCCTGCTTTAGCTAGAAAATCATCTTGATACCAGTCATTGATACCACTGATCATGTTTTCGCGCTTCATGACCAACTTAGCCCAATCCAGCTTGCCAGTTTTAATCTCAAAACCATAATCCAGCATCTGCTCTTGCGTATGCGCTAGCTCAGCCGCATACCACATGACTTTTTTCGGCACACAACCACGGTTGACACAAGTGCCTCCTAGATCGTCATTCATTTCAATGACGGCTGCTTTTTTTCCATAAATTGCAGCTTTTTCGACCACGGACAAACCGCCGCTACCTGCGCCAATCGCAATTACATCATAATGCTGGCTCATAAAACTCTCTCGACTGAATCGATGGACATTGTGGCTAGCCTGTGCCACTCGAACAACAGGCTAGCACTCATTGATTAAGCTTTGGCCGCGAACCAAGCTTCTAACTTGTCAGAACCACCAATGTATTCACCATTGATAAAGACTTGTGGAACTGAATCTTGACCCGCCACCGCACGCAGAGTCACGTTGCGATAGTCTTTGTTTAAAATCAGCTCATCGAACGCAATGCCTTTTTCTTTCAGCAGTGCTTTTGCTTTAGCGCAGAATGGGCAACCTAAACGAGTGAATACCGTCACATCTAATGGCTTATTAGCCTTAGGAGCGACATAGTTCAACATGGTGTCAGCGTCAGACACTTCAAAGGGGTCACCCTCTTTTTCAGGCTCGATGAACATTTTTACCACAGTGCCGTCTTTCACCAGCATCGAGTAACGCCATGAACGCTTGCCAAAACCTAGGTTATCTTTGTCCACTAACAAACCCATGCCTTGGGTGAATTCACCATTACCATCGGGAATGAAAGTGATCTTGTCTGCTTCCTGCGCGGCTTTCCACTCATTCATGACGAAAGTATCGTTCACGGACATACAGATAATATCGTCAACGCCATTCGCCTTCAGTGCTTCCGCCAATTGGTTATAACGTGGCACATGGGTAGAAGAACAAGTTGGCGTAAATGCACCGGGCAACGAGAACACGACAACGGTTTTGCCTGTAAATAATTCATCCGTAGTAACATCTACCCACGCATTATCTTTGCGTGTGTGGAAAGTGACCTTAGGAACTTTTTTGCCTTCACTATTCGGTAACATGAGTTTCTCCTTAAAATTAACAACTGAATGTTTTAGTACTTAAACTTGAACAAGTTCTGATGCAGCGCAGTATAGAGATAGTTATCAATAAATAAAAATAAATTGTTTAACTTAAAACATTCTATAAAAACGATTAAACGACGCTCTAAGAAAACGGCCTAGACCCTAGCGAACTTAAGAAGCTAAGGCTAATTCCAGTATAAATTCTGCACCTGTCTGTGCAGAACCTAGCTGGATACGGGCGTTATAAGCCTTCAGGAGTGAGGTGACAATTTCTAAGCCTAAACCTGTGCCACCTGCATTGCGACGGGTTGTAAAGAAGGGAGTAAAGATCCGTTCACGATTGGCTGGTGAAATCCCTTCGCCATTGTCATGGACTGAAAGCACTAGACTATCTTGCCTAGGACTTGGCTGCGCCCTTAAGCGCACTGCTGACGCACCATGATGTAGGCTATTATCAAACAGATTGCCTAGGACTGTTTCCAAGGTATCAGGCGCTATGGCTAAGGGCACATACGGTAAAGCGTCTGCTTCAATCTCTAAACCGCGCTCGTGATAGCGATTTTGCATAGCACGAACTAACTCAGGGAGCTGACTTGTTTGCTTACTCGGCTCTAAAGCGTCCGCGCGGGCTAATTCGAGTAAGCGATTGACCAGATTTTTTAAGCGCTGGGTATCACTGAGTAAATTATCTAAAAACCGCTGCCGACGCTCTGGCGGCATGGAATCGATGTGCTCATTTAATAACTCTAATGCACCCTGCATCGAAGTTAGCGGTGTTTTAAACTCATGTGAGACATGCGAAGCAAAACGACGAATATAATCCGAGCGCTCGGCTAGTGCTTGTGACATGCTTGCGAAACTTTCCGAAAGTTGCGCTAACTCATAGGTCACGGGGCTTTTTAGCGGCTGTACATAAGGCAGCTCACCTTCTGCCACTTGCTGCGTTTGGCGGATCAAATCACGAATTGGACGCGAGAGGGTTGAAGACAAAAACAACACTAATAGTACCGCCAAACTTAGCAAAATACCCGCTGCAAGATAAAGCTTGTCTTGGACTAAATAGAGATGCTTGAGGATATTCTTAGGAGTGCGTGAGATATACACCACGCCCTGTAAGCGATTCCCCTCAATAATCGGAAAAGCAGCAAACACCCGAATATGTGTCCCACGGCTTAAAGAATACAAAGGCGGTGGTGGTTCATCGGAAATGCGCTGGCGAATCACGCTCGAATAATAACCTTTTAGTGCTTGTTTTACCTCAGGTACATGCGCTAAGGACATCCCCATTTCTTCTTTACCCGCAACCACTAAACCTTTCATATCTAAAATACGCACGCCAGCTAGCATGACTTGTTGGGTATTTAAAATCACCGGTGTTAACAAAGCACCGGCTTGCTGAGCAAATTTATCAGCCACTTGCGGTGTAGGAATTGCGTCGGGACGCGGAGCATAAACAGGTTTGACTAAATCTAATTCAGGGGTAATGGGTGTATAATAAGGATCAAGGGTTTCATCACGCATATAAGAACGTCGCTGCCCCGGAATCAAGGGCGAATACCCCAAGACATAGCCATAGTCGACACTTTTAGGATTGGCCAAGCGCATAATCTGCCGATAGCTAGCGGCTAAAGTAGCACCTTGCGCAATCAACTCTAACTCGGTCTGCCGAACTAATTCATTTTCATAAATCCGAAAAAAATACAAAGTGGCTAGCGGCAAGAGTAGCAGCGTCAACATCATAATTAGCAGAATGCTACGCAGACTAAAACGCAGTTTCCTTGGAGAAGATAAACGAGTCTTGGCTAACATGGTGCGAGTTTGTAACCGACCCCATGCACCGTATCAATAATATTCGCACAGCCTACATCCACAAATTTTTGGCGAATATGCCGTATATGGCTATCAATTGTGCGGTCGCTGACATACACATTATTATCGTAGGCTTGCTGCATAATATGATCACGGTTAAATACCCGATTCGGATGGCGTGCGAGCAACATTAAAATCCCGAATTCTGTAGCGGTTAAATGCACCGTTTGCTGATCCCAAACAGCTAAATGTTGTTGTGGGCTAATGTTTAGTTTGCCGCGCACTACATCATCCGATTGTACTACTGGTGCTGCTTGTGTCGGCTGCAAACGCTTCAAAATGGCATTAATCCGTGCAACTAATTCGCGAGGGCTAAAAGGCTTAGTCACATAATCATCGCCACCGATTTCTAAACCTAGAATCCGGTCGATTTCATCATCCCGCGAGGATAAAAATAAAATAGGTACATTGGAAGTTTTGCGTAGTTCACGACAGACCTCCAAACCATCCATTTCTGGCATATTAATATCCAGTACTAATAAGTCAGCGGCTTGCTCACGAAAGCTTTGTACCGCCTCGCGTCCATCACTTGCTTGGCGCACCGTCATCCCTGCTTTTTCGAGGGCAAAACTAATCACTTCACGAATATGCAGATCATCATCTACGACTAAAATTTGCTTGCTCATACTCTTTAGAATGCTATGTGCTGAGTTAGAAACTGATGTGGATTAATATAAAACAGTCTATTCCAAGCTTGGGGCTGATTGGGTTGATACTGCGCTAATTGCGGAAAAAGTGTTTGAATTTGGTAATGTAGATGCGGTGGTTTACCTTTTGCATTTCCCGAATCGCCGACCTTACCTAATACGTTACCGGCTTTTAGCCAATGTCCGCTACTTGTGTCGATGGACTGCAAATGGGCGTAATAGTGAAAGCGCCATTTTGCCCCAAGCACTAAAACATAATTACCGCCTAAGCTATCGAAGCCTGTGCTCAGCACTAAACCATCGGTCGCGCTCAATACTGGAGTACCTAGTTTGGCAAAAATATCAATGCCTTTATGCGTACCGGAACGCCCCCAAGGATAATACCAAAAGGATTGGGGATTCCAGTCAGCGGCTGTTGCTCCACTGACTGGAACCCTTGAAGTCTCTGGGATAAACCACCCCACCATGAAAACGGACAGTAACATTAAAGCAATTATTTTTCTCATCCTCGCGTTTCCAGGCTTTCGGTTGGAGTCAAGTAGTCTCAGGCGCTAAGATTAACGCTTTAGTGTGCAGACCCTACCGATAGCTTGCGGAAACTTCACGAAGATATTTTGCAAAAACCGTGCAGTGTTAAGGCTCGAAATTGAGGGGGTCATCAATCCGGCAAGGCGTCCAAGTTTGGCTGGCTTTAAACTGCTCGACCTTTTTCAGATGCCGTGGACTCGACATGCTCCCTGAAGTGAACTCGCGTTCACCTTGATCTAAATTGATCACTGTTTCATTGAACATGCCAGTCGCCGATTTTACCTTATAACGCTGAAAATGGCTTAACACAAAGCGCCGCCCTTCTGGTTTAAAGGTATAATTCACATAGGAACGCCCTGCATTCGGCGGCTTAAATTGCACCTCAATCAAGCCCTTATTGATAGCCAAATACGCTAGAGGGTCTACGCCTTCATCGCTAGGCAGCGGAATAAAGCGCCAGTATTGTTGGGCAATCTTTAAGCCACCTTCGACTTCTGGATCACTCACCATGATTAATAAGCGACGTTGAGCCGGTTTGGTTTTTGAAGCTGCACGTTCTATCGCAACCGCATAGTCAAGTTTTCCGTCAGTATTTAAGTCACCAGAAGCAAGGCTAAGAACGTTGAAGTTTTTTGGTAGTAAATGCTGGATGGCAGCAAGTTCTACCGTTGCGGGACTTTGCAAGTGTTGTAATTGACTCGCAGCGATTAGACAAGGTAATAAACCGACAATAACTAGAATACGCATGGATTGAATATAGCATAAGCTGTTATTTATGCAGTCTATTCAAATCAACCTCTCTAGCCTGAAGCATTTATCCGACCATCTCTAATCATCCTAGACAACCTGAAACACAGCGTTTTTATCTTGGATCGCTTATCGAAGCTAGAAAATCTGGTAATAATCGAAAAAAGCTTTGAGAAACTTGGGAGAAACGCTAGTAAAGGAATGCGTGACGGAGCAGTATGAACTGATTAGATTCAACTCTGGTGTTCGCCCCTATGAGCATAACAAATATCTGCGTCAGATAGGATTAAGTAATTAGCTAGCGCACGCCAGATGAAACTTGCCGATAATACCCCACGCCTTGCTCATCTAAACTTACCTGCAATTTGCCAGCCTGTACTAAATAATTCAAATGCGCCCGCGCCTCACCAGTTGCAAAAATCAAGGTACGCTTGGTCACGGGATTTTTAAACAACACCGAAAACACATCGACTACACGCTTAGGTTCAGCACAAAATTCATATAAATCTTGTAACGCTTGTTCATGCTCGGCAATCAAGCGTTCTAAGCGCGGATGTGCGCCATAGAAAGGTTTGCCGTGGGCGGGTAGTACTAACACATCTTCCGGCAATCGTTCACGCAGCAGATGGCAGGAATCAATCCAATCTTTCAGTGGATTAGCATTTGGTTCAAGCGGCCAAACGCTCACATTGGAAGAAATGGTTGGTAGCAGTTGATCACCTGCAATGAATACTTTTTTCTCAGCACAATACAGACAGACATGCTCAGGGCTATGACCTTGGCCAATAATCACTTCCCAGTCGACACCATCAATCTTAAACTTATCGCCGTTCACTAAACGTTGATAAGAGTCCGGCAAAGCACCAACAAAGCTGCCATAGCCACCAAAATGAGCGCGATAAATACCAATCGACTCATCATCAAATCCAGCCTGCCGATAAAAATGGATAGCCGCTTCGGGGACTTCTTTATGGGTATCAGAGAGCAAAGTGCGGCAGAGTAAATACTCCGTGCGCGACATATGTAAAGTCGCGCCCCATTGATGCGTCAACCAACCAGCCAAGCCCACATGATCAGGATGGAGGTGAGTCACAATTAAGCGCCTGACGGGAGCATCCCCTAAATAAGTTTCAAAGAGAGTACGCCAATACTCGATCACACTGGTTTCAACTAAACCCGTATCCACCTGTACCCAACTGTCACCATCTTTTAATAACCACAGATTGATATGATCAAGTGCAAAGGGCAGTGGCATGCGCACCCAGTAAACGCCTGCAGCAACTTCAACCACTTCTCCACCCGCAGGTATAGGTAGATCCGGGTAACTGACTGCTGAAGTTGTTTTAGGGTCTGCTGAGTTCATATTGATTTACCTTTACGTTAAGGTTAAAGCATTAAATTAACATGCCTCTAGTCACTCGCTAGTAAAAACCCTATAAACCTTGTGCCTGTTCGCGTGCTATCGCTCGATGACCAATATCCGTCCGGTAGTAAACCTGATCCCATTGAATGACTTTCACTAATTCATAAGCTTGGGCTTGTGCTACGGTGACTGAATCGCCTAAGCCCACTGCACACAAAACGCGGCCACCATTAGTTAGCACTTGTCCCTCTGGATTGGCAGTGCCTGCATGGAATACCTTACCGGCCAGTTGTGCGGCTTGCTCTAAGCCATGAATCACTGCACCCTTCGCATAAGTCTCTGGATAACCACCTGCTGCTAATACCACTCCAACCGCAGCACGACTATCCCAAGCAGCATTAACTTGATCTAAACGCTCATCCAAAGCGGCTTCGAGTAAATCGACGAAATCCGATTTTAAGCGCACCATAATTGGTTGGGTTTCTGGGTCACCAAATCGGCAATTAAACTCTAAAACTTTTGGAGTGCCATCGGCGGTAATCATCACACCTGCATACAAGAAGCCGGTATAAGGAATACCATCGGCCTCCATACCACGTACTGTAGGGTAAATCACCTCCTGCATAATGCGCTCATGCATAGCCGCTGTGACGACAGGCGCAGGCGAATAAGCCCCCATACCGCCCGTATTTGGGCCTTTATCCCCATTATCCCGTGCCTTGTGATCTTGGGAACTCGCCATCGCTAAGACATGCTTACCATCCACCATCACAATGAAACTGGCCTCTTCACCGACTAAAAAATCTTCAACTACCACCCGACTACCCGCAGCACCAAAGGCATTCCCTGCGAGCATATCTTGCACAGTCGCTATCGCCTCACCTTCAGTCTGTGCCAGAATCACGCCCTTGCCTGCCGCTAAACCATCCGCCTTGATCACAATCGGCGCACCCTTAGCCCGAATATACGCAAGTGCAGGCTCCACCTCGGTAAAGTTAGCGTATTCAGCCGTCGCAATCTGATGCCGCGCTAAGAAATCTTTGGCAAAGGCTTTAGAGGACTCTAATTGTGCGGCTTGTTGCGTAGGACCAAAGCAGCGCAAACCGACTGCACGAAAACGATCCACAATGCCTTTGGATAAAGGTGCTTCAGGGCCAACTACGGTTAGGTCAATCTCTTGCTCTTGTGCGTAATACACCAAAGCATCAATATCTTCCGCTGCAATCGGTAAGTTCCGCATTTTGGATTCTCGAGCTGTACCCGCATTGCCCGGAGCAACCAGTACCTCAGTGACACGCGGTGATTGGGCTAATTTCCATGCTAAGGCATGCTCACGCCCACCACTTCCCACAACTAGAACTTTCATATTGGCTCCTGTTTGACACCCAAACTTAAATTGGGCTCATTAAAGCCAGAATGCCAGAGGGTTTCAACCATGAATGACCGATAAGAGGTAAAAACATCGCTTCCATTCCAAAAGCAATTGCCGAAACTCAGCCTCTGAGCCAAATAGAGAAGAAGACTTAGGGAACTGCCCAAAACTTTGTGGTGACCAGCAGGTATATAGGTAAAAAACAAGCGAGTACCGCATGCGAGGCATATTTTATCTCTTCATTATTTTTAGTACTGCCCTACTGACTGCTTGTGCAGATAATGGCAATATTCTAACCATTGCTGATTTGAGTAGCCGCCCAATAGCGACTGTGTATAAAGTCAATACTGCCGCAATCAATTATGCACCCATTGAATGTCGGCGTAGTCCTACAAAAAATGCCGATGTGATGATTCGTTTATATAATGGCAGTTTAGTCGATCTGGTTGCCATTGAAGAAGGTATGCTCAAACGTGATAATCTTTATTGGCTGCATGTTTATCCACCTTTATCCCATCGACCCTCTTGTTATATTGATGTGCGCTATTTAGTACCCCACGCCTAAATCCTTCCCCTTGTCCTTGACGGTGCTGCTGGAAGTCTCAAATTATTTACCGTAAAGTGCGAAAGTTTTAATGGCTTCCCCACGACTTTATGGCTGAACTTATCCGCATTGCCACACGTACTAGCCCACTTGCTTTATGGCAAGCTGAGCATGTCGCTGCCCGCTTACAAGCTTTACATAGTGATTTACACATTGAATTAGTAGGTATGACCACCCGTGGTGATAAAATTCTCGATAGCCCCTTATCCCGGATTGGCGGCAAGGGCTTATTTGTTAAAGAGCTTGAACTTGGCATGTTGGAAGGTAGCGCTGACATTGCCGTGCATTCCATGAAAGATGTACCGATGGAATTTCCTGAAGGCTTGCATCTTGCTGTGATGATGGAGCGGGAAGATCCTCGCGATGCCTTTGTGTCTAATAATTATCAATCTTTAGATGAATTGCCAGCAGGTGCAGTGATCGGTACTTGTAGCTTACGCCGCCAAATGCAATTGCTAGCACGTTATCCTCATCTAAAAACTAAAGATTTACGCGGCAATATTAATACCCGTCTCGCTAAATTAGATAAGGGTGAATACGACGCGATTATTCTGGCAGCGGCTGGACTCATCCGTATGCAATTTGAAGCGCGGATCACCAGCTATTTATCACCTGAACAAAGCTTACCTGCGGTCGGTCAAGGTGCGATTGGGATTGAGTGTCGAGTAAATGACCCACGCATCGAGCCGCTATTAGCACCTTTGATTCACCCAGAAACTTTAATTCGCGTCCGTGCGGAACGTGCCATGAATCATCGCCTACACGGTGGCTGCCAAGTTCCGATTGCAGGCTTTGCTGAACTGGAAGGTGAAACATTGCGTATGCGAGGTTTATTGGGTTATCCAGATGGTTCGGCGCTGTTTAGAGCAGAAGCGGTTGGTGACCCTCAAGACCCAGAAGCTTTGGGCATTTTAATTGCTGACTCTTTACTTACTCAAGGTGGGGGTAAAATCCTGAGTGTTTTAGGTTTAGCTCATCACTGATCTATGAACTTGCCGCTTGCAGGTCTCCAAGTACTCGTCACCCGCCCAGCGCATCAAGCTGGGTGCTTTCATGAACTCTTATTGAATGCAGGCGCTAAACCACAGCTTTTCCCCGTGATGGCGATTGAGCCAGCTAAACAAGCTCCAGATAGTTTACTAGCCATTCACCAGCAAGCCTATGATTGGATTATTTTCATTAGTGCTAATGCGGTGGCATGTGGCTTAAGTTTTTTTCAAGACTTTAGCAGTCTGCAAGCAACTCAACTGGGGGCAATTGGTAAGCAAACGGCAGCCGCTTTAAATAAATATGGTTTACAACCTAGCCTCGTCCCTGAACAGGGTTTTACCAGTGAAGA
Source organism: uncultured Thiothrix sp. (assembly GCF_937873765.1). Lineage (GTDB taxonomy): Bacteria > Pseudomonadota > Gammaproteobacteria > Thiotrichales > Thiotrichaceae > Thiolinea. The sequence goes on along the minus strand of NZ_CALMZC010000037.1, from coordinate 100,797 downwards.
TTTTTTAGCCTTACCGCCAGTACATGATTTGACAGGAAAGAAGGTTTTAATCGTGCGTGGTGACACCGGACGTGAAGTCTTAGCCGAAACCCTTAGTGCTAGAGGAGCTAAGGTGAGCTATGCCAAGGTGTATCAGCGTCGTGTGACCGGATCGGCGTCAGCCTTAAAACAACTCCATGATACTCACAGTATTGATATAATCTGTATAACCAGTAGTGAGACTTTGCGTAACCTCTTGCAAGTTTTAGCAGCAGAAACATGGATATATCACTACCCTATCCTTGTAGGCAGCGAGCGCATCGCTGCTGATGCTCAGCAACGCGGCTTTAAACATAAAATAATTGTTGCCAAAAGCCCAGCCGATGACGCGATGCTGGCGGCCTTAATCCAGTGGCAACAGGACAACGAAGCATGATCGAAAAATCTGAAACCACAGCTTTTACTGAGTCACACTATCTAAGCTCACATCCCAAAGCCAAAAGCGCAAGCTTTGCTTTATTTATAGCTTTTTTAGCTTTATTTTTCACCGTGGTGGGCATTGCTACGGGCTACAAACATTGGCAACGCATGAATACTAAGGCTAATGACAGCCAAGTCCGCATCACTAAGTTAGACAAAACACTTAGCCAAAAAGCGGACAGCAGCGCTTTAGGGTCTTTACGCAAGGACGTGAATCAAACAGTAGAGAAGTTATCTACCGAAGCCAATACAAACTTACAAAAAATGGCACAAATGAATCATGAAACCCGCCAATTTGCTGAAACAGTGACCACACAAGTTCAACAAATCACTACCCTCCAAGCACGTCTACAACAAACGGTAGCACCCAAAACCGGACATGATTGGCAGATTGAAGAAGTTGCCTTTCTGTTACGCATGGCAAATCAAGAGTTGCATCTAACGGCTACCAAAGGCGCTGCTTTAGCAGCCCTAAAAGAAGCCGACTTATTATTAGGTAAATTAGGTTCAGTCAGCTTTTTACCAGTGCGCCAACAATTAGCTAAGGATATTGCTAGTTTAGAAGCCTTTGCAGAGCCAGACTTAATCGACTTATCTCAACGCATTAATACTCTAAGCTTGGAATTGTCTACCCAACTTGCGAAATCATTACCCAGCCCAGCTTCAAGTCCCGCTAAGACGAATGAAGCTAATACGAATGAAGATCACTCACTTTGGCAAGAATATAAACGAAAAGCGCTTAATACCTTGAATGAAGCCGTGATTGTACATCAAGTCGATCAGCCTTTAGCCAATGCCCTAGATACCGAGTCACGGCAAAGCTTGCACCAATTGCTTTTGTTGCGTTTAGAGAATCTACGTTTGATGGCACTGCAACGCCAAGATCAGAGCTATCATCAACAAATCGCTTTGATTCGTGATACTTTGCAAGCTTATTACCCCAAAAACCAAGCCACTACTTTAATAGAACCTCTACTGCAGCTAGATCAATTGAATCTACAGCCTGCTTTGCCCGATATTTCAGCGAGCTTGGCACAATTGGAAAAAGCACGCAATGCTACTTTAGCCGGAGAGCGTAAACCATGATGCGCTTCATTCTCTTATGTGTTTTACTGGGCTTAGGTGGATTTTGGGTCGCTCAGCAAATCTTAGCTCACTCTGGTCCAAGTTTTATTAAATGGGGCAGTCAAGTTTATGAACTCACCACCGCTACCCTAGCTCTCTTAGTATTAGGTGCTTGTACTGTGTTTTATTTAGGCGTCACTTTAGTGCGTGAAGTGCTGGGTTTACGGCAGCGCTATTATCGTTTACGCAATCATCGTTTGCACACCAAAGCCAACCGCTGCCTCAATCAGGGCTTAATTCAATTAACTGAAGGGCATTGGGATAGGGCAGAGCAATTGCTTACCGAACATGCTGAGTATAGTGAAACGCCTTTATTAAACTACTTAGGTGCAGCGAGGGCTGCACATATGCAGGAAGCGCCTGAGCGCCGTGATGAGCTTTTAAGAAAAGCGATTGAAAGTGACCATAGTGCACAAATTGCGGTAGGCGTTTCGCAAGCAGAGATGCAATTGTCGGCCGAACAATTAGAACAAGCCCAAGCTACCCTCTTAAACCTGCGTAGTCTTGCTCCTAAAAATGCCTATGTGACCAAACTACTGGCCAAAGTTTTGTATAAGCAACAAAACTGGGAAGCTTTACTCGACTTACTACCTGATTTACAAAAGCTTAATCTCTTAAACAGTGAAAGCATGGGTCATGTACAAGCAGCTACTTTGATCGGTTTATTTAGTCAGTATGCGGGGCAAAAAAACACCGAAAAGCTGCAAACGCTTTGGAAAAAATTACCCACTGCAATTCGTGATCAAACTGAAGCCATGACAGTATACACTAAAGCTTTACATCAGGCCGGTGGTGACCAACTAGCTGAGCAGTTTATTAGTAATGCGCATGCAAACGCTTGGTATCCCCAATTAGCTGACCTATATGGACGGCTCGATCACCTTAATCTGGCTTTAGCGGTGCGTAAAGCTGAGACATGGTTAGCTCAACAGCCCTCAAATCCAGTTAGTTTATTGTTATTAGCGCGTTTACATCGCCAGCAACAACTCTGGGGAGTTGCTAAATCCTATTATGAAACCAGTTTAAATCAAGCTCCTGACCCAGAAGGCTATTTAGAGCTAGCGGAACTTTTAGAAATCATGGGTGAAACCCGTAATGCCGAACATTGCTATAAACTAGGCTTGCGCTATTGTATTCGCCAACAAGGTGAGCGCCTAGTACTAGCCGCCTCACAACATCCGAAAAAAGCGGTGGAAGGTCGTTATCAACCAGCTCCAACTTTTTAGAAACTAAACTCTACTAGCGAGGAGGATCTGTGATTTGTATCGATAGAAGGCATTTTTAAATTTAAAGGTAACTGCAATTTGAGCAAAAACTTGCCCAGAGCTATTTATCCAGAAACAAAAACGCCCCTAAATTGGGGCATTTTAGAAGCTTAAGTTAAATACTTTGTGTCTTTACTCCTGAAACCTCAGGCAAAACTCGTATTTACTTGCCGCGTGAAAAACGGCGATTAAACTTATCGATCTGACCGGCAGTACTCTTCACAGCTTGTTTGCCAGTGTAGAAAGGATGCGATTGGCTAGAAATCTCTACTTTCAGTAAAGGATAAGTAGCACCTTCATACTCGATAGTTTCACGAGTTTCTACGGTAGAGCGGGTCAGAAAAGTGAAGCCGCTGGCGAGATCTTGGAATACGACTTCTCTATAATTAGGGTGAATTTCGGGCTTCATGCCGAGCGTCCTCAAAATTTATCGGTTAATACGAAAAGGGCGCTATGGTAGCAAACCCCACGCCCTCACCGCAAACACTATTTATGAAACTAACTAAGTGCTGACAAGTGAGATTCATAAATCCAAATTAACTTTATCTAGCTGTTCTGCGTGCTCAGAAATTATCGGTACTCGTAAATAAACCGACCCGTAAGTCTTGCGCCGTATAAATTTCACGGCCATCGACTTCTAGACTACCATCTGCGATTCCCATTACCAGCTTGCGGGTAATCACGCGCTTCAGATTAATTTTGTAAGTGACTTTTTGCGCCTTTGGTAAAACTTGCCCAAAAAATTTCACTTCACCAACGCCCAAAGCACGTCCATGCCCGGGATTGCCTAACCACGCCAGATAAAACCCGACCATTTGCCACATGGCATCCAACCCTAGACAACCCGGCATTACCGGATCACCGGGAAAATGGCAGTCAAAAAACCAAAGCTCCGGTTTAATATCTAGTTCGGCAAGAATTTCTCCCTTGCCATGAGTACCGCCCTCATCACTAATATGCACAATGCGATCCATCATCAGCATGTTAGGTACGGGCAATTGTGCATTCCCGGAACCGAACATTTCTCCACGCCCGCATTGCAATAGCTCTTCGCGGTTAAAACTAGATTGTCTGGACATAACAGGCTCTAAAGCTCCGAACATAAAGATGCCGATTGTAGCGGAATTTACTCAGTGCAGAAAACCGTTAAGCCACGCTATAACTCAAGACAATCCCAATAAACAAGATCAGTCCGACCCAGTTATTGTTCAAAAAGGCACGCAAACTTAACCAACGATCACGATTCCGAATCAAATACTGCTGATAAACAAAAAATCCAGCTGCTACCACAAGACTTAGCCAGAACCAAAGATCTAAGTCAGCCAAGAGGCCTGCCCACAGCAATAAAACTAAAGTGGCTACTTGTAGGACTCCCACTATTAAGCGGTCATGCTCACCAAAGATAATTGCTGTTGATTTGACACCAATTTTTAAATCATCTTCGCGGTCGCACATGGCATACATCGTGTCATAAGCGGTTGTCCAAGCCACATTAGCCAGCAGTAATACCCAAGCGACCAAGGGCGGAAACTGATTTTGGATAGTAGTAAATGCCATCGGAATCCCCCAAGCAAAGGCGACCCCCAAATAGACCTGTGGCCAGTGATGGTAACGCTTCATAAAAGGATAGCTAGCCGCAAGCAGCACCGCTATTAAGGAAAAACCTATCGTCAGAGCATTAAGCTGCAGCACCAACAGAAAAGCTAAGAACACTAAGCCACCAAAAACTCCTAAAGCTTCTTGTACCGAAACAGCACCCGTCGCTAGCGGGCGTAGCTTAGTGCGCTCCACATACCCATCGACTTTACGGTCTGCAATATCATTGATAGCACAGCCTGCAGAACGCATCAGGAAAGTACCCAGACTGAAAATAATAACTAACTTCCAACCTGGAAAACCTTGTTCCGCTATCCATAAAGCCCAATAGGTAGGCCATAATAGCAACAACGAACCAATAGGCCGGTCGAAACGAATCAAGCGACCATAGTGCTTTAAACGCTCAGTTTGCATGCCGGCTTAATCCAATAACAAACGTTCTACTGGCTTACCATTCACTAGATGGCTTTCAATGATTTCATCGATATCAGTTTTATCGACCCAAGTGTACCAAGTAGCCTCTGGATAGATAACTACGACCGGCCCAAGCTCACAACGATTCAAACAACCTGCACTATTGATACGCACTTGCTGATCCTTATGCAAACCTAACTCTTTACAGCGTTGTTTGGCGTAGTCACGCATCTCAGCCGCGTGAAAATCCTGACAACTCGTGTCCCCATTGCTGCGTTGATTAGTACAGAAAAACACATGGTGTTTGTAGTAAGACATAGCATGATCCTTGATAAGCAATTAAGGAATTATGCCAGAGCTGAAAATAAATGCGGGATTTCAAATAAAAACAGGGTGGAAATCCACCCTGCTATTAAGACTCAAGCAAGCTCAATAAACTTAAGCTTATTGTGGCTTTGGAGCTTCGCCAGCGGCTGGAGCAGTTGTTGCAGCAGGAGCCGCTGCTGGAGCAGTTGCGGCTGCATCAGCAGGAGCGGCCGCTGGAGCAGTTGTCGCAGCAGGAGCTGCTTCAGTTTTCGGTGGCTCTTCTTTCTTACCACAAGCAGTCAAAACAAAAGCAGCCATTAAAGTAGCTAAAACAACACGATAATTCATTTTTAATCTCCACAAAAGCAAAAAAACATCAGGAAGAAACTTAATTGATGCACTGCCGCATCATAACTGTTTTTTTTTCACAACACCATGTATGTATAACAGTAAAACCTCATCAAAATAGAGGCTAGCACTATTTTGGTGACATGATGTATTTTTTTAGCTTTTTATAATTTTTGCTCGGTTTGCCCTAAGGATACTAGCATACCATTCACGCTTGCGCCCTGTTCAACCAAAATTTCTGCATAATGAATGTTGCCTACGACATCAGCACTGGATTTTAAAGTAACCCGCCGAGTGGAGTAAATATCTCCAGCAACTCGCCCAGAAACTACCAATGTAGGCGCGCGAATCTCACCATTGACCTCGCTATGCTCCTGCAAAAAGAGAGAGGCTCCTGACTCGCCTGAAGCCATAATATTACCGTTTACGCGTCCCTGCAGATATAGCTCACCTGCAAATGAGATATCACCTACTATCTCGATATCAGCTTCAAACAGAGAAGCTGCGCCCGCTCCCTTTTTAGCCATATAAAATTCCTCAATGTTAAATGTTATGTTATTAGTTCATGTTAATTAATTATGAGCGGGCACGTAAGGTATCAAGCTCTTTTTCAAGTACCGCAATAGTGTCATCACGTACCTGTAAATCATCCAATAACGCCTGAACCCGCCCCTCGGCAGCCTGCAAGCGACCCACCATATCACCCTCACGAGTGAGTTCCTTCGCTTTTTGCAATTGCTCTAGCTGTTCTTCAGTTTCGCGCAAATCGCGACGTAATGCAGCATTATCCCGATGACATTGCTCTAAGCGTGAGCGCGCGCCAAAAGGATCTATTTCCTCTTCATTAGTCGTCGTCGCTTGTGAACGAAAATCTGCCATGAGGCTTCTTGACCACCAACCTAAGCCCAAACCAGCAAAAGTTGCAACTAAAACAATAACTAATATTTGTCCAATTAGATATAACACGCTCCACCCCAGTTTCCGCTATTTGCCTGCCATGCTGACTTAATAAAGCTGTAACATCAAGCTCTGTACCTTAGACCTTAACCTTAGCTGCCATTGATCCAAAAAAATTTTCTGTGACATTTTATAGGTTATTATTCAAAAAGCTGTATCGTCTTTATAGTTAAACACTATAAAATATTAGAGTTTTTTAGCTGCCCTTGGCCTGATATGCTTGAAAAAATTTTTCCGGGTGGAAGTTCGGTTACTTCTGTTGCCTTATCTTTGGCCTTTCGTATTCTGGATGAAAAAACCTTAAGACTCTCGCCAAACTATGATGCTTTACAAACTTGGCGTTTTTTATCGCATCAAATTCGCCGCTACCCTTTAGATCTGCGTGCTCATGTTCAAAGAATTCTATTGACTCATAGTGAGGATCTGACAGACCGCATGGAAGGTAGTTTAATGGACTTGTATCTTGCTTTAGGCAACGAAGCAGGTTTAATGCTCAAAGAGCGTATGCTGGAACAATGCAGCCCTTACCTGTCTCCAGAAGCAGTACAATTTTTTAAGCAATTACAAACTGAAGACTTTTATCAAGGTTTAGATCGAGAGTGGCGTTTAGGCTCTGTATTAGCAACTGGCGAAAACCAAAAAAACCACTCGCTGATTACAGTAGAGCGTCAAGTTGAAACGAGCCATTACGGTTCGGTACTAGAAGAAGCACAGGCTTGTTTAGAATATGGGCAGATCGATATTGCACAGGAGCTGTTAGAGCAAGAAATATTGGCTGGTCACAACAACCCTGCTGTTGAACAAGAACTCTTAAATATTTACCAATATACGCGCAATAAGGATAAACTGAACCAATTGACTTCTGAATTAATAGCAGCAGGTATTGAGCCTTCAGAGACTTGGAAAGCTCAGCAAAGCGAGGCCAACAATTGGTGAGGACTAATTATAACGGGCAGGACGTATGCTGAATTCATCAGGAAATCCTCTACGGATTGCATTGCTTAGTATTAGCCCGCACAACCGTGCAATACTGGAGTTTTTCTTTGCAGGAGCTGGCAAGCAACTGTTTAAAGTCACCTCAATAGCAGATGCTGAAACCTTAATTATTGATTTTGACCATCCAGGTGCTGACCTTGAATGGCATGGACGCACCGATACTAATAAGCTAGGCATTGTCTTATCAGTACGTGAAGTCCAACTGCCCAATACTATTTGGGTACCTAAACCCTTGACTTCGCAAGCACTGACCCATGCCGCTGAACAAGTACGTGCTTTATTACCGCAAGGTAGAGCGTCAGAATCTGAGAGAGAGTATAGTGTTGCTACGCCTCTACACCAATCCTTAGCACAAAAGTCTAATACAGCCGCACAACCTTTTGGTTTAGGCCAACGCAAAGCTCGTCCGTCACTGCTAGTAGATTTTGATAAAGATGACGCAGATACAATCATTCAAGCCAAACAGCCTATGGCTGAAAAGCCGCTGATACCATCCATTCCTAAGGAACCACCTAAACCAATATTCCCTGCGAAAGCTTTAATTCGTGATATTTCTGAACCAGTACTTACAGAAGAAGCAGACAATCATAGCTTCTTACATTTTGGGACTATTGCCACTCCAGAAAAAAATCAAGAACAACAAGAACAGCGCTGGAAACTACTCTGTGGTACACAAGCTGATGTTAATCCCGCCAATGCACAAGCAGCCATACAGCGCTTTACACCCGACAACTATTTACTGAAATTACTGCTGAGTGCTTTACAACAAGCCAAGCAATCAGGTACTGCTATCCAGCTTAAATTTGACACTTATGATCAAATCTTATTGTTGCCTAACTCTAATCTAGCTTATAGCAGTTTTGACCTGAACTCTGACGCCTTTGCAACCCTTTGCAATACTCCCATTCAGGCAGGCAAGATACACTTGTATACGCCAACTGTTGCTGAAATGCCCACGTTAGAACAAACCTATCAAGCTGATAAACAACATACCCACAATTTAGAAAGCCTCCTATGGACTGTAACCCTGTTAGCTGCGCATGGACGCTTGAATCGTGATGTCAATCTTAATCAGCGATGGGTGTTAAAGCATTGGCCAAATTTAACACGAGTTGAAACTATTCCGCATATGATGCGTATTGCGGCAATTTGGCAGCAACGTCCGGGAACTGTGTTTGAAGTCGCGCAAAGGCTCGATATACCACAGCGCCATGTTTTTGCTTTCTTCACGGCAGCTAGCGTATTAGGCCTAATGGCAATGGATGAAGGCAAAGTCGAAATTCAAGAGAAAGAGACACCTAAGAAAAATCGTGGCTTATTCTCACGGCTGTTGAAACGCTTACTCGGAGGGGGCGGAAACTAAGGTTTATGAGTACAACCAACAAAAAGATCATCTTTACTGGACCAGTAGGAGCAGGTAAAACCACTGCGATTGCGTCGATTAGCGATATTGCCATCGTCACTACAGATGAACAAGCCTCTGATATGACCAAAAGCCGTAAACCGCAAACTACGGTAGCAATGGATTATGGACTCATTCACTTAGGTGAGAACGAGCGTATCCATTTATATGGTACACCCGGTCAAGAACGTTTTGATTTTATGTGGGACATCCTGACTAAAGGAGGCATTGGCCTCATTCTGTTGCTAGATAATACCCGTAAAGATCCGTTCCAAGATATGCGCTTTTACACTAATGCGTTTCGTCGCTTCATTGAACAGCAACAGATGGTTGTCGGGATAACACGCATGGACATTCAACGTGCGCCTAATCTATATGACTACCGCCAATGGCTGGATCAATTATCACTGAAGGCTCCGATTTTTGAAGTGGATGCCCGCAGCCGAGCTGATATTACAGCTTTGGTGCAAGCGCTCCTGTACTCACTCGACCCTGGGATTAATACCTGATGAGCGAATACATTCTTAATGAAAATCTCTATCTTGGGGCGACACCGGGTGGTGTTTACTATGCTGTCCAAGATAATACGCCCGAGTCAGGGCGTGATTTCATCCATAAGTTACTCCAGTATCCGCAGACACCGCTATTTAACACCGAAGTTGCTTGTGAGTTAAGCAATCTAAAGAAAAAACGCGCTCTCGAATTTGTACATTGGCTGCAGGAAGCAGGTTTAATTATTGGCTTGGAGCATAGCGAACAAGCTCCACCGGAGACGCTAGAGCGTTTACTACCACAACTACTTCGCACTTTATCTGATGAGGGTAAAGCAGTCTTAGCGGAAAGTCGTGGACTTTATCTAGGAAGTGCTGGATTTCCGCATGAGGCTGCTGAGGAATTAGCGGCTTTAAGCGCGAATCTTACTGCAGTCTATGCACGTCATAAAGAGTTGTTACAAGGTAATCTAGGCTATCGACAACGCGCTTGGGGATTGATTGACGCCAGCGGTAATAGTGAAGTGGGCTTTTGGCCTATTTATATTGGGCAAAATCGTTTCACTTTAATTATCGGCGGCATCCCACAGTTGAACCAACCCGCTTTTAAACAGTTGGTTTGGGCTTTGGAGATGCGTTATGGGAGCAGTGAGCTAGGCTCCTTATAAAAATTAGACGGTTTGCTCAAAAAAACACAAAATATTACAAATTATTGCATATACTTTTAATTAATTACGACTGGAGATTTATCAATGCGCTCTGAAATGCTGCATTCTATACTCAGTGATTTAAATGGCTCGTCTGCAGATATTGAAGCATCAGCAGTCTTATCCACCGATGGTTTAATGATGGCCTCTATGTTGCCTGCTGGCATGGATGAGGATCGCGTAGGTGCGATGAGCGCGGCAATGCTATCTTTAGGGGATCGTACCGCTGAAGAGTTGGCTCGTGGTGGACTCGAACAAGTACTAATCAAAGGCGGCCATGGCTACATTCTAATGACCCACGCAGGCAAAGACGCGGTAGTCACTGTATTAGCTAAACCCAATGCACGTCTAGGTTTAATTTTCTTGGACGTAAAGCGTGCTTCAGAAAGTATTGCGAAGCTTATCTAAAGGATAAGCTTTTTCCTTGGATAGCTTCTAACTATAAGCCATAACTAAAAATAGCATCCATTTCGACTTAGAGAGTCATATCAATGATAAGTCCATTCGTGCAATTGATATATCACGATGGCACTATGCGACAAGTGCTCATCAAAAATGAAGAAGTGCCCTTCCCTGAGGGAAAACTCATTGTGTCGCGAACTGATCTAGCAGGAATCATTACCCATTGTAATCCTTCATTTGTGGAAATGTCTGGTTACGAACAAGCAGAGTTGATTGGTCGTCCACATCATATTCTACGCCATCCTGATATGCCTGCCGCCGCCTTTCAAGATCTTTGGGACACGGTTCAGCAAGGCAAACAGTGGCATGGATATGTCAAAAACCTACGCAAAGATGGTTGTTTCTATTGGGTTTATGCCACTGTTATTCCCAATATCCGTCATGGCATCATCACCGGTTATACCTCAGTACGGCGTAAGCCTTCACGGGCAAAAGTACAGGAATGTATTCAACTTTATGCACAAATGAATACCGAAGGAACTGCCGTATGATGCGCACAGTCATGACGATAAGCCCTGATATTGGTCCTGATCGGATTGCAGGGTGGTATATTTTTAATACTTGGTTACAAAAACAATGGGGTCACCCCATCCGTTTAGAGTTATTCCCTAGCTTCCAAAAGCAACGAGAAGCGATTCAACGCGATCAAATTGGTATTATCCTATGCCAATCCTTTTGATGCAGCCATGTTGGTGCGTGAAAAAGGCTTTAAGGCTATTGCCGCCGCTGTTGGCAAATCTGATGAGGCAGTGATTGCAGTCAATATTGATTCGCCAGTGAAATGTATTGAAGATTTGCCAATGACTTGCCGAGCCGCTGTGACAGAGGCCCCAGATGTAAATACAATAAGTTCTATTCTGTTAGAGCCAGCTGATATCACACGCCAAACTCTACAAAGTGTCACTGCTGATACTTATGTAGTAGTCGCTAAATTAGTTCTACAAGGCAAAGTAGATGTCGGCTTTTTCTTAGCAGAAGCTTATGATGGCTTGTCTCGGGTCGTGCGTAGTCAGTTACGGGAGTTACTTCGTAGCCAAATTCACGACATTCGACATGTTCTGCTGGTAGACTCTCATTTACAAGTAGAGCATGAAACCCTGAAAACAATACTGGCCAATATGAGCTCCGATCTAAAAGGTCGCGACGCCTTGCATAATCTAGGCTTCACCGATTGGGAAATCCTCCAGCAGGAGGATACGGAGTTCATGATCGACTTAATGGATACTTTGGTGACTTAAATGAATAGCCCGCTGCGTGTTCCTGCTTTAACTTTAACAATTAGCTTGCTTGCCTTTAATGCTGTTAATGTAGTGCAGGCTGCAGAAAAAAGTATTGAAGTCAAAGCAGGCGATACCTTAAGCACAATTCTTGCGGAGCATTATCCTAACTATAAAACTAGCAAAGTTTTAACCCAAGCCATTTTTGAAGCTAATTTGGCTAGCTTTAAAAATCAAAGCGTACACCAACTAATCGTTGGTAAAACCTTGCTCTTACCTGATCCGCTTACGATTCCCAACCTACAGACCCCTGAACTAAAACCTGAAACGGCTAGTACCAGTACCCCTAATGATGATAAAGAGCTAGCTAAGTTACAAAGCCAGCTCAAAACCTTAGAAGCAGAAAAAGAACAATTAGCTAAAGAGCTTAAAGACCTAGCTACAACAGCAACCACTACAGCACAAAACGTACAGACAGATGCACCTGATCCAGCGATCTTGATGCAGCAATTAGATGAAATTGAGAGTGCCAACGAACAAATACTAGCTGATAAAAACAAACTGCTGACAGAACAAGAGGAGCTAAAAAAGCAACTACAAACACTTGAAGCTGACAAAAAGCAATTAGAAACTAAGCTCGCTAGCCAAGAGACTTCTACTGTAAATAATGAAACAGCTAGTACCAGTCCAGAAGCCACCTCAACGGACACGTTAGATCCGACAATTCTACAACAACAATTAGATGAAATTGAAAGTGCGAATGAGCAGATTCTTGCTGATAAAAAACAATTAGAACAAGAACGAGATCAATTAAAACAACAACTACAAACTCTGCAAGCGGGTCAGCCGACCGAAGTAACGGCATCATCCCCACCGGTTGCTGCAACTCCTGACACTGCACCTGCCAATTCGGATGCGCCTGATCCTGCCATTTTGCTGCAGCAATTAGACGAGATCGAAGCAGCCAATGAGCAACTCCTTACTGATAAAAATAAGCTCCAAGCTGATTTAGAAACCGCGCAACAACAATTAAAAGAGCGTGATCAAACCATGGCGGCCTTAACAGGACAAGTAAACGAAACTAAAATACAATTAGAAAGCTCTCAAAAAGAATTATTACTTGCTAATGCTGCACGTGCTAATGCTGAACTTAATAAAGCCAGTTTAGAAAAACAGCATGGTTCTTGGTTACCTTGGTTATTAGCTCTTTTCATGCTACCAGTAGGTTGGCTACTGGGACGCCATAGTAAAAATCTAACTACGCCAACTCATGAAACAAAGCAGACAACGACTAATCCACCAATAGTAACGCCAGCTACTGTTGCTGCTACCGATATGCCAATACAGGCTAGCTTTACTGAGTTATCGACTACTAGTGAATTTTCACCTTTAGCACCTAGTGTAGCGGCTCAATCAGTCGCTGCAGCCAATGACGATAACCTTGATGCCGCTATCAAGTTGGATATTGTTCGTGCCTATTTAGACTTGCGTGACTCTACGGCAGCCAGCTCTTTATTAAAAGAAGTGTTACGTGAAGGCGGACAGCGTCAACAACAGGAAGCACGGGAAATTCTCTCATTTTTAAGTTAAATACCCTCAAAGTTGCGATCACAAACCCAGCTTTGTAACCAACCTGACTCAACTGATGGCAAGCTGCTTGATCAGGTTGTTTTGTCTGTCTTCAATAAAGGCTACTTAGTGGAGTTGTTTATGCCTAGCAAGAATGACTATAAGCACCAAATTTTTATGCGCTTATCTATGCGCTTATCTATTTTGGCGCTATTAATGGCTTTTAGCTTGACTGGACTGACTTTACTGTGGAAACAATCAACCATTGAGAATGATTTAGCACAAAAAGCAAGAACCGCTTTAGCTGAAGCTAATTTACCTACGGTTAACGTCTACTTTCAAGGCCGTGATGGCCATATCAGTGGCATTTTAACTCAAGAAACCTCCTTAGAAGCCATTTTAGAAATTGTGGGCGGTGTTGATGGCGTAAGGACTATCCATAATCAAGTGACAATTGCTCCTGCTCCTAAAACTAGTCAAACCACTCAGCCTAAAACCACTGACTTGGCTTTAGGTAAACTATATACACCCTCGAAGAAACATGTACTCGAACAACTTGATTTAAGTAAAGTTTCTTTCATACCTACACAGGCAGTATTAACCGAAGACTCCTATCCGATTCTGGATCAATTAGCAGAGTTGCTCAAAACATACCCGCAAGTACTCGTAGAAATATCCGCACATACCGACAATCAGGGGACTGCGCTCGGTCAAACAGCACTCACTCAGGCAAAAGCAGAAGCTGTGCTTCAATATCTCTTAACAAAAGGTATTGATTTGAATCAAATTAAAGCCCAAGGTTATGGAGCAAGCCGCCCTGTTGCCAGTAATGAAGATGAGGCAGGACGCATGCGTAATCGGAGGGTTGAATTGACCGTCCTAAAGGAGTAAGCATGCATGCGCTCAGTTTCCAGCTCTCAGCCCTTGGTATTGGATTATTTTTACTAGGTTTGGGTCTAGGATGGTGGACAGCACATTTCTTCCAACAGCACTCCCGCACCGCCTGCTATCAACAACTTGTCCGTTTGCGCTATGCACACCAACGCTTACAGCAAGACTTCGCTGAACTCAATCAACACGCTCATTACTGTGAAGTTGAGAAAGAACAAGCACTCAAGCAATTAACCCAATCCGCTGATTTAAAAAATTTTGAGCAGCTACGTTTACAATTAATGCATACCCGTAATCAACTGCGAGAAAGCACTGATTTACTAGCAAAACGCGAACAACAATTACGCCGATTAAGTGACTTAACTCGATTGCTCAAGAAACACGTGCGTATACCTGTCCTAGTTGCTAATCAGGCGAATATCACCCACTTAACTACTCAAGCCCATGACTTAGCTTGTCTCGAGGGAATTGATCAGAGTAGTATCCAAAAGATGCATATGCTCGGTATTCTAAACTGTGAGCAATTAGCCGCTTGCAGTACTGAGCAATTGAAGCTGATTCAACGTCTAATCAGCGAAGAGAGTATTGTACCTGTAGCAAAATGGGTTAAAGCAGCACGTCTATTAGCCCAAGTTCCCCAAACGCCCAATAGTATGGCGAATTAATTTTAGGAGACTGTCAAAAACTATTTTTAGTTTTATCATTGGCCGTCTCTGTAGACTTAACCATTAAGTAGCCTTTTTGCTGTTCCTCATTGTAAATCAATGTCAGGGTACGGTTTTCTGTTTTACCAGAGAAGTAAGTTTCACGCTTTAACTCGGCCGGTTGCCACCAAATGACTGGGGGAGGATTACTGAGCCAAATTGATTGCAGCGCTGTTTGATCCAAATTAGCTTGCTGTAAACGAGCACTCATTACAAATTGAGCAACCGGCTCCCTGTTAGCCTCAAACACTAGCCAACTGGTATGACCCTCATTGGTACGACGGCGAATGGCTTGAGCAGACTTAATTTGCTCCGGCTTCACATCAAACCAGTCAGCCACAGCTTGACGTGCATCATTTGGTTTAGCTTGCTGATAATTAGCAGCATTGACCGGTAATAGCCAATCAGCAAGATACGGTGTCAGTGTCAAACCAAGCCCTAATAAAATGACAATTCCCATTAAGACTGGAAAAAAATATTTCATCTAATTAATTCCAAATAAATTTTGTGCGTTTGTAGTCGTTACTTTCGCTATAGACTCTACAGAACAAGACCGCAATTCTGCCAAAGCCTCTGCAATCACTGGCAAGCGTAAAGGAGTATTACGCTGTCCGCGCCATTGGCTATCTGGCTGATCCGGCGCATCGGTTTCTAGCAGCAAAAACTCTAGGGGGACTGTTTTTAACACATATCTAAGGCGATGGGCACGCTCATAAGTCAAAGTTCCCCCTGCTCCTAGGTAAAAACCTTGCGCAATCAGCTGTTCGGCTTGCTGTAGGCTACCTGCAAAACTATGCACGACTCCCCGTAAACCACCCACCCGCCGAATACAACTCAAAACGGCATCCACTGAACGCCGTGCATGAATAATCACTGGTAAATCAAACTGCTTGGCTAGTTTTAACTGCGCGTTAAAGAATTCAGTTTGGCGCTGCACATCTAAGTCTGGCAGAAAAAAATCTAAGCCACACTCACCTACTGCAATCACTTGCAAACGATTTCCCTGAATAAAATCAGCTAAAATAGTGAGATGCTGCTGAGTGTGTTCTGCCAAATAAAGCGGATGTAGGCCATAGGCTGCATGCAGTCCAGCCTGACTTGTGCATAAAGTTTGAATAGCATCCCAGCTTGCTTGGGTAATCGCCGGAATAATCAAATCACTTACACCTAAAGTTTGCATCTCCTTTAAAAGCTGCAGACGATCAGGCGCAAAACTGTGATCATCGAAATGGCAGTGAGTATCAATTAACTGGATGATTTTCCAAGTCCTATTTTTGTTGCTATGCTAGCAATATCCATTAATGAAGAAAAAATACCTCGGAGTTTTGACAAAATGCGTATTAGCTTAGCAGTGATTAGTGGTCTTTCAGTGGTGTTGTTTTTCCCGCAAACTGCTTATGCCGATCTACAAGCTAACTCCACTATTAGTGCGGTTACAGTATACCCAAATAGCGCACGAATTACGCGTACCGCCACGCTTAACTTAGCTGCTGGAGAGACTAAAATTATTTTGCCCGGACTACCTTTACAAATGGATGCCACATCCTTACGAGTGTCTGGTGCTGGCTCAAATCCAATAAGTTTGGGCAGTGTACAACTCACTGAACAATTAAGTTCAGATGCGGTACAAGTTAAAGAGCGCCAATTAAAAGAAGAAATTCGTCGCTGGCAAGAAAAGCGTCAGGAGGTGGCTGATGCCAAAACTCGTGCCGAGCAACAATTAGCCTTTATTCGTGCCACTGGTATGCAACAAACTAACAAAGATAATTCAGCACAAGGTACAACTGCCCTACCCCTAACTCAATGGCAGCAAGCTTGGCAGACTCTAGAAACAGCAACGGCTGAAGCGCAAGCCAAAGTACGTGCTGCTGACAAAACGCTACAGGACTTTGATAAAGGTTTGACTCAACTCCAAGAGCAGTTAGAGCAAATTGCTACTGGCGAAACGAGTAACCGTACTGCAAGCTTATATGTAAAAGCTACACAACCTAGCAATCTGACTCTCAACTTGAGTTATCAAATTCCGGCCGCTAACTGGTCTCCCGTCTATGAAGCTGAATTAGACAGCAGTACTGGTAAGCTCCAATTTAAAACCCAAGCCGCTATCCAACAGAGTACTGGTGAAGACTGGTCAAATGTCAACGTGAATCTGTCCACTTTACGCCCAACAGCGAGTGCAACCCTGCCTGAACTTAATAGCTGGGTAATTTCTTTGTATGCACCACCCGTCATTTCTGAAGCCTCTGCGGATACGATGCGCAGTATGGTTGCTGCTGAAGCCATGCCAGCGGCTGCTCCTGCACCAACGATGGTAAAAGAGCGGCCTGCGATGAAAATGCTTGAAGAAAACAGCACTTTAGTGACTGGCAGTTATAATGCTGAGTATCAAGTTCCCGGTACTTTGACACTCGCTTCAGGTAGTGATACGCGGCGTGTCACTTTAGAAAATCAAACCTTGGATGCTAAACTGCAATTAAGCAGCGTTCCTCGCCTAGATCCAAGAGCTATTTTAACAACGGAAGCAACTTATTCAGGCCAAGCCCCTCTCATTCCGGGATCAATCGCCTTATATCGTGATGGCAATTTTATTGGTAACTCACAATTAGCTGAACTAAAAACCGGTGAGCTCATAAAACTGGCGTTTGGTGAGGACGATCGAGTAAAAATTCGCTTTCAACCGACCCCTGAAAAAACCACTCAACCCGGCTTATTAAGCAGCCGCAAGCGTTTGGACTACAGCTATCAAGTCACCATCCAAAATGAACATGCGGATACACGTAGCATCAAACTATATGACATGATTCCCGTAGCGAATAACTCAGATATTAGCGTGACGCTAACCGGCGATATTCCAAGTGCAAAAGATGTGGATAATAAGAAAGGTGTGAATACTTGGGTGCGTGAGCTAGCGGCAGGTGCTAAGGTAGAGCTTAACTACGGTTATAGCATTAGCTATCCGCAAGATCAGTCTTTATCTGGGCTTTAAATCAATGGCTGAAACGACTCCGCTACGCATTTGGCAGCTCAGTGATACCCACTGCTATGCTGATGACTCTTCTCATCTTATTTGGTCACCTTTACCGGTCTATCCAAATCAAGCATTGATCCGCGTTCTTAATCATCTTAAGCAACAATCACCCTGTAATGCCTTAGTGCTGAGTGGAGATTTAGCACAAGAAGAAACGGCAGCCACTTATCAGTGGATTAATTGCCAGTTAGACAGCTTCCCAGCGCCTGTCTACGTATTACCCGGCAATCATGATCACCCTGAATTGATGCAAGCAAAGCTCAGCAGTCCCAATATCCATCTGGTAGACCATAAACAATTGGGGGCTTGGCACTTACTCTTTTTAGATAGCAGCCGTCCACTACATGGAGAAGGTTATTTAACTACAGAAAAGTTAGACATTTTAGTCCACAAACTCAAGCAACTGCCCGTTGAAGCACATGCCCTGATTTTTCTACATCATCATCCATTACCCATTGGGAGTGCTTGGATGGATAACATGGGTTTACAACAGCCTGAGCAGTTTTGGGAAATTTTAACTCAGTTTCCACAAGTCAAGGCGGTGGCTTTTGGGCATATTCATGCTGAATTTGTTGGTGCAGTCGCCAATAATCAAAACCAAGCTATTGCTGTGTATGGGACACCAGCAACTTGTGTGCAGTTGACCCACGATGAAGCGCGCTTAGGGTTTAAACACGCCAAACCGGGCTGGCGTGAAATAAGTTTATACGCAGATGGACGTATTGCCACACAAGTGCATTACCTAGAAGCCTAGAATTTGGGTTTCAACAAATAGACCCCCTCATATAACTCTTTAGCCCCTTTAGCCATAATGCCATGTTGAGTGTGGCTAATATCGACGCGCGCTAACAGCTCAATGTAATACTGAGCAGCATAATAGGACTGCACTTCTGCAGGCGTTACTGAAAAGGGTGGCCCACCGGTGATGGTCTGATCGTATTCTAAGGTGATTAAGAGGTTCGGTTTACCAGTTGCGATCTGTTGAAGATGCCCCGCATACTGCTCACGCATATCCGGCGGCAAAGCAATTAAGGAAGCACGATCATAAATAGCCTCGCACTCTGCCAAATCAGTAGTTGTGAGTTGAAAGAAATCACCGAGTAGAATTTTTAAGCCCTCTACTTCCCACAACTCAAAAGCACCTTGTTGAGTAACTTCTGGCTCTAATCCGTGCTCTGCAAAAAAATCTTTGACCGCAATTGGGCTTAGTTCAACTCCTAACACTGGATAGCCTTGTGACCGCAACCAGAGCATATCGCTACTTTTGCCACACAAAGGCACAAATACGCCCCTCCCTGTAGCTAGCTTGAGCTTTGGCCAATAAGTTTGTAGATAAGGATTAATTTCATCTTGGTGAAAACCAATTTGGTTTTGCTGCCAACGCTCATGCCAAAATCGGGCGCGCATCTTAAAGCTCGCTATGCAGTTGAAGAGCCTACAGTATAATAGAAAATTTTCGCGACTCAGAGCTTCTCAATTGAATTCCAGTGTTTTTGCAACATGGCTAGAGCAGATTAGTCAATTACCCGGTCTTTTTATGACAGGCACGGATACAGGTGTCGGTAAAACTTGGATTGGTACTCGGCTGTTACAGCATTTGCGACAACTTGGTGTACAGATTACTCCACGTAAGCCTGTAGAGTCGGGCTGGTCAACTGAGCAAATCACTGAAACCGATACGTGGAAATTAGCCTTAGCGGCTAGCGGTTTTCAAGCCTTAAACCAAGTCTGTCCCAATCGCTTGTTAGCGCCACTCTCACCGCCGCGTGCAGCTCAGTTAGAAGGTAAGCAGTTAAGCATTCAACAACTGGCTGAACAATGTCACAAGAACTACAAACCACCTAGCTTTCTATATGTAGAAGGCGCTGGTGGTTTTTACTCGCCCTTAGCCAATGATGGTTTAAATGCCGATTTGGCGGCTACTTTAAAGCTACCGATTGTCTTAGTGAGTGAAGATCGGGTGGGTTGTATTAATCATATTCTGCTAAGCGTTGAAGCTATTCAAGCACGTCACCTAGACTTAGTCGGTATTATTCTCAATCCGCTTCAACCCGCACCACTGGGGATGGATAACCAGCAAGATTTGCAAGCCTTGCTGGATTTACCCATTATTCGTTGGACATAAACTTTAAGCATCTGCAGAGCCAGTAATTTTATTTTTCGTCGATTCCAGTACTTTTTCATAGACGCTAGGTTCAGCGTGCTTAGTTTTATCGGGGGCGAAACTGCCATTTCCAAAGCTAATTTGCCATTCAAGGTTGTTACGTGAAGTGGCATACTCTAAAGCATGTGCTTTAGTAATCTTCTTATCCCGCAATAGTCGGTATAAGGATTGATCAAAGCTCACCATCCCATCCGAAGTGCCCTTCTCAATAATCTCAGGCAGATCATTGAAATGGCCTTTTCTAATCAACTCAGTCACATACGGGGTATTCACTAAAACTTCTGCTGCTAAGTGAATACCTTCACCATTGGAGGCAGGAATCAAACGTTGAGCAACAATCGCACGTAAGTTCAGCGATAAATCCATCAACACACGGTTTTTATCTTCAGAACTAAACAGGTATAAAATCCGCTCTAGAGCTTGTACAACATTGATCGCGTGCAGGGTTGAAAGTACCAAATGACCGGTATCTGCAAAGCCCAAGACTGCTCCCATTGTGGCACTATCACGTGCTTCTCCTACCATAATCATATCGGGAGCTTCGCGCATCGCTTCACGCATAGCATTAGCATAGCTTAAGGTATCAAAACCGACCTCACGTTGGCCGACAATCGACTGACCGTGACGAAAGGTATACTCAATAGGATCTTCAATCGTCAAAATATGCCCGCAATGGCGCTCATTGCGATATTGAATCAGGGAAGCCATAGAGGTTGATTTGCCGGAGCCTGTCGAGCCTACGAATAAAATCAAACCATCTCGACGCATCACCAATTCTTTCAAAACCGCTGGCAGATCGAGATCATCAGGATTAGCGATATTGCTGCGAATATGCCGTACCACCATTGAAACTTCGCCACGTTGGAAATACAAATTCATCCGAAAGCGGCCAATCCCTTTTAAGGCAATCCCTTTATTAAACTCTCGAGAACTATAAAAGGTTTCCATTTCACTACCGGTCAAAACTTCTTCCGCGAGTTGGCGAATATTACCGGGTTTCATCGGCTCTCTGCTGATTTTGCGCAAAGAGCCACGCACTTTGACTGAAGCATGCGCACCGGTGGTTAAATAAATGTCTGAAGCCTGTTGCTTTACCATCATGTGTAATAATGGTGACAGGCGCATATCCTCTTCAATTAGATTAGCCATGGTTTACCTTCTTACATTATTCGCCACAGGTTCGATTTCAAGCTGATCCGTACCACGGAAGAAATCGTTCTCTTTAGAGAAGCGGCTTTCCAGCTTCAGACGCAAACGCAGATCATTGACTGAATCCGCATTGCGTAAACCTTCTTGTACAGTGATTTTTCGCTTTTCAATCAAGTCAAACAAGGCTTGGTCAAAAGTGCACATGCCATACTCACGTGACTTAGAGGCTAAGGTCTTCATTCCTGAAACATCGCCCTTAAGAATCAGATCAGCCATCAAGGGTGTATTGATAATGACTTCCACCGCTGGAATCCGCGATTTTTCATCCACCGAGCGGACCAAACGTTGAGAAATGACTGATTTAAGATTGAGCGACAAATCCATTAATAACTGCGGATGACGCTCTTCCGAGAAAAAGTTAAGAATCCGCTCGATTGCCTGATTAGCACTATTTGCATGTAAGGTAGTTAAACACAAGTGCCCTGTTTCCGCATAGGCAATCGCATATTCCATAGTCTCTTTATCACGCACCTCACCCATCAAGATCACATCGGGTGCTTGGCGCAAAGTATTTTTTAGCGCTACTTCATAGCTAGTGGTATCTAAGCCAACCTCACGCTGGGTGAGTAAACAACCCTTATGTTGATGAATAAATTCAATAGGATCTTCAATCGTGACAATATGTCCACGGGAATTTTCATTCCGATAATCCAACATAGCAGCCAAGGACGTGGATTTACCTGAACCTGTTGCACCCACAAAAATAATTAAGCCGCGTTTAGTCATGGATAGGTCACGTAAAATCGGCGGTAAATCTAAATCCTCGAATTTAGGAATTTTGGTGGGAATATGCCGCAGCACCATGCCAGAACAACCGCGCTGGGTAAACGCATTGACACGGAAACGCGCAGTACCCGGCAGGCTAATCGAGAAATTACACTCCATCTGCGATTCAAACTGTTGTAGCTGGTAGTCATTCATAATCGAACGTACCAACATACGTGTATTCATTTCTGACAAGATATTCTGCGTGAGCGGAATCATTTCCCCATTCACTTTTACCGAAGGGGCTGCATCGGCTGTAATAAATAAGTCTGAACTACCTTTATCAAGCATGCCGCGCAGTAGCTTCTGCACATAGCCCATTGCATTATCGCGATCCAAGAACATTACTCCTTCTAATCATTCAGACCTGTGTGCTTAAATCGCATCAGGGTTATCGGCTTTACGGCGTGCAGTTTCTTTATCAATAATACCTTTCATCACCAAGGCTTGAAGTGACTGATCAAGGGTTTGCATTCCATCCCCTTGACCAGTTTGAATGGCAGAGCGCATCTGGGCGATTTTGTTTTCACGGATCAAGTTACGAATAGCCCGTGTACCAATCAAAATCTCATGTGCCGCAACTCGACCACCATTGCGCTTACGCAATAAGGTTTGGGAGATAACTGCTTGCAAAGACTCAGAGAGCATCGAGCGCACCATTTCTTTTTCCGCAGCAGGGAACACGTCAACAATACGATCAATAGTTTTAGGTGCACTGGTGGTATGCAAAGTACCAAACACTAAATGCCCAGTTTCAGCCGCCGTCAAAGCTAGACGAATCGTTTCAAGGTCACGCATCTCCCCGACGAGAATGGTGTCAGGGTCTTCACGTAACGCTGAACGTAAAGCAGCCTCGAAGTTACGTGTATCTCGATGCACTTCACGCTGGTTGACTAAGCTTTTTTTGCTTTGATGGACGAATTCGATGGGGTCTTCGATGGTCAGAATATGCCCATATTCACTATCGTTTTTATAATCAATCATCGCCGCTAAGGTAGTTGACTTACCCGACCCTGTAGGTCCTGTAACTAAAACTAAGCCACGCGGATTATCTGCAATCTTTTTAAAGCTGGTCGGTGCATTCAACTGCTCTAAGGTGAGCACCTTACTTGGAATCGTCCGAAAAACTGCTCCTGCGCCACGCCCTTGATTAAAAGCATTCACACGGAAACGTGCAATACCGGGAATTTCAAAGGAGAAATCACACTCCCAGAATTCTTCATAGGCTTTACGCTGGTTATCATTCATGATGTCATACACCATGCCATGGACTTGCTTATGCTCTAATACCGGTAAGCTGATGCGGCGCATTTCGCCATCAACTCGGATCATAGGGGGCAAACCTGCAGACAAATGCAAGTCAGAGGCATTATTCTTCACACCAAAGGCTAAGAGCTGAGTAATGTCCATCGTTACTAAGTTTTTTATAATTTTTAGGATTTAATCAAAGTTAACACAACGTATGACCATTAAGGACAATCTTCTGATAATCGGAGAACGCATTCGCGCGGCTGAAGCTAAATATGGACGCCCCGCAGGTAGTGTTAAATTATTAGCGGTCAGTAAGCATCAAGCATTAGCTGCTTTGCA
Source organism: uncultured Thiothrix sp. (assembly GCF_937873765.1). Lineage (GTDB taxonomy): Bacteria > Pseudomonadota > Gammaproteobacteria > Thiotrichales > Thiotrichaceae > Thiolinea. Next base: position 77,132 of record NZ_CALMZC010000037.1, on the reverse strand, counting down.
GGAAGCTTTGCAAGCCGGGCAATGGGCTTTAGGCGAAAACTACGCTCAGGAAATGGCCGAAAAAGCTCACCAATTAGCGAACTATCCGGTCGAATGGCATTTTATCGGCCCTATTCAGTCCAATAAAACTCGGCAAGTTGCAGAGCTTGCCACCTGGGTTCACGCTGTAGACCGTTTGAAAATCGCAGAGCGTTTGAGTGAGCAAAACCCTCAAGCGGATAGGCCTCTGCAAATTTGTTTGCAAGTGAATATCAGCGTTGAAAACAGCAAGTCTGGTGTGCAACCGGAACAAGCTTTTGAACTGGCCAGCGCTGTTCAGAAACTACCCAATTTACAATTACGAGGGCTGATGGCCATTCCCGCCCCTGAAGCAGATTTTGCTAAACAACGCCAAGCCTTTGCGGCAGTAAGAGGTTTGTTAGAAAAGCTAAATAGTGAAGGCTTCCAGCTTGATACTCTATCGATGGGGATGACTAATGACTTAGAAGCGGCGATTGCTGAGGGTGCTACTATTGTGCGTATTGGTACTGCTATTTTTGGCGCTAGAATGGTCAATTAACTCTTGAGATGACAGAATTACGCATCATAGTAAAACTCACTGCCTCGGTATTGCCTAAAACTGCATCTTTTGCATCATGTAAGACTGCAAATACGCTATGTTCACCGCGTTCGATACCGGTGACATCAAAGCTATCATTTGTCGTTTCACCGACTTGGCGGCCATCAACATAAATAACGATACCATGCCCTTGCTTTAGGGCAGGTTGCAGATCAATTTTGATTTTGACATTACCACCATTAGAACGCACCACCTCGTCACGACCCGGTACTAAGATGCTGAAGCTTGCATAACCCGTAGCGGCGGTTGACTCATCAGCAGACTTTGCGACTTGGCTTGAGCTAACGGACACACGAGCTGTAGCCTCTGCAGTAGAGGGTTGATTAGCCGTAGTCTGAGCTTCCACAGGTTTCGGTTTACCCTTGAAGCTTTCTGCTACAGTTAACACAGGTAACTCAACGGCTTGTATAGAACGTGCATTGTTTGGAGGCTCATCACCATACACTTGCTTACCGTTTGCATCGATCCAATGATAGATTTCAGCAGAGGCTGAACTCATAGCACACAAGAGACTGAGAATGACTAAGGTTCGCACAATTGACACTTCGCGTAGGGTTACATGAAGTTTTATTCTAGGGAGAGCGAATTCGCTTGTATAAATAGATCAGATGAATGGACACGAAAGGATTATAAGCTCCTCACCCTGCGATGAGGAGCTCAGTAGAACTTAAAATGCCTCTGCATTAAAACTCATTAAACTGCCACAACCTGACATAATAATGCTCATTAAAGCACCTGTTTGTGGCAATAAGCGTTCATAATAAAAGCGCGCCGTGTCCAATTTGGCTTGATAAAACAACGCCTCATCGCCTGAGCGTTTTTCTAAAGCAATTTCAATAGCACGTAGCCAGAGATAAGCCAAGGTTACTAAAGCAAACAAACGCAGATAATCGGTCGCCGCAGCTCCCCCCTCTTCTGGATTAGATAAACCTTTTTCAGCCAACCAACCCGTGACCGTTTGCAAGCGCCCAAACGCTTTGGCTAAACCTTGTACGAACGGCTGAATTTCAGGGCGGGTATCAGTTTGCTTATCGCTTAGATATTGGCTCACTTCATGGAAGAAAGGCCGTAAATTCCGCCCTAGATGCGCAGGCATTTTCCGCCCTACTAAGTCCAGAGCCTGAACACCATTGGTGCCTTCATAGATTTGCGAAATGCGCGCATCCCGCACAAATTGCTCCATCCCCCATTCACGAATAAAGCCATGACCGCCATAAACCTGCATACCTAAATTAGCAATCTCTGAGCCACAGTCGGTCATAAATGCTTTTACAATAGGCGTCATTAAAGCTACAAAGTCTTCAGCCGTTTGTTTTTGCACAAGATCAGTGGCATGCAAAGAAATATCCAACTGACGCGCCATCCATACTGCCAGCATCCGATTGCCTTCGGTATAAGCGCGCATCGTCAACAGCATTCGGCGAATATCTGGATGCACTACTAAAGGATCAGCCGGCTTATCCGGTTGCACAGCCCCCTTTAAAGATCGGCCTTGTAAACGCTCTTTGGCATAAACCACTGCATTCTGATAAGCGACTTCAGAGATGCCTAAACCCTGCATCCCCACACCTAAGCGGGCAGCATTCATCATTACGAACATCGCCTGCATGCCTTTATTCGGCGTACCGACGAGATAGCCGGTGGCAGCATCAAAATTCATCACACAAGTGGAGGAGGCTTTGATCCCCATTTTATGTTCAATCGCACCACAAACGGCAGCATTGCGCTCGCCTAAAGACGCATCTGCATTAACTAAAAACTTAGGCACTAAAAATAGGCTGATGCCCTTAATTCCAGCAGGCGCATCCGGCAGACGCGCTAAGACTAAATGCACAATATTTTCTGTCAGATCATGCTCACCGGAACTAATGAAAATCTTAGTGCCTGTGATCCGATAACTACCATCGGCTTGTGGCTCTGCTTTAGTGCGTAACAAACCAAGGTCTGTTCCACAATGCGGCTCAGTCAGGCACATTGTACCGCTCCACACACCCTCGACCATTTTCGGCAGATAGAGTTCTTTCATGGCTTCTGTGCCGTAATGTTCAATGGCGTTATAGGCTCCATGCGTCAAACCGGGATACATACCGAAGGACATATTGGTTGCACAGATAATTTCTTCAACCATTGTGCCCACCGTATTGGGCAAACCTTGACCGCCATATTGCGGGTTAGTCGTCAATGCTCCCCAGCCGTTCTCGCAATAAGCTTGATAAGCCTCTTTAAAGCCTGTAGGTGTCGTTACAGTGCCATTATCGAAATGACAGCCCTCCTCATCTCCAGAGCGATTCAGAGGCTGTAGGACGTTTTCACAAAACTTGCCAGCTTCTTCAAGGATGGTTTCCACCAACTCATGATTTACCTCCTCAAAACCGGGTAGTGCTTGAATATCCGCTGGATTAAACAGTTCACTGTAAGCAAAACGCATATCGCGTAAAGGGGTTTGATAAGTTGGCATGATTAGTTCCTCAGCGGTTTACCGGTTTCCAGCATAGTTTCCATACGGGCTAATGTATTATTATTGCGCACTAAGTTCATAAAGGCGTTACGCTCTAATTGCAGCAACTGATCTTCATTCACCTTATCAACCATATCGGTATTGCCACCACTCAATACATAAGCGAGTTCATTAGACACCACCTCATCATGTGGCGTGGCTTTACCCATCGCACGGAAATCACTCACAGCCATTTTCATGGCGGTACGTGCTGTAGGCCCAGGTAAATTCAGCTCAATTGGCTCAGGCACTTGATAGCCATCTACCATCGCTAAGGCTTTAGCTTTAGCATCTGCCAATAAACGGTCACGATTCATTGTAATCGCATCAGATGGGCGCAAGAATAAATAGTCTTGAGCTTCCTGTGCAGATTTAGAAACGGTTGCGGTGCTAATCATTTCAAACACTTTTATTACTGCAGGCATCAAACCACTGGGACGCTTTTTATTGGTAACCCAGCGTTGCAGCATTTCTTTACACCCCCCCCAGCCCGGAATAACACCAACTCCCACCTCCACTAAACCCATGTAGGTTTCAGCATGGGCTTGCAGCGCTGAGCAATGCAGTAAAACTTCACAGCCGCCTCCTAAAGCCATTCCTGCAGGCGCACCCACAATCGGGAAAGGTGCATACTTCATCGCTTTATAAGTGTCTTGCCCACCTTTGACCATGGATTCGATTTGCTCCCAAGAAGCGATATTCGCTGCAAATAACAGCAAGCCTAAATTAGCACCTACCGAGAAATTACTGCCTTCGTTATAAATCACTAAAGCTTTATAATCTTTGGAAACAATGCCAATTGCTTGCTGAATCATTGCGAGGATTAATGGATCCATCGCGTTCATCTTGCTAGTGAACTCTAAGCAAATTACGCCATCACCAATATCCCAAAGACTGGCAGAAGCATTCTTCGCCACCGACTTACTCGTGCGCTTAATATCCTCAAGTAATAAGATCCCAGCGGGGCGTTGCACAGTTTGATACTGACCGTTGGTAGTTAAATACTCTAATTTGCCGTCTTGAACCCGATAGAAACTACCGACTTCAGCAGCCAATTTGAGTAAAGCTGGGACAATAGAACCTTCGGCCGCTAAACGATCAGCAAAATCTTTAGCCCCTAATTGATCGATTAATTCAAACGGACCGTATTTCCAGTTGTAACCTAAACGCATCGCCGTATCGACGGAGTGAATATCATCCGCAATTTCTGGTACTAAAGACGCAGCATAGCTCAGAACTTGTGCCAGCACTTTCCAAGCATATTCACCACCTTTGTCCTTATAGCTAACCAAATCGGCTAATTTGCGGGTATTAGCCACACTATCTAAACGCCCTTCGCGGGACTTGCTGTATTCGCCGGTTTGCAGATTAATCGATTCTTTAATCTTTTCGCTACCCACGCGATTCAGGCGATAGAATCCCCCCTTACCCTTGCGCCCCGTGTAACCGTCTTGAATCATTTTGCCAATGACTGGCGGAATAATCGCTTTAGCATGGAAAGCATCCGCAGCAGGTAAAGTACGCTTCAGGCTTTCCATTAAATGGGGCATTAGATCAATCCCAACTAAATCGGATAAGCCAAACACACCGGTTTTAGGAATACCCATAGGTTTACCAACCACAGCATCCGCCTCTTCAACCGTCAGCCCTAAATTCATGGCTTCTAAAATCGCGGTCTGAATCCAGTAAATGCCAATCCGATTAGCAATAAATCCGGGGCTATCTTTACAACCGACAACCCCCTTACCTAATTTAAGGTCACAGAATTGACTCACTTGCTCTACGACCTCAGGCTTAGTTTGTGAGCCAGCAGCAACTTCCAGTAAACGCATGTAACGCGGCGGATTAAAGAAGTGCGTAATCATGAATTGCTCAGCAAAGCTTGCTGGCAATCCGGCCACTAAATCATGCAGTGGAATCGTGGAGGTATTAGAAGACACCACCGCATCTGCACGACGCACAGCATCAATCTTCTTATACAAACTTTGCTTAAGATCTAAGCGTTCAATAATCGCTTCAATAATCCAATCACAATCGGCTAGCAGATGCAGATGATCTTCAATATTTCCAGTCGTTACTAAACGTGCATTGCGCTTGTGCATGAAAGCAGCCGGATCAGACTTTAAAAGCTTTTCGACCGCTGCTTCTGCCACTACGTTACGATTCGTCGCACCTTGAGGCACAATATCGAGTAACACAACAGGAACACCCGCATTGGCAATGTGCGCGGCAATGCCAGTACCCATGACACCCGCGCCGATGACAGCAACTTTACGAATTTCCATTACACCGCCTCCAAGATGGTTGCGATACCTTGACCGCCCCCAATACATTGAGAAGCTAACGCGAACTGTTTACCCTCGCGCTTTAATAAAGATGCGGCCTTACCAGTAATACGTGCACCGGTTGCCCCCAAAGGATGTCCTAAAGCAATCGCCCCCCCATCTAAATTGATTTTGGCTAAATCTAAATTCAGATCACGAATACAGGCTAAAGATTGAGCTGAGAATGCTTCATTCAGCTCAATAATGTCTAAATCATTCACACTCAAACCGGCACGCTCTAAGGCTTTTTGGCTCGATAAGACGGGTCCAATCCCCATGATCTCAGGTGCACAACCAGAAACTGCGATGCTTTTAATTCTGGCTAAAATCGGCAAGCCATGAGCTTTAGCGAACTCCTCACTGCAAACTAAAGTTGCAGAAGCACCATCGGTTAAAGGTGAAGAAGTACCCGCTGTGACTGTACCTTTTTCATCAAAGGCGAGCTTTAAGCCTGCTAAAGTTTCAAGGGTAGTTTCTGGACGGATACAGCCATCTTTGGAAACTGCACCAACGGGGATGATTTCTTCTGTTAATTTACCCGCTTGCTGAGCTGCGGCTGCTTTTTGATGGCTAGCCACCGCAAAAACTTCTTGATCAGCACGCGAAATGCCATATTTCTTTGCAAGATTTTCAGCAGTAATCCCCATACTCACATAAGCATTGGGTGTTTCTTCATAAAGTTGGGGATTAGGTGATGGATTAAAGCCTGCCATGGGCACACGAGTCATAGACTCAACACCCGCACAAATAAAGGCATGACCTGCATTCATTTGAATTGCACCAGCAGCTTGATGAATGCCTTGCATAGAAGAGCCGCAGAAGCGATTGACCGTCACACCACCAACAGAAATCGGTAAGCCTGCTAAAAATACCACTAAACGTGCTACGTTCAAGCCTTGCTCACCCTCAGGGAAAGCGCAGCCCATGATCAAATCTTCGATGTCTTTACCGTCAATGCCAGTTTTAGCAACTAAGCCTTTAACTGCAGTAGCAGCTAATTCATCAGGACGAACTCTGGCTAGTTCACCTTTATTCGCTAAAGTAAAGGGGGTGCGCGCATAACCTGCAATCACAACTTGTTTCATCTCTGCTCTCCATCCATTAGTCAATTAATGAGGAGCCACGGGTTTAATCTTCAGCTAACTGTGAGCGAGTCATCCTCCAAACGACTTAAACACTCTGATTCAATTTTCATTAACTCATCCAGTGTCATCGCTAGGTCTAACTGTTGCTGTTTTAATACACTGACCTTTTCCCGAACATTTTTTAGCAAAAACTGCAATTGACCAGTTTGCTCAGGATCAAGCTCAGTGTTATATAAACCAATGAACTCCTTGATCTCCTCCAAGGAGAAACCTAAACGTTTACCGCGCAAGATCAACTTCAAACGTGCGTGATCTTTATAACCATAGACTCTATTAGCTCCCACACGCTGCGGCTCTAATAGCCCTTTGTCTTCATAAAAACGTATGGTACGAGCACTAATTTCATACTCATCAGCTAATTCAGAAATAGTCCAAAGTTTTTGCTGCATAAACACCTCTTAACGCATACTAGAATAAGTTAACGTATACGTCAATAAGGATTAAATTTAAGCAATAACTACAAAATCTTACGTTCATCAGGAAAGTAGGGCTTTTACAACAGTGTCATTTATGCTACATAGTGTTACGCTGGGTAAGATAACTTAAAGGCGAGTTTTTAACGAATAATCAAGCTAGCCGAAAAGCCTTGAAGTGGTGGAAAGACTGAGGTTTTTTCGTAAGTTAGATTACCAAATCGAAAAAACTATCTGGATAGCAATTGTGTCTCGATAGTGTTGGCTTTATAATACAGTTCGCTGCGTTTATGCAACGGTGGAATGGGAAATTACTATGAAATTGAAAAATCTGACAATCGCCATCGCAATGGCAAGTTTGGCTGCGACCTCTTTCGCTGCTCAGGCTGAAGATGGTACTTCTTTCTATGGCTCTGTACGTATTGGTATCAATAACACTGACAATGGTGTTACTTCTACTACACAATTCCAAAACTGGTATTCACGTATGGGCTTTAAAGCTGAAACTGAAGTCGCTGACGGCTTAAAAGGTTTCGGCCATTATGAGTTCAGTGTTGACACTGACTCTGCTGACAATGCAAACGGTGCATTAGGCACTCGTAAAGCTTATGTTGGTTTGAAAGGTGGTTTCGGTCGTGTCCGTATCGGCCAAGACTATCACACCTTCTATAACACCGTTATCGCGCCAATGGATATCGCTTGGGATGCTGGCGGTACAGGTGCAAGTTTCTTAGGTACCTACACTGGTCGTACTGGTGAAGCCTTAACTTATGACACAACTGTGGGTCAAGTTGGCTTAGGCGCTACTATGTATCAAGGTGATGATACGTATAACGACGGTTACGAAATTGGTGCTAGCTTCGACGCCGGTCCTGTGAAAGTTGGCGTCGGTTATAAAGATGCAGACTTCAGCGGTACTGCTGAAGAGACTAGTAAGGCCTATGGTGTTGCCTTAGGCGGCAAAATGGGACCTGCAGAATATGGCTTTGCTTACACAGACCGTGACAACACTGGTAACTCCATCGATTTACATTTGGGTTATGCGGGCGCTTATTTAGCTTACGGTCAAGCTGACTTAGATGCTGGTGCAAAACCAACTAGTATCGCTGTTGGTTATACTCTGCCAATCGGCAAGAAGACTTCTGCATGGTTCGAAGCACAACAAACTGATGATGATTTGGGTACAGCTACCAGCGAAGTTACTAAGCTGAAAGCTGCTCTGAAATACGACTTCTAATTTAGAATTAGTATTTAAGATTATAAAAAAGGATGCTCAAAGCATCCTTTTTTTATACTTGTCCGCTAGCTTCTAATTATCTAACCCACGCCCTAGATCACGTTGAATATCAGTGACTGACTCCAAGCCTACTGATATACGAATCAAGCCATCTTCAATCCCAACAGATGCACGCTGTTCTGCGGTTAAACGACTATGGGTTGTGGTTGCCGGATGGGTAAGCGTACTGCGGGTATCACCCAGATTAGCAGTGATTGAGATCATTCTAGTCTGATCAATGACGTGCCAAGCAGCTTTCTGTCCACCTTTAACTACAAAAGAGACCACTCCACCAAAATCACTTTGTTGTTTTTTTGCCAATTCATGCTGTGGATGACTCGGTAAACCGGGATAATAAACGCGTTCAATGTTAGGCTGCTCACTTAACCATTGCGCTAGAACTAGAGCTTGCTGGCAATGTGCTTGCATTCTAATCTTTAAAGTTTCTAAGCCTTTTAGAAAAATCCACGCATTAAAAGGACTCATGGCTACTCCACCAGAGCGCAAAACCCCAAATACATCTTTACCCACTCTTTCAGAGTCACCTACAACTGCACCACCTAAAGCACGCCCTTGCCCATCTAGATACTTGGTTGCAGAATGCACAATAATATCAGCACCTAATTCCAACGGACGTTGTAAAGCCGGCGTACAAAAACAATTATCAATCACTAACAAACTATGATTACGATGAGCTAAATCAGCGAGTGCATGAATATCAACAAGCTCAGTTAAAGGATTTGATGGCGTTTCTGCAAAAAGCAAGCGTGTATTACTTTGCAAAGCCTGCTCCCAAGCGCTCAAATCGGTGAGCGAGACAAAACTGACCTGTACTCCAAATTTTTGAATATAATTCTGTAGCAGTACTGTAGTAGTTCCAAACACTGAATTAGAGCAAATCAGATGATCACCCGCTTTTAGAAAAGCCAGCATCACCGCAAGAACCGCAGACATGCCTGAAGAGGTAGCAACACAACTTTCTCCGCCCTCTAAAGCCGCTAAGCGATCTTGAAAATAACGCACGGTTGGATTGGTCATTCGTGAATAAATATTTCCCGGCTCAGCCCCACCGAAGCGTGCAGCAGCTTCTGCAGCACTTGTAAACACAAAGCTTGAAGTTGGAAAAATTGCTTCTGCATGCTCTCCTTCAGAAGTACGCTGATGGCCTGCCCGTACTGCTAAAGTCTCAAACTCCCAATCACCAATTTCATACATAGTTTAAATCCCTAAATAAAAAAGCCGGGACGAGTTCCCGGCTTAGAATTTGAACCCCTCAACTCCCTTAGGATTGACTCATTCGCTGTTGGTTAGCAATAAGTATTAGCTCAGATAAATCTGCATTTTGGTTACAACATACATGAAAGACAGGTATAAATTGCCAATTAGCTAACACAGTTAACATCTCAATTTATCTACGCTCTGCAATGAATACTAAAGTATCTTCGCGGACTCGATCATATAAATCAATCACATCCTGATTACGCATCCGAATACAGCCATGCGATGCGGGAGCACCTAACCGCCCTTCCTCATCTGTACCATGAATATAAATAAAGCGCTGATAAGAATCGACCATATCACCTTTATTCAAACCCGGTTCTAAACCATCTAACCACATGATGCGCGTCGTGACATTGTCTTCGCCACTACGCGCCCCAGGAGCTGTCAAAATTTTCGCAATGCGCCCAGTATTTTGACGGGCTTTAAACACCGTACCTAAAGGTGCTCCGTCACCTATCTTTTGCGCCAAACGATGAGCTCCTAAAGGGGTTTGATTGCTGCCTTTACGACTACCTAAACCTGCTTCAGCAGTAGAAATTACCCAACGATGAGTCACTTGACCTTTTTCAATTAGCAAGAGCTTCTGATTACTAGCGTCAATCACGACTACTTGTTCTGTAGAGTAATTTGGAAAACGGCCTTGTAAATCCCTTAACAAACCAGCAATATTGCCATCTTGGACTTGAGCCTGCTCAAAAGTCGGTACTGGCTGATTATAAACCTGGTTGTCTGCACTCACATTAATGTTAAATAAGCTAATCGCTATCGCGCAGGTCAATGGCAGCATCGCGCAGCGAAGTTTTTTGTTTTTGTTGATCATTACGTTGTGCCTCTAATTCGACAAAATAATCAGCCGTTTCACCGGTCACATACTCACCAGTAAATACGGAGCAATCAAAATTCCGCAGGCGCGGATTTCCTTTTTGAATGGATGCCACTAAGTCCTCTAGGGGCAAATAGAATAGACGATCGACCCCAATCACTTTAGCCACTTCTTCTTCGGTACGCTCATGGGCAATTAACTCTTTCGCCGCCGGCATATCTATCCCATAAATATTGGGATAACGAATCGGGGGCGATGCAGAAGCAAAATAGACCTTTTTAGCCCCAGAATCACGTGCCATTTGTACGATTTCCTCTGAGGTGGTACCACGTACAATGGAGTCATCGACTAAGAGTACGTTTTTATCTTTAAACTCGACATGAAGTGGATTTAATTTCTGCCTAACTGATTTTTTCCGCAGCTTCTGACCCGGCATAATGAAAGTACGACCGATATAGCGGTTCTTCATCAAGCCTTCGCGGTAGGGTACACCCAAGGTATAAGCCATTTCTAAAGCAGACGTTCGGCTAGTATCTGGGATCGGCATAATCACATCAATATCATGCTCAGGCCAGATGCGCTGAATATACTCCGCTAGCTTATGCCCCATGCGCATGCGAGTTTTGTGCACGAAGACATTATCAATGATTGAATCAGGACGGGCGAAATAGACATATTCAAAAATACAGGTATTGTATTGTGGATGATCACTGCATTGCTGAGTAAAAACTTTGCCATCCTGCGTGATGAAGATCGCCTCACCCGGTTCAATGTCGCGGACTAAACGATAGCCTTGTGCATCTAAAGCCACACTTTCGGATGCTAGCATATACTCATTGCCTTGCACGGTTTCACGTATGCCATACACTAGTGGGCGAATCCCATTAGGATCGCGAAAACCGACCAAGCCATCGCGGGTAAGCATGGTCACCACAGCATAAGCCCCTTTGCAACGTCGATGCACTCCTGCTACTGCAGCAAAAATATCCTCAGGCCGCACATGATAAGCATCTTGTTTCAATAGCTCTTGAGCAAATACATTTAACAGGATTTCAGAATCAGAATTAGTATTAATCTGCCGCCGATCCTGCATATAGAGATCTTTGCGTAACTCAACCGCATTGGTGAGATTACCGTTATGCGCCAGTGATATTCCGTAAGGGCTATTCACATAAAATGGTTGCGCTTCCGCAGAGGAGGAAGAACCAGCAGTTGGATAGCGTACATGCCCAATCCCCATCGTACCAAGCAGGCTGCGCATATGTTGCTCAAGGAAAACTTCTTTAACTAAACCATTGTCACGTCTGAGATAGAGTTTGCGACCGTCACTAGTGACAATACCCGCTGCATCTTGACCTCGGTGTTGTAAGACAGTTAAGCCATCATAGAGCGCTTGATTCACTGGCTCTTGACTAACAATCCCAATAATTCCACACATACGCAGTTGACCCAACTACAGAAACAAAACGGCATTTTACCCTTCTGGCTAATAAAAGCCATGCACAGCGCTGTCCTGCTATTAAATCAAGTTAACTTGCTTGAGTTATTGAGCAGGCTCTGTAGGTGCAGACTGTTGGGTAGGTAAATGATTAGCAGCACCTTTTTCTAAGAAATTAGACACATCAGCCGGAATATAGTTTTTTAATTTTATTGCAGCTAACTCAAAAGAAGGCAATAAACGAGAATTCTTCCACCAAGCATTAGCTGGCAAACTGGTTAAGCTTAACAAAACGACTGAGAGTGTAACTAATAAAGCGCCACGGAAAGCACCAAACAAACCACCGAAAAAACGGTCTACTCCACCTAAACCAATCGCAGAAATGGCTGCATTAAACAGATAATTAATAATAGCTCCAGCAACCAAAACCCCAAAAAAAATAATGGCAAACGCAATACCTAACCGTAATACCTCACTCTGTACGGCAAAGGGTAATTGAGCCGCCAAGGGGCGGACATAGAGAAAAGCAAAAGCAGCGGCGGCGATCCAAGTTGCTAATGACACCGCTTCACGCACAAAGCCACGTATTAAGCCAATCAATGCAGATAAAATAATTAAAACAAGAATACCTAAATCTACAAGATCAGCAGAAGGTTGCATACGTGGCTTAGCCTTTACAACTTAATTTTTAGTCACAAAACTATTTTGCACATATTGGTTTTGTGCATAACGCGCCTTCATTCTAGCTTGCACGGCTGCTGCATCACCTTTACCCGGATAAGTACCCACTCGTACCCGATAAACTGTTTTACCATCAACTTTTGCACTAGTAACAAAGACTGGATACCCCTCACCACTCATGGTGCTCTTAATACCCTCTGCCTTAGTCTTATCTGAAGTTGCTAATACTTGAATCACATAACCACTGGCTGAAGAGCTAGCTGCGGTAATAGTTGGTACTGGTTTTTCAACCGGTTTAGTAACAGTAGTAGCCCGCTCAACCGTGGCAGTACGTGTATTCACTGTAGCATTACGTGGTTGTGCAGATGGAGGGGGAACTGGTCGTTCATTCACCAAGCGTGGATTTTCAGGTTTAAGCTCACCTGAGGCCGCTACTGGACGATCTCTAGTACTGGTATTCACCGTTGTATTACCACTAGAAGCGGGTCTACTAGCCCCTACGTTGGAACCAGCAGCAGCTACTTTTGCAGTTTCACTACCACTTGCAGATTTAGCAGCATCACCACTTGTAGATCTAGCAGCGGTTGCCGTTGCATTGGCTCCCATACTGCCAACACCCGGTTGTTTTTCACCATTTTCTACTACTTCGCGTACTTCACCTTTTTGTGGATCACGCACTTGGAAACCCGTAGTATCACTTTGCATTTGGCTCGTCATACCTTGGATAGCCTGCTTACCAGACTCAACTGCCCCTGCCACTGCTCCAGTGGCTGCAGCTATCGCACCTGCTCCAGCACTTGTACCTTGATCATTAGCAGCGGTTGTACCGGCTGAATTATTAGCGGAAGCATTAGGGTCTGCGATGGGCAGACTAGCATTAGGATCTTGTGCACCTAATACACTTTGCGCTTGCTGTTGAGCTGGGTCTACTGTATTAGCACCTGCATTGGTCGAACCAATAGCGTATTCTTGATTAGCACCTGCTTGTTGTACAGCAGGATCCGTAGTACCAGAGCCAGCAGCTAAACTGCCTTCCCCATTTTGTGCATTCTCCTCTTTAACCCCTGGGAAACCTAGGATAGGTGTTGATTCCTGAGTTTGTTCAGCGATCAGATCTTTCTGTTCGGCTGGCCGATTTTTACCTTTTAGCAACCACGCTAATAATAAAGCCGCTATTAATACTAATACGACTGCACCAATCATGCGTTTGGTCGTTGACTTGTTGTCCATTGTCCCGATACTCCTTAATTAATACACTCAAATGCGCCGAGGGTTTGCGCTCGTAGCACTTAAAAAATACCGTCTAACGCTTGGGATACTACCAGAAATGATCCGAAAATCACCACTCTATCTATAGACGCAGTCTTCGTAGTTAAGGTTTTCCAAGCATGACTAATATCAGAATAAACTTGAAAATTATGCAAACTAACAGAGGCAAACGCTGATTCAAGGGTAGAAAGAGATGCGGCTCTGGGAGAATCTAACGGAAATATATGCCATTCGTCTACTTTGTCTCGCAAAGATTGAATAACACCATCGATATCCTTATCAGCTAATATAGAAAAGATCACAAAAGTTTTCCCAGCGATTGGATTATTTTCCAACCAATTCGCTAAATTTTCCGCCGCATGCGGGTTATGGGCGACATCAATCCAAACATCTGGCTGGCTTTGTAACTTTTGTAATCTACCGGCTATCGTGGCATTGAGAATGCCTTTTTGTAAAGCCAAACCATTTATTCGAGGCAGGCGCTTAGCTAAACAATGTAAAGCCACAACTGCACATGCTGCATTATTTAACTGAACTTGGCCTTGCAAACTAGGGCGAGGTAGATTTTGCCAAGTATGCTCAATGACTGCCTCTGTCGACCTCAAACTGATTGAAAAACTTTCAGCAGTCACTGGCTCTAACAGAAAGTCATCACTCAATTGAAGAAGTTGAGCACCCTTTTCTTGAGCGATCTCACGAATACTTTGGGGGGGATTGGGGTCACCACAAACTAAAGGTTTACCCGCTCTAGCAATCCCTGCTTTCTCGCGCCCGATCACTTCACGGTTATGCCCAAGCCATTCAACATGATCAATACCAATTGCCGTAATAATCGCGGCATCGGCATCCCAGAGATTAGTCGCATCTAAACGCCCTCCTAAGCCTACTTCCAGCACTGCAACATCAACTTTAGTCTCAGCAAAAATCCACAAGGCCGCTAAAGTACCAAACTCAAAATAGCTTAGAGAAACCTGTTCACGAGCTAATTCAATCGCAGTAAACGCCTTAACTAATAGACTATCTTCAACGGGTAAGCTATTTAAAGTGATGCGTTCGTTATAGTGTAGAATATGCGGCGAGGTATACGAGCCAACTTGATAACCAGCACTCTGAAGTATGCTGGTTAGCAGCGCTACCGTTGAGCCTTTACCATTAGTACCCGCCACGGTAATGATAGGAAAATCTGGCTTGAGGAGCTGCATGCGTGTCGCTACTTGAGCAATGCGCTCTAAACCTAAGTCAATCGTGGACACATGCAAATTTTCTTGCCAAGCCAGCCACGCTGCTAAACCCTGACCGAATGGAGCTGAATTAATCACGCGGGTACAGGCTGCGGATTAGGGTTAGGACGATGCTGCAAAATAGCGAGTAAATCGGCGATAGTTTCACGCAGCTTATTTCGATGCACAATAAGATCAATTGCACCTTTCTGCAACAAGAACTCACTACGTTGGAAACCATCGGGCAAGGTTTCACGCACGGTTTGCTCAATGACACGGGGCCCTGCGAAACCAACCAGTGCTTTCGGTTCAGCAATATGAATATCACCTAACATTGCAAAACTCGCAGAGACTCCACCCATCGTTGGATCCGTTAAGACTGAAATGAACGGCAAGCCCTTTTCACTTAACTTAGTCAACACTGCGCTAGTTTTTGCCATCTGCATTAAAGAGAACAGGGCTTCCTGCATACGCGCCCCACCGCTGGCAGAAAAGCATATAAAGGCTGTCTTTGCCTCCATTGCCGCTTGCGCACCACGCACAAAACGCTCACCCACAACCGATCCCATAGACCCGCCCATATAACGGAAATCAAAGGCAGCGACAACTACCGGAATGCCACAAACACTGCCTTTCATCACAATAAGAGCATCTTTCTCGTCGGTTTCTTTTTGAGCGGCAACAATGCGATCTTTGTATTTTTTAGTATCACGGAATTTAAGCATATCCGTAGGGCCAACTGAGGCGCCAATTTCCTCACGCCCGTCTTTATCTAAGAAAATGTCTAGGCGCTTGCGTCCATAAATACGCATATGAAACTCACATTTTGGGCAGACTTCATTATTGCGCTCTAATTCTGCTTTATACAGCACCGACTGACATTCAGGACATTGACGCCATAGCCCTTCTGGAATGGATTTTTTTTCTGCTGACCCAGATTCAGTACGAATCCGCGAAGGTAACAATTTTTCAAACCAACTCATTGTTTCATTTACCTTTTATTCAAGCATCTAAAGCACTACGCATCGATGCCAGCAAGCCACTAATGTTTTTTATAATCGCGGTATGATCATTAGGGGTTGTTTCCACCTGCTTAATCAAGGCACTCCCTACCACCACAGCATCAGCGACTTGGCCGATTGCCTTTGCAGTCGCTGCATCTTTAATCCCAAAACCTACACCCAAAGGCAACTGCGTGTATTCGCGCATTTGCTGCAAACGCGCAGCCACCTCTGTTGTATCCAAGGTATTCGCACCAGTAACACCTTTCAGAGAGACGTAATAGACAAAACCACTCGCTGCTTCGGCAATCGCTTGCATTCGATGTGCTGGTGTTGTGGGGGCAACTAGGAAAATAGGGTCTAAGCCATGCGCTTTAAACAGGGGTAATACAGATTTACCCTCTTCCGGCGGCAAATCAACGGTTAATACCCCATCAACACCAGCCTCTTGCGCGGCTTTAGCAAAAGCCTCATACCCCATAATTTCAATAGGATTTAAGTAACCCATTAACACCACGGGAGTCGTTTGATTGGTTTGGCGAAACTCACTGACCATTGCTAAAATATTAGCCAAGCTAGTGTTATGCACGAGGGAGCGTTCATGCGCTAACTGAATCGTTGGGCCATCGGCCATTGGATCGGAAAACGGCACGCCCAATTCAATGATACTAGCACCCGCCTCTACCATTTGATGCATGAGTGGTACGGTAATACTCGGGTGCGGATCACCTGCCGTCACATAAGGAATGAGGGCTGTTTTACCCTGCGCTTTGAGCGCTTGAAAACAGGCTGCAATCCGACTCATAGTGTAATCCCCTCTAAGCGCGCAATCGTATTAATATCTTTATCACCACGACCAGATAAGCACATAATAATACTTTGGTTTTTAGCCAGTGTTGGTGCTAGTTCCATCACATAAGCCATCGCGTGACTGCTTTCAAGTGCAGGAATAATACCCTCTTTGCGAGTCAAGGTATGAAAACCCTCCATCGCTTGCGCATCCGTTACTGCTACATACTGAGCACGACCTAAATCCTTTAACCATGAATGTTCCGGCCCTACTCCTGGATAATCTAGACCTGCTGAGATTGAGTGAGTTTCAATAATTTGTCCATTAGCGTCTTCCATTAAATAGGTGCGATTCCCATGCAAAACACCTGACTTGCCTGCGGTCAAAGGAGCAGCGTGTTTGCCGGTAGAAATCCCTGAGCCAGCCGCCTCTACCCCATAAATCGCAACCGATTCATCGGCTAAAAAAGGATGAAATAAGCCAATCGCATTTGAGCCACCACCGACACACGCAACCAGTGCATCTGGTAAACAACCATCCTGCTCTAAAATTTGCTGGCGAGCTTCCCGCCCAATTACTGATTGGAAGTCGCGTACCATCGCAGGATAGGGATGAGGGCCTGCTACTGTGCCAATAATATAGAAGGTGTTATCAACATTCGTGACCCAATCACGCATCGCTTCATTCAAGGCATCTTTTAGGGTTTTAGAGCCAGAATGGACGGGGACGACGGTAGCACCCAACAACTTCATCCGGAATACATTGGGGGCTTGACGCTTGACATCTTCCGCCCCCATATAGACGACGCACTCTAAGCCTAAACGTGCTGCAATCGTGGCCGAAGCTACCCCGTGCTGCCCTGCACCCGTCTCAGCAATAATCCGAGTTTTACCCATATGTTTAGCGAGGATAGCTTGACCAATCGTATTATTGATCTTGTGCGCGCCGGTATGATTAAGGTCTTCGCGTTTAAGAAAAATCTTCGCACCGCCTAATTCACGGGTTAGGCGCTCGGCAAAATATAAAGGACTAGGGCGACCGACATAATGCTTCAAGTCTCGATCAAACTCAGCTTGAAAAGCGGGGTCATTTTTCAGAGAACTATAAGCTTGCTCTAGTTGATAAATTGGCTCCATCAGCGTTTCTGCGATGAAACGCCCGCCGTAAGCGCCAAAATGCCCGGTTACGTCCGGCATGGCATTCCAGTTAAATTCGCTGAACTTCACGAGCTGCTCCTAGGAAATCGGCAGAAATTAAAGAAAGGAACTTAAGTTACCATAAGAGTGACTAGCCTGCTATGTTGCAAGCTAGCTATCTGCACTAAGCTTTAAAACCTAGCATTTTGTATAAAGGCTTGAACCTTAGCCGCATCCTTAATACCCGAACTAATCTCCACCCCACTACTCACATCAACCGCGTAGACACGACTAACCCGAATCGCTTCAGCAACATTTTCCGGACTTAAACCGCCCGCTAAAATAATAGGTTTTGGATAGTTTTGTGGTACTCGTGTCCAATCGAAGGTTTCACCAGTCCCCCCTGCTGCACCGGGTGCATGACTATCCACTAAAAAACCTTGCGCTTCTGGATATTGATCTGCATAGGCTTCAAAACCACCTGAAGCCGCGATGCCCTGCATGCCGACTGCTTTTAAATAAGGATGTTTGAACTGCGCACAATAACTTGGGGATTCTGAGCCATGAAACTGCAATAAACTTAAAGACATCGAGGCTAATACATCATGCACAAAGCCTGCCTCCGCATCCAAAAATAAACCAACAGTAGTCACAAAGGGGGGAGCAACTTTACAAATTTCTGCCGCCTGTTCGATACCTATATTGCGTTTACTTTTTGGATAAAACACTAAGCCTAAAGCATCAGCTCCAGCCGCTGACACCATTAAGGCATCAGCCACTGAAGTAATTCCGCAGACTTTAACTCGACAACGAGCTGTCACTAACCGCCCCCCAATAAAGCACTCTTCAAATTAGCTTGGACAGGTTTAGCACCTAACCAAATCCCGAAGAAAGCTTGTTTGAAATCAGCTCCAGCAATAGTTGCTGCATTTTTACCATTTTTAATAATGATGGTATTCTGAGGTTTATAGACAAAATCGTAGACATCGCCTTCTTTAATCGGTTGTTTAAAGACTTGGATCAAACTTTCGATCTTTGGTTGAAGTGCAGTTAAATTAGCACCTGCGGACTTCTGGAAGCCCTCACGTACTGCCTCTTCCATATTTTCGCTAGTGATCATGCTGGAAGTAATTTCCATACGCAAAGCTAAGGGCTGCTTCGCCTCTAACAGAGCATTGGCGTCTTTACTCGGTGCAGTCACATATAAACCAGCGGTATACAAATTAAAAACTAATTTGCTGCGTACCCCTTTGCCATTCAAGGTTAGAGCTTGACCTGCAAAATTTTGTTTGGCAGGAAAATTATCAGCTGCATGGCTAGTAAGGGGTAATAAAAGCAACAGCATGAACGCTGCGCTGAATAAACGATGCAGTACTGTGTTCATAGGTTCTCCTCCTTATGGTAATCAAGCTTATCTATAACATGTTGGAGAACAATTTGACTAGCCCATCCTCCAAAGGTTCAGCACACTAAACCTTTAGGAGAAATAGGATATAAACGGCATCAACTCAGGCAGGTAACCAATTGCGAATACGCCCTAACCAAGGGTTATTCTTGGGGTTGAATTCATTGAGACCCGTATTTAAAACTGGTTTAGCTCCAGTAAATTGTGCTAATTCTTTTTCTAAGGCAAAACGCTCGTCTTGCATTAGCTGTATTTGTTTAGCTAGTTCAGCAAGCTGGCTAGCGCGCTCATCGGTCTCTAACTCAGGACGAGCACGTAATTCTTGTAAGTCTAGATTAAAAGTTTTTAAGGCTTGACCCGCTTTTCTTAAAAAAGCCACTAAGCGCATTTCATATAAATGCAAAGTATTATAAGCCTGCTGTAAAGTTAGATCTGTTTCAGGTTTTAAAGCAGCAAGTCGAAAGCGTAAATGAATCTTTTTTGCAACCACTTCGGTAAGCTGCAATTTGCTATGTTGCACCCCCGCTTCGAAGGCTTCCAACTGAGCAGAGAGCGCATAAAAGCTACGGGCTTGTGCTAAGCGCTCACTACCTGCCTGCATTTGTGCACGTGCACCGATTTGCAAATCCGTGAAAGCTTTAGAGACCTTAGGTAGAGGCAGATATCGAGTAATGGCGTTCATAGCATTTCTCCGAGTTATAATGTAGCTATGCTTTGTATATAGCCACAATATCACTCCTTCGCTTAAAAACTTCTGTGGTTCAGATAATTGATGTAATCATTATGACAAACGTGCGGGACATTTGTTCAGCACCCAAATAGGGGATAATCTTTTATTTGGAATAAAAAAACCCCTTAAATAAGGGGTCTAATTTAGGACAACTTATATAGCTATACGCCAATAAAGGTGGTTGGGAGGTAATCAATATAAGGTATGGCCTATTATCCAGACTCACACTCTAAAACACAGTACATAAATCACTGTACTAGTGTGATCTGTGCACCCCTCGCGTAACTATCCTTCAATTGAGAAAAATCGCCAAGTTGACAGGTTTCAGCTACTATCAAACGCCCTTCATTTTTGTATCCGCTGATTAGTTAGTATGAACTTAGTCTCACCCTTAAATTTTAAGCAATTAATCACCATCGGCTGGTTGCTCACTGTATGTGGACTCTCGCCAGTTTGGGCTACTGAACCCTTACAAGTCTTCGTGAGTGTCTTACCTCAAAAGCATTTCGCCGAAAAAGTAGGTGGCGATCAGGTCAAAGCTGAGGCGATGGTACAACCGGGCTTTAGCCCGGAAACGTATGAGCCAACCGCCCAACAAATTAGTGCACTGTCCAAAGCACATCTCTATGTGCGAGTCGGCATGCCTTTTGAGGATGCTTGGATGAAACGTATTCAAGGGGTGAATCCAATTATTTTACTAGTAGATGCAAGGGATGGTGTTAAATTACGCAGCTTAGAAGCGCACTCACATCAAGGCCATGCGGAGCATCAAGGAGCTATGTTTGACCCACATTTATGGGTAAGCCCACGCATTGCCAAGCAAATGGCTAAGCAAATGGCTGATACCTTTAGCCAACTACGCCCAGAGCAAAGCGCACTATTTAATAAAAACTACGCTAACTTTGCTGCTGAACTTGATCAACTTGACCAAGAGTTAGTGGAGTTATTTAAAGATAAGCAAAACCTCAAATTTATGGTCTTCCACCCTGCTTGGGGTTATTTAGCTGATGCTTATGGCTTACAGCAAATACCGATTGAAGTTGAAGGCAAAGAGCCGGGCGCAAAAGCCTTAGCTACCTTAATTGATGAAGCTAAACATGAACAAGTAAAAACTATCTTTGTACAGCCACAATTTAGCCAACGTGCTGCTGAGCAAGTCGCCAAAGCGATTGGTGGTCAAGTGGTTTCCATTGATAATTTAGCTGAAGACTATATTCCTAATTTACGTAAAACCGCGCGCTTAATTGTGGGTGCTGAGCGTGAATAAGGTGATTGAGCTACATAATGTCAGCTTTTCTTATGGACTTGTGCCAGTGCTGCAACATATCGACTTTAGTGTGGAACAAGGCGAATTCTTAGGCATTGTTGGCCCCAATGCAGGCGGCAAAAGTACAATGCTCAAGCTCATTTTAGGCTTAATTAAACCTCAAACTGGTACGGTGACTGTGCTCGGCAAAAAACCTGCCCAACAGCGCACCCAGATTGGTTATGTGCCACAATATCCGGGCTTTGCCCGTGACTTTCCTATTACTGTAGAACAAGCTGTTTTGTTAGGACGTTTGGGTGCAGGTAGGCAGTTTGGACGTTATAACGCTGCCGATTACGCAGCCGTTCAGCAAGCTTTAGCGGAGTTGGAAGCGCAAGATTTAGCCCAGCGCCCGATTAGTGCCTTATCTGGCGGGCAATTACAGCGGATTTTATTAGCACGGGCTTTAGTCAGCGACCCCAAAATCCTGATTCTGGACGAACCAACTGCCAATATTGATATGCGCATCGAAAGTGATATTTTCGATCATTTGCGCGAGTTAAATAAGCGTTTAACCATTTTGGTAGTCTCGCATGATATTGCTTTCATTTCCGATTATGTCAGTCGGGTCGCTTGCTTAAATCGCACTTTAGTTTGCCATACCACTGATGCGATTAATGGTCATTTGATCCAGCATCTCTATGGCGAGCCAATTCGGCGCGTTGCCCATGTTCATTAATTTTAGCTGCTTTTGCCACCATGAATGAGTTTTTAAGTGCTTTAATCAGCCAACCTTTTTTACAAATGTCTTTGCTCGCTGGCTTATTAGCCAGTTTAGGCTGCGGGGTGATAGGGACATTTGTCGTGGTGAAGCGCATCACCTTTTTAGCGGGGGGTATCGCTCACTCCGTGTTAGCAGGGATGGGCGCAGCCGTTTATTTCGGCTTTGATCCTCTACTGGGTGCTCTAATTGCCGCCATTGTCTCTGCACTCTTGATTGGTTGGATTCGTCTCAATTGGAAGACTCAAGAAGACACCCTTATTGGTGCAATCTGGGCGATGGGTATGGCAGTAGGCCTACTCTTTATTGCCCAAACGCCGGGTTATACCAGCAGCTTAACTAGCTACTTGTTCGGTAATATTTTATTAGTACCTGAACAAGATGTCTGGTTTATGGGGATTTTAGATTTAGTACTACTGCTGATAGTTGGCTTATTTTATCGGCAATTTTTAGCTGTCATCTTTGACGAAGAATTCGCCCGCTTGCGGGGCGTGCCGGTGAGTTTCTTTTATTTACTGCTACTCTGTTTGATCGCAGTGACTGTCGTGTTATTGATTCATGTGGTGGGGCTAATTTTAGTGATTGCACTTCTTACTCTACCGGCTGCAATTGCTGGGCATTATGTGCACTCGCTGGGTTGGATGATGCTGATTGCTACTTTGTTGGGTAGCAGCTTTACCATTGGCGGCTTAGCAATTTCTTATAGCCCTGATTTACCGGCTGGCCCAACTATTATTCTACTGGCAGGTAGTGCTTATGTAATATCTGCGATCTTCAGTCACTATCGCTTAAAGCGTAGGGCGCATCAGAGTCTATCTATGTCATTATAGCTACTTCGTTGTGCCATCTAGAGGAGGACTAGATGAATAAACAGCTCAATGCATGGTTAGAGCGCTTTGGTAATTTCGCGGTCGATACTTTTCATCTGTTAGGTCTATTCGTGATCGGTGCCACCATTGTCTGGTCGGCCATTCACACCTATCTGCATGAAATTATGACCAAACCCTACGCAACCCTCGATGATATTCTGCTACTTTTCATTTATCTAGAACTGGGCGCAATGGTAGGTATTTTCTTTCGCACTCATCGTTTGCCTGTCATTTTTCTGTTGTTTATTTCTATGACAGCACTCACCCGTTACTTAGCAATCGATCTAAAAACGCTAGATGACCACAAGATCATTACGATTGTAGCCGCCATTTTGTTATTAGCTATCGCTGCTTTCGTATTACGCTTTGGTGAAGCACGTTATGCCTCGCCCCATGAAAAAATATCCTCACGTGAAGATTTAAGCGATCACCAGACCACGAATATTTCTTAAGCGATCTGCACTTCGACCAAGCAATCATAGAAAGTAGCTGCTGCGCCTAAATCAGTGAGCGCTTGGCTGGCAACTTCATTGCAATTCTTGCCATCACTAGATATTTTCTTCCACCAAATCGAATAGGCTAACACCACCCCTTGCTTGACCCGATCTGTGACAACCGCCTTAACCTGAAATGCTCCTCGTGCATTAAACACCTTCAACATTTGCCCGTCTTGAATCTGGCGAGCCGCAGCATCAATAGGGTGAATTTCTAAGCTTGGCTCAGGTAGTTGTTTGCGTAAGCTATCCACGTTCACAAAGCTACTATTCAAAAAATGCCGTGCGGGGGGAGAAATAAGCTGTAAAGGATAGCGTGCTGCTAATGCTGGATTACTCGCAACGGATTCATAAGGTGGTAGATAATTCGGCAAAGGATCTAAACCCACCGCTGCTAATTCAGAGGATGAAAATTCACAACGACCTGAAGGAGTAGGAAAACCACCTGTGGCAAAGGGCGCATCAGCGACATTTAATTTTTGCCAACCTTGTTTCTGCAAAGTTTCCCAACTGATATTAGCGGCATAAGGATGCTGCCAGTCAAAAGCCGCTTGCGCTAAAGCCCTATCATCATCTTGGAAACAACTTTCAGTAAAGCCCATTCTAGCCGCTAACAGGCGGAAAATTTCAGAGTTTGATTTACACTCACCAAGCGGTTGAATCGCTTGCTGACTTAGTAAAATATAACGATGGCCGTAAGATTTGTGAATATCGCTATGCTCCAACTGAGTGGTCGCTGGAAGCACAATATCCGCATAATCGACAGTATCGGTTTGGAAGTGCTCTAAAACCACAGTAAACAAATCTTCACGAGCAAAACCTTGGGCCACTTTGCTACTTTCAGGAGCAATGGCAACTGGATTGCTGTTATAGACCAGTACGGCCTCCACACCATCATTCAGCAGATGATCCCCTACCGTACTCATATTCAATAAACGGGGCGTACCCTTTGGATATAAATCGGGGCGCTCTAAACCAAGAGGATTCATCGGATAGAAACCCGAACTTGATAGCAGCAAACCACCCGCTGCCTGCCGCCAAGCACCAATCAATGAGGGTAAACAGGCCACTGCTCGAATCGCGTTTGCACCACCCCGCACCCGCTGTGTTCCATAGCCTAGACGGAAAGCCACAGGCTGCTGATCTTGTAAAGCCGTTTTAGCAATCAAAGCCGCTAAGTCTTCGATCTCATGCGCAGTAATGCCACAAATTTTTGCTACATAATCGGGCGTATATTGAGTTGCACGTTCTGCTAACTCAGCAAAGCCGAGGGTGTAACGCTCAATATAATCCCGATCCAGCCATTGTTCACGCATAAAGATATGCATCAAGCCAAAAGCTAATGCAGCATCAGTCCCCGGTAAAAGGGCGATATGTTGCTGACATTTTTGTGCCGTCAGTGAACGATGCGGGTCAATAGCAACAACGGTAGCGCCCTGACGCTGAGCCTCTTGTACTTTGCGCCAAATATGTACGCCTGTGGTGATCGGATTACTACCCCAAATCAGAATCAGTTTGGCTTGATCAAGCTGCTCTACATCCATGCCTACACCAGCACCATAAGTGGCACGCATCGCTGCTGCCCCAGCCGAAGCACAAATGGTACGGTCTAAGCGCGAAGCCCCCAGCTTATTGAAGAAACGTGCCGCCATGCCCTCTTTCTGCACTATCCCCATCGTGCCACCATAACTGTAAGGCATAATGGCTTCTGGATTGCGAGCAGCAATGGCTTTTAGGCGTGTGGCAATGGACTCTAAGGCTTCATCCCAGCTAATACGCTCGAATTTGCCCTCACCTTTACGCCCAACACGTTTCAGTGGATACAGTAGACGATCAGGATGATAAGTCCGCTCTAGGTAACGCGCCACTTTGGTGCAAAGTACCCCATCTGTAGTCGGATGCTGAGCGTCGCCTTCGATTTTAATTGCGCGCCCAGCCTCATTCACAGTGACTCGCATCGCGCAGGTATCGGGGCAATCATGGGGGCAAGCAACTGGAACAGTAAACATAAGCAGGATCCTTTAAAACTAACTAGCCGCAATAAGCATACAACTGCCAGCTAGCATAAGTCATTAAGGGAGGCGGCGTAAGTCCAGTAACTTTTGTTTCATTGCAGGCCACTCGGTTTGATCAACACCTAATAAACGGACATCAATGCTCGTACCTGCACGTACATAATGCAAGGTTAGATCATTTAAGCCGCTATCCGTCATATTCCATTGTGCTTTATCCGGATCATTTGGCACGGCCTCTAAACTACCCGCCAAAAACTGTTCCATCCCTTCAAGCATCTTCGGATCTTGCATCACTAACTTATTTACCGTGATGGTCGCAGGCGGCTCACCGGTATATTGGCAACTGAGCTGCGTTCCACCTGCAAATGGGACTTGAACTGCATTAACAATACTGAGTTTTAAGCCTAAGCCTTGATTAAGCTCCTCTACAGAATAGGGGCAGGTAGCTGGGTCAGTAGGCGGACTATTGGTCGCCGCTGCATTCGCGGGAGCACCTTCACTAGCCAAGACTGGAGTGGATGCAGACGCTGGCACAGGTGTGTCGATTACAGGGGTTGAAGCTTGGTCAGTGGATGCTTTTGAGGCTTGGTTTTCTTCAGAACCTGAGCAAGCTGCTAGGGCTAGACAAGTAGCAGCAATTAAAACAACACGATAAATCATGGAGGCTCTCGTTACTGGTTAGAATAATAATTAAGTAACCTTAACTATCACAAGAGCCTACTCACACGAATCAATTTCCGACGCAGCGTTTAGCCTCTCGGACAGGCCGCAAACTCACAATTTGGCCCAGTACGACCGACGGAAGTACGTCTATCAGGACATATGCGTGCATCCATAGGACATATAGTCATGTCACCTTTACCTTTAGGGGTAGGCAGAGGACTCTGACCACTATCTGAGGAGGTAGGAGCCTGACAGCCTGCTAGTGTCAAGCTTATAATTATAACTAATCTATTTAAACCTAGCTTCATCGGTGCTTCTCCTGAGCTAATTGAGTTTTACTGCTGCACTTTTTTCATAAGCAATACAGAAATCTTTATAATTTGAATAACGACTTTGCGCTCTAAATTCAAATTATGTATTTAGAGCAATTATGAGCAATCTCGTCTTCTATTATCGACATTCCGGCTTGTGCCCTGCGTTTAAGCTTCTCGACCAAACGCTGGCACAGCAACAGTTGCATAGTTTAACGGCTGAATTCGATGAATTCCGCGTTGATATTTATGCACTGGCCGACTCACCGACTTCACGTCGAGTTGCTTTTGATTTCGACTGCACTATCACCGCTGATCCTAAATTTTTCCGCTCTCTAATTGCAAGCTACCATACACAAGGCTGGGAACCCTTTATTTGTACTTTACGTGCAGATGATAAGGATGGCATTAAAGAAATCAGAGAAACTCTTAAGGATGATAGTATTCCTATCTATACTACCGACGGTCAACTAAAACGCGCATACTTATATGAGCAAGGCATTGATGTAGGTCTGTGGATAGATGATTATTTTCCGGGCATTGCGCATCCGGGGGCGTGGATCTTGCAAATCAATGGGATCGATTATTAATATAGATAAGCAATCATGGATGCCAGCCAGCAAATTCTGCAATGTTTTCTTGAGGGACAATATGAACGCATACAGTGCCCTCAATGTGAAAATACCTTCCTCACCAATGTGTACGCCATGCACTGTGATGGCAAAAATATTTCTCTCAATTGCAAAAAATGTCATCGTGATTTTTTCGCTGAAAACCAACTAGGTGAGTGGAACCACTATGTACTGCTCGAAAAATTTTCCCTTGGCCTAGAGTATTTCTGCGATGCGATTCAGCAGCAGCAACTGACAGAAATCCCGTTCATTCGTCGTATTGGCCCACTGTCCGAAACCGATGAAATATTACCTTTAGAACACATTGAAATCTTCACCGAAAATGAATTGGATTATCGCATTATCTATGTAATGGAACGATTAGAACATCTGAATGAGGAAGATAGTGCTTTTTTCACTGTACATGTGCATGAAATTGATTGGCTGGAAGAAAAAGACCGTCTTGAAGTTTGGACTTGGGTTAAAGAGCGCTATGGTGAAACTTTAGCCAATGATTTACGCCAACTCTGCCGCTATTACCGTGAGCATCAAGATTTTATTAGCTGGGATTTGCATGGCGATAATTTAATGCGCACCCACCAAGGTAGAATTGTAGTAATGGATCCGTTCACACCTAAGTTTTAAGCCTAAATCCTGCAATAAAAAAGGCGGGTAAACTACCCGCCAATTCCTAGAGAACACACAGATCTAAACTGATCTTACATGGTATAAGCACGCTCACCATGCGTTACCGTATCTAAACCTTCACGCTCTTCATCTTGCGTCACGCGTAAACCGATGGTGTATTTGAGCAGAACTAAGATCACTAAACTGACCACACCTGACCAGACAATCGCGACCGCTACACCCCAGAGCTGGCTAAAGATTTGTGCAGTGCTATAAGCAGCCACTGTACCCGTAGCATAGTCAAATACGCCTGAACCACCCAAGGCTGGATTGACCACAATCCCTGTACCAATCGCACCAATAATACCGCCAATACCGTGCACACCGAATACGTCCAAAGAGTCATCATAACCGAGCATATGTTTCAGACCAGTGACACCCCATAAACAAGCAGCACCCGTTACTAAACCTAGGGCAATCGCCCCCATAGGGCCTGCAAAGCCGGCTGCTGGAGTAATCGCCACTAAGCCAGATACAGCACCAGATACCACACCGAGTAAGGAAGGTTTACCACGTAATAACCACTCAGCTGCCATCCATGATAAACCTGCCGCCGCAGTAGCCACAATCGTGTTCAACATCGCTAACACTGCTGTACCTGTGGCCTCTAAGTTAGAACCAGCGTTGAAACCGAACCAACCGACCCAGAGTAAAGAAGCACCAATCATGGTCATCACTAAGTTGTGGGGAGCCATCGAATCACGGCCATAACCGACACGTTTACCCACGACAATCGCACCGACTAAAGCTGCCATGGCTGCATTAATATGCACTACCGTACCCCCTGCAAAATCTAAAGCCCCTTTAGCAAATAAAAAGCCCGCAGGAGCATCATAAGCAGAAGGACCACCCCAGAACCAAACCATGTGCGCCATCGGCAGATAAGAGAAGGTAAACCACAGTACGCAGAAGACTAATAAAGCTGAGAATTTAATCCGCTCAGCAAAACCACCTACGATAAGGGAAACAGTGATCGCCGCGAAAGTCAATTGGAAGATAGCAAAGACCATTTCATGAATCACGACACCTTTACTAAAGGTTTCGACAGTGACTGAAGTATCCACGCCTTTGAGGAATAGCTTGTCAAAACTACCGATAAAGCTATTTAAACTACCACCATCAGTGAAGGCTAAGCTGTAACCATAAATAACCCAGAGTAAAGCGATTAAACAGAAAATACTGAAGACCTGTGCGAGCACCGACAGCATATTCTTGGCACGTACTAAGCCACCATAGAATAAAGCTAAGCCCGGAATAACCATCATGATGACAAGTATAGTAGAGATCATCATCCACACGGTATCGCCTTTATCCGGCGTTGGTGCAGGAGGTGTAGTGGCGGCGGCATCAGCAACTGCCGTAGTCGCCTCTTGTGCTCCTGCCAGACCTGATAGACCTAACAAAGCCCCTATTAGCATTAAAGTAAACTTTAAATTCATTCCATCCCCCTTTAGAGCGCTTCGCTACCCGTTTCACCCGTGCGAATCCGCACAACTTGTTCTAGTGGCATCACAAAGATTTTGCCATCACCAATTTTCCCTGTATTAGCTGCCTTGCTAACAGCCTCAATCACACGATCCACTAAGCTGTCATCAATCGCAATTTCGACTTTAATCTTTGGCAAGAAATCAACCACATACTCTGCACCACGATATAATTCAGTGTGCCCTTTCTGCCGTCCAAAGCCTTTCACTTCAGTCGCAGTGATTCCCTTAACCCCCATCTCACTGAGCGCATCCCGCACATCGTCGAGCTTAAATGGCTTGATAATGGCTGTTATCATCTTCATCAGTAGCACTCCTTTTCTAATGCCATAAAACTTTAAAAATTGCAGCTTTAAAACTTAAGGCTTGTCTAGCAAGGGATGTGCCAACTTTAAAAACCACCTAAAATCCCCAGATTGTTCTAAACTGGCGTTGAGTAGTAAGCACTGCTAACTAGTAATGCACCATAAAAGTGCTTACAAAAAATCACTATGCACCAGTATTTTCGGCTAAGCCTTTAGGAGTCACAGCAATGAGCAACCCTTTGGATGACATGATGAAAAAGTTTTCAGACCTCTTGCCTGAACCTGTCCGCAATTTGCAGGAGGATTTTGAGAAGAATATGCGCGGTGTGATGGAAACAGGTTTACAAAAAATGAATTTAGTGACCCGCGAAGAATTTGATATTCAGACTGCTGTACTACAACGCACTCGAGAAAAATTAGAAGCGCTAGAAGCCCGTTTAAAGGAATGGGAAAATAAACAGGCTTCCGCGACCAGTCAAAACGAACAAGGTGGTGCTAATTAAATTAGGCCGCATCAGGGTTGTCTTCAGCCTCAGTTGAGTTACGTGCTGGACGTTGCGCTCGTTCGGGAGCGATCTGTTCCCGAATAAACCCCGTTAAACCATCACTACTATCGCCTTTCAAATCAACTTCGCGCAGCAAACTATCAATCAAAGGGACTTGGGCACGATAACGCAGAGCACTGTCCACAATTTGATCGGCTAAACCACTATTATTACCACCACCCTTCAGATTAGCAGAAGATGAACTGGATACAGCACCTAAACCGTCAATATGCATGATTTTAATACCATCGATATTTTCGATCGGTTTTACGCTTTCACGAATAATTTGTGGTAACTGCCGAACAATTTCCATTTTGACCTGCATATCAATCTGGCTCTGCCCGAGAATGTTGGCAGCTTCATTTAAAGTACGCTTACCAATCGCTTCTACTTGATAACGAACTTCAGCAGCTTTCGCTGCTAAGCGCTCCACCTCTGCATTCGCCTCCGCAATGATAGTTTGGCGCTGAGCTTCTTTTTGTGCACTAATCACTTCGATTAATTTTTTACGCTCGGCTTCGGCTTTTTCACGCGCTGTCGCAATTTCTTCCGTTAAGCGTGCCGCCTCAGCTTTCATTTTATCAGTTGCCATCCAAGCCTCAGAAATACCCTTTTCAAATTCTGCACGAGCTACTTCCATATCACGCCGAGCCATTTCAATCGCGGTTTCTTTAGCAATGCGAATTTCTTCTAATTCACGCTCCACCCTTAATTTATTTTCTTCAATATCCTTAGCCGTCTGTGCCTGTAAATCAGCTAAATAACGCTCTTGTTTTTTCTGTGATTCGATCTGTTGTTGCTCAATCTGCAAGCGCCGCTGCTCAGATTCTTTATTTTTTTCTTGAATCTTAATTTTATTTTCTTGCTCAATATCGTTACGGCGCTTTTTACTTTCCTCAGTGATCTCATCCAGCTTAATTAAACCGCGTGCGTCGAAAGCATTATTTTCATCTAAATACTCACGCGCTGTTTGGTCTAAGCGCATTAAAGACACGGACACTAGTTCCAAACCATTCTTTTGAAACTCAGTATTTAAGTTATCCTCAACATTTTTTTCAAAATCAGCACGCTTTACATGCAACTCATCCAAAGACATGCTGGATGCAACCGAACGCAGCGCTGCGACGCATTGGGCTTCGACGATTTCTTTCATACGCTCTTGATTTAAAGTCCGATCCCCTAAAGTACGTGCCGCAGTCGAAATCGCTGCATGATTTTGTGCCACCCGTAAAAAGAACTCTGCTACCACATCTACCCGCAAGGAGTCATGGGTAATCAAGGCATCATGGTTAGAGCGTTCTACTTCCACACGCATGGTTTGCATATTAATGGTCATCATGTCATGTAAAACAGGGAGCACTAACGCACCATTGTTCATGACTACACGTTCTCCCCCAAAGCCGGTACGCACAAAGGCACGGTCTTTAGTAGAGCGTCGATAAAAGGTAGAAAATAAAGCAATCACGATCAACACTAGGGCGAGCGCAACCACCCCCCCTGCGTATACGATGGAGTTATTTGAGGAGTCCATACTGGTCTAGCCTAGGCAAAGATGAGTGAAATCAAGTATAAACCCTTCCGAATCGACATGCGCTATTTAGACACTAATTCCCCCTTAGACCAATGAGCCTATGATGGATAATGCCTTACTCAATCGCAGCCTTGAGTTTTTACTCCTGCCCCCCGGCCAATTACTAGTTTTAGCCTTAATCGCTCTGATCTGGAGAAAACGTAAAATGCTAGTTTGTAGCCTATTCGCTTTCGCTGCTCTGCAAATCCTTATCCTAAGTTTACCGATTACCGCTAGTTGGCTACTAGGGCAATTGGAGAATCAACACCCACCCCGCTTCGAGCTTTGGAAACAAGTACCTTTACCAGAAGCCATTGTGGTTTTAGGTTCAGGGCGAAATCTAAACGTTCCCGAATATGCAGGGGGAGAAAGCACCTCTTTAGCAGGGATTGAGCGCTTACGTTATGCCGCCCATTTACATCGTGCTACTGGTTTGCCGATTCTGGTCACTGGGGGCAGTCCTTTAGCTGAAGCGCGTAGTGAAGCCGAACTGATGCGTGCTGTATTAGAAGATGAATTTCGTGTACCCGTGAAATGGCTAGAAACCCAAAGCCATACGACTTGGCAAAATGCCCAATTTACCGACGAAATCTTAGCCACTGCAGGCATTCAATCAGTTTGGTTAGTCACTCAAGCTTGGCATATGCCCCGTAGCTTATATGCCTTTCGGAATCGGAAAGTCCAGTATCTACCAGCCTCAGTCTCTTATAGCGGCTCGATTCAATGGACAGATTACCATATGAAATTTGTACCCCAAGCAACAGCACTCGTGCGTAGTTCGATTGCCCTACACGAATGGATCGGCTTACTCTGGTATGGACTGCGTGAAAAGCTGTAATAGTTAGGCCTTGAATTTAGGTATTGGGTCGCTGCTTGTAAAAGGTCAAAGGTATCGCTGAAGCCACTGCACTAGGTGGTAACTGCTTTAAAATATGTTTTTTCATTTTGCCCATTACATGCATTTCACAGGGGCGACATTCGAATTTTAGGGTATAGGTTTCATCCCCATTTTTGAGAATTAAGGGGTCAGCACGCACTTGCCCCATGACACCTTGCACACCTTTGGCTTGTTTCGGGCAGAGATTGTATGAAAAGCGCAGACAATGTTTGGTGATCATCAAGCTTACCTCAGCTTCCTCTTCATGCGCTTCATAGGCTGGCTCAATCACTTCCACCCCATGCTTGCGATAAAATTGCCAAGCCAAGGAGTTATAGACATTCGCTAAATAAGAGAGCGATGTTTCCGGATAGACTACTGGTGGCTCAACCGCAGTTTTACGCGGTGGACGTTGCCAAGCCTTTAAACGTGCTTGCTCCAAAGCAGCCACTGCATCACGGCGCAATTGATTTAAGCTCGAAGCGGGCACAAACCATGGTTGACTCAAGTTCAGTTGAATCGCTTGCGCGGTGAAAATAGTATTGCCTAACTTGCCCAGATTATCGCGCAAACTCGCCCATGCCTTATCAGCTTGACGTGCTGGCTCTAAAACTAGCTCAAGCTCCATCGTGGCACTAATCATATCCACATCGGTGAGCGTCAAACTCAAACCGCTAGACGTTTCATTCAGGCTTATCCAAACCGGAATTAAGCGCTCAGCGGATTTTTTCAATAACGCCAATTCCCAAGCATGATCACGATTACGCGAGACTTCTGTGCCTATTTTCAAACCCACCAAGACACTGGGATCATTGGGTACAATCCGCCAAATCGTTTCACCGTCTTTCGTTTTGCCGCGCTGTTCCACGGTATTGGCTTGCAAGCCAACTACTTCACGTTTACGCATGAAATTGAGGCCATCGCCATTCGCCATCGGCTCTGAACTGGCTAGCTCAAGCCAATCTTTGCTGACTTGCTGCACGCTACCTAAGCGTAAGCCGACAAACTTAGGTGAATCGAAGGCGCCAATATCAACTTTGCGCCCTGTAGCAAAATAATCGGTACTGCCACGATGGAAGGTTTTATCTGGATTGGGTTGGAAGAAAATCTCACTACTACCAGAACTTGCACGCACCCACTCTGGGCGACGCTCCAGAACTTCATCGAGCAACTGACGATAATGCGCGGTGATATTTTTCACATAGGACACATCTTTATAGCGCCCTTCAATTTTCAGCGAGCGCACACCTGCATCCAGTAAAGCCTCTAAATTCGCCGATTGATTATTGTCTTTCATCGACAATAAATGCTTATCAAAGGCAATGACTGCGCCATTTTGCTCGGTGAGCGTATAAGGCAAACGGCAAGCTTGCGAACAATCCCCTCGATTCGCACTCCGCCCCGTTTCTGCATGGCTGATATAACATTGCCCTGAAAATGCGACACACAACGCACCATGAATAAAGTATTCAACCGTCGCGCCCTCAGCCACCGTTTGCGCAATCTCGCGAATTTGCGGCAAGCTTAATTCACGCGCTAACACGATCTGCGAAAAACCTACATCTGATAAAAACTTAGCTTTAGCTGCCGAACGAATATCGCATTGCGTGGAAGCATGTAATTGAATGGGCGGAATATCCATTTCTAACAAGGCCATATCCTGCACAATCAACGCATCTACACCAACATTATATAAGTCCGTGACCAGACGACGCACAGGCTCCAGTTCAGCCTCATGCAAAATGGTGTTTAAAGTCACAAAAATACGTGCGTGAAAGCGATGTGCGAACTGCACCAATTCGGCAATGTCTGCAATGGTATTACTTGCATTATGTCGCGCCCCAAAATCAGGCCCGCCGATATACACCGCATCGGCACCATGCAGAATGGCTTCACGGCCAATCTCAACCGTTTTAGCAGGGGAAAGAAGTTCGATTTGGTGGGGCTGAAGGCTCATGGTGCTTGGCTAACTAAGGATTAAGACTACGAAGTATAACATTTCATATTCTCCAAGCAGCAGAATCCTTCATGAGCTGAGTAGGATTAAGCAGGTACTGTGGCCGTATTAGTGAAATACAATTTACTAGATTTGCAGGCGGTGCATTCACGGAAAAACTGACTTCCTTCTTTACGAATCCGTGCGACACAGTTTTCTTGATCACATTGTGGTTTTATAGCGATATTGCCTTGGCAATCTTGACACTTGAAATAATAACCGTATTTACCATGTAAAACGGTCAGGTGACTACTATTGCAATGACGGCATAACTGCGATGACTTGGTTAGCATGGGTTCACGAATATCAAATTTAGCGTTGTAATCAATACGGATGGGCTTATGTAAGGCAACTAGTTTTTTAGCCAAATCATCCACTGTGTCAGAAGCAACAATTCGAGAAACTGCGCTTAAAGTACTGAGAGGATTCTTGAGAGCTGAAGTTGCAGAGTCATCATAAAACTCCATAATATAGCGCTTTATACTATCCGCTTTAATCACAGAGCTCGTATCGAATTTAGCCGGTCGATCAATGCGTGCATTAGGCGAAACCAGCACCACGGGAATGAGCTTTGGCGTTAAGCGAAAACCTAAACGCTTTGGCAAATCAAGGTGTTCTAAGACCTCTTGTAATACTTTTAAATGGCGTTGATTCTGCTCGATAGGTGACGCCATCCCCTCAAACGTTTTCTTATAGTCATTCCATCGCAAGAACTCACCCTTATCATTAATTTTCAGACCTGCGTGAAATGACTTGGTTTCTAATACAAAAATGTCTAAGGTACGATTAATTAACAAATGATCAATCTGCGCTACTCTGCCATTCACCTCTAAGCGTAGATCATGAATTGCTGCATAATTCTTAGAGTCTTTGAAATCGAAGTCGATCAAGTACTGTACATCCGCTTCTGTTTTCAACCCTGCTTTTAGAAAACGCAACTCTTGCTCAATATTCTTTTTTTGAATATCCGTTAAATTAGGATAAGCGAGTAGCTTTTCTAGTAGCACTAAATCAGTGTTTTTATCATCAGCAGTTTTGATCAACATTATTATTATCCTTATCGAAGTTCATGATTTGCCTCTAAACTTAGCACACCCTCTAACAAACTACTCAATAAGACGACATAAGGAAACACTTAGGTTGCATAAGTTTTAGCAAAAAACTCACACAGCTCGCTATCTGGAATCTGTTCTTCTGCATAAGAAAACTGTCCGCTCACCAGCATTTCCTGAGCAGCTTTACGAATCAAAGCATAGGTAGCACGCGCTAAACTCCCACCAATAGTAATCCGACACACACCAATATTGGCTAACTGCTGGACACTAAAAGGACTACCCTTTAAGCCAACAACTACAGATAGGGGCTTGGGAATCTGCCTTACTAACTGTTCAATAGTGTTTAGATCTTTCACACCCGGCACGAAAATACAATCTGCGCCAGCCTCGCAATACAGTTGCGCCCGCTCTAAAGCCTCGGCAAAAGGATTAGCATGCTCCACTAAATAACAATCTGTACGTGCGGTTAAAACAAAAGGCCATTTAAAATTATCAGCAGCCAAACGTGCAGCTCGAATCCTGTCTCTAGCTAAAGCTCTATCGAACAAAGGCTTCTGCTTATCACTGGTGAAATCCTCAATATTTCCACCCACGGCTCCTGCTTTAATGGCTAGTTGAATGGTTTCAGCCACTACTTCGGGCGTACGACCAAAACCAGCCTCTAAATCAGCACTTACTGGCAAACTTACTGCCTGAACAATCCTTTGAATAGACTGTAACATTTCATCACGACTCACGGCATTTTCACTATCGGGTCGCCCTAAAGAAAAAGCAATACCTGCACTGGTAGTAGCAATTGCTTTAAAACCTGCTGAGGCTAACATCTTAGCGCTACCGGCATCCCAAGCATTAGGCATTACAAAAGTGTGATTTTGCTGGTGTAAACTCAAGAATATTTGGGCTTTTTTGAACTGATCTTGCATGAATCACTACCTGTAAATAAGTCTTATGAGAAAGATTAGCATAAGCGCTAGTTTAGGGATAAAGTTACAACCAACTCCTCGTTAGGTTCGGCTCTCAAGGTATTGATTAGAGCTTAATTCTTTATCAAATTTCAAAGGTATATATTTCATGAGCTTTGCTAAATCGCTCTTGCGTCTAATGTTTTGGGCATTGGCAGTGAACCTCATTTCAAAACCCCTCTTCGCTGTTGAAGTACTCAACTTTAACCAAGCCAATTTGGCGAGCGCACTCTATCAGGCTGAACAGGCTCAGTTACTTGCAAGTCCTTTAGACCCTAGCAAAACAGCTAATCTCCAATTAACAAGATTCCACGCTTTCACCTCAGATACCAAAATCACCGTGAAAAGCAAGACGGGTACGCAGAGCCTAGCACTACCACAGACCCATTATTTCTATGGCGCAATCACCGACCAAGCCAACTCGTCTGCCTTCATGGCGGTCGATGCAGATGGCAAGACGCGCTCTATTGTACAACTCGATGGGCAAATTTATGTGAGCGAGCATTCTAAAGCGCAGACCAAGGAGTTTAAGGCACGCGCTTTAGCTCCAGAGCAAGACTTTAAACAGAAGGATTTTAGTTGTGGGGTGGATGGGACTAACAAGTTCAAACCACCCTTACCAGCTGGGGTAAAAGCTAAATTAAGTTCACCACACCGCGCTGAACTTGGCAATGGTATAAGTTATTCTGCTGATTTAATCATCGAAACAGATTATGAGTTTTACACTTTATTCAACAGTGCTAGCGCCGCCGCTCAATATGTCGTTGATCTAATCGCTTATGTCTCTAGCATTTATGAAGCCGAAATTAAAACTAGCCTACGTCTAAAAGAAATCGTCTTATATACTAGCCCTGCCGATCCTTGGGATGCATTAAGCACTGATAGTGCGCTTTATGAACTTCAGGCCTATTACTTAACCAAGCGTGCTAGTGTTCCCCGTACCACAGTTCACTTGTTAAGCGGCAAAGACACAATGAATGGTGGGATTGCCTTTATAGCCAGTGTTTGTACTGCGCCTGCTTATGCGGGTGCGAGCCAAGGTTCTTATGATTATGGCGTCAGTGGCGGCATGAGTGGTAGTTTTACACCTAACAGCCCCCTTATTGTTTGGGACGCTTATGTCGTTGCACATGAGTTAGGCCATAACTTCGGTAGTTCTCACACCCATGCCTACGATGTTGATCATGGTTATAATCTGCCTGTTGATTGCTGCTATGCAACTGCAGGTGGAGCATGCCAAAACTACCAACCAGCCACGAATTTGCCCGGCCTAGGCTCACTGACAGGTGGTAGCACCGCCACGCATCCGGGTACAATTATGAGTTATTGTCATTTAGTCAGTGGCGGCTCACAAAATCTCTCCATGAGTTTTGGTACTAATCATCCTTATGGCATTGAAGCCTCCCGGGTACCTGAGCAAATGCGCCATACTGTTGAATCTTATGCAACATCTTACCCTCAATGCTTAGTACCCAAAACAGTCAGTCCAACAGAATTTGGTTTTGCTTCTGTCAGTAAATGGTATGAATCCTTTGTAGCACAACAAGCTATTCCATTCATTGGTGATTTCAATGGCGATAATTTGGATGATGTAGCTAGCTTTGCCCAATACAGTAGTCATAAAGTCTTTGTAGCACTGTCGACTGGAACGAGCTTAGCACCCAAAACTTTATGGAAAACCCAATTTGCTTTAGGCAATGAAGAAGCTGCAGTTGGTGATTTTAATGGCGATGGCAAAACAGATTTGGTGAGCTTAACGCATAATCATTTACGGCAAATCTATGTTGCACTCTCGAATGGCACTAGTTTCGATGCGCCTAGTTTATGGTTTAGCCTGAAAACTGCTCAAGATGGAATACCTCTAGTCGGAGACTTTAATGGCGATGGTAAGGATGATATGGCTACTATTAAACGTGGTAAGCGCTTAATCTTAGTGAATTTATCGAGCGGCAACGCGTTTGGAACTCAGAATCAATGGAGCAGTGAATTACCTTCAAACGTGCAGCAAATCGTGGTTGGTGATTTCAATGGTGATAAACAAGCTGACTTAGGCTTTAGCTTTAGCAATGGTGAACTTAAGGTCAGCCTTTCTACCGGTGCTAGCTTCACGACTACGACCGTTTGGCATAGCACCTTAGCCACCGGAGTTAGCCAACTCGTAGCAGGTGATTTTAATGCTGATGGTAAAGACGATATAGCCAGTTACCTGCCCACTGAGACGGGCGGTATTTATCTAGCACTGGCTGAAGACGGTAAATTCGGTACTAATCAGAAAGCACATGCTTGGTTTTCACCTTATGATCAAATCATTAAGGCTGGGCGATTTACCAGTGACAATGCCAGCGATGTAATTAGTTTTACCCGTGGCTCTACTGCTGATGTATGGGTAGCCACTGATTTAAAGCAGTAGTTCAGAAGCGGCGACTATTAAATGCCGCCGCTTTTTCTTTACTTCGGCTGATACTCCAACGTCAGCATCCCATTTACACCGGGCTGGTTATAACCCTTGCGTAGTTCATAATCTTTATCTAAGACATTAGCTAGTTTTGCACTGACGGCTAAATCACGATTAAGTGCATATTTCGCACGTAAATCTAAAGTACCAAAACCCGCTAAAGCTTCGAGGTTAGCCGTATCATTATAACGACGTCCCTCAGCATGGATCGCAGCCCCTACGGATATGCGCCCTAATTGACGCTCTGCATCCAGATTAAAAATTTGCTTGGGGCGGTTAATCAATAAATCACCCGCTTGCTCGCCACTGGCTACTTCTGGCTGTTGGAAGGTGGCATTACCTGAAACTTGCCAATCACCTAACCGCTGGGCGGCGGATAGTTCTAAGCCATTAATTTTCGCAGCAGCCACGTTCATTGGTTTCCAAATACCAGCACCCGTATCACGCCATTGAATTAAATCATCAATCTTGTTTTGGAAAGCAGCAATTGCCCACTCACCACGGGCTAAACGTCCTGTGATCCCCAACTCTAGATTTTTGCTATTTTCTGGTTTTAAATCGGCATTACCACTGAAAGGATAATACAGGTCATTAAAAGTAGGCGCTTTAAAAGCCGTGCCATAAGAAGCCGTTGCCCGCAAACCTTCTGAAAACTCATGGGCCAAGGCAATGCCACCCGTGACTTTTTTGCCAAACTGCTCATTGTCGTCTTGGCGAGCAGAAATATCGAATTTATTGTCACCTACAGTGAGTTGGTAACTCGCAAATAAACCCGTGTTTTTGCGTGAGGTGACAGCATAGTCGGTCGTGCCACTGACTGTATCTTTAATTTGATCTAAACCTGTAGTCACATTACCCGCTGCTCCTAATTGCATATCGGCTTGTAGTGTGGCACTGCTGCGCTTGGTCTGGAAGCGCTCTTGGAAGACGCTATCTTTATAACTATCTTGCTTATCAAGTGAATGCCCAAGTTGCGTCGTTACTGTCGTACTTGAACCTATAGGGGCACTGAATTTGCCGTGGGTGACTTGCTGCTTAAAGCGGTTTTCGTTTTGATACTGGCCATCAAAATCACTTTCACCTTGAGCTTGCATCACCCCTGCTTCGGCACGCATCCCATTTTCAAAGCGATTACCTGCCCGTAATGAGAAGTTATTGTTTTTATAGCCATCTTTATCCGACTCATAAACTTTAGCAGTGGAGAAATCCGGCAAATAAGTCGTGTAGAAATCCTGCGCATTAATCCCATCCGTGCGCTCGGTTGCTACGTTTAGATTGAACCAAGCCCCCTCGCCCGAACCACTACCAATCCCTGCACTAGCTTTTGCAGTATTGAAGCTACCGTAGGAAGCTGAAGCTTGGGGCTGAATGCCTTTGCTGCCGCTACCTTTACGAGTAAAGATCTGAATAACACCACCGATCGCTTCAGAGCCATACAGACTAGAACGTGGTCCACGCACGATTTCAATGCGCTCTACTTGAGCTAAAGGAAACAACTCAAGGGGTGTAGTGCCTAAAGTTGCCGATCCTACCTTCACCCCATCGATGAGCACTAAAACATGGTTGTCATTCGTACCACGCAAATGGACTGAAGTTTGTTTACCCATATAACCGCTGCTGGTTAAAGATAAACCGGGGGTTTGCTCTAAGACTTCCGCAATACTACTAGCTTGGGTTTGCTCGATTTCTTGGCGGGTGATTATGGTAACAGGTGCTAAATTTTCATCAGCGGTTTGTGCTTTACGCCCGGCGGTGATGATGATTTCAATTTCATTATTGGCTGGTTCAGCCCAGACGAAACTAGGGAAAGAGACTACGCTTAGGCTCACACTGCCTAATACAGCCAGAATAGAGGTTTTCATAATATGAATTCCTATTTGCCACGCCCACCGCGTAGCTGCTTGGGAAAAATGACATGCAGTTGCAGTCACCACACGAGCTAGGCCGGTATCCGGGCTTGTAAGTGACTGTATGTCGAATACTGCACCTTCCCATGCATTAAGCACAGTGGCGTATAGCAGCAAGCTTACTGACCGTTGCGGGGGCAGCGCTGGCTTATACCAGCTTCCCGTTTAACACTTCAAAAAGTGCACCTAGACGCGCTGGACGTTACGTGATTGCTCACGGACTGTCAAACGGCTTTGCACCTAAGTGTGCTGCTTTTAGATTTACAGGGTGATTCGACGGTAAAACCAGATAATTCTTCAAGGATCATGAAGAGGGCTGCTATGCATGCTAAGTTAAAAAGGTCTCATTTGAACTGAGCCTTAGAGCTTCGGTCAAATTATCTAAGTAAACACAATTACAAATACAGGATATGTAGTATGTTTAAACAAGCAGGTGTTTGCGCACTAGCGGGTTTCTTGAGCCTTGTGAGCTTGCCGGCTGTAGCGGCTTTGAAGGCTTATCAAGCCAGCTACAGTGTGTCCAATTCTGGTTTAACCGTGGGCGATACCACTGTAACTTTGAGTTATAGCAACAATGGCTATACCTTCCTCAAGCAAACCAAAGCCAATGGCATGGCCGCTTTATTAAGCGGCGATGTCTTAACTGAGCGCAGTATTGGTGTTAAACAAGGCAATAAATTACAAACTCAGCAGTATCTCTATCAGCATAAAAGTCGGCGTAAATCTAAAATCGATCAATATAGCTTCACCAATCCTAATCAAGTAAAAGGCAATCTCAACGGTCAAGACTATAGCTTGAATGTCCCCACGGGAAC
Source organism: uncultured Thiothrix sp. (assembly GCF_937873765.1). Taxonomy (GTDB): domain Bacteria; phylum Pseudomonadota; class Gammaproteobacteria; order Thiotrichales; family Thiotrichaceae; genus Thiolinea. The sequence continues at coordinate 35,436 of NZ_CALMZC010000037.1, read as the reverse complement.
GATTGACCCAGCAGTGGTTGAACTATGGGTTAGAGAAGATTTAGCGGCGAATCGCTCACTTAAATACAATGTGACTGAGCGCGGCAAATTAAAAAATTACCAGTTTCAACGTTTAGGCAAGGAAACTGTCGAAACCCCTTTCGGGCAATATCAGTGCGAAAAAGTACAAATTAACCGCGATGGTGGCGAGCGCCAGACTACCTTATGGATCGCCCCTGAATTAAATCAGCTAACCGTAAAAATGCAGCATAATGAAGAAGGCAATGTGACTGAAGTTATTTTGACTAAGTATCAAGCTCAATAAACCTGCTACAAAAACGAATCGCCACAACAGTGGCGATTCAGCATCCTTAAGTAAGCTGCTCGTTTAAGCGGCTAACTTAGTGATCATTCCAGCACCGACGGTATTATTGGTACTTTCATCAATAATAATAAAAGCACCTGTACCACGGTTATCTACATACGGATCAGTCAATAAAGGCTGAGCCAATTTGAAGCTCACTTGCGCAATATCATTCATCTGCAAGCGTTCGGCTGCTTGACGCTCTAGCGTATTAATATCCACACGCCATTCAATCGCAGCTACTTTCGCTTTGGTTTCACGCGTCGTGTGACGAAGCAGATAAGTACGGGCACGGTCTAGAGGTGCTTCGGCTAACCAGCAAACGGTCGCATCAACTTGCTTAGTTTGAGTTGGTAAGGCATCAGTTTTTACGATCATATCGCCACGGGAAATATCGATTTCATCGGTGAGTAGCAGGGTCACTGATTGCTCAGTAATCGCTTCCCGCAGTGGCTCCCCCCCTAATTCAATCGCCTTCACGATACTGGTGCGTCCCGAAGGTAATACCGTCACTGCATCACCGACTTTAATGCTACCGGACTCAACCCGCCCCATGAAGCCACGATAATCATGTAGCTCTGGATTAGTCGAATCTTGTGGGCGGCAAACATACTGCACAGGGAAACGGAAAGGCTCATCATGCTCGGTATGCGCAGCCGGAGCAGCTTCCAAAATCTCCATTAAAGTATCGCCATCGTACCAAACTAGGTTCTCGCTACGATCCACCACCATATCGCCTTTCAGAGCTGATAATGGGATAAAACGCACATCTTGAATGCCTAATTGGGCGGCAAAGGCCAAATAATCCGCCTTAATTTCTTCAAAGCGTGCTTGGCTGTAATCCACCAAATCCATTTTATTTACAGCAACTACTAAGTGCGGAATTCCGACCAAATGCGCTAAATAAGAATGGCGGCGCGTTTGTGGCTGTACGCCTTTACGTGCATCAATCAAGATGATGGCTAAGTTTGCGGTTGATGCCGCTGTCACCATATTACGGGTGTACTGCTCATGACCGGGCGCATCCGCAATAATATATTTGCGTGTACCCGTCGAGAAGTAGCGGTAAGCGACATCAATAGTAATGCCCTGTTCACGCTCAGCTTGTAAGCCATCGGTCAGCAGTGATAAATCTACATCTTGCATGCCACGCTTGAGTGAGGTTTTCTCAATCGCACTCAAAGTGTCCGCAAGAATCGCTTTAGAATCGAACAATAAACGTCCAATTAAGGTACTTTTACCATCATCCACACTGCCGCAAGTTAAGAAACGCAGCAAGCCGTGATCTTCAATCAGTTGCATTTAGAAGTACCCCTCTTTCTTGCGTTGTTCCATCGCTGCTTCACTCGCCTGATCATCTAAGCGGGTGGCACCGCGCTCAGTAATGGTCGTTGTCGCCGTTTCAGCAATAATCTTTTCAACGCTATCGGCATCCGACTCTACGGGTGCAGTACAAGTAATATCACCAACCGTACGGAAGCGAACTTGTAGATCAATAATCTGTTCGCCTGCTTTCGCTGGAGTTAACTCAGTCACAGGCACAATCGAACCTTGGCGACGCACGATAGGGCGTTGATGTGCAAAATAAATACTGGGTAATTCTAAACCTTCGCGCTGGATGTATTGCCATACATCTAATTCAGTCCAGTTAGAAATCGGGAAAGCACGAATATTTTCACCTTTGTGAGCGCGTGCATTGTATAAGTCCCATAACTCAGGACGCTGGTTTTTCGGATCCCACTGACCGAACTCATCACGGAAGCTCATGATACGCTCTTTAGCACGCGCTTTTTCTTCATCACGCCGTGCACCGCCGATACAAGCATCAAAACCGAATTCTTCAATCGCCTCTAATAAAGTCACGGATTGATGCTTATTGCGGGATTCGTTTGCATGTTTGAGCACCACCGTGCCACGCTTCATGGAATCCTCAACCGAACGCACAATTAAACGCTCGCCTAATTCAGCCGCACGTTTGTCACGAAAATCTGTCACTTCTTTATAGTTGTGACCCGTGTCAATATGCATTAACGGGAAAGGAAAACGCCCCGGACGAAACGCTTTCTCAGCAATCCGCAACATACAAATTGAATCTTTACCACCCGAGAACAACAGAACAGGGTTAGAACATTGCCCAGCGACCTCACGCATAATATGAATTGCCTCTGCTTCTAACCAATCGAGGTGCGGTAAGGTTTTTAATTGTGTCTGTTGTCGATTGAACAGCATCATGCTAATCCTTCAAAACTTCTTAATGCGGTGTAGTATCCGCGATCTTTTAAAGCGAAAAAAGTGATATATTCCGATATGAAAATCTCTAAAAAAGATATTCACAGCACTAACTATAGCCTACTCTATTTCCTATTTTGTTGCTATGCACAATAATCTGAGACCTAAGTAGACTTAAGCAGATTTTTAGATATTCTAAGCAAAACAGATACCTACTATGGACTTTTTAGTATGATTGTAAGTACTGAGCATACTCTGTAATTTTTTGCCGTAAGCGGGCAGCTAATAAGGTATGTGCAGGATGCAAATGATCATAAATAACTTGTGCTTCAGCTCGATACGCTAATTTGCGTTCAACTGTCCAATGTGCGGGGGGAGCTGATAAATTATTGATACGATCTGCTAATTTCACCGCCCATACTTCTTTAGGTTGCTGCTGAATGCGTTTGAGCGAGTCCAACATCTGCACAGTACGGGGCAAATCAGGATTTTTACTTAAGGCAGCAACCCCATCGGCAATCTTGCTGCCAAACTTAGCAGCCAGTTCAGGATAAGTCCGAGGTGTATCTTCCAATACATCATGCAGTAAGGCACATTGCAGCGCATAATCAAAGTCCAAACTCTGCTGATCTAACGCTAAACCATGCATTAGTTCCATCGCGACTGCACCGATATGCGTCAAGTAATCTAAGCGTATTTCTGCAACAGGGGTAGAATAGGTTTGACCCTGATGGGCGAGGGAGGCATATTCCCAAGCTTTAATGAAGAGGTCTTGTGACCATAAGGTTGACATGAGTTTAACTCCTTAGAGTTATAGTTTGTCTCTAAGTGAATAATATAACATTGCTGTCACCAGTAAGGGCCAACGGAATAAAGTGCCCCCCGGAAAAGGCCAATTTGGTAATCTTGTCATGACATCAAAACGCTCAGCCGTACCTGAAACGACTTCAGACAGTAACTTACCAGCCAAAGTCGCCAAAGCCACCCCATGCCCCGAATAACCACTCACTGAAAAAACATTCGGCTGTAAGCGTGTAAAATAAGGCAAACGATTGGCTGTCACTGCCAAAGTCCCTCCCCAAGCATAATCAATTTGGGCATCTGCTAACTGAGGGAAAACACTGAGCATTCTTGGACGAACTAAAGCTGGAATATCTTGCGGAAACTTGAAGCTATAACTCTCACCGCCACCAAACAACAAACGATTATCAGCACTCAAGCGGAAATAATTCACTACAAAAGCTGAATCAGCCACTGCATAACGGTTAGGGATTAACTCTTGGACTTGAGCCAAGCTTAAAGGCTCGGTAGCGACAATATAATTATTAATTGGCATGACACGTGCCGCAACTTTAGGTTCTAAGTTATCTAAATAACCATTGCAAGCCAAAATCAGATAGCTAGCTGTCACTTTCCCGCATGCGGTACTGACTTCAACCTGACTTCCAGCACGATAACTTAGAACGGGCGAGCGCTCATAGATAGTCGCACCGGCTTGTTGCGCGGCTTGTGCTAAGCCCAAAGCATAATTGAGGGGATGTAAATGCGCAGCACCTAAATTCAGTACGCCCCCGTAATAGATTGGTGAATGCAACTCCTGTTGAAGCGCAGCTTGATCTAAGAAACGAATCGCCTGATAGGCATAATCACGCTGAAGTTTTTCTGCAAACTCGCGGCTTCCTTTGACGAAGCGTTGGCGATGATCCGCATGAATAATACCAGCTTGCAGATCACATTGAATTTTGTGCTTATGAATTAAATCTTTACATAGTTGCACCGCTTCTAAAGACAAATCCCAGAGTGCTCGGGCTTGGATTTTACCCAACATCGACTCCAGTTCAGCTTGGTCTTTATTTAATCCCGTACCGACCTGCCCGCCATTGCGTCCTGAAGCGCCCCAACCGACTCGATGTGCTTCTAAGAGCACGACTCGATAGCCCGCTTCAGCTAGATGCAAGGCAGCAGATAAACCCGTGTAACCTCCCCCCACAATACAAACATCAGTAGTCGCTTTGCCCGCTAGCGAAGGAAATGCAGGGAATGAATTAGCACTTGCGGCGTACCAAGAAGCCGGGTGTTGCCCCGGCTGATCGTTTGCATAAAGGACACTAGCAGACATTAACTTAAGAGACCTTGATCCTTAGCTTGCTGATAAGTTTGATCTAAAGTGCGTGTCGCTTTTTCAATCAGCTCATCGACCTCAGATTCACTAATTATCAGTGGCGGCGAGATAATCATGGTGTCACCCACGTGGCGCATGACTAAACCATTATTAAAGCTGTTTTCGCGGCACATTAAACCAACCGTACCTTTCTCAACCTTGAAAGGCGCACGCTTCGCTTTATTAGGTGTCAGCTCAATCCCACCAACTAAACCGACCATACGTGCCTCACCAATGAGTGGATGCTCGGCTAATTTTAACCAGCGTTCTTGCATATACGGGCCAATTGCAGATTTAACCCTCCCCGGCAAATTCTCCCGCTCTAAAATATTCAACGTTGCTAAAGCCGCTGCACAAGCAGCAGGGTGTCCTGAGTAGGTATAACCATGATAGAACTCACCATGATTCGCCACCACGTCGAATACACGATCACTCACCAACACCCCACCCATCGGCAAGTAGCCAGCGGTTAGGCCTTTGGCAATCGTCATTAAATCCGGCTTGATCCCGAAATACTCTGAGCCAAACCATTCGCCTGTGCGTCCAAAGCCAGTAATCACTTCATCTGCAATCAAAAGAATGTCATATTTGCGACAAATACGCTCAACCTCTGGCCAATAGCTAGCCGGAGGAATAACAACACCACCAGCACCCTGAATCGGCTCACCAATGAAAGCAGCGACTTTATCGGCACCCACTTCTAAAATCTTCGCTTCTAATTCACGAGCGCGGTGCAGACCAAATTCATTCGGGTCAAGATCACCACCTTCGCCATACCAGTAAGGTTGGTTAATGTGCACAATGCCCGGAATCGGCAAACCGCCCTGCTCGTGCACCACACTAAAACCACCTAAGCTTGCACCCGCTACGGTTGAGCCATGATAAGCATTTTTACGCGAGATAATCACACTACGTTCTTTCTGACCTTGTGCCGCCCAGAAATGCCGCACCATCCGCAAAATCGTATCATTCGCATCGGAGCCAGAACCGGTGAAAAACACATGATTCATTTGCTCGGGTGCCAAACTCGTCAACCGTGCTGCCAGCTCTATAACGGGCGGGTGGCTGGTTTGGAAAAAGGTGTTGTAGTACGGGAGTTCACGCATTTGTGTAGCGACGGCTTGGACGATTTCTTCCCGCCCATAGCCGACCCCGACACACCATAAGCCTGCCATGCCATCAAGAATGCGATTGCCTTTGCTGTCATAAATATAAACGCCTTCCGCGCGTGTAATGATCCGCGCCCCTTTTTGATTCAAATGCGCAGTATCAGTGAATGGGTGAATATGATGAGCTGCATCTTGTGCTTGATAATTTGTCATCGTCATTCCTTCCTTAAACGGTCAGTAACAAGTGCTCACGCTCCCAAGGGCTGACAACTTGCATATACTCTTCAAATTCACAGGCTTTGAGTGCTTTATAAATATCCGAGAATTGATGACCTAATAAATCCTGTAATTCTTCACAATCATCAAAGGCAACCATCGCTTCCTGCAAACCACGGGGTAAACCGTATTTGGTATCCTGCTGAGCATTACCTAAGAACTCAGTACTCGGTTCCAAACGATGAGCCATGCCTAAATAGCCAGTCGCTAGGCTTGCCGCAATGGCTAGATAAGGATTGGTGTCCATCCCTGCAATCCGATTCTCTACTCGACGCGCTTCTGGCGGACTACGTGGAACACGCAAACCCGCTGAGCGATTGTCTACGGACCATTCCAAATTAATCGGTGCCGAATAGCCCGGCATTAAGCGGCGGAATGAATTGACATAAGGAGCCATAATGCAGGTAGCGGCTTCTAAATACGTCTGTTGACCTGCAATGAAATTGTAGAACAATGGGGTTGGCTCACCTTTTGCATCAGAGAAAATGTTTTTGCCAGTTTTGGCATCGACAACACTTTGATGAATGTGCATGGCACTACCGGGTTGCAACTCCATCGGCTTAGCCATAAAGGTGGCATAGCAGTTGTGGCGCATAGCCGCTTCGCGAATTAAGCGTTTGAAGATGAAGACATGATCTGCCAATAACAACGGATCACCGTGCATGAGGTTAATTTCAAGTTGTGCAGGGCCGCCCTCTTGGATAATCGTATTGATTTCCAAACCTTGGGCACTGGCAAACTTATAAATATCTTCAATAATCGGTTCGTACTCATCCAAAGCCATCATTGAAAAGGCTTGGCGGCCAACACTTTGACGACCTGAGCGTCCCACCGGTGGTTTAAGAGGAATATCGGGGTCAATATTGCGTTCGGTGAGATAAAACTCTAATTCGGGCGCAACAATGGCTTTCCAGCCTTTATCCGCATATTTATTGATGACACGGCGTAACACATTCCGTGGTGCACAAGGAACCGGCATACCATTTTGATAGTAGAGATCATGAATCACCATCAAACTAGGATGACGCGCCCAAGGTAAAGCCCGTACGGTCGATAAATCAGGAACTAAACGTAGATCAATTTCGGTGGTGTACTCTTCGGAATCAAACTCGAAATACTTACCTGTAATGGTTTGGAAGAAAATACTAAACGGCAAAAAGGCTGGCTGTAATTCGCCAAAACGTGAGGCTGGCATGACTTTGCCACGGGCAACACCGTGAATATCGGCCACAACACATTCAACTTCATCGATTTGATAACGGCGAATGAGGTCTTTTAAATCGTCTTGAGAGTCTGATTGGAGAGAGATATGAGTGTTTTGATCGCTCATGATTGCACGCTTCGGACTAGTTTCTAGTCGGTTATTGAGATTATGTGATCACATTTTCCGAGGTCGTTGTTAAAAAGTCAACTCTAGCTTGTTAAATAAGTACAACTAGACATGCTGCAGAGCAGCAACTCCTAGCAGAGAAGTTAGACTATCTAAGCTATTGGTGATCTTAGGAATTTTTTTAGGAATAAACAGTCATAATGAGGTCAAATGACTTGACCTACTAGGGTACAAAAGCCATATTGTGATCACATTCACATAAGTGAAAAAAGTGTTCATCAAAATTAGGCTTAATCCCTATAATGAAGCAGTCTTTTGAGGAATTAGTTTAAATCTAAGGGGAAAATTTCAGATGAAGGAAACATTGGCTCATTTCAAAAAGTTGGCAATGTCAGTCATGGTCGCTACGACCTTAGCTCTTAGTACTACCGCAGCCAGCGCTGCAGATCGTAGCTTGAATGTCTACAACTGGTCTGACTATGTTGATAACGATGTACTCAAGGAATTTACCGAGAAAACTGGCATTAAAGTCAACTATGATGTATTTGATACTAATGAACTGCTAGAGACCAAACTATTGGCAGGTGCTTCAGGTTATGATCTAGTCGTACCTAGTGCTAACTTCCTTGGCCGCCAAATTGAAGCGGGTGTCTTCCAAAAATTAGACAAATCCAAAATCCCTAATCTGAGTAATAGCTGGGATATGATCAACGAGCGTATCGCTGCGTATGATCCGGGTAATGAATACTCAGTTAACTATCTTTGGGGCACTATAGGCATCGGCTATTCTGAAGAGAAGGTGAAAAAGCTGTTACCCGATGCACCAGTTGATTCTTGGGATATGGTGTTCAAACCCGAAGTGGCTAGCAAGCTCGCCGAGTGCGGTATTTATGTTTTAGACTCACCCTCTGAAATTATTCCACCTGCTATGAAATATTTAGGTTTAGAACCTAAAGACTTAAGTGCTGACAATTTGAAAAAAGTTGAAGAACTACTGCTGAAAGTGCGTCCTTACATTAAAAAATTCCACTCTTCTGAATACATTACTGCCCTCGCCAATGGCGATATTTGCGTAGCGATTGGCTATTCTGGCGATATTTTTCAAGCAGAATCGCGCGCAGCAGAAGCGAAAAACGGCATCACTGTAAAATACAGTGTGCCTAAAGAAGGTAGCTTAATGTGGTTTGACCAAATGGCTATCCCTAAAGATGCCAAGAATGTCGCTGAAGCTCATGAGTTCATTAACTTCTTAATGGAGCCAAAGAACATGGCTCGCATTTCGGATGCAGTCTCTTATGCAAACGGCAATAAAGCCTCTCAAGAGTTCATCAAGAAAGAGATCACCAGTAATCCAGCGATTTATCCTACTGAAGATGTGCTGAAAAATCTCTTTACCATGCTGCCTTTTGATAGCAAAACGCAACGTTTAGTCAATCGTACTTGGACTACTGTGAAGAGTGGTCAGTAAGGTTGCGTTAGTTTTCTCTTAACTTGCACCGGTTTCAAAGTGCTTAGAGCCGGTGTTTCAAACTGCTAGTCAGCAAATCTCATTACTGTTGGGTGTCGGAAGGAGTACCACAGATGGCAGATGCACCGGAACAGCGCAAAATCTTTGCGCCGTGGTTGGATACCACTCAAAAACCACTCATTCGTTTTGAAAACGTCACGAAACGCTTTGGCGATTACACAGCTTTGGATAATTTAAACCTCGACATCTACGAGCGTGAATTCTTCGCTCTGCTTGGTCCTTCAGGCTGTGGTAAAACCACTATGTTGCGCTTATTAGCCGGATTTGAAACCCCTACCAGTGGGCGTATTTTAATTGGTGGCGAAGATATTAGCCATGTACCACCCAATAAACGCCCCATCAATATGATGTTTCAATCGTATGCACTCTTCCCGCATATGACCGTGGAAAAGAATATTGGTTTCGGCCTAAAACAAGAAGGCCAAAGCGCTGAGGCGATTAATGAGCGAGTCAAAGAAATGCTCGCCTTAGTCCAGCTTGAGCCCTTTGCCCAGCGTAAGCCGCATCAACTATCCGGCGGTCAACGTCAACGGGTCGCCTTAGCCCGCTCTTTAGCCAAGCGCCCTAAACTCTTATTACTTGATGAACCATTAGGGGCTTTAGATAAAAAACTGCGCGAAAAAACCCAATTCGAACTCATGACCCTGCAGGAAAAATTGGGGATGACCTTCATCATCGTTACCCACGATCAAGAAGAAGCCATGACCATGGCTAGCCGGATTGCAGTGATGGACAAAGGCGTAGTCATGCAATTAGATACACCTGCAGATATTTACGAAGCTCCGAACTCGCGCTATGTGGCTGACTTCATCGGTAATGTGAACTTCATTGAATGCACCGTTGAAAGCTACCATGGTCAGGAATATCAATTAAAGGATAAACAAGGTAATCAATTCAGCTTGGTCAGCGAGACACCACTAGAAACTGGCTCAACGGTGTGGCTAGCGATTCGTCCCGAAAAAGTGATTGTCAGCAAAGACCAACCGCAAGGTGATGTGAATAGGATTCAAGGTATCGTGTGGGACATTGCTTATTCAGGCGATACCTCCACCTATCATGTGCGCCTACCCGATGGTAGTACTTTAAAATCGGAAATGGCTAATCTACGTCGTGTGCGTAATCGCCCGATTACTTGGGAAGATACCGTGTGGTTATCTTGGTCATTAACCGCTGCAGTGCCTCTCAAACGCTAAGGAGGATGCTATGCAACGCCAATTTGATTGGGGACGGTTTTTATTAATAGCAATCCCTTTCTTGTGGTTGCTGATTTTCTTCCTCCTACCCTTTGCCATCGTTGTTAAAATTTCGCTATCTGATACCGCTAATGCCTTGCCTCCCTATGTTCCGACACTAAATTTATCGGAGGGCTGGTCGGGGATTACTAGCTTTATCAGCCAACTCGACCTTGAAAGCTTTGCTTGGTTATTGGATGACAAAATCTATTTTTTGTCTTACCTGAATAGTTTAAAAATTGCCTTTATTTCTACGCTATTGACCTTGCTGATTGGCTATCCCATGGCCTATGGTTTAGCAAAAGCCCCACAACGCTGGCGGACGGTCTTACTCATGCTAGTCATTCTGCCCTTCTGGACTAGTTTCTTAATTCGGGTGTATGCATGGATTGGAATTCTTAAACCTGAAGGTTTGCTCAATATGGGCTTGATGAGCTTAGGGTTAATTGATCAGCCACTCGCGATTATTAATACCCCTACAGCGGTCTATATCGGAATTGTTTACTCCTACCTACCTTTCTTAGTGCTACCGCTGTATGCCACTTTAGAAAAGCTTGATCAGACTTTAATTGAAGCTGCACTCGACTTAGGTTGCTCACCGATTCAAGCATTCTGGAAAGTGACTTTTCCTTTGTCCTTACCGGGTGTGGTGGCAGGCTGTTTCTTAGTATTTATTCCGGCAATGGGTGAGTTTGTAATCCCCGATTTATTGGGTGGCTCAGACACGATTATGATCGGTAAAACCCTTTGGAGTGAGTTCTTTGGTAATCGTGACTGGCCAGTGGCTTCTGCGGTTGCGGTAGTCTTATTATTGTCATTAGTCGTGCCGATTGTTATTTTCCAACGGATGCAAGAACGTCAACGGGAGGCTGAAGCATGAATGTAAGTCGTTTTAGCTGGTTTAATTTAACTAGCCTGATTATTGCTTTTTCCTTCCTCTACCTACCGATTCTGCTGCTGATTTTGTTTAGCTTTAATGCTTCAAAATTGGTAACGGTTTGGGGTGGTTTTTCAACCAAGTGGTATGTGAGCTTATTTCAGAATGAGATGTTCATGACTGCAGCTTGGGTCACGCTCAAAGTTGCCGTAGTAAGTGCGACCTTAGCAACGATTCTGGGCACGATGGCTGCTATTGTTTTAACACGCGTCGGGCGCTTTCGTGGGCGTTTATTATTCTCAGGGATGGTTTATTCGCCACTGGTCATGCCTGAGGTTATTACTGGCTTAGCCCTACTCTTATTATTCGTAGCGATTGGCTTAGATCGGGGTTATTGGACAATTACGTTGGCACATACCACTTTGACGATGTGCTTCGTAACCGTCGTTGTCTCTTCACGCTTGGTGAGCTTTGATAAATCCTTAGAGGAAGCTGCCTTAGATTTAGGCTGTACTAAACTTTCTGCTTTCTTCCAAGTGACTTTACCCATCATTCTGCCAGCGATTATTGCAGGTTGGTTGCTGGCTTTTACCTTATCACTGGACGATTTAGTCATTGCCTCCTTCACCTCTGGCCCCGGTTCGACTACGTTACCAATGAAGATTTATAGCCAAGTACGCTTAGGCTTGAATCCGGAAATCAATGCACTTTCCACCCTATTAATTCTCTTGGTATCGGTTGGGGTGATTGTAGCTTCTTTAGTCAGTAAGCGGGCTGAAGAGCAGCAGGTCTAATCATCAATAGACAGGTGGCTTACAAAAAGCCACCTGCACTTACTTACACTTACAAGCTTATTGGGGACGCGCTTTACGTTTGCGTACTGGCGCTCGACTCAACTCATTATTGCCTTCTGCTAATTTCTCTAACAGCTTTAAAAGTTGTGCACCTTCTTCAGCAGTAAGTGGAGCCATAATGCGTGTTTGCGCGTGCTGAACTACAGGCAAAACCACACCTAGTACAGCTTGGCCTTGAGCGGTAATACTGACAATTTTTGAGCGTTGATCACGCCCTGATTTATCACGCACAATTAAGCCACGCTCCTCTAGATTACGCACCACCACCGTAATGGTTGTGCGATCTAAAGCGATTTCCCCGCCTAAACTTACTTGGTCTTGCGGCCCCTGTTCAGACAATACAATCAAGACTGCGAATTGCAGTGGAGTCAGATCGTAAATACTGCACTCATCTAAAAAGATCGCTACCGCAATTTGATGACAGCGGCGAAGAAGATGACCGGGTAAGCCTGCAAAACTACTCGTCATATTAGGCCACTGCATCAGGCTGCTTAGCAGGGGCAGCTTGTTGGAAAGACTCAAGCTGATTTAAAGCAGCAAAAATCCGTTCAAGTGTTGGATAAGCTGAGGTATCAACTTTGAAACGCTGATTATTAAACATCTGTGCAAATAGACAGACATCTGCCATCGTGGGTGTATCCCCATAGCAGTATTTGCCAGTATTCGGGCTGGTTGCCAGCATCTGCTCAAGCGGTGTGAAAGTCGTATGTACCCATTTGTGGAACCAAGCAGTAACACCCTCTTCATCCTGCCCATAAGAGCGCACTTGATCAAGTACGCGCAAATTATTCAGCGGATGAATTTCACAAGCAATCATGTAAGCCATCGCCCGTACTTGCGCCCGCCCTACTGGATCAAGCGGCAATAACGGCGGGTTTGGATGTGTTTCTTCGAGCCACTCAATAATCGCTAAGGATTGAGTCAGCACCGTGCCATCTACCAACTCCAAAGCCGGCACTAAACCGGCTGGATTCTTGGCCAAATACTCAGGCTTGAAGTTTTCATTAGTCCGCAGATTATGCGCTACATAGTCGTAATCAAAGCCTTTGTAATTCAGCGCTGCCCGCAACCGAATCGAAGTAGAACTACGGAAATAGTTGTGCAATAGCGGTTTTTGCTCACTCATGCAACTGCTCGCTCGCCGATAGTAGTAGTAATCGAACCTAGCCCCGCAATTTCAATCACACAGACATCACCCGGAACTAGAGGGCCAACGCCCGCTGGAGTGCCAGTATATACCAAATCACCCGCTTTAATTTCCATCGTGCGCGAAAGAATTGCAACAATTTCTGGCACTGACCAAATTAACTCGGTTAAATCGGCATCTTGCTTCACAGCTCCATTCACGCTCAAGCGAATTGAACCCTGATCTATATGCCCAACTGCACTCACGGGGTGAATCGGCCCACAAACAGCAGAACGATCAAAGGCTTTACCCCAGTCCCAAGGGCGGCCTTGCTCACGCGCAACTAATTGCAGATCGCGCCGAGTTAGATCATTGCCAATTGCATAACCCCAAATGTGATCCCGCGCTTGTTCTTCTGGAATATTCACGCCACCTTTGCCAATGGCTAACACTAACTCCGCTTCATAATGGAAGTTATTGGTTTCCGGTGGATAGGCGACTGTTTGCTGATCATCGACCACCGCATCCGCAGGTTTTGTGAAGAAAAAGGGTGGCTCACGATCAGGATCTCGTCCCATTTCGCGGGCGTGTGCTGCATAATTGCGGCCTACACAGAAGATCCGCCGCACCGGAAAACGTGCCTCTGAGCCAGCCACTGCGACTGAAGCCACCGCAGGTGGATTAATTACGTAATTGGTCATGAAAATTTCTCCGTCCTCGTTTTATTAATTCAAGCAAGACCGCGCTGTTCACGCCACAAGCCTAATTTCTGTTGCGCTACACGATCTGAGTAACTAAATAATACTGCTTCGCCCTTCGCTTCGTGGGTAATCCATTTCCAGCTTGGTGCGATAAAAATATCTTTCGGCCCCCACTCGAAAACTTGCCCATCAATCATGCTGCGTCCAGTGCCTTCTGTCACCACAAATACAGTCGCATCTGTACTGCGATAAGGTGCTGTCTTAAACCCTTCTGGCAAAACTTGTAAGAAGGGCGCAATCGTTGGCATGGCAAAACCACCATCAACGGGATTGATATAGCGCATCTTCAAACCATGGCATGGATCCCACTCTTGCTGGCGCTGCATGTGATATAGAGCTTCCCGCGAACGTGCATACGGATAATTGAAAATCGGCGAAGCTAAACGGTCTTGTTTAAAATCCACTGGCAGCATATTCGCGCCATAACGGGCTAGGCTATCGCCAGTCTCACGAGTGATTTCCTGCTCATCTGCCCCCAAACCTTCCGCAAACGAAGCATCAAAGAACGACACCATGGGAATATCCAAGCCATCTAACCAAATCATTGGCTCTTGAGTTTGGTTACCATGATCATGCCAAGCTTGAGGCGGCGTAATTACGAAATCCCCAAACTCCATCAAGGTACGTTCGCCATTTACACTGGTATGCGCACCCGCTCCATCCATCACAAAACGCAAAGCCGATTGGCTGTGGCGATGCGCTGGTGCAACCTCGCCGGGCATGACTAATTGTAAACCAGCATATAAAGAGGTCGTGATTTTTGACTGTCCACGTAAGCCGGGATTTTCCAAAATTAATACACGGCGTTCAGCTTCTTTAGCAGTAATTAGGCTACCAGCTTCTAAGAGCCATTGCTTAGCCAACTCGAATTTCCATAAATTGGGCACACAAGTACTTTTCGGCTCTGGCGTAATAATATCCGAGAGCACTGCCCACAACGGCGTAAAACCTTGCGCATCAATTTTCGCGTAGAAAGCTAAACGCTCCGGCGTTTCAACTGGTTTTTCAGTTAATGACATACTAACTCCTCCTCAAGCCTCTAAGCCCGTGCCGCCATATAGCCACGCTAAACTATTGTAATACTCTTCTGGAGTCCGTTTGGACATAACGCTATTGCGTACCGCTGCCTTAGCTCCATCAGGGTGGTAAATATATTCGCCAATCAAGCGCGAGCTAAGTTGCACACGGGCAGTGCGTGCCAGGCGCTGATCCAGATATTGCTGCAAAGCCTGCTCAACATTTGCACCATTCACTTCAAACATATGGCTCAAGCAGACTGCGTCTTCCATCGCCATACAAGCCCCTTGAGCAAAATATTGCAGCATCGGATGCGCTGCATCACCCAACAAAGCCACTCGTCCATCCACCCAATTCATAATTGGATCCCGGTCACAAAGTACCCACAGCTTCCAATTTTCGCCATGCTCAATAATCTGTTGCGCGCGTGGATGGATGTGTTCAAAACCTTGGCGCACTTCCTCTTTACTCACCGCTTTACCCGCAACGGCCTCTTTCACATCATTGTGATAAGTCACGACGAGGTTGAAAACTTTCCAACCTTTGAGTGGATAATGCACGATATGGCATTTGGGGCCAGCCCACAGCGTGGCCGCATTCCAACGTAAATCCTCGGGCATTTGTTCGGTGGGAATGACTGAACGATAAGTCGTGTGCCCTGAAACGCGTGGCTCGCCATCGCCGACTAATTGCTGGCGAATATTAGAGCGTAAGCCATCCGCACCAATCAGGGCTTGGCCTTCGAGTATGCCTTGTTCTTTGCAATACACTCGTACTGTTTGCCCATCTTGCTCATAGCGCTCCACAGCATGTGAAGTACGTAATTCAATTAAATCATTAGCACGGCACGCCTCCAGTAAAACACCATGCAAATCAGCTCGATGCACCACCGCATAAGGATTTTTAAACCGTTCACGGAAAGGCGCATCTAAAGGAATCGCCGCAATCTGTTCACCTTTAACTGCATCCATCAAGCGCAGACTGTCGATATACACCGCTTTCGAGCGGGCTTCATCACCCACCCCTAAATAGTCAAAACAATGGAAAGCATTCGGGCCGATTTGGATACCAGCGCCAATTTCACCGAGTTCAGCAGCACGCTCTAACACGATTGAGCGTGCACCTTTGCGAGCTAAGCCTAAAGCGGTTGCGAGGCCACCAATGCCGCCACCGGCAATGAGAACGGGTTGTGAATTCATACATCTCCTCCTGATGTGTGCTCACGCTTAGAAAATTAATCTTAATACTGATTATAATACTGAGCACTATAATGCATGTCAACTCTGTACTAGGCTTTTTACTCACCTCGTTTACAATAAGCCTCCCGTTCAGCAGCAAGGCAAAACTTATTATGGACATCGTTTACATCCGCGATCTACGCATCAGAGCCCACATTGGTATTTACCCTTGGGAAAAAAGCATTCAGCAGCAAATACGAGTTGATATAGAAATGGCTTGGGATAACCGTATTCCAGCAGCGAGTGATAAGATTGAGGATACCTTGAATTACAAAACCGCTGCACAGCGCGTGGTGCAATTAGTGGAGGCAGATCACTACGATTTAGTTGAGCGGCTGGCCGAAACCATTGCTCAAACCTTGATGAGTGAAATGCAGGTTCCTTGGATTCGTGTCACTGTCGGTAAGCCTTTCGCGGTCAAAGGCTCGGCAGAAGTTGGGGTACAAATCGAACGTGGGCAGCGCTAATGCCGCAGGTTTATGTGAGTTTAGGCAGTAATATTGAGCCTGAAACCAATCTTTGTACTTGTCTAAGCACGCTGCAACAAACCTTTGGTCACTTGCGTTGCTCGACGATTTATCGGAGTGCTGCGATTGGTTTTGAAGGTGAAGCCTTTTTAAATGCGGTCGTGAGTTTCTATACCGACCTGTCTAGCACAGAACTCAAGGCTTGGCTGAAACAATTAGAAGCTCAACAAGGCCGCAGACAAAGCCACCAGAAATTCAGTGCTCGCACTTTGGATCTCGATTTATTGCTGTATGCTGATCTTATCAAGCCCAGCCATAAACTACCGCATCCCGATATTTTAAATTACAGCTTTGTCCTGCAACCCTTAGCTGAATTAGCACCTGAGTATCAACACCCTATTCTGCGCAAAAATATCGCAAGTTTAGCGGCTAAACTCGCGCAAACAAATGAACAAGCATCATTAACAGCCGTCGAGCTAAGTTGTGCCAAGCCGTGGCAAATTAACGAGCGAAGCGTGCCTTAAACTGCTCGATATAGGCTTGCAAATGCTTATCGACTTTTGAACCCATATGCATACTTAAACGCTGCAATGGATTTTTGGTCACAGCAGTTTGTGTAAAGGTAATTCGTGTTCCACCCGGAACAGCGCTTAAAGTAGCTTCACGCGTACCAATTACCTGCGAACCTTTCGAGAGCTGGATGATAATTTCTTTATTAGGCACTTCTTTTTGTTTACGTGCGGTGATTTTGCCACCATGCGCGAGATGCTCGACCCAGCGCATCCCCTCATCATCATCTTTGAGCTGCACACTTTTTAAGTCAGTCCGCCATTCAGTTTGACGCGAGAGATCACTCAAAGCTCCCCACGTGGCATCAATGGGCGCTTTCACTAATTCAACACGAGTTGCACGTTGATAAGGAGATAGCATTAAGCCAATCAGAAACGGAACTACGATGAGCAACGCTAACACGCCCACCAAAATCCATAACAGCAAAGGTTCCATCATTCATCCCGGAATTTATTTTGGAAGACCATAATTATTTATTATGAATGGTCTATCTTTACTAATAATATCGTTAAAAGGCTCTACCTACCCGATACGGGCTTTTGAGTATAATGCAAAAAAGCCCGCAAGTGCGGGCTTTCTCAAGCAAGAATCATCACAATACACCTGATAGACAGGATAATTATTTGATTTTTGCTTCTTTAAAAATAACGTGCTTACGTACAACCGGATCGTACTTTTTAAACTCCAATTTATCAGGAGTGGTACGTTTGTTTTTGGTTGTGGTGTAAAAGAAACCTGTTTCTGCAGTAGAAACTAGCTTAATTTTTTCACGTCCGCCTTTCTTAGCCATGTTTTTCTACTCCAGAACTAAACTTTTTCGCCGCGCGCGCGCAGCTCTGCTAATACCACATCGATACCTTTCTTATCGACGGTACGTAAACCTTTAGTAGTAACACGCAGAGTCACAAAGCGTTCTTCAGCTTCTACCCAGAAACGGTGCGTATGTAAATTGGGTAAAAAACGACGTTTAGTCTTATTATTGGCGTGCGAAACGTTGTGACCGGACATCGGCCGCTTACCTGTTACTTGGCATACACGAGCCATGTGATTTCTCCAAAACTGCGATTCAAACACTATAAGGCGCGAGAGGATAACAAAACTGCTTTTGTCAAGCAATGAAATTTTCTAGATTTTTCACTGTGGCTTAGTTGGTAGCTTGCTGAAAAGAGTGCAACGAAAATCGCTCCGCAATGGCTGCATTCATTGCTTCAACGGTCACTGGCTTTTGTTTAGCCTTACGGTATTTATCAAACACCAGCCCGCAAGGATTCAATTTTGTGCCTAACCTTTAATTCGGGTTATCATGCCGATTATCAGAAATACTTGCAGACCTACACAGCCCCATGAGCGATATTTTTATTAGCTACAGCCGCCACGATCAAGAGTGGGTCGGGACATTAGCCAAAGCCTTGGAGGATGTGGGCTATTCGATTTGGTGGGATACTCGTTTGCTCGCAGGGGATGATTTCCATGAGGTGATTCCTGCTGCGTTAGAAGAAGCAAGCTGTGTGATTGTTGTTTGGTCGAAAGTATCCGTGACTCGCAAATGGGTCAAGGCTGAAGCGGCGCGGGCGAGTGATAGAAATGTGCTGATTCCGATTCAGTTGGAGCCGGTAGCTATCCCCATGCCCTTTAATTTACTGCAAGCGGATAATTTAAAAGATTGGAATGGGAAAACCAGCCATCCGGCTTTTCAGCGTTTGGTGAAGTCTATTGATCGGTTTTGTGCTAAGCCTTTAGAGCCATTAAACGATAACCACTTTACCTAAGGAGCCCTCTCAGCTAAAGCCAATAGCTCGCTTAAGGCTATTTTTACCAGTATTCACTGTAGTATTAGTAGCCTCAGTCGGTATTTACATTGACTTGCAAAGCTTAATCACTGCTAAAACAGAACAACCCGCTCCCACCGAACAGCCTATTCCGGCTAGCAGTGCAAACATAACAACAAATGAAGCTCTATCTACATCCACTACTGCTGATCAACCGACTCCGGCTAAAGCTGCGCAAACTACAACAACTGCACCCGCACCCATTGAGCCAGCTCCCAAAAGCCCCACCCCTGCAGAGCGTTTACAACAAGCAGAAGCTGAATTTGTTAGTGAAAAGGCGGCTGATTGGAAAAACGCGGTCGAGCAGCTACAGGTTTTAGCTAATGAAGGTAATGTGGAAGCTTGGCGCTTATTGGGTTTTGCGTATTATAAAGGACGCGGTGTAGCCACCGATAAAAAGCTCGGCTGCTCGTGGTATCAAAAAGCCGCTCAAGCAGGCAATGTGCCCGCAAAGGAAACTTATGCAAAACTATGCTCCTAAACCCAGTTACCTAAAATCTTTAGTGTTGCTCGGCTGTGCCTTGAGTTTATGCTTTGCCAGCACGGCTAGCTTGGGTCAGAGTATTGAAGAACTAGAAGCTGAAGCGATTCGACAAAAGCAGGCAACACAAGCAGCCGAAGAGGCCAAGCGAAAAGCCGCTAAAGCGGAAGCTGAACGTAAAGCCATTGCACGTGAAACCGCCAAACGCCAAGCAGCCTTGGCAACTTACCCGTTAACCATTAACACGGTACCCGCAAATGCCAAGGTCAGTATTCGCAATATTGAGCCTAAATATCGAGATGGTATGCATTTACCAAGTGGGCCATATCAAGTGCGTGTCGAAGCAGCCGGTTATGAAACCGAGGATAAATGGGTAGAACTGGGTAAGGCCGCTAAAACACTAACAATTAAACTGAAGGCCAAACCCAAACAGACTACAACCCAAATCAATAATTGGGTTGATGACTTGATTAACAAACCTTCGGCATCTGCTGCTATCCTTCAAGCTATCGAGCCAGAGATGGTGTCCATTCCAGCGGGCAGCTTCACGATGGGCTGTGTAGCAGGGCGCGATGAGGTGGAAGGTGGTTGTGAAGAGGATGAAAAACCGCCCCACACCGTCAGCCTACCTGCCTTTCAAATCGGCAAATACGAAGTGACTTTTGATGAATGGGATGCCTGTGAACGTGCGAAGGCTTGCCCGCATGCGGAGGATGAAAGCTGGGGACGCGGACGGCGACCCGTGATTAATGTCAGTTGGAATGACATTACCCAAAAATATATCCCGTGGTTAAACCAACAAACGGGCAAACGCTATCGCTTACCGACGGAAGCGGAATGGGAATATGCGG
This sequence comes from uncultured Thiothrix sp., assembly GCF_937873765.1. Lineage (GTDB taxonomy): Bacteria > Pseudomonadota > Gammaproteobacteria > Thiotrichales > Thiotrichaceae > Thiolinea. Next base: position 15,157 of record NZ_CALMZC010000037.1, on the reverse strand, counting down.
CACGGGCGGGGGGCGAGTCGGCCTATCCTTGGGGCAAAAAGATTAGCTGTGCTCAAGCGCGTTATGGTGGTTTTTTAGAAGAATGTAAAGATTCCGACGAAACCGTGACGGTCGGTTCGTATGCAGCCAATGCTTGGGGCTTATATGATACCAGTGGAAATGTGTGGGAATGGGTACAAGACTGGCATGGCTCAGATTACTACCGCACTAGCCCTGCTAGTGCCCCGGAGGGGCTTTCTTCTGGGACTGACCGCGTGTTGCGTGGTGGTTCTTGGCTCTTTAGCGACCAGTTCTTGCGTTCTGCCTACCGGTACCTCAACGCGCCTGTTAATCGGGACAACCTCATCGGTTTCCGCTTGGCTCTAGGTTAATGCTGCTCAAGGGCGGCGGAGCCGTTGAGCGGGGGTCGTGTAGGCGACGGCAGGCGCGTTACGGAGTAGCGCGAGCGAAGGCTGGAGGCGTTCACGCAGGGGTGCAGGGGCTAGCCACTGCTCGAAATTTTTTTGCGACCCGACACTTACAACACCCGCCGATAAATCTCCGCCAGCTTCAGCTCACAACCCAAACTAGGTAAGCTCACCACATCTTCCAAACGGTGATATTCCGAATACACCCACTGCTGATCAGCTTGCCGATAATAATGCTCTACTCGGCAATAAGCCTGTGCAACCAATAAATACTCACGTAATGAGGGAATCAGTTGGTAATGAAAAAACTTCAAGCCACGGTCATAAGCCTCTGTCGAATCTGACAGCAGCTCAATAATCAGCAGTGGATTGAGCAAAACGGTCGTATTTTCATCCTCGAACTGCTCTTTGCCGCAAGTGGCAACTAGATCAGGATAACTATACTTACTGATTGACTCACTCAAGGTATGTACTTTCATATCACTGGCATAGACCGAGCAGGGCTTATCCAACAATTGAGAACCCAAGGCGACGACTAGATTGGAAGTCAATTGATTATGGACGCGACTCGCCCCCGCCATCGCAAATACCTCACCATTGAGAAATTCACTCTTCTCCATAGCCGTTGCTTCATGTGCTAGATAAACAGCTTCACTTAATTGAGCTTTAGATTGCGCTGACATAAAACACCTCTTTGCAATCAATCACACCGAAAATTCTGGTGGAAAACGTAAGCTTGAAAAAGCTCGACCCGCTTGCAGAGCTTTGTGCTCAAGCGCTTGCGCAGATTCAATCAAACCTTGTTGCTGCAAAAATAATAAAAAAGCACGCGTGCTCACTTTTTGGCAGGTATCGGGCAGGGTAAATTGTAGTTTAGCAATTTTATGATCTTCAAACAGAAATACACTGTGAGGAGGCTTAGACTGTTGAGCAAAACCCGTCATTACCTCCTGAATCGCCCATTCACCTAAATGGGCTTTACGTGGGGTTTCGCCAGCAGTCAAGGCCGCTTGGTAGCGTTGAAAAACCTGCGTTGTCACTATCGGTAATTGTTGCTTGCTCACCCAAGCGGCTATTTTTTCGCTGGTGGGTGTGTGACTACGGCTGAGTTCATGTAACACCATATCGACCATCTGCACCGTCCAGCGTGGCAGGAATAAAGCATCTAAAGCATCCGCATACGCCAGTGTGATTAAAGGGCCTGCATCAGCAATCAGAATAACCGCCGGACTCATGGCTGTTGACTAACCTGCATTAGCTGGGTTAAAGAGCTGACCATCGCTTGTGTTATTTTTTCCGGCAAACGCGGCATAGGTAAATGCGCTTGTGCCATCAACAGGAATAAATCTTCTTCATGCTCTAAATTTAAAGCAGCTAACACACTGCTACTGTCACTACGCCCCAAAGAAAAATCCAATAATAACTGAAAATTTTGATTATTCGCTTGTTCAGCCGCTTCAAACGTTTCAACTAAGTAGCGTAATTCAGCATTAAATAAGGCATTCACTGAGGTATCTGTTTTAGCAGCGATCACCTTAGCGCGCCGCAATAAATCACGGTCAATCGAGCTGGTAAAATTGACGGTATTAGACATCCCTCAAACTCCTGCGGTTGCTTAACACAGCCCTCAGTGTAACACATAATTATGTGTTATTTATATGAGGGAATCACAAGGAAACACCGGCAAATCCACCAATCCCTCCACTCTCTTCTGCAACATCGCATGAAATTGCCGTGCTAGCATCGGCACTTGCACATTAGTCGGTGTATGCAGATAAATATAAGGCTTCATGCTCGCTTCCAGCCAACGCGCCGTTTGTGCCACCCAAGGTTCTAGGAATTTTTGATTTTCTTCGAGGACGGGATGCCCAATATATCTAAGCATAGGTGCTTGCGCGGTAGCATCTAACTGCACCGGTAGGCGCGGCTTTTTGTGTTGAGCCTCTTTAGTCGCTTTATCTAGCGCGGGTGCAGAATGTACCGGGCGGCTGTCAAAGATCACTCGATCCACCTGTAGACTTTTTAGCAACTCATTATAATGTTGGCGGATACTCGTATCGGTGAAAAAGGCTGGATGACGCACCTCAACCGCGTACTTATAAATAGGTGGTAAACTTTGAATAAATTCATCTAAAGCCCCTAACATCGCTGGCGTAAACGAAGCAGGGAGTTGAATTAAAAAACCATTTAAGCGTTGCCCCAAAGGCTGCATCCGCTCTAGAAATGCTTTGGTTTCGGCAGTTACGCCTTGCAGCTTATATTCATGAGTGATGACGCGCGGAAATTTAAAGCTAAAGCGGAAAGTTTCTGGAGTGGATGCTAACCAACGTGCCACCATCGCTTCGGAAGGCGTCGCATAAAAAGTGGTATTGCCTTCCACTGCATTGAAGAATTGCGCGTACTGCTGGAGAAATTCAGCGGGTTTGGCCTTTTTAGTATAAAAATCGCCTTTCCATTCATTCACTGCCCACAGCGGTGCACCTAGATAATAAGGAATTGAAGTCACGAAAGGCTCCTTTTTAAAAAGAAAAAGGTCTGACCGCAGCCAGACCTTCACTATAAGGCGAGTTTAGCCTACTTGCACTTCAATCTTCCGTGGCTGTGCATGTTCAGCCTTGGGAATGTGCAGGGTTAAAACCCCATCGCTTTGACTGGCTTCAATCTTGCTTGAATCCAATTCGCGACTGAGCGTAAAAGCACGCTTGTATTTAGCCGTACTGACTTCCGCATGGGTCGACTCCATCTGCTCTGGTATCTGTAAGAGAATCTCACCTTCTAAGGTTAGGATATGATTTTCGACTTGTACCTTTACATTTTCCTTAGGTACACCCGGCAATTCTGCAGTTAGAGTAAAACCACTTTCCTCTTCAATAATCGTTACTAAAGGACGCAAGGTTGCAAGCTCCGTGGTTTTAGTTGCAGTGGTTTGCTTAGCTAATTCTGTCATGATTGTTTACTCCTTAATCTTTAAGCCTTATTGGATTTCGATGCGTTTAGCTTGAGCTTCTTCGCGACGTTGAATACTGATGTGCAAGACACCTTCTTTATAAGTCGCGCTCACCTTGCTGACATCGACATCATCAGGCAGAGTAATGACCCGCTTAAACTTACCGGAGAAGCGCTCTTGAGCGTATACGGTCAATTTGCTGTCTTCTTTCGGTAGCTCTAAAACACGTTCGCCTTGTAGGGTAAGTAGATTCTTATCAATCTGAATATCCAAACTTTTCGCATCTACCCCCGGAACAAAGGCATACACCTCCACCGAGTTGGGGGTTGAACCTAAATTAATTGCTGGGAAACTACCGCGCGCAACGGGGCGAATATTTGATAGAATGTTCCGCCCTACCCAATGACGCTGCAAGTTCTCTAATTCGTTAAAAAGATCATCTGAAAAGTTAAATAAGGTGCTGTACATGTTATATCTCCATTTTATTAGCTTGGGCTGTATCGCCTATATCGCAATGAATAGGGTCAACCTTTGCAGAGTTCAAGAGTGCAAAAACAAAAAACTTGACAAACAGCAAATTTTTTTAATTTGTACTTTTTAGGCTCTTGTAAAGTGTTTTTTTGCCCATACTTAGCCGTCCAGAGAACCTGAGATTTGCAGGCAAGGAGATTTCTGTGGAATACAAAGATTACTATAAAACCTTAGGCGTGGAGCGCTCGGCAACAGCCGATGAAATCCGTGCTGCTTATCGTAAATTGGCACGTAAATATCATCCGGATGTGAGCAAAGAAAAGGATGCTGAAGAGCGCTTTAAAGAAGTGGGCGAAGCCTATGAAGTGCTAAAAGATACTGAAAAACGCGAAGCCTATGATCAACTCGGCTCGAATTGGAAACAAGGTCAAGAGTTTCGCCCACCTCCGGGCTGGAGTCCAAGTGGTGGAGCTGGTTTTGAATTCCGCTCTGGACAGGGAGGACAAGCTGATTTCAGCGATTTTTTTTCGTCAATCTTTGGCAATATGGGTGGCAACTTTGGCGGCGGTGGCTTTAACCAGCAAGGTTTTGGACAGAACGCAGGTACTCGCCAAAATACTCGTGGCCAAGACCAACAAACCAAAATCCAGATTGACTTGGAGGATTCATTACAAGGTGCTAAACGGAGTATTTCCCTCCGCAGTGCCAGCGGTGATCGCACTTTAACCGTGAATATTCCGAAAGGGATTAAATCGGGGCAAAAAATCCGTTTGAATGGACAAGGCCAAAACAGTTTAGGCGGTGCGGGGGATTTATTGTTAGAAGTCGAGTTCAATCCCCATCGTTTGTATAAAGTGGAGGGTAGTGACTTAACGATGAATCTGCCTGTCACTCCGTGGGAAGCCGCTTTGGGCGCAACCGTGAAGATACCCTTGCCCGATGGCAGTCATGCGGATGTAAAAATTCCAGCCAATTCACGCTCTGGACGGAAAATGCGATTGAAGGAACGGGGTCTACCGAGTAAACCCGCAGGCGACTTGTATTTGATCTTAGAAATAGCCTTACCCACTGCAGATACGCCACGGGCGAAAGAACTATATGAGCAGATGGCTAAGGAGTTAGCTTTTAATCCACGCGCACATTGGTGAGACGGTTTATACTAAACTCAGCAATATCCTCTTAAATCAGCGCAACGGATGGTGTATAGTATTGCACCGCATTAAAATGCATAAAAGGTATTCCAAATCAAGGGGCAGTCGCTTAAAATTGCCAACCTTTGTGAGCCTGCATGAAGCATAGGCGTTGCAGATAAGATCGGCAGAACACTCCTGTTGGTGAATCAAAGCCCAAGACTTAAAGGTTGGGTAGCGCACCAGCAGGTTATTGTATTTAAATGAGACACTAAACAAATGACGGACTTAAGCAAATACCGGAACATAGGTATCTTCGCTCACGTTGACGCGGGCAAAACGACTACCACAGAACGTATTCTGAAATTAACCGGTAAAATTCATAAAATCGGTGAAGTGCACGAAGGGGAGTCCACGATGGACTTCATGGTGCAGGAAGCAGAACGCGGTATTACGATTCAGTCTGCAGCAACCACTTGCTTCTGGAAAGATCATCGCTTCAATGTTATCGACACCCCCGGGCACGTTGACTTCACGATTGAAGTTTATCGTTCCTTAAAAGTTCTGGACGGTGGTGTTGGTGTATTCTGCGGCTCTGGAGGCGTCGAACCCCAATCTGAAACGAACTGGCGCTATGCGAACGACTCTAAAGTTGCCCGTTTGATTTATGTAAATAAGTTAGACCGTATTGGTGCTGACTTCTATCGCGTTGTGAAACAAGTTGAAGAAGTCTTAGGTGCTAAGCCTTTAGTCATGGCTCTGCCGATTGGCTTTGAAGATACCTTCGTGGGTGTGATTGACTTATTGACTCGCAAAGCGTGGATTTGGGACGACTCTGGGGATCCATTGAAGTATACCCTCGAAGATGTTCCAGCCGACATGGTCGAGAAAGTTGAAGAATGGCGTGAAAAACTCATCGAAACTGCGGTTGAGCAAGACGATGAAGCGATGGAAATGTACTTAGGTGGTGAAGAACCCTCTTTAGAAACTATCAAAGCTTGTATCCGTAAAGGTACAATCGCGATGGATTTCTTCCCAACTTTCCCCGGTTCTTCTTTCAAGAACAAAGGCGTGCAGTTGGTATTAGATGGTGTGGTTGATTATCTGCCGAATCCAATGGAAGTTAATCCACAGCCTGAAACGGATATCGAAGGTAATCCTACTGGTGAAGTAGCGATTGTTGACCCTAAACGTCCATTCCGTAGTTTAGTCTTCAAAATCATGGATGACCGTTTCGGTGCCTTGAACTTCGTGCGTATCTACTCCGGTACGATCAAGAAAGGCGATACAGTTCTAAATACCTTTACAGGTAAAACAGAGCGTGTAGGCCGGATGGTAGAGATGCATGCGAACGACCGTACTGAGATTGATAGTGCTCAAGCGGGTGACATCGTTGCTTTGATCGGTTTGAAAAACGTACAAACCGGTCACACTTTAGCAGATCCAGATCACCCTGCGACGCTGGAACCCATGGTATTCCCTGACCCAGTTATCTCGATTGCCATTGCACCGAAGAACAAAGCTGCGGCTGAGAAGCTAGGTGTTGCACTGAACAAAATGGTTCAGGAAGATCCTTCCTTCCGCGTTGAGACTGACCAAGAAACCAATGAAACCATCCTGAAAGGGATGGGTGAATTGCACTTAGATATTAAAGTTGACATTTTACGTCGTACTCATGGTATCGAAGTGGATGTGGGTAAACCTCAAGTCGCTTATCGTGAATCGATCACTAAAGTGGTTGAAGATAGCTATACCCATAAAAAGCAATCCGGTGGTTCTGGTCAATACGGTAAAATCGACTACACCATGGAACCTAACGAGGCGGGTGCTGGCTTTACCTTCCAATCGGTGGTGGTTGGCGGTAACGTACCTCGCGAATTCTGGCCTGCGATTGAAAAAGGCTTCCGTGATAGCATGGGTAAAGGCGTATTGGCTGGCTATCCAGTCGAAGACGTAAAAGTAACCTTACGTGACGGTGGTTTCCACGCGGTTGACTCGTCTGCGATTGCCTTCGAAATTGCGGCCAAAGGTGGCTATCGTCAAACAATGGCAAAAGCTGGCCCGCAAATTCTCGAACCCATCATGAAAGTGGACGTATTCGTTCCTGATGCACATGTCGGTGACACTATCGGTGACTTGAACCGTCGTCGTGCGATGATCAAATCACAAGATACCGCTCCTATCGGCGCGCGGATCAAAGCAGAAGCTCCCTTGTCCGAGATGTTCGGTTATATCGGTGACTTACGTACCATGACTTCGGGTCGTGGTCAGTTCTCGATGGAGTTCTCACACTATGCTCCATGTCCGAAGAACGTCGCTGATCAAGTGATTAAAGAAGCGGCTGAGCGCAAAAAAGCGGCAGACGAAGCTCGTTAATCATTCGTAATGATCAACAAAACCTCATCCTGTTGGATGGGGTTTTTTTTCGCCTAAAACACGGTTAGCAGCGCCCCCACTTCGACAAACTTATCCACAAACAAGCCTTGCTTTGGCACAGTTATCGGCCAATTTATGCTAGCTTATCCACAGCTTGCTAACAATATATAGTAGATACTTATAGAATCATAATACAGCATCTAGTAGATAGACCTTTATTAGACTGCTATACTTAATCTACCCCCCAACGATATTTTTTAAACAATTTGCCCCCAACTCTGCATGGGGTAGAGGTATTTATGCACTCAGCCAATTTAAAAGTACAAAAATCTGGTAGCCTTGAAGACATAAAAGTACCGCAATTTTCTACTCCTAAGTGCAAGGTGATCCGCCGGAATGGTGAAGTCACTGACTTTAATGCCTCAAAAATTCATATCGCTTTAACCAAAGCTTTTCTAGAGGTGGAAGGTAGTTCTGCTTCTGGCTCCGCACGGATTCATGACACGGTAAAAAATCTCACTGAACAAGTGATCGAGGGTTTATTCCGCCGCATGCCTGATGGCGGCATGATTCATATTGAAGATATTCAAGATCAAGTGGAATTAGCGCTCATGCGTGCGGGTGAACATAAAGTCGCACGTAGTTATGTGCTCTATCGTGAAGAACGCGCTAAGTTACGGGCTAAAAAGGATAAAAAAGGCAAAGCCAAGGCCGATTTAGCCATTAAAGTTAAATTAGATAATGGTGAGTTGCGCCCACTCGACGAAGAACGCTTACACAAAATCATCGCTGAATCAGTCGAAGGACTTGACGGCGTTGATGCAGCGCAAGTCACCCAAGGGGCTTTACGCAATTTATATGATGGTATTTCTGAGAAAGAAGTCGCTACCGCGCTGATTATTAGTACCCGCGTACTGATTGATCATCACCCTAACTATTCACAAGTGGCAGCACGGATGCTGATGGATAGCTTGCGCCGTGAAGTTTTGAGCTTTTTAGAAGGCCAAACCACCGAAGCGACGCAACATGAAATGCAAGATTTGTATACCGAAGCGCTCAGCAAAGCCATCAAGCGTGGCATTGAAGTGAATCTGCTTGCGGATGAATTAGGCCGTTATGACCTGAAAGCTTTAGGTGCTGCACTCAAACCTGAGCGTGACCTGCAATTCAGTTATTTAGGCTTACAAACCCTCTACGACCGTTATTTCTTGCATCATCAAGGTACACGTTTTGAACTGCCGCAAGTGTTCTTTATGCGGGTAGCCATGGGTTTAGCCATTAATGAAGTCGACCGTGAAACACGTGCAATTGAGTTCTATAACTTACTCTCCAGCTTCGACTTCATGAGCAGCACACCCACCTTGTTCAATTCCGGCACCCTGCGCCCGCAATTATCCTCCTGCTATTTGACGACTGTTCCCGATGATCTGGATGGGATTTATGGCGCGATTAAAGATAATGCGCTCTTGTCAAAATTCGCGGGTGGTTTAGGTAATGATTGGAGCCGCGTGCGTGGGATGGGCTCGCATATCAAAGGCACAAATGGGCAATCGCAAGGTGTTGTCCCGTTCTTGAAAGTGGCGAATGATACGGCGGTCGCGGTGAATCAATGCTTTGCACCGGATGCCTTATTGCATACCGCCGATGGCACTAAAGCGATTCGCGAAGTGAAAGCGGGTGATTTAGTGCTGGGCATTAGTGGTACTTACCGCGAAGTCAAACAAGTAATGACTTATAATCAGCATGATCCTATGGTGGCACTCGAGGTGAAACATGCCATTGAGCCAGTCAAAGTCACCGCAGGGCATCCGCTCTGGGCGATTAAAGGTATACCGATGGAGCAAGCGGTTGCTCGCACGCGCAAGTGGTTGGAAAATGGTAAGGTCGCAGCAGCTTGGATCGAAGCAGGTCAATTACAAGCAGGCGATTATGTAGCACAAGTGATTCCAACTGAAACCAGCGTGGTGGATGGTTTCAGCGCAGAAGATGCTCGTCTTTATGGCATTTTGCTCGGCGATGGTCACATGAGCAAAGATGGCATGGAATGGGGTGTTTCCGGTAATCCGCAAAACGATAGCCATTTGCAATTTGTACGCGATTATTTAGCAGCTCGTGGCATTCATTGCTGGGAAACCGGCCATAGCGAAACTTATTTACAAATCTGTTGGGCAAGTGGTCAAGGTGTAGTGCGTGATGGCACAACAGGACGCATTGTCAGTGCGGGTGCTGCCACTTTGCCCTTCACTTATAACGATCTTTATAATGCCAAAGGTGAAAAGCGCATTGCACGCCAATTCGCCCATTTACCACGCCCACAAACTTTAGCGCTGATTCAAGGCTTGCTCGAAACCGATGGCGGTGTAAGTCGTGGCAAAGAAATCTATTTCACCAGTACTTCACGTACTTTAGCAGAAGGTTTGCGTTATCAGTGCTTGCGTTTAGGCGTTCCAACCGCCGGGCAATACCGTGAACGTGACAATGCACATACAGATACACGTTCTGATGGTTCGCAAATTCACTTCACCGGAACGACTAAAGCCTACGATATTCGCATTCCATCCGTGGCAGAAATCGCTCAATTAGTGAACTGCAAAGCTATCACTAAGCAAAACTGGATTACCCATAAGGGCTGCGTGTTCAGCCGATTACGGAGTGTTGAAACTATTCCGACTGTGCCTTTCGTGCTCGATTTAATCGTGGAAGGCGATGAATCGTATATGACTACGGCTGCGTTAGCCCATAATGGCGGCAAACGCAAGGGTGCGGTCTGTGCCTATCTCGAAACCTGGCATATCGACATTGAAGATTTCTTAGAGTTACGCAAAAACACCGGCGATGAGCGGCGGCGTACTCATGATATGAATACCGCGAATTGGATTCCTGATCTATTCATGAAGCGGGTCGCAGAAGATAAAGACTGGACGCTGTTCTCGCCGGATGATGCACCGGATTTGCATGATCTCACCGGTCAAGCCTTTGAACAGCGTTATGAAGAATACGAAGCCAAAGCCGCACGCGGTGAGCTTAAGCTCTCCCGCAAACTGCCTGCGAATCAGCTCTGGCGGAAGATGTTGGGGATGCTGTTTGAAACCGGTCATCCTTGGATTACGTTTAAAGACCCTTGCAATATTCGCTATACCAATCAGCATGTGGGTGTAGTACATAGCTCGAATTTGTGTACCGAAATCACGCTGCATACCAATGACAGCGAAATTGCAGTGTGTAATTTGGGTTCGATCAATATGGTCTCGCATACCACGGCTGCTGGCTTAGATATGGAAAAGCTTGAACGCACCGTAAATACCGCGATGCGTATGCTCGATAACGTGATCGACTACAACTATTACAGCGTTCCACAAGCGCGTAAATCGAATTTGCGTCATCGCCCGGTGGGTATGGGCATCATGGGCTTCCAAGACGCGCTGTATAAAATGAATCTGGCTTATGCCTCGGAAGCAGCTTTGGAATTTGCGGATCGCAGCATGGAAGCTGTGTCCTATTTTGCGATTCGTGCTTCCAGCAACTTAGCCGCAGAGCGTGGCAAATATCCAAGCTATAACGGTTCGTTGTGGAGTAAAGGGATTCTGCCAATTGACTCCTTAAGTTTACTGGGCGAAGAGCGCGGTGCTTATTTCAATGTCGACACCACGCAAACTTTAGATTGGGATGCTTTACGCAATCTGATTAAGCAACAAGGCATGCGCAACTCGAACACCATGGCGATTGCCCCCACTGCTACGATTTCGAATATTTGTGGTGTCTCTCAATCCATCGAACCGACTTATCAAAACCTATTTGTGAAATCGAATCTGTCCGGTGAATTCACGGTAATCAACCCTTATTTAGTGGAAGATTTGCAAGCACTAGAGATGTGGGACGAAGTAATGATCAACGATCTGAAATACTTCGATGGCTCAGTGCAAAAACTCGACCGTGTGCCCGAGGACTTACGCCGCAAATATGCAACCGCCTTTGAAATGGATGCCCGTTGGTTAGTCGAAGCAGCCAGCCGCCGCCAAAAATGGATTGATCAAGGCCAATCATTGAATCTGTATATGGCAGAACCGAATGGCGCGAAGCTGGATAATTTATACAAACTGGCTTGGGTACGTGGCTTAAAAACCACTTACTACCTGCGTTCGATTGGTGCAACTGGCGTCGAAAAGCTAAATGATGCTTCTGAGCCAGCCGTTGAGAAAAAGCCCAATGTGAAAATGGCAACGAATTTACTAGAAGTCGGTTCGGCTGCACCGAAAGCGTGCTCGCTGCTTGATCCTGATTGTGAGGCTTGTCAGTAATTGAGCTATTAATTATGACTAATGAAAATTTTTTAGCATTTTATCCTACCCTACCTTATATGGCTGTTGATAAGGGTGACTTGGAAAACAATCCTAACGAGCAAACTTTTAACAGTCAAATGGCTGAAGTAGTTTTTGAAGATATTAAGCCAGAATATACTTTAAGATTTTGGCGTGATGGACGAATACTACTTCGACTTCATAATTTAGAGATACCTGAAAATAGTGAAACTTTAGAAAGAAATCAAACTGAATCGATAATAGAACATTATATCAATCTACTTAATATACTTAACTTATTTCTAGACTCAGCTCTTATAGAAATAGAGCGAGTTCATTATTTTCGAGTAAATGAAATTACTATAAATCACTCATTTATCTGCTACAGTCGGGGTGAAGATATTGCCACACAAAGTTGGTCTAGACACTACCAAGAGCGTAGATTTTGGAGTACTCACAATCAATGCGTACCTATTGGAATAAGCGCCGAAATTTACATAAGTAGAGTGGTCTCAAGAAGTACTTTAGAAAGAGTTTCTTCAAATTTTGAAAGAGTTTTTTCAGATTCAAACTTAACTAAAGATATAGCCTTATTAAGTAGAAGCCTCTCAGCTTATCAGTCTTTATCAAATGAGACATCATTCACAATAGCGTGGTTTATCATTGAGGGTAAATGTAGGCAAATTGTACGGGATAATCAATTACTAGCAACTCCTTGTAATATTAATGATGAGTCTCGGATATACGAAATCATTAATTTCCTTAACAACCAAAGATTAATTAGCAATGAGGTATCAGATCAAGCACATCAATGCCGAATAATCAGAAATGATATTTCTCATAGAAACTCTAATTTTAGTCTTCAGACAACAAACACACTAAACTGCCTACAGTTAGCTCATACTTTGATACAAAACTATTTTAACTTTCAATTTCGGATAGGACTATCCCGTCACGCATTACCGTTCTAAGTTATGAAGGAAAAATTTTATGACACTCAACTGGGATAACCCTTTAGCTCTGCCAAACACAAGTGTACAATCGCGCCCCGAACTGGATAGAAATAAAAGTGTCACATTGATCACGGATAAAGCTGTTGATCAGGGTGAGGCTGTCGAACAAGTAGAAAAAAACAATACCGAGCCAAGCTTGGAGTATCCCGCTAGTGATACACATTTTGTTCAATCTTTAACTTTTGGGGACAGTGCAAATGACTCAGACTCCGGCTCGCAACGACGTGCAACGCATCCAACGCAAGAAACAACAAGTCTTGCGCAGACGCCGCCAGCAACGTTAAAGGCGAGCTTATCGGCTCGTCGGCGTGAAGTAGGTGAACAACAGCCCTTCACGCCGATGAAGCCGATTAACTCGGAAGACAAACGAGTCATCAATGGTCTTGGGGACATTAATCAACTCGCGCCTTTCAAATACCCTTGGGCGTGGGAATTCTTCATTAATGCCAACAAAAATCACTGGACACCGCTCGATATTAATATGGCGCAGGATGTCAGTGATTATCACCACAAGCTCAAACCCGAAGAACGCCACGTTTATGAAAACGTATTGGCTTATCTGACCACCTCTGACATTCTCGCGATGCGCAATATTGGTTTAGCTGTCATGGAAAAAATGACCGCGCCCGAATTGCAGATTTACCAAGCGCGTCAAGTCTATGAAGAGGCTTTGCACACGTGGACTTACCAGCATTGCATTGAAACCATTGGTTTAGATCAAAGCGAAATCTACAACCGCTATCGGGTTGTGCCAGAAATCAATCAAAAGATTCAGATTGCCAATCGGCGCTTAAATGCGGTGATGCGCTCGGACATTGATCTGCGCCAGCCGGATGATTTGCAAGAGTTTGTCCTGTCTTATGCGTTCTTCTCTGGCATTTTCGAGGGCTGCTGGTTCTATAACGGCTTTTCACCCGTATTCGCGCTACAACGTCGTGGTCTCATGAAAGGTACGGCAGAACAATTGCAATACATAATGCGCGATGAAGTGATGCACTGCTCCTTCGGTATCCGTGTTGTGCGCCAAATCATGCAAGAAGAAAACGTGATCCTCGACCCGCGCGACATCCGCGATATGTGGGATGAAGCCGAAGCTGCTGAAGTCGCTTATTCTAAATTCCTACTCCCTACCCCTATCTTGGGCTACAGCCAACAAGACCACCATGAACAGTTCCGCTTTATCGCCAATCGCCGCGCCCGTAGTTTAGGCATGGAAGAACCCTTCCCCGGTGCAAAAAACGCCCTGCCTTGGTTGGATGAGCAATCGAATATGCGCAAAGAGAAGAATTTCTTTGAAACACGGGTGACGGAGTATCAGACGGGTGGGGCTTTGAAGTGGGAGTAGATAGCCAAAAAAGATAATAAATGAGTAGGAAAAGAAAAGAAAAATGGAAATAGCTACTTATCTCAAGGTATTTGAAAGATTGAAATGGCCTGCTGGCCTATTTTTACAAGGTTCTGCTATTTTAATATTTTTTTCTATATGCCTTGCAAAGAAACTTTGTTCATGCTCTTCTGTCTTGCTATTATTTAGACATAAGTGCTAAAATCAGTCATCTATTCTAATAAGGAGTTTTTTTGTTTTGTTTGATAAATACCGTGAATTAATAAATAGAATCATCGATGTTCTTTCTAAAGAAGACCAAGAGCTATTTAACAATTTACTATCTGAACTACACCTTTTCACTACACCTTCAGAGCGGAGAGATTTTGATCCTATACATTTGTCTCCTCATGAGCTACTTGATTTGCCACCCGAACTCATCAAGCAATTAGCTCTGAATGAGAGTGACAATTACGAATTGGAGTTGATTAGACTCATTGACTCAGTAGGTGGGATTATTTCTTTAGACAAATTAATAGTTCTTTTATATCGCGACAAAGGAGAGATTGCTGACAGGGTACAACTTAACGCACGCCTAAACCGTATGATGCGTAAAGAAACAATTTTTAGCGTCCCAAAGAAAAAAGGCGTGTACCGCACAACGAGAATAAAAGGAGAACAAGACGATAATGAAGGGATTAAATAAACAAAAACCCTCAATAGTTGGCGCTATTGAGGGTTTTATTTGTTTGTTTAGTCTGACTTAGAGAAGCCCAGAGGGCGCTTACTCGCTGTCCAGAACTGCAACAAAATGGTCGGAACAAACCCAATTGTAGCAGATCCGAACGGCAAAAGTCACTTTATCTGATAGATAAAGCTATAACCAAGATCCTCTCAACCCTAAAGTTTAAGAGGTATCTAGATGAGCACTTTTTCCTGTATTTGCAAAGACTTACGTCTAGTGCATGTTACTAGCTATGTCCGTGTACGCAAAGGCCGCATAGAGCATGTCTGCGAGCATTGCCGCCCTTACCAGTCTCGCTAGTAAGTCATCAATGATCTGTTGTCCACAAGATTCTGTCTTGTGGACATTTACAATTTAAGAGGTTTTTATGCACAATTATCTAATTCATTATACGGTCATGCACCAGAGGAGTTGAAGAGCCACTAAAGCGGTAGTAACTTAAGCGA
>NZ_CALMZC010000036.1 GCF_937873765.1 uncultured Thiothrix sp. | reverse complement strand
AACAATTGGACGGCCTGAAAAAAACCGTCCGACAATTTGTGTAGATACTTATGCCTTCAGGGAGGGAGCTATAAGGCGTAAGGCGTAGCCGATCTATTCATGGGTTGTACCGTTTAGTATAATCAAACTGATGAAAACCCTAAAATTGCGTATCAAAGACCAACATCGTTCAGTGCTTAATCAGTTAGCCACTGAAGTGAATTCCGTCTGGAACTACGTCAATGACTTGTGTTTCACTCACTTAAAAAGAACTGGGAAGTTTTTTAGTGCTTACGACGTGGCAACGTATACAACGGGTGCATCGAAAGAGCTGAATCTACATAGTCAAACCATTCAAGCCGTCACCGAAGAACTAATTAACCGCCGTAAACAATTCAAGAAAGCGAAGTTGAATTGGCGGGTGTCCAATAAACAATCCGCTCGCCGTTCATTAGGTTGGATACCTTTCAAGAAGTCAGCCCTCAAATACAGCGATGGCTTTGTTCAGTATGGGAAGCAAACCTTTAAACTCTGGGACAGCTACGGTTTAGCCCAATATAGCGTGAAAACCGGTTGCTTCGTCGAAGATACTAGAGGTCGCTGGTATGTGTGCTTAGTGGTGGACAATGCGCCTAAACTAGAATCGAAAGGTACGGAATCTATTGGTATAGACCTAGGTCTTAAAGACTTAGCTACCCTTTCCAATGGCAAGAAGTTGAAGGCTGATCGGTATTACCGTCGCTATGAGCAAAAACTAGGAATCGCTCAACGGGCTAGAAAGAAGCATCGAGTTAAAACACTTCATGCCAAGATCAAGAATACCCGAAAAAATCAACTGCACCAATTTTCCACTGAATTAGTCAAAGCCTATGCGGCCATTGTCATCGGTGATGTCAGCTCAAAAGCCCTAGCTAAAACCCAACTGGCTAAATCCGTGTTAGATGCGGGTTGGGGCAGTTTTAAAACCATGCTCCGGTACAAATGCGCGAACGCAGGGGTCTGGTTTGAGGAAGTGAATGAGAAGTACACGACCCAAGCTTGTTCGAGTTGCGGCTCACTCAGCCCCAACAGTCCGAAAGGTAGAGCAGGGCTTGGAATAAGAGAATGGTCTTGCCCTATGTGTGGGGCACTGCATGATCGTGATGTGAATGCAGCTAAGAATATTCTCGCGCTCGGACATGAGCGTCTCGCCGGAGGAATCCTCGTCCTTTAGGGAGAGGAGGATGTCAATGTACTACGACACGATTGGCCTGCTGCCTGCGTCCACCCGCAGTGCTAGTAGTTATAGGTTATATACCGAACAAGCTTTACAGCGCATGTTGCAGATACAAACTTATCGTGAAGCGGGTTTGCCTTTAGAAACAATTCAAACCCTCTTGGCCTCTAGCACGGACAGTAGCGTTTCTGTGCTGGAGCGCCATCTCCACGATTTGAATCGGGAAATGCAGCGCTTGCGTCGTCAGCAGCAAGTTATTATTCGTTTATTGGAATCCCCCTCGGCTTTAAATAACAGCCGCACCATGACCAAACAACGCTGGGTGGAAATGCTGCGAGTGGCAGGCTTAGACGAAACCGGCATGAATAAATGGCACGATGAATTTGAGTACCGCTCGCCGGAAGCACATCAGGATTTTCTGGAATCTTTGGGGATTGAGGCTGAGGAAATTCAAATGATTCGGCAGATGTCTAGGCAATGACTCAGCTATAGCCAAAGTTTAGTTGCGACCCTTTAACTATCCACCTCGCTGTATAAGCTTTCCATTTTTTCTTAGTTCCACCTAGCCCAGCTCTTTCCTAAAGTGTTGCCTTATCTGGTATAGGAAAAATTTCATGGCACTAGGTTTAGCGGCTGACTCCACAGTTTCTAAGGATCATTTAGCGAATTTTCAAACGCTTTATGTTCAGTTAATGAATTTGGAGTTTCAGCAGCATCTATCCGCGTTGCATTTGGAGTTGACCGCGCAGATCACCACACAAAAACCGAATGCTGCCAAGATTGATGAGCTGCTTAAGCAACTCCAGCAACAATTAAGTGAACAATTTAAAGCCGAAGAACAGGACATGAACGCCACAGACTATCCCTATTGGTTGCTGCATCGTCATCAACATCAACGTGCTTTAGAAAATATTGCACGGCATGTTGAACTCTGGAAAAAACAGCGCAATGCTTGGGCTTTACGCGATTTTGTAGAAAAAACCTTTACTCAATGGCTCTACACCCATCGCCGTGCTGATATGGCAGCCGCCTTGTTTGTCGCCTATGTCAAAGAGGCAAACACATGAACACTATTTTAAGCGTCCCCGGTTTATATGGCAGCGAGTTGCAACATTGGCAAACTTGGATAGAACGCAAATTGCCAAACATTAAGCGGGTTGAACAGGAGGATTGGGACAATCCCATCCTACCCATTTGGGCACAAGCAGTCAGCCAAAGCATCCAGCAGGCACGTGGTAAAGTCTGGATTATTGCACATAGCTTCGGTTGCCTAGCCAGCATTTATGCAGCGCAAAAACAACCTGAAAAGATTGCTGGAGCGATGTTAGTTGCGCCTGCCAATCCAAGCCGCTTTAGCTTACACGGTTTTCAGGCCGGTGAATTGTATGTAAGCGCACGTGATAATGTTGCCCTGCATTTACCCAAACAAGCCTTGGATTTTCCAAGTGTAATCGTCGCTAGTAGCAATGATCCGTGGATGTCTTTAGAAAGCGCAGCGGTTTGGGCAGATACTTGGGAAAGTCGCTTTATTGATATTGGTGCAGCCGGACATATCAATGTTGCTTCTGGTTTTGGTGCTTGGCCAGAAGGTTTAAGAATTTTCGAGAATTTTCAGCAGTCGCTTTACGACTTGCCCCAAGGTGCTATTAACGCACCACAACAACGATTTAATTTAGCATCACCGGAGTTTTAAAATGACACTACGTTTAGGCGATATTGCATCCGATTTTGTGCAGCACTACTCTACAAGATCATGAAGCGTTACAGCACCGTTTCCCCAAGGCTTCCGCGCGGTTAAACCCTATTTACGTTTGACTCGTATCTAAGATTTCGACTTAACTCTGCGAAAAGCGTTAAGCCAAACTTCGGTTTGGCTTTTTTATGTGTTTTAATCGTTACTTGAAAGAGCAAGCTTTCCTGATTTTTTCTTGCGAAGGCACTCTCAAAATGAAGATGCCCGCTCAAGCACACCTTAAGCGGGCGACTGTGACAAATGGAAATAGGAGGAAAGTACAGCCCCATTTGTCGAGGACAGGTAGACCCATTCACACCTGTAAGAGAGACCTAGTTAGGCTTTATTCGCGACCTTTTTCACGGTTTCACTCGCTTGAGCCGCTGCTGTTTTACCCAAATCAATCACTTCAGCCGTAGCCGATTCAACGGCTGCTTTCGTTTTTTCAGTGGCTTCAGTAGCAGCTTGCTTGCCTGCTTCAATTAATTGCGTAGTACCGGCTTGTGCAGCTCTAAATGAAGCTTCGGCGGTCGCATTGAACTCATCATGATAAGCTTTAAAAAGCTCAGCAGTTTCGCGCCAATGGGTTTGCCATTTTTCACCCCAAGCACTCAACAATTCATTAATAGGTTTTTGCTCGATGCCCAAAACTTGGCGCTTTAAACCAAACTCAGCATATTGTGAACCAAAATCTAAATAGCCTTTTAATAACTCGCCCTGTTTTAAACGTAAAGCTTCTGCCGTTTTTAAATTTAACTCACCTACTTTTTGTAGAAAGTTAAATTGGGTAGTTGCCAATTCATTAATGGCTTGGATAGTATTCGTAGTCATTGCAAGTTTCCTTTATTTAGTTTATGTGCTGCACAATAAAATAAAACTTCCTTTCATCAAACCAACAAATCTTGCTTAGCTTTTATCAATATTAAATAAGTCACTTATGCAAAATTCTCGATAAGCATAGTGATTTTAATTCGTTCCGCTGCTAAAGGACTGTTGTTAGTCTTTTGCAGCAACAGCCAACCATTCACCGTTTAATGTGTTCTTGCAGGAGGACTACATGGATACACCAAGCGCCAGTAGTAGCGTCTTTAATAATGATGCAGAACCCACTGCACCTAGCTCCGTTACTTCCAGCTCGATTAGCTCTGAGATCCAACAAGCTGTTGATTTAGCTTATGCAGGGATTGTTAGCCCTACACA
The DNA here is from genome assembly GCF_937873765.1 of uncultured Thiothrix sp. Classification (GTDB taxonomy): domain Bacteria; phylum Pseudomonadota; class Gammaproteobacteria; order Thiotrichales; family Thiotrichaceae; genus Thiolinea. Next base: position 27,709 of record NZ_CALMZC010000036.1, on the reverse strand, counting down.
GGCTTGGGCTTGGTTTCAAGCAGGTGAAGCAGTGATTGTCGATGTACGCACTAAAGAAGAATTACATTTTGTGGGTCAAGTACCGGGAAGCTTGCATGTAGCTTGGGCTACTGGTACGGCAATGAATCGTAACCCACGGTTTGTAAAAGAACTGGAAACTAAGCTCCAAAAACAACAAAAAATTCTATTACTTTGCCGTAGCGGTAAACGCTCAGCCGAAGCTGCCAAAGCCGCTACCAAAGCAGGTTTTACACGGGTGTATAACATTGCCCAAGGATTTGAAGGCGATCTAAATGCACAACAACAACGCGGCGCTTTAGGTGGCTGGCGCTATGCAAATCTACCGTGGCAACAAGACTGATTGAGCACCTCAACATGAGCAGATTATTAGCGATTCGTCCTGATTTAATTCCTGATTTAGAAACTACTAATTGGCAACTGGATAGCATTGTCACTGAGTTAAAAAGTAAACGCCGTGTTTGGCGTGCCGAACAACAGCGTCCGCATTATTTCGGTGGGCGTAATTTGCCCTCACGCGATGCAGTACAAACTATTGTGAAAGCCTTGGGGCAAGCTCTATTCCCAATGCGTTTAGGCCCTATTGACCTTCACCAAGAGGCTGAAGACTATTATGTCGGCTTACAACTGGACTCTGCTTTAAAAGCTTTATACACCCAAGCGCGTTTGGAACTCGCTTATGACGCGCATTTAGCGCAAATCGCTCAAGGCACACTTGCTTCCATTCAACTGGATCAGCAAGCCAAAGAAATTGTACAAACCTTTGCTAGCACCTTGCCGCGTATCCGCCAAGATTTAGATGCAGATGTATTAGCCGCTTTTCATGGCGATCCCGCTGCACGTTCAGTGGATGAAGTACTTATGTGCTATCCGGGGATTAAAGCCATGATTTTTCATCGGATTGCACATGAATGGTATGTACTAGGTTTGCCACTGTTGGCACGCATGCTCGCCGAACTGTCCCACTCCGAAACTGGTATCGACATTCACCCCGGAGCGACCATTGCCAGTGGTTTTTTCATTGATCACGGCACGGGTGTAGTGATTGGTGAGACTGCTACCATCGGTAAAAATGTGCGCCTTTATCAAGCAGTCACTTTAGGGGCGAAACGCTTCGAGAAAAACGAAGATGGGACGCTCGCCAAAGACTATGTACGTCACCCTACCGTAGAAGACGAAGTAGTGATTTATGCGGGTGCGACTATTCTGGGCAATATCACGATTGGGCGTGGTTCGGTTATTGGTGGCAATGTGTGGCTCACTCATAGCGTGCCCCCACATAGTCATATAAGCCAAGAGCACTCTAGCCGAATGTAGTGCTGGCTTTTAACACTTAACTTTTCCTTTTTATTTATTTTTCAACGCCTTTTAAGCAAGGAGAGCCAAGTCATGGCTGAACAACAGCTAAGTCAACGATCTTTAAGTGATGGTGCCGCGCGCCAGTTGGCAAATGCCACCAAAACCGCACCACAGCTATCCACGATTACCCCGCGCTGGCTAGTGCAATTACTGCAATGGGTTCCTGTCGAAGCCGGTATTTATCGCGTCAACCGCGTGAGTAACCCACAAGATGTACAAGTGGCGTGTACTCAGCGCGATGAGTCATCCTTACCAGAAACTTTCGTCGATTATGACACCACACCGCGTGAGTATTTTCTGAATGGTGTCTCTACTATTCTGGATGTACATACCCGTGTTTCCGATTTATACAGTAGCCCACACGACCAAATCCGTGAGCAATTGCGCCTCACCATTGAAACTATTAAAGAACGCCAAGAAAGCGAACTGATTAATAATCCGGAATATGGCTTATTGGCGAGCGTGAGCGATGAGCAACGGATTTCAACTTTGACGGGTGCACCGACACCGGATGATTTGGATGATTTATTGCGTAAAGTGTGGAAAGAGCCGGGCTTTTTCTTAACTCATCCGAGTGGGATTGCCGCCTTTGGGCGTGAATGTACGCGTCGTGGTGTACCACCACCCACCGTCAGTTTATTTGGTTCACAGTTCATTACATGGCGCGGTGTACCTTTGATTCCCTCGGATAAAGTACCTGTTGAGGATGGCAAAACCAAAATCTTATTAGTACGCACTGGTGAAAAACGTCAAGGTGTGGTCGGTTTATTCCAACCCGGTTTAGTCGGTGAGCAAAGCCCGGGCTTATCGGTACGCTTTATGGGGATTAATCGCAGTGCTATCGCTTCTTATTTGGTGTCGCTGTACTGTTCGCTGGCGGTGCTCACCGAAGACTCATTAGCCGTGTTAGATGATGTGGAGGTGGATAAATATCATGACTACCCAAGCACCTATAAGTAATTTAGGCGCAGCTCCGGTAGACGAAACATGGCTAGCACAACTTGCGTCTAGCCTGTTTGGTAGTTTGCCGACTGAAACACCGAGCCTCAATAATATTCCGCCTAGTGTGACACTATTGCCGCACAATGAACCACAACATTGGGTAAATACGCCTGCGCTGTTGCAGCGTGCGCCTGCAGTCATCGCTAATAGTTTAGCCACTGCGACTCCAGCGTATACTTACCCCGACTTTACGGGTAAGCCTAAAGGTTTGGGCTTGCCTGATTTTGATTTAAGTGGTTTGGATTTAGGCTTAGTGCGTGCGAATACCCAAGTACCTTCAGCGGCAAATGCAATACCGCACGACTATTTTCTGGAGCATAGCGTACCTGTCACCAGCCAAGTACAAGCTCCTGCTGTGCCTAGTGTGGCAAACTCAACGACGTATTCAGGCTTTCAAACACCGATTGCCATACCGCCCCGCACTAGCTTTGATATTCATGCGATACGGCGTGACTTTCCGATTCTACAAGAGCGCGTGAATGGCAAACCGCTGATTTGGTTTGATAATGCAGCGACGACACAAAAACCGCAGGTAGTGCTTAATCGGCTTAGTTATTTCTACCAACACGAAAACTCGAATGTACATCGGGCAGCGCATGAATTAGCGGCACGGGCTTCGGATGCTTATGATGGTGCGCGCCAAACCGTGGCAAATTTCATTGGTGCACATTCGGTGGACGAAATTATCTTTGTACGCGGCACCACAGAAGGCATTAATTTAATTGCCAAAACTTGGGGCAAGCAAAATCTCAAAGCGGGCGATGAAGTGATTGTTTCGCATTTGGAACATCACGCGAATATTGTGCCTTGGCAACAATTGCGCGATGAGCTTGGCATTGTACTGAAAGTGATTCCGGTGGATGACCGTGGGCAACTGCTGCTAAACGAATATCGTCAATTACTCAGCCCTAAAACTAAGCTGGTATCCGTCACGCAAGTCTCGAATGCCCTAGGCACGATTACCCCGATTGAGGAAATCATTGCCCTAGCCCATGCGATGGGTGCAAAAGTCTTAATTGATGGTGCACAGGGTATTTCGCACATTCCGGTTAATGTGCAAACCTTGGACGCGGATTTTTATGTGTTCTCAGGGCACAAAATTTTCGGCCCAACTGGTATTGGGGCTATCTATGGCAAGGCGCATTTACTAGAGACTATGCAACCGTGGCAAGGCGGTGGCAATATGATCGAAGATGTGACCTTCGAGCATACCGTCTACCGTAAACCACCGCTACGCTTTGAAGCAGGTACGGGCAATATTGCGGACGCGGTAGGTTTAGCGGCGGCTTTGGATTATGTATCGACTGTGGGTCTGCCTGCCATTGCCGCCTATGAGCATGCCTTGGTGGAATATGCCAGTGAATACCTGCGCCCCATTAAGGGTGTACGTTTAATCGGTACTGCACCGCATAAAGCCAGCGTGGTTTCCTTCGTGTTAGAAGGCTATACCACCGAACAAGTGGGCAAAGCCTTGAATCAGGAGGGTATTGCAGTACGCACTGGACACCACTGCGCTCAACCGATCTTAAGACGGTTTGGGTTGGAGGCAACTGTGCGCCCCTCACTAGCGTTTTACAATACTTTCGAGGAGATTGATGTGTTAGTGGGTGTCGTGAAGGGATTGAGTCGGAAGATTTAGTGCGCTTAGTTTACATCGCAATTAATAAGGCGGACTCGTTTCGCCTTATTAAGCTTCCTCTCTAAGACTTCAATATCACCAAATGCCCTTCAGCCGCCTGAGGATAAAGGCTCTGCAAACCTGCATCAAAGCTAATCAAGCGTCCGTGTCGCTGAATCGCTAAAGAATACAAATAAGCATCTGTAATCTGCCGATGCCCAACCACATAACCTGCTTGAAAAACTGCACCATCCAACAAGGCTAAACTATCCTCCCAAAACTGATGAGAGGGAATTTCAGTTAAGGCTTTTAGTAAGCCTAAAGCATCAGCTAAACCTACGGCATTGGGTAAGATTTTGGGATTGGCCGACAAACGCACTAAAGCACTTTGTGTGAAAGGGCAAGTTGCCCAGCCATACTGCTGTTCACGATTAAACCATTCATGTGCTGCTTGATGATGAATATGTGTCGGCCATGCGAGTGCTACTAAAACATTCACATCTAATAAAGCAACTTTCATGCTTCATCTTCCAGTAACTTAAGGTGATCTGGCGTAATCGGGCTGGCATGACTAGGCACATTAAACACCGGAAATAAACCTTTACGCGTGTACTCCGGCGATTTCTGCAAGCCTTTACGCACCAAATCAGAAAGCACTGTACCCATCGCCAGCTTATTTTGTGCCGCTATGTAACGCACAATATTGAACACATCGTCATCCAGAGTAACGGTGGTACGCATAGTCTTCATCCTAAGTTAATTTTCTGTGAGTATAGCATATTGATGCTTAGACATTATGATGCTTTGATGTCAAAAGAACTCTCAGCCCTGCGCAATTTTGGAAGCTACTCTATTCTTGAGCTTTACCACCATGCACTATTTGTGGGATCGCCCGAATCAACTAGTGGATACTCGCTTAGCAACTTGGAATACCGAGCTACTTTCGCAGAACAGACCTATCAGCAAACCTTGCGGGTTTTGAAGCTGATCTAGCACTATGAAAAAAACAGATAAGCTAAGCACAAACGGTTATTTTCATTCACTCACCGATCCCTCATAAGGTTAGAGTTTCCTAATAACAACCAAGGAGACAGCGATGAAGCGTTCTGCAATCGTGTTGAGCGTATGGATAGCAGCACTGTGTACACCAACCACTCAGGCTGCGGATAATGTGAAAATCAGCCGCGCATCCCTACTCACTCAACCCTGTTTTTCCTGCCACGGTACAAATGGCAATAGCACGGGAATCCCTATTCCAAGCCTTGCGGGACAAACCGAAGCAGCACTCAGCGTCTCACTCCTAGCATTTAAAAAAGGTGAGCGCCCTGCCACTTTAATGACACGTATTGCTAAAGGTTATAGCGATGAAGATTTACAACTCATTGCCAACTACCTTGCGACTGAAGCTAAACCCACTCACTAAAGGAGCCTCTGTATGGCACATCTTTCACGCAGACATTTTCTAAAAATGGGTGCTGGCCTAAGCGCTCTTGGTTTAATGGGTTTCCCCCTGTTGTCATTGGGTGCAGCGGCCAAAGTCGTAGTGATCGGTGGCGGTAGCGGTGGTGCCACCGCAGCACGTTATCTAAAACGCTATGACCCCAGTCTCGACGTAACCTTGATCGAGCGCAATGAAACCTATTGCACCTGCTATATGAGTAATGAAGTGTTATCGGGTGATCGCACCCTAGAGCAAATCAGTTTTGGCTATGAGGGTTTGAAGAAAGCGGGCATTAATGTCGTGATTGATGAAGTCACCAAGGTCGATCCGACGGCTAAGAAAATTACTACAGCAAAAGGCGAGTTTAGCTACGATAAACTGATCGTCTCTCCCGGCACTGATTTAAAATGGGATGCGATTGAGGGGTATACCGAAGAAACCGCCACAGAGATTCCTCATGCATGGAAAGCCGGTGAGCAAACTAAAATTTTACGTGCTCAATTAGAGGCTATGAATGATGGCGGCGTCGTAGTGATTACCGCACCAGCCAACCCCTTCCGTTGCCCACCGGGGCCTTATGAACGTGCTAGTTTGATTGCGCAATATCTCAAGGAAAAAAAAACCAAATCTAAATTAATTATTTTAGACGCTAAGCCTAATTTCGCTAAACAAGACTTGTTCATGCAAGGTTGGGAAAAGCTCTACGGCTACAAAACAGACAATAGTTTAATCTCATGGAAGGGTTTGGAAGACCAAGCTAATGTCACCAAAGTGGATGTGAAAACCCGCACGGTCACGACCGATTTTGGCGATACGGTCAAAGCGGATGTCTTGAATATTATTCCTGCCCAAAAAGCTGGAAAACTGGCTTTCGATATAGGTTTGACAGGCGATTCTGGCTGGTGTCCGGTGGATTTCAAAACCTTTGAATCCGCTAAACACAAGGATATTTATGTCATTGGCGATGCCTGTATTGCAGGGGCGATGCCCAAATCCGGTTACTCCGCCAACTCGCAAGGTAAAACCGCTGCCGCCGCAGTGGTTGCATCCTTACGTTCAATTGAATTACCTGAAACTTCGCATATCAATACCTGCTATAGCCTAGTGGGTAAAAACTACGGTATCTCTGTCGCAGGCATTTACAAAGTAGGCAAAGGCGAGGATGGCAAAGATTCAATCGTCGCCATTAAAGACTCGGGTGGTGTTTCGGCTAAAGAAGCGGATGAAGCGACTCGTGCAGCGGAAGCAGCTTATGCGCATGGCTGGTATAAAAATATCACTACGGAAATGTTTGGCTAGCTATCAGCTTAAGCAGCAAGCGCTAGGTTTATTGACTACAGTAAACTTTTTTCTAAAGAAGTTTAGTCACTACGCATAGCGCTCTTTATTGCGCAATCCAGCAAACTAGTCTCACTCTGCGCCTCCAAGGATTTGGCCAAAGATCAAGGCAGCTTAGTTTATCGCTTTGGCAAAATGGGTAAACCCGAATTGAGTATTTCAGAGCAAGCTGAAGCTTGTTTAAATGCTTTTACCTACTCCCACTATTTCCGTGCCCAAGTAGACCGCACCGATATTTCCTTTAAGAATAAGGAATACGAATATCAAGTATTTGATAATTACGATAGTGAAACTAAGCCGATTTATCAGCAAGGTGTACATGTATTAAATAAAGCAGGTACAAAAGAAATTATTTAAAACGGTTTGCGAGTTAATCCACTGACATCCTATAAAAAACCTTTTGTAATGCTTAAAATGAGAGTAAGTTTTTTTAAGAATAAGGCTTCGCTATGGCTGCCAATCAAACCCCTGAACAACTCGCGCGTGATCATATTGATGCCATGCTCATAGCGGCAGGTTGGATAGTGCAACCACAAAAACAGCTTAATCTCAAAGTAGGTCTAGGCGTTGCTGTCACTGAGGTGCAAACCGATGCGGGGATTGCCGATTATGTGTTGTTTATCAACGCTAAACCGGTCGGCATCATTGAAGCAAAGCGTGAAGAAGCAGGGCAACATCTGACTCAAGTAGAAGAACAAAGTGCCAGTTATGCTCAAGGTAAAATCAAACACCTCAAACATCAACCGCTGCCGTTTGTGTATGAAAGTACGGGAGCTTTAACCCGCTTTACCGATTATCGTGATCCCAAACCGCGTTCGCGTCCGGTATTCCATTTCCATCGCCCTGAAACTTTAGCGGAATGGTTAGGGCAAGCCAGTACTTTACGCAAACGCTTACAGCTCATACCGGCTTTAAATCCTGAAAACTTACGCCCCGCACAACTGCGTGCGATTGTGAATGTAGAGCAATCGTTTAAAGAAAATCGTCCGCGTGCTTTGATTCAAATGGCAACGGGTGCAGGTAAAACCTTTACCGCTTGCACGTTTGTGTATCGCTTATTGCGCTATGCCGATGCTAAACGGGTGTTATTTTTAGTCGATACCAAAAACTTAGGTGAACAAGCCGAGCAGGAATTTTTAAAATTTCAGCCCAATGACGATAATCGTAAATTTACCGAGCTGTATAATGTGCAGCGTTTGCGCTCTAGCTATATTGCCTCGGATAGTCAGGTATGTATTTCCACTATTCAACGTTTGTACTCGATTCTCAAAGGTGAGGAGTTAGACGAAGCGCTAGAGCAAGATAATCCCAATGAAGTCTCGAGCGCGTGGCAAAAGCAAGCGCCTTTACCCCTTGAGTACACGCCGAAAAACCCAATTGAACAGTTTGATTTTATTATTATTGATGAATGCCACCGCTCGATTTATAACCTGTGGCGTCAGGTATTGGAGTACTACGATGCGTTTCTGATCGGCTTAACCGCAACACCGGATCAACGCACGTTTGGCTTTTTTAATCAGAATGTGGTGAGTGAGTATTCGTTTGAAGAGTCGGTGGCGGATGGGGTGAATGTGCCTTACGACGTATTTTTGATTGAAACCGAGATTACCCAACAAGGGGCAAAACTCAAAGCTAAACAATTGATTGAAAAGCGTGAGAAATTATCCCGTAAAAAGCGTTGGGAACATTTGGATGATGAGTTGAATTATAAGCCTTCTGCTTTGGATAAAGAGGTGGTTAATCCGAGTACGATTCGTGCCATTATTCAGACGGTTAAACGTAGCCTACCACAAATTTTCCCAGATCGTTTTGATGTTAAAGGTGAATTTGAAGTACCCAAAACGCTAATCTTTGCTAAGACCGATAGTCATGCCAATGACATTATTGACATGGTGCGCGAGGAGTTTGCGGAGGGTAATGATTTTTGCAAAAAAATTACCTATCAGGCGGACGAAGACCCTAAGTCAGTATTAAATCGTTTTCGTAATTCGTGGAATCCGCGTATTGCGGTGACGGTAGATATGATTGCGACGGGTACGGATGTCAAGCCGTTGGAAGTGTTGCTGTTTATGCGCGATGTGAAAAGTAGTAACTACTTTGAACAAATGAAAGGGCGTGGTACGCGGTCGATTAGCTTTGATGATTTACAAAAGGCCAGCCAAACCGCTAAGCATACTAAAACCCATTTTGTGATTATGGATGCGGTGGGGGCGACTAAATCGCGTAAAACCGCTTCGCGTTCGCTAGAACGTAAGCCGACTACCTCGTTAAAAGAGCTATTAATCGCAGTGGCGTTTGGCAATACCGAGGAGGATTTATTAACCACCTTGGCGAATCGTTTGATGCGGTTGAATCGGCAATTACAGGCGGATGAGCAAGCGCAAGTGGTCGAGTTAAGCGTGGGGCAGTCGTTAACGCAACTAATTAAACAGCTCTTGAATGCGTATGACCCTGATGTGTTGGAGGCACGGACGCAAGCGCTCTTAGCCCAGTTGCCCAAAGCGGATCGTGTCGAGGTGGATGCTAAAGCGCAAGCTCAAGAGGCATTGGCTCAGGAAGCGGTGCAACCGTTTAATGCGGAGTTGAATACTTTTTTAGTGCAGGTGCAACAGGTTCACGAGCAGGTGATGGATACGGTGAATCAAGACACTGTGACCTTTGCGAATTGGGATAAGACTAAGACGGATAACGCGCGACAGGTGGTGCAGGCGTTTGAGGCGTTTTTGTTGGTGCATCGGGATGAAATTACCGCGTTGCAGATTTTTTATAATCAACCGTATCGGCGGCGGGAAGTGACGTTTGCGATGGTGAAGGACTTGTTGGCGCTGTTGAAACGGGAGAAGCCGTTGTTGTCGCCGCATTATGTATGGGAGGCGTATGCGCAATTGGATCAGGTGCAGGTGGCAACGCCTGCGCAGGAGTTGGTGACGCTGGTGTCGTTGTTGCGGCGGGTGACCGGCTTGGATGGGGTGTTGATGCCGTTTGGTGAGCAGGTGAACCGGAATTTTCAGCGGTGGATTTTGCAGCAGAATGCGGGGCAGCATAATAAGTTTAGTGTGGAGCAGGTAGAGTGGTTGCGGATGTTGCGGGATCATGTGGCGAGTAGTTTTCATGTGGAGGTGGATGACCTAGACTACACGCCGTTTGATGGTTTGGGGGGGCGAGGTAGGATGTGGCAGTTGTTTGGTGAGGAGATGGGGGCGGTGATGGATGAATTGAACGAGGTATTGGTGGCTTGATGCGAGCAGATTGGGTTGAGGTTGAGTTAGAAAGTATTTGTACCCGTATTACAAAAGGTGGTACTCCTACTACATATGGTTTCAGCTTTAAAAAAGAAGGGATTAACTTTATTAAAGTTGAAAGTATTTCAAATGGAGTGATTAATCCAAACTACATTACTGATTTCATTTCAGAAGAAGCTCATGCTTATCAAATAAAATCGCAATTATCAACTGGAGATTTGTTGTTTTCTATAGCAGGAACTATTGGTCGCACTTGTATAGTAAATGAAGCAATACTCCCAGCAAATACTAATCAAGCCTTAAGTATAATTAGAGTTTATGAAAAAATAACAAGTGCTAAGTTTATAAAGTTCCAACTAGATTCATTTGTTTCACAAATAACAAAGAATAAAGCAAGAGGTGGAGCTATGAATAATATTTCACTTGGTGATTTAAAAAAGCTGAAAACTATAATTCCGCCGATTCCCGAACAACGTGCCATTGTTGCCAAAATCGAGCAGCTTTTTAGTGAGTTAGATAATGGCATTGCTAATTTAAAAGCGGCTCAATCTAAATTAGGGGTTTATCGTCAAGCAGTGTTAAAACAGGCATTTGAAGGAGAATTGACACGAGAGTGGGGGGGAAAAAGCTTAGGTATAGCTCATACTCCTGAAATAGAACAGCTTGTTTTTGAGGATAAAATACCAGATGGGTGGATATGGACTAATCTAGGAAGTGTTTGTAATGTTTCTGGAGGTTTGACAAAAAACTCAAAAAGACAAGACTTGTCAAGCCAATATCCTTTTTTAAGAGTTGCTAATGTTTACAGTAATAAGTTGATCTTGGATGAAATACATTATATAGGTGTTAAAGAGTCTGAGCTAAATAGAGTGTTGCTGAAAGAAAATGATTTATTAATTGTAGAGGGCAATGGCAGTATAGACCAAATTGGTCGGGTAGCTATTTGGAGGAATGAGATAAAAAATTGCGTTCATCAAAATCACCTCATTAAAGCAAGACCGCTAGACTATATTGGCCCTAAATATGTTTTATATTTTCTGACTTCTAAGAAAGGGCGAGATCTGATTATTCAAGAGGCTAGCTCTACATCAGGATTGCATACCCTGAGCTTATCAAAGGTTTCAAATTTAAAAATTCCACTCTGTCCAGTAGAAGAACAAAACCAAATCGTGCAAGAAATAGAAGCGCGTTTATCCGTCTGCGACAAACTCGCCGAAATCATCCAAACCAGCCTGCAACAAGCCGAAGCCCTACGCCAAAGCATCCTCAAAAAAGCCTTTGAAGGACGCCTACTCACCTCAACAGAATTGCAAGCCTGTCGAAAAGAACCAGATTGGACACCAGCGCAGCAATTGCTAGAGCAAATTAAAAAAAACGCTAATTAAATACTAAAGATTAAAAGGAATCATTGCTATGGATATTTCACCTGACAAACAAAACATTGACCGCGTATTTGCCAATATCATTTATCATATTGACTTCTATCAGCGCGAGTATCGTTGGAATGATGAACCCGTATTGCGTTTGTTAGAAGATGTTTTCTATAAGTTTAATGAAAACTATGAAAAGTATGCAGATTTGCCACCTTCCCAGCAGGTAATTGACGAGAAATACCCTTGGTACTACTTAAATACCTATGTCACCAATAGGGTCGGTGGAAAAACATTTGTTGTAGATGGTCAACAACGTTTAACGACCTTAACCTTAATCCTAATGAAGTTGCTCCACTTAGCGCAAAATTTTAGTTCAAAAGCAGAAAAATGGTTGGATTCTAAAATTTGTGGGCAAGTAGGTTTTGAAACGCAATTTTGGATGAATCATGAGTCACATAAATCTACTCAACAAGCGATCTATGAGAATAATCTAGAAGCATCTGATATTAGTACGGGTATTACTGCTCAAAATATGGTTAAGAACTATCAGACTATTAGCAAGTACTTAGATAAAAATATTGACTCCAAGCATAACCTAGAAACCTTTGTGTTTTACTTTTTGAATCGGTTGGTTTTAATCAACTTATCTGTAGAGCAAACTGATGTACCTATGATCTTTGAGGCAATCAATGATAGAGGTATTCGTTTAAAACCATTTGAAATTTTAAAAGGTAAGCTTTTAGGTCAAATTGATAAGACTCTACTAGATCAAAAAGATTATAATGGTCTATGGGAAAAACGTATTCGAGCAATTAATGAATATTCCGATAATGAGGCGGATCGTTTCTTTAGATTCTATTTAAAATCAAAGTTTGCAAGTACTCGGAATGAAGGACAAAAGTACGATGGTGATTATCATCGTATTATGTTTACTGAAGTGGTAGATCATTATTTGAAGCTTAATCACAATCAGGCAGGTGTAATTGAGTTTTTAGAAAAGTCATTTGCTTACTACAGTCAGCTTTATCTCAAAGCATTAAAAGCGTATAATTATGATGATCAGTCTAATTTTTTATATAATCGCGTAAATGATTTGGATGGTGGATATTTATTAGTGCTCTCTAGTTGTAGTATTAATGATCCTGAGGAGGCAGTGAAGTTTGAAGTAATTCCTAAAGAAATTGATAGACTGTTTTCATTGCTACAACTACAAGATTCCTACGATAGTAACTCTTTTCAGGATGTACTTTATAAAATCTCTAGTCAAATAAGAGGTATAAAAGCTGCTGCTATTCGAGGCGTTTTTGATGAAGCACTAATTAATGAGCTGACTAATGCTAGAAATGCATTAGTAGAAAAAACCTTTAATTATAATTTCTTTAAAAATATTGGTATTGGTTTAAATAAAAGATTTATTCGATATTTCTTTGCTCGTATAGAAAATTTTATTGCACAGGGTATGAAGCTTAATATGAAGCATTCTATTTATGATCTAACGATTAGAACAGGTAGTGTGAATGGTTTTCATATTGAGCATATTTTATCTCATAATACAGAAAACCTAGCTTTATTTGAAAATAATCAAGAAAGATTTGAAACTGAACGTAATCGTTTGGGTGGGTTATTGCTACTAAAGGGAAGAGATAATATTTCAAGTAATAATGAGGTTTATAGTAAAAAACTAAAAACCTATGCCAACACTTTATATTGGAATGAAACCTTAAGGGAGGATACCTATAAGTCAAAGCTTGATTTAGAAAGTTTTAGAGCTAAGTACGGCTTGGATTTACAGCCTATTGATAGGTTTGATGCTGATTCTATAGAAAAACGTCAACAGCTATTATATAAAATGGCTTTGGCGATTTGGGAATAACTAAATACTAAAGTACTAGCAACTTATGCTAAGATAACCCTAAGTACTTAGCTAAGTTGCATTCAGTATGAGCATTGAACTAAAGGGAAATTGGAAAAAAGGTTTTGCTTATGATGTACATACCCTCGATAGTGTGTACATGGGGGCAGATGAGCAAGGCTATGATCATTGGGAGACTACTCGTAGTGAAATGGGTGAATTGGTCTACCAACTGAAGTACCAAGGTGATACCTCAGTGCTTGCGAAAATAATTGATTTACTGGGTATTTTTAAAGGTTTGGACACGATGCAGGCTATTATTCCTGTGCCTGCTAGTAAGAAACGTAAAATCCAACCTGTGCACCTGATTGCAACCGCACTAGGGAATAAGTTAGGGATTCCTGTTTTTCTAGATGCTGTAGAGCAGCAAGCCAACGGACAAGAGTTAAAAAATATTACTGATCCTAATGAGCGCAAATCGATGCTGCGTGAACGTATTAAATGGACAAAAAAGTATAGTTTTGCAGGTCAGAATATTTTATTAATTGATGATTTGTATCGTTCTGGTTCTACTTTGAAAATTACAACCGAAGTACTCTACCAACAGGCTAAAGCTAAAGGTGTTTTTGTGCTAACTATGACCAAAACACGGAAAAAACGATGACTACTGTCTTTATCTCCGGCTCAAGACATATTCGCGCTCTCAATAGTGAGATCAAGGCACGTCTGCAAAATATTGTAAATAATCAATTTGAAATTATAGTAGGCGATGCTTTTGGTGTGGATAAAGCGGTACAACACTATTTAGCCGCTATAAACTATCCAACAGTACGAGTATTTTGTTCGGGTTCGGTGTGTCGTAATAATCTAGGTAATTGGGCAGTAGAATGGATTAACGTTGACCCTAGTTTAAAAGGTCGCGCCTTTTATACTGAAAAAGATAAAGCAATGGCAGCCCAAGCGGATTATGGTTTTGTATTATGGGATGGTAAAAGTCAGGGGTCGCTTAATAATATTCATGAGTTACTTCGCTTAGAGCGTAAACTATTACTCTGGTATGCACCTGAAAAGATTTTCCATACCATTACTACAACTGACGACCTGCAAAAACTAATAAATAAACCAGAGCCTAAGGTCTTATTATCCGAATCGATTCAGCATTCATTAGCAATGTGATTATTACCCCCTACTAAAAGTGATCTAGTATCAAGATCAGCAAAAGGCTCTTTAACGTATGAGTACTGACTCTAATCTTATTTCTAAAGTTTGGAATTTCGCCCATGTATTACGTGATGATGGCGTAGGCTATGGTGACTATTTAGAACAAATTACCTACCTGCTATTTTTAAAGATGGCAGACGAAATGACTAAACCGCCTTATTTTAAAAAATTCACCCTGCCCAGCATAAAACTCAAAGAGCACGAACCTGCAGAACTGTGTAACTGGGAAAGTCTCAGTAAAAAGCGTGGTGCGGATTTAGAAGCCTTTTACACTCAATTACTGCGTACCTTAGGGACTGAAAAAGGTATACTGGGGCAAATCTTTACCAAATCCCAAAATAAAGTCCAAGATCCTGCCAAACTATTAAAAATCATTGACATGATTGGACAAACCCAATGGCTAATGGTCGATACCGACACCAAAGGCGATATTTACGAAGGCTTATTAGAGCGTAATGCTCAAGATACTAAAAGCGGTGCAGGGCAGTATTTCACACCTCGCGCTTTAATTAAGGCAATGGTCGAATGTATTGACCCTAAACCGCATAAAACTATTCACGACCCTGCGTGTGGGACAGGTGGTTTTTTCTTAGGCGCTTATGATTATATTACTGAGCACTACTCTCTCGATAAAGAGCAAAAAACCTTTCTCAAAAATAAAACCTTTTCTGGTAATGAAATTGTTGCTAGCACGCGGCGTTTATGTTTGATGAATATGTTTTTGCATAATATTGGCGAAATTGACGGAGAGAGTTTTATCTCGCCCAATGATGCGTTGATTGCAGATGAGGGTATTCGCGTGGATTATGTGTTAGCGAATCCACCTTTTGGTAAAAAAAGTAGTATGACGATTACCAATGAAGAGGGTGAGCAAGAAAAACAAGATTTGAGTTATAATCGTCAAGATTTTTGGGCGACTACTTCTAATAAACAGCTTAACTTTTTGCAACACATTCGCACCCTCTTAAAAGTCAATGGTCAAGCCGCCGTAGTATTACCGGATAATGTCTTATTTGAGGGTGGAGCAGGTGAAACGGTACGTAAGGAGTTATTAAAAACAACTGATTTGCATACCATCCTACGTTTACCTACGGGTATTTTCTATGCTCATGGGGTGAAAGCGAATGTATTATTTTTTGAAAACAAATCCGCAGCGCGTGAGGCATGGACTAAAGAACTATGGGTCTATGATTATCGCACCAATATTCATCACACTTTAAAGAAAAACCCATTACGTTACGAAGATTTACAGCATTTCATTGATTGCTACCATCCTGAAAATCGTCATGATCGAGTTGCAACATGGTCAGAGGAAATAACATCTTTCACGAATCCTGAGGGACGTTGGCGTAAATTCACTTACGCGGATATTCTCGCTCGTGACAAAACCAATTTGGATATTACTTGGCTTAAAGATAAGAGTTTAGCCGATCTGGATAATTTGCCTGAACCGGATGAGTTAGCTCAGGAAATTATTGAGAATATCGAAGCGGGATTAGAAAACTTCAGGGCAATTCTAAGCATTGTTGAGGCTTAGCTTCAAGCAATCACTTGCTGATTCTACCGCTGGAATTAGTGAGTAATCAGCGCATCGCTCAAAAGAATAACCTATTACACCGAGTGCGGTATTCGCTCCCGCCACTTCCTGCACGGTTACATAAAGTTTTAAAGTAATACGGCTCTCAATTTAAAGTTCGGCGGCCTATTAGTCGGAAAATAGCTTAGTGAACAACCCTAGACCAGCACAAATTGCAACTTTGAGACTATCCTTGCTTAATTGCCGCGTAGCAGTTGCACCTATGCCACTAGCGATGGCGGTAAGGATAACGACTTTTTCGGTGGTCATACTTAGTATTTTCCTTATCCAATAGCAGTCAGTCTGGGTTTAATAAAGTATTAAGCGCTACTAAATCATAATAATTAAGCTGTGAACAGGCATTAATAAATAGAACAGAGGGTAAGACTAAAAATGACGATTCATTTACAACTTGGACAGAACCCACCAGAGCTAGCTGTTTGTTGGTACTTGGGGAAAATGCTAGCAACTGAACACTATCTTGGTGTCTTTTTGAAAAAATATCTAAATCAAGCAATTGCTATTAAAGAAGCAGAAATTACCCGAGAAAAGTCCTATGGCAACAAACGTATTGATCTATGTACTTATCTTACCGATACCCAGAATAATAAATTCGGTCTAGTTATAGAGGCAAAAACGCATTGGCCTGATGAGACCCAATTACAAACTAGTGTTGAACGCTTTCGAAGTGCTCATGAGGATTTTAAAGAAGTTTTTGGACTTCATTTCCTTTCTACCTTAGAAGCCTCACAGCATGTAGCTTTAGCTAATCAAGAATGGAAATTTCCGATAGTTACTATTAAAGACTTATTAAAGTCTTTTTGTGAAAGTGGCATAGAAACGGGTCACTCCCTACATTGGGCTAGCAATTTGCAACAGCTTCTAAACTATCAACATAGTTAATAACAAATAATGCGATCACCAATAGCTTAAAATGCTCCAACCTCTATAAGTAGCAAATTCACTATCTACCGGATGCCAAGGCGGTTAAGATGAATAAACACTTCATGCAAACAGTCTTAATGAAGCTATCTACAGGAGAGATTATCATGAGTACAGAGCCAGAAAGCCGCCCACCCTTTCCCCCATTTACTCGCGAAACGGCAATCCAAAAAATTCGTATGGCCGAAGATGGTTGGAATAGTCGTGATCCACAGCGCGTTTCACTGGTGTATACGCTCGACTCACAATGGCGTAATCGTGCTGAGTTCCCTAAAGGCCGAGCCGAAATAGTTGCTTTTTTAACCCGCAAATGGGCTAAGGAACTCGATTATCGCTTGATTAAAGAACTCTGGGCATTTGAGGGGAATCGCATCGCGGTGCGTTTTGCTTATGAATGGCATGATGACTCGGGGCATTGGTTCCGCTCCTATGGCAATGAAAATTGGCAATTCAATGAGCAAGGTTTAATGGCACTCCGCTATGCCAGTATCAATGATTTACCGATGCAAGAAAGTGAGCGCAAATTCCATTGGCCTTTAGGGCGGCGACCAGACGATTATCCAAGTTTGAGTGAGCTGGGTTTGTAGGCAAAGTAAACTAGATAAAGAAGGAAAGCGCTAGCTTTCCTTTCTAAAAATTGAACATACCGTTTACTTAAGAATGCAGCAGCAACCCCTTCTCATCAAACATGCCTTCAAACAAAGCGGTGCTTAGATAGCGCTCACCCGAATCCGGCAGAATCACCACAATTGTTTTGCCTGCGTTTTCTTCCTTTTGTGCCAAGCGCACGGCTGCTGCCACCGCTGCACCGCAGGAAATACCTGCTAAAATACCCTCTTCGCGTGCCAAACGACGCGCATATTCGATAGCCTCTTCATTGCTTACTTGCTCAATACTATCGACTAAGGATAAGTCTAAGACATCCGGTACAAAGCCTGCTCCAATGCCTTGGATTTTATGGGGTGCAGGTTTGAGGGCTTCGCCATTCACTTTTTGCGTCAAAATAGGGCTGGCGGTTGGCTCTACCGCCACAGACCGAATCGCTTTACCCTTCACCTGTTTAAGATAATGTGAAACCCCAGTAATGGTTCCACCTGTGCCAACGCCAGAGACAAAAATATCAACTTGCCCATCGGTATCATTCCAGATTTCTGGCCCCGTGGTTTCGACATGGATTTGTGGGTTCGCAGGATTTTTAAATTGCTGTAAGAGCACGTATTTATCAGGATCAGAGGCGGCAATCTCCTCCGCTTTTGCCACCGCGCCACTCATACCTTTAGAGCCTTCAGTCAGAACCAATTTTGCGCCATAAGTGCTGAGTAATTTGCGGCGCTCAATACTCATCGTTTCAGGCATGGTCAAGGTTAAGGGAATGCCTTTGGCGGCTGCGACGAAAGCTAAAGCAATTCCCGTATTGCCGCTAGTAGGCTCAACTAACTCTTTGCCCGGCGTGAGAATACCACGCTGTTCTGCATCCCAAATCATAGCGGCACCAATCCGGCATTTCACCGAATAGGCGGGATTACGACCTTCGATTTTGGCTAGCACAGTTGCTTTGGAATCACCAGTGATACGATTGAGTTTGACCAAAGGTGTGCGGCCTATGGATAAAGAATTATCGGTATACCAGTTTGACATAAATAGACTCCTCTTTTTGGTTACTTGTTAGCGGTTATACGTCATCATTGCCCGCAGCTAAAGCCTTTCGTACCAATGCTTCGGTTAAATTAGCGGAGCACAATTCAATAAAGCGGTAGGCATAACCCCGCAAGTAATGACCATGCCGCACCGCGATGTGGGTGGTATTCGCTTCAAAAATTTGGGTGCAATCCAGCATCCGCAAATTGCTATCACGCTGACTATTGAAAGCGACCGAGGCCACAATCCCAATCCCTAAGCCTAATTCGACATAAGTTTTCACCACGTCAGAGTCTAAAGCCGAGAGCACAATATCAGGCGTCACCCCCGCTGCGGCAAAAGCATTATCAATCTTAGCGCGCCCAGTCATACCTGTGTAATAAGTAATAATCGGGTAAGCCGCAATATCTTCTAAACTCGGATAAGCAATTTGCTCCAACGGATGCCCCATCGGAATAATGACCGTATGTGTCCATGAATAATAGGGAAAATGCACCAGACTCGGCACATCATTCAGAGCTTCTGTAGCGATGCCAATATCAACACGCCCTTCTAGCAGCATGTTAGCAATTTCTGTTGGATACGCTTGATGTAGCACTAAATGGACTTTCGGGAATAGTGCTTTGAATTGCGTGACGACTGGTGGTAACACATAGCGTGCTTGAGTATGTGTAGTAGCAATATGCAGCTCACCCACTTCGCTATTACTAAACTGTTCCGCGAGTTGCTTGATATTTTTTGCATCTAACAACATACGCTCTACAATCGCCACCAGTCCTTGACCCGGCTCAGTCAAGCCTAAAAAGCGTTTGCCTTTGCGCACAAACAACTCAATCCCTAGCTCATCTTCCAAATCTTTAATATGCTTACTTACACCTGATTGGGAAGTGAATAAAGCATTGGCTACTTCAGTCAGATTGTAATTGCGCCTGACCGTCTCACGGATGATCCGCAGTTGTTGAAAATTCATCGCTGCCCCCTATCCGGCTGAAAAGACTTGCAACTGAGAAGGACGCAAACGCACAGCTTGGCCTTCCTGTAGGTTCAGACTAGCCACTATTAGCGTAGGCACATCCACTTCATAGTAAGTTTCAGCTTGAGTTGCATGACTCAACTCCACGCGGGCTGTCGGGCCGAACGCTAAAATACGACTGATCTTGGCACGAACACCTTGTGAAGCCTCTACATTAGTTTCAATCTGTAAATCATGCGGACGGGCAAAGGCAATCACTTCCCCACCTACCACTAAATTTGCGTGGGCTGACTGAGTAGGTGGCAAGGGTAATAACTCATTACTCACCTGAACCCCATCACTAACCCATTTACCCTCAAAGCGATTCGCAGTACCTAGGAAATTGAAGGCAAACGGGGTTGCAGGGTGACGGAAAACTTCTAAAGGCGAACCGATTTGCTCAACCTTGCCTTTATTCATTAAGACAATTTCGTCTGCAACTTCTAAAGCTTCTTCTTGATCATGAGTCACGAAAATCGAAGTAATATGCAATTCATCATGCAATTGGCGCAGCCAGCGGCGTAACTCTTTCCGTACTTTCGCGTCCAAAGCACCGAAAGGCTCATCCAGCAATAAAACTCGAGGATTAACCGCTAAAGCCCGCGCCAAAGCAATGCGTTGGCGTTGACCACCGGATAATTGACTAGGATAACGCTTGGCTAAACTACCTAATTGCACCAACTCCAGCAATTCTGTTACCCGCTGGTG
Organism: uncultured Thiothrix sp.; assembly: GCF_937873765.1. Classification (GTDB taxonomy): domain Bacteria; phylum Pseudomonadota; class Gammaproteobacteria; order Thiotrichales; family Thiotrichaceae; genus Thiolinea. The sequence goes on along the minus strand of NZ_CALMZC010000036.1, from coordinate 7,369 downwards.
AATCGCCACTTCGGCTGGACGCTCATTTTTGGGTTTAACTCGTAAACCAAAGGCCACATTCTCAAACACGGTCATATGTTGAAATAAAGCATAGTGCTGGAACATGAAACCGATTTGCCGCTCGCGCACGTGCAGATTGGAGGTATCTACACCTTCTAATAAAATTTGGCCACTATCTGCCGTTTCTAAACCAGCAATAATCCGTAGTAGCGTGGTTTTGCCACAACCCGAAGGACCTAGCAAAGCCACCAATTTGCCAGTCGGGAAATCCAAAGAAATATCATCCAAGGCTTGGAAAGTAGAAAAGCGCTTGTTAATGTTCTTTACCTGAATACTCATCACAGCTCTCCTGACTTAAGCTTAGAATGGATGGGTTGATGTGAAAGTCTCATGCAGACCTCCACTCGATGAATAATTTAATCCCCAGAGTCACCAGCGCTAAAAGTGCTAATAAAGACGCAACTGCGAAAGCGGCAGCAAACTGATATTCGTTATAGAGAATCTCAACATGCAGCGGCAAAGTGGTCGTTTGTCCGCGTAGATGACCTGAGACTACCGAAACCGCACCGAACTCTCCCATTGCCCGCGCATTACAGAGAATCACACCATACAGCAAACCCCATTTAATACTCGGCAAAGTGACGCGCCAAAAAGTTTGCCAGCCGGAAGCACCTAAAGAAACAGCAGCCTCCTCTGCGTCTGTACCCTGTGCTTGCATCAATGGAATCAGCTCACGTGCCACAAACGGAAAAGTAACGAAAATCGTTGCTAAGACGATCCCCGGAACGGCAAAGATAATCTTAATATTATGCTCAGAGAGCCATTCACCCAACCAGCCATGCGCTCCAAACACTAATACATACACTAAACCTGCGACTACAGGTGAAACTGAGAAGGGTAAATCGATCAAAGTAATCAGCAGTTGCTTGCCGCGAAATTCAAACTTACTAATACACCAAGCTGCAGCCACCCCAAACACCACATTTAAGGGAATTGCGATAGCAGCGGCTAATAAAGTTAAGCGAATCGCTGCACCTGTATCAGGATTAGTAATCGCTTGCCAATACACCTCCCAGCCTTTACGCAACGCTTCGACAAATACAGCGAGCAGTGGCATCAATAAAAAGATGGCAAAGAATAGCAGCGATAAACCTAGAATCGTTAAACGTGCCCATTGAGGCTCACGAGTTGCAGGGCTTAATTCGTAGACTTCGGACCCACGATAGGCTTGAATACCACCAACCATTCCACTCATGCGAAGTCCCCCCCAGTCAGATAGCGTTTACGGCTACCCGCCCAATGCTGCAAGCCATTAATAATCAATAATAAACTGAAAGAAACTACTAGCATCACAGTGGCAATCGCGGTCGCACCTGCAACATCAAACTGCTCTAAACGTGTAATAATGAGGAGTGGTGTTATTTCAGACACCATGGGCACATTGCCCGCGATGAAAATAACTGAACCATATTCGCCCACTGCACGCGCGAAGGCTAAAGCAAAACCTGTGAGCATAGCGGGCAAGAGTGCAGGTAAAACGACTCGTGAAAAGGCTTGCCAGCGAGTCGCACCTAAGGTCGCTGCAGCCTCTTCAAATTCAAGACTCAGCTCTTGTAAGACTGGCTGAATAGTACGTACTACAAAAGGTAAACCGATAAAGATTAAAGCAATCAAAATACCTAACGGTGTAAACGCAATCTTGATTCCAAAGGGAGCGAATAAGGAACCAATCCAACCATTTTTCGCGTAGAGTGCTGAGAGCGTAATACCGGCTACCGCAGTGGGTAAGGCAAAGGGTAAGTCAATTAAAGCATCGACTAAACGCTTACCGAAAAAGTTATAGCGCACTAACGACCATGCGATTAATAAACCGAACAAGCTATTAATCAACGCTGCGAGCAACGAGGTCAAAAACGATACGCGATAAGAGGACACAACTTGCGGTGAAGATACCACTTGCCAAAACTCATTCCACTGCATTGACGCCGCACTGATAAATACAGCAGACAAAGGAATTAAAACGATCAAAGACAAATATACCAGTGTATAGCCTACTGATAAGCCAAACCCTGGTAGTACTCGTTTGCCTACTGCTTGAGCCATCACTCAATTGTACTCCGCGAACATTAACTAGCTGTATTCATACAAAAAACCGAGAGCTTTACTCTCGGTTTTCAGCGCCTAGCACCTAAACTTGACTAAGTTTAAGGGTTAGTCTTATATGAATATAAATAATAAAAACTGCATTACTTATATGAAATCTAGTTAAGCTTCAGACCTTGCACGATCTTGATTTGGTCAAAAGTGCCACCGTCGCTGAAATGCGTTTGTTGTGCTTTTGCCCAGTCGCCGAAGACTTCTTGCAGAGTAAATAAGGTTACCTTGCCAAATTGAGTTTGGTATTTCTTCAAAGCCTCTGGATTACGTGGACGGAAATAATGCTTACCGACAATATCTTGCCCCACTGGGCTATAAAGATATTCTAAATAAGCTTTCGCCAGCTCAGCCGTACCGTGTTGGTCTGCATATTTTTTAACAACTGCAACTGGTGGTTCAGCTAAAATGGATAAGGAAGGGGTAACGATTTCATAGTCATCTTTGCCTAATTCATTCAGCACTAAATAGGCTTCGTTTTCCCAAGTGATCAGTACATCACCGACTTCGCGTTGGGTGAAAGTAGTTGTAGAGCCACGAGCACCTGTATCTAAAACGCGTACATTATCGAAAATCTTTTTCACAAACGCTTTAGCAGTTTCTTCATTACCACCCGGTTGCTTTAGTGCATAACCCCAAGCAGCAAGATAATTCCAGCGTGCACCACCCGAAGTCTTAGGGTTAGGTGTTACCACTTCTACACCATCTCGAGCCAAATCCGGCCAATCTTTAATTGCTTTCGGATTACCCTTACGTACTAAGAACACAATCGTAGAGGTATAGGGCGTAGAGTTGTCGGGCAGTAGGGTTTGCCAATTTTTTGGAAGCAAATCACCTTTCTCAGCTAATGAGTCAAGGTCATAACCTAAAGCCAAGGTCGCTACATCGCCATCTAAGCCATCCAATAAAGCACGTGCTTGCTTACCAGAACCGCCATGCGATTGGTCAACCGTAACGGTATCGCCCGTTTTTTCTTGCCAGTATTTAGAAAAAGCAGCGTTGTAATCAGCGTATAACTCACGGGTAGGATCATAGGATACGTTTTTTAGCTTTAACTCGGCAGCACCCGCAAAGCCCGCCCAACTACTCAAACTAATTGCCAGTGCTACCACTAAAGCCTGACGACGCGCAGGTTGAAAACTCATGATCTAAAGCCTCTTTATGGATGAATCAATCAGGCTTTACATCTTAGAGAGGGTGACTTATTAGCAGAACCAAGAAAAGCAGCAATACTTATTCCGATTATGAATAAAGTATTGCTGCTGTCTAAGAACAAGAATGGTTTACAGCGGCCAGAAAAATAGAATCACCGGAATAGTGGTTAGACCCGCTAAGATATTCATCGGTAAACCAATTTTTAAGAAGTCGATAGCGTTGTAGCCACCCGGCCCATACACCATTAAGTTAGTTTGATAACCAATGGGTGTCATAAAGCTGGCAGAAGCTGCGAACATCACTGCAACTGCAAAAGGCATTACATTAGCTCCCGACTGCTCGGCTAAAGCCACTGCAACAGGGAACATTAAAACCGCAGCTGCATTATTCGTGATGAACTCAGTAAACATGGCAGTCATCACATAAACCAAAATTAGGGTCATCACGGGTGTTAGATGCGCGTTAGACATGACTATTTCAGCAATTGCTTTCGCAGCTCCCGTTTTTTCTACAGCTTCACCCAAAGCAAAAGAAGCACCAATGACGGTGAGTACTGTAAAATCAATGGAGCGCCGCGCCAAACCTGCATTCATACAACGGGTAAGTAACATGACACCTGCCGCCAACCAAGCTGCTTGCAAGATTGGAATAATTTCTAAAGCACTGAGTACCACCATCGCTACTAAAATACCTAATGCCAAATGAGTCTTTTTGAAATTGGGTGGGCTAGAGTCTTCTATTGCACTGACTAGTAAAAAGTCCTTGCGGAAACGGAACTGATTGGCGAATTCTTTATTAGCCTCTAATAACAAGGTGTCGCCAATCTGAATGGGGGTATGTAAACCTTTATCAGGTAAATTATCTTTATTACCACGCGCTACGGATAAGACTACCGCTTGGTAATAACCTAGAAAATCACACTCCTCGACCGTCATATCAAGGAAAGGAAATTCGGGGCCAACGACCGCCTCCACTAAGCGCCGTCGATAATGGGCTACGCTCAAGCGCTGAATATCTTCATTCGCAGGTTGCAAACCAGCAATACTACGTAACTCATGGGCACAGCGGGGCGCGCCAATAAACGATAAGCGATCTCCTTTTCTTAAGATAAAATCATGTTCAGGACTTTGGATCAGTTCACCTTGGCGCTCAACTTCAGTCAAGTATCCGTAGCCTAAATTAGTTAAACCTGCTAGCGACAGTGTTTTTCCATCCAAGGCGGTATCCACAACCATTTCAACATGGTATTCGCGTACCTTATCAACATCTTCGGTAATACCTTGGCTATTAGGCAGCAAACGATTGCCAAACAGTAGTAAGAAACTACTACCAGCGACTAAAAGTGCTAAACCTACACCCGTAATGTCAAACATACCTAATTCAGGCAGACCACTCTTAGCGAGTAAGCCGCTTACGACTAAGTTGGTACTTGTGCCAATCAAGGTACAAGTCCCGCCTAAGATAGTTATATAGCTAAGGGGAATTAAGAGCTTAGAGGGCGGTAGTTTTAAACGCTTACACCATTCCTGAATAGCAGGAATTAGCATGGCTACTACGGTTGTGTTGTTTAAGAAGGCACTCAGGGCTGCAGTAGGAATAAGCATGCGAAACTGTGCACCACGTACAGTTTTCGGCTGACCTAAGACACGACGAGTAATATATTGAATAGCGCCAGTTTCACGTAGCCCTGCGGCAATAATATACAAAGCAGCAATCGTCATCAGACCGGTATTACCAAAACCAGCGAAAGCCTCTTTAGGTTCTAATATGCCAATTACTAATAAAAAAATCAGTGCTGCCATCAAAATCAGATCAGCCGCTATTTTTGATAGCGCCAGCATACCTAGTACTGCTAACACCGTCAGAATAGCGACAATGGCTTCCCAGCTCATAGTTAGTACTCTCCATATGAAATTATCTTTATAAAGTGGCGCTATTATGCAGTTTTTAGCATAAGCTGAAAAAGTGATATTTTTAAAATTCTATATCTATTAAAGTGATAATTTTTTCTAACTGTCAACTATACCCTCACAATCAGCAACGCTATCTCGCATCTTCCATTAATCATGCTAGGCTTGGTGCTAAAAGGAATTTGCATGAGAATGTGAGAGGACTGGAATTACGTCACTGCAATAACATTAAAAACTATGTCACGCTTCCAGCAAGGTCTTGCTTTTCAACTTAAATTTGAACCAAAGTCAATTTATAAGGGTTAAGAACATGCTCGCTAAACCAATCCCATTTATTTTCTCAGCACTGCTCGGCACTAGCGTACTAGCTGCCACACTAGCTTATGCAGCCCCAAATCAAACGCCTAAACCAAATGCGAATAAGCCACGTAATACCTTTGAGACTCAAATTATTAAACTCGATGCACGCACGCACAACCTAGATAATCCGATTACATTATCGATACCCCAAGGTAGCTATGAAGTTAAACCGGTTGGCAAAACAGCGGGGGGTAAGTATGAAGCATGGAGTGTTTGGGATCGGACTAATTGCCCACGTAGCAAAGGCTGCCCAAGGATTGTACCGACCCGCTTTACGGGAATGCACAACAACTATTACGTGAGTTCGCCTGACTTGAGCAAGGTCACTGTTGCAGGTAAAGAATTACCTGCAGTTAAGGAGATTCCACAATACCGTGATTCCAGCTATTTCCTACAAGATGGCAACACACGAGCTTATGAGGTTACTGAAAACTATACCTATCCGGATGAGGCCTCCGCTTTAGCAGCAGCTAAGGCTTCCATCTTCACTATCAATAAAGATAGCCAAGTCTCCTTTATGCTATTAGATTTAAGTCGTAGTACCGACAACCGAGGCGGTATGACTTTACAGGTTCGCAAAGTAAATTAGTTTCTTATCTGACAAGGAGTTGCTGGCAATGAACAGGCTGAAGCCTACGTACTTAATATTAGTTTTACTGAGTGCAAACCTAGGATTAACACCTACTAGTGCATTCGCAGCAACTCCGAATTTTAAAGCTAAAAAGTTGGCTAGTTTCACATCTGAGCAAATTAGCACCGCAGTCAGTACTCTTGGAGTCGAGATCCCTGATGAGCAGTTTAAATACTCAGTGAGCTTATATAGCCTAAATTACGAAACTACTGATGGTTATGGAAAAAAAGTAATTGCCTCAGGTCTAGTAGCTATTCCTGCTAAGGGTATAGGCGTGCCTAGTCCGTTATTGAGTTTTCAACACGGCACTATTTTTCAAGATAAAGAAGCGCCTAGTAAGGATTTAGTTGCAGGCGCACCGCCAACTATTTTGGCTTCTTTGGGCTATGTGACTGTAGCATCAGATTATGTCGGCTATGGTGCATCTAAAGGTAAACCCCACCCCTATTTATTAAAGACGCCTTCAGCCAACGCTGTGACTGACTTGCTGAAAAGCGCTAGTAAATGGCTAAAAAGAAATAATATCAGCCTAAACAAGCAATTATTTCTAACTGGATATTCAGAGGGTGGCTATGTCACGATGGCTGCTCACCAAGCAATACAGGCACAACCAATCAATGGGTTGAACTTAACTGTAAGTATTCCAGCAGCCGGCCCTTATAATATTAGTCGTACACTAAAAAACTTAACTTCATTGAGTAGCGCTAGACTGCAAGCTGCTGAGGAACAAAGGCTATCGCCTATCTTAGTAGATTGGCTTACAGCAAAAATTATGGATAACCTCATCCCCAATGATAGTGATGTAGTATTTCAAGATACGATCATTCGCGATTTCTTGAGAAAAGGATCAAGCGGGATCACGCAGTATAATGTGCATGACTGGCAAGCGAAAAGCCCAATAGTTTTATTTCACGGCCGAAAAGACGCAACGGTGCCATATTTCAATGCTACTGATGCAGTCAAAGCTATGATAACTAAAGGTTCTGCAAATGTGACCTTAGTAGACTGTACTGCGACACCGGCTAACCATGAAAACTGTATTGCCGAATATGGAAAAGTATTAATTCAAACTTTGGGGAATTATGCTCAAGATTTGTAAGAGCTAAAAACGAAAAAGCCTTCAACTTAGTGTTGAAGGCTTTAGATGAGGCGCTTGGCA
>NZ_CALMZC010000035.1 GCF_937873765.1 uncultured Thiothrix sp. | reverse complement strand
GTCATTGGCGAATTCATTAATCAGATGTTTTTCAACTCTTCTGGTGCATGACCGCGGATTCTCTTGATGGTCATTATAGTCATAATAACCATCAAAAATGCTGATTTCAAGGTTTAGAAGGGAGGCTCGACTTGTCTTGATTTAGGCTGAAAAAAGTTTAGGATAGTTTAATCGCACCTAACCCATGCTTTTAATTCAGCTAATGAATCCACCACCGCATCCGGCTGATAGTCACGTATATCTTCACCATGATTATAACCATAGCTGACGGCTATCATTTTAAAACCTGCCGCGCGTGCGGCTTTTACATCCGATTGAGAGTCACCGATCATAATGGCTTCAGAAGTTGATATGCCTAATAGTTCGGCTGCATATAACAGTGGAAGAGGATGAGGCTTTTTTTCTGGCAAGGTATCGCCACTCACAATTAAAGCAAAGCGCTCGAATAAGCCTAAATTTTTTAATAGTTTATGCGTAAATTGCTCAGCTTTATTGGTCACACACGCGACTTTAAGCGCTTGACAGCTTTGTAAAAAAGCTAAACCTTCTACTACCCCCGGATAAATACGACTACGCTGGGAAGTATTTTCCGCATAGATTTCCATAAAGACGGCTAGGGCTTGCGCAAGTAAGGTAGGATCGGCGGGCTGATATAAATCATTAGTTAAGGCTCGCTCTACTAAGGTTTTGACACCATTACCGACCCAAGTACGCACGGCGGCTTCACCACGTAGGGGTAAACCTAAACGCAGCATGGTTTGATCCACAGAATACGCTAAGTCAGGAACGCTATCGACCAGCGTGCCATCAAGGTCAATCAAGACAAGTTTCGCTTGAAATCGAGCCATTAAACGCTCGCTTCTGCTAGTTGAGCACGGAATTCGGCCAATATGCTGTTATAGCGCTGTGGGTCATTAAGATTGGCTGCCCCAAACACAGCTGAACCGGCGACAAAGGTATCTGCTCCTGCTTCTTTGATGGCGCGAATATTGCTGGCTTTTACGCCACCGTCGATTTCTAAGCGAATATCCAAACCAGAGGCATCAATGAGTTTGCGTGCTTCACGGAGTTTAGTGAGTGCAGAGGGAATAAAGCTTTGCCCGCCAAACCCCGGATTGACTGACATAATCAAAATCATGTCAACTTTATCCAAGACATATTCAAGCACGCTCAAGGGGGTTGCGGGATTAAAAACTAAACCCGATTTACAGCCTTCGGCGCGAATTAGTTGCAGAGTGCGGTCAACGTGCTCAGATGCTTCTGGATGGAAGGTAATATAACTAGCACCCGCTTTAGCAAAATCGGGGATGATACGATCCACTGGCTTGACCATTAAATGTACATCAATCGGGGCGGTAACGCCGTGTTTGCGTAGTGCTTCACAGACTAAGGGGCCAATGGTGAGGTTGGGTACATAGTGATTATCCATCACATCAAAATGTACAATATCTGCACCAGAGGCTAATACTTGGTCGACTTCTTCGCCTAAACGCGCAAAATTCGCAGAAAGAATCGATGGAGCAATAAAATCGGACTGTCTAGACATGAAGGTCTTCCTCAAGGCAAGGCTGGAAATACCCACACTCTAACCTAAGCTAATAGAAATGTGCAGCCTTACTCTCGAGGTAGACAGCCCTACAAAGTGGAGTACATTAAACCGACTGTGTAGTTATTCGCATCGGTTTCATGTTCCGAGTCAGAGCCGGTATTAAAGACATGTTCCCATTCGCCGCGTACATGCAAATTTTGATTGAGTTGATATTGAGCACCTACACCGACTAAGGGAGAAATACCTTGATCAGTTGTTTGATCAATCGCATTGTCGAGTGATTCTTTAGTGTCACGTTCCCAAAACATCGCACCGCCTTTACCCATAATCTCTAAATTGGGTACAACATTAATCGGTAAATAAGCAACACCACTTAATTGATAGCCCGCTACTTCATTCTTAACATAGACGTTTTCTGCACCAACCTGCCCCTTTTTTTCGGCAGTACCTAATTTAGCATAAGCGAGTTCGGTGCCGAACATCGGGTTGAAGCGTGCACCACCAAATACTTTCCAACCGGCTGAACCATCTTCGCAACTGCCTTCAAAGAAGGGCATATTACAAGCATCGCTTTGCAGCGCATAACCTGCACTGACGCCTGCATACATTTTTAAACCATTGTTGAAGCTAAAATTCGAGTTAACTGGTATGGTATTAAAACCAAATAAACCTTCAGCTTGTGCCGCTTCGGCTATGTTTAATAAGCCTAGCATTAAACTCAACAGCATGAGTTTTTTCATAACAAACCCCTGTTATTCTTCTTATTTTAACGAATGCTTAAGTCTTAAAAAGTTGAAAAAGTTAAGCCCACACTCATTAGATCGATACCAGTTTCAAAATCAGTATCTTCAGTACCAGCCCCAAAAGTATGCTCCCATTCACCACGAATATGCATATTTGGCCCAACCCGATATTGTGCACCGACACCGATTAACGGACTGATACCTTGATCACTGGCGCTAGATTTTTCTGCAATGTCTTTTACATCTTTACTGCTGTCTTGTGACCAGCGGGCTACACCAGCTTTGCCAATTAAGTCCATATGCGGTGCTACAGGTAAATAGCCGACAGCAGTGGCATAAATCGCATCCATAGTACTGGTTAAGTCAGCTTTCAAACGCCCATCGGGAGTATCTTTTGCCTCACCTTTTGCCTCGCCAATGCGCATATAACCAACTTCAGCTCCCAACAGCCGACTGAATTTCATACCACCATAGATTTTGCCTCCGACCGTTAAGCCATCGTCAAACGCACCTTGATTGCTTAAACCTAAACTGCCACCACCATACAGATGGGCTTGAGGAGAAACACCCCAGTTTTGTTTCTGGTAACTGCCACCGGCTTCAACTGAAGAAGAAATGATTAATCCTAAGCCCAACAATGCAGAAGCCACGACGGCTGACTTTTTAAACATGATCAAACCCCTATTTGATGTAGTTTTATTATCTTTAGTAATTTATAGAGAAGAGAAAGTTACACCCACCGATAACAAGTCTAGAGGCTGCTTAGTCGCATTATCTCGAGAGACTTGATAACGCTCCCATTCGGCTCGTACCCCCATATTATTCCCCAGATTGTAATGTGCACCTGCTCCGAGCAGGATGTCGCTGCCATCAGTTTTAGTAGTTCCTGTGGATTGTTTATGTTCGTTTTTCCACCACCACATACCCGCTTTGCCAAATAATTCGATTTGGTCATTCAGTGAGTAGGTGACTACGCCAGCGGTGCTATAGCCCTTGGTATTAGAACTAGTTTTGTTATTGTTAGCATCAAGGCCTTGTTGTTCGCCAAATTGTACGTAACCGCCCTCAACGAAGATTTTATCGTTCAGACGCACGCCGCTATAGGCTTTCCACGTATTATTGGTTTCACCGCACTGATTCAAACCCGTACAGAACTCAGAAGATGCCGTACCAAGGCTTGCGCCCATGTAATTGGGCGTAGGTGTAGTGACTGGCGTATCGTCATCCGCTTGAACAGCTTGAAAACAGCATAGACACCCAGCCAACACCCAAACTCGCCACGAAAGTGAGTGGTTCATGTTGCCCCTTAGTTTTTATTATTTTTTATTTGGGTTCTTACACTTGGAGTGTAAGGGAAGGTGGGTGAAGGGCGAAGAATTTCAGATAAGCGCACCGACAAACGCGGATCTGCCCAAAAAGTTTAAGGGCAGATTTTTGATTATAAAAGATTGGTCATGCACCAGAAGAGTTGAAAAACATCTGATTAATGAATTCGCCAATGA
>NZ_CALMZC010000034.1 GCF_937873765.1 uncultured Thiothrix sp. | reverse complement strand
ACCCCCCCTACGACACTGGCAGTTAAAGCAGCCGCGACCAATAACTACGATGCCAGCATACTCCCCAAGCAATTGGTAGTTCGGGTGGCGTGGGAAAATGTGAGTAGTCTGCAATATACCTATTATGCAGGGCAATTTGGCGGTACGGATGTCGACTTACAGGCGTTTAATACCTCAGGAATCACCTCTAGTTGTGAGACCTATGACTCTAGTGATGCCCCTGCAACCTATGGCAACCCCACGCATGCAATAGTATCGGGCATTTATTTAGGTACAAATACCCCCGATAATGAAAATGCGCCACCATCGCCCTTGGATGGCATGGGTGATGATAGCACGGGAATCGACGACGAAGATGGTGTAACCCTACCGGCACTGACCCAAGGGCAAACAGCAATGATTAGTGCGACGGTGACCGGTACAGGGGGTTATCTACAAGGCTGGATAGACTTCAATGGAAATGGCATCTTTGATGTAGGCGAACAGATCGCCACTAATCTCCAAGATAATGCTGCTGGAGATACCAACGCCACCGTTGGCACACTTGCCTTTACGGTCAATGTGCCTGCTACCGCAGTAACGGCCCAGACTTATGCACGTTTCCGTTGGTCGACTACCATCAACCTTAATGCCACCACAGCCACCGTGAATGGTGAGGTGGAAGATTATGCTATTACTTTAGGCAGTAGTAGGACTGTTGAGGGCGTGGTGTTTGAAGATGTGAACTATGGTGGTGGCGCAGGGCGTAGCCAAGCAACTGCTTCCGGTCTAGGGGTCAATGGCGTTACCGTAGAGTTGTACAATAGCAGTGGCGTGTTAGTCACTTCTGCTACTACCGCTAATGATGGTAGTAAAGATGGTGCTTATAGTTTTACAGGGTTATCGGACGGTGCTTATTATGTGCGTGTAGTCAATGACACGGTAAACTCTACCCGCCTTGGTGGAGATGGAACAGAACTCGGTGTACAAACCTTCCGTACTGATGGCCTAACCCCTATCACTAGTGAGGTGGGTGGTAGACTACCCGCCTTGACTGATGCTGCCACGAATACAGGCACTGAAGTGCTGAATCCCAGTAATTTTATTCTCGGTGTTGTCGATGGTGGCAGACAAGCCCAATCAGTCACACCGATCACCTTAGCAGGTGCGGCTATTAGCGGCATCGACTTCGGCTTTAACTTTGACACCATTGTCAATACTAATGACAGCGGACAAGGCTCTTTACGACAGTTTATCCTCAACAGCAATCTACTGAAAGATATCCCAAACCAAGGTATTCATACTAGCAAGGAAACCTCAGTCTTCATGATCCCGGACGGTAGTGGTTATGCAGGTACTGCTGCACATGGTACTCTTGACCTTACCACAGCAGGAATTGCGGTCATAAAACCTCTCACCATGCTGCCAAATATCATAGATGCGGCAACAGCTTTGGATGCCAGCACCCAAAATACCGCAACTTGTACTTGGGGATCACGCAACCTGAAAGTGCAACTAGATGGTTCACTGTTATCAAGTACTGCAGTGGGTTTGCAAGGTGTACGAGTACGCGCCCCAGATACCTTGATTCGAGGTCTATCGGTGGTAAAATTTGCGCCCGGATATGGCTCGAACACGTACAACTACGGTATTTATATTGCTGAGGCAGGCAACCGTACCCACATTGCCTGTAACCATGTGGGGCTTGATACCATCGGTAGCGTGGCGCAACGCAACGGTGACAGTGGTATCCGTATTTTCCGTGCAGATGATGTACTAATCGGTGGTGATTCAGTTGATGATCGCAACATCTCCTCCGGCAACTGGCACGGTGTCTACTATATCGGCGCCTCCAACCTCACTATCAAAAATAACTTCTTTGGTGTAGACATCAGCGGCAACACAGCTATCGGTAACGGGAGTGAAGGTATATATGGCGGTGATGCAACTACCGGCGTTAATCCAGCTGAAGGTAGTAGTTTTACTGGCGTAGAAAGCAGTTTGAATGTAGCGATTTTGAATAACGTTGTATCTGGCAATCTACGGAATGCTATTAACCTGTCGGCAGGTACTAATCCTAGTTCCAGCACATCAGGCGTGATCCAAGGCAATCTCATCGGGGTCGGTGTAGATGGTATAACCGCTCTTGGCAACACAGCAGCAGGAATTTGGAACACGGTATCTTACCCCGTCACTTACCTAATAGGTGGCACTGGAGCTGGTGAGGCCAACATTATTGCCAATAACGGTACTGATGGTATCGACAACCGTGGTAATGGATCAGGACTCACCGTCTCTGCCAACAGCATATATGCGAATGGTGGCTTAGGTATTGATTTAGCTAATAATGCTGTTTCACTGAATGATGTCAACGATGCAGATGCTGGCCCTAATGCGGTGCTTAACTTCCCGCAGTTCAAGCAAACTATAGTCGTTGGCAGTAATCTAACTATCAGTGGCTGTGCGCCCACTGGAGCAAGTATTGAACTGTTTGAAGCGGATGTGTCGTCTACCTCATCCGCAGGTGTCAGCGCAGGCGCTAATCAATTTGGTAAAACACAAGACTATGGTGAAGGTGAACGCTATATAACCTCGTGGGTAGAAGGTACAGGCGAAGACACAGTGAGCACGCCTGTAGATTGTGCGACTTTAACCGATACCGATGGCAATAGCGCAGTAGGCATGAGCCCGTTCCAATGGACAATATCCTTACCAAGCTCCTTAGCGATCGGCGATAAACTTACCGCTACAGCAACTCTGAGTGGAGTTGGTACTTCTGAATTCTCCGCTATAGCTGTAATCACTGAGCCAGCTTATGACTATAGCGATGCCCCAGCAACTTATGGCAGCCCTATACATACGATTGCTAGTGGTCTGCACTTAGGTAGTGTGGCACCTGATGCTGATACTACTCAACCTACCCCCTTAAATGGGACAGGGGATGATACCACAGACAGTGATGATGAGGACGGCATCATTCTGCCTTCCCTCATCCAAGGTCAAACCGCCACGATCACTACAACCGTCACGGGTACAGGTGGCTATTTACAGGCTTGGATCGACTGGAATGGCAATGGCAGTTTTGCCGATGCAGGTGAACAAGTCGCGAATAATATCCAAGACAATCAGGTCGGTGATACTCATAACACTCTCGGAACTATTGCCTTCGATGTCAACGTCCCTACCAATGCAGTGACTACACCGACCTATGCGCGTTTCCGTTGGTCGACTACACAGAATTTAGATAGTACTACAGCCGCAACCAATGGTGAGGTCGAAGACTATGCCGTGACTATCCTCGCTCAATTTGAACCCGAACTACCTAACTCGGTCTGTACCATGAATGCGTATGGCTGGGCTGATACTCATACACCAATAGGTAGCGGCGGCGGAGAACCTAATCCGCCTTATAGCTTAGTCACAGGTAGTTATGACTGGGATGCAGCAGGTAACCCGCAGTGGACTGGCTCCAACACACCAACACACTCGGTACTAGCTAGCTTAGTCAATACCAGCTTGCCAGAGTTAGATCTAACCGATAGCTCAACCGGTCAGAATGAAGCATGGATGACCATCACTCGTTTAGAAGGTAGTCCGGGTAGTGCAGGCACTGCGATCATTCAGGATGGTGGCGCCTTAGAACATAAAGTATTTATTATCTCCGATGCAGCCGGAAATGTTTTGACCCGTTACCCGAGTGTCGTTAGCACCTCAACTAACACCGCTGTCACTCCACCGGGAGAACGTAATCTCAGTGGCTTGGTATTGAGCTTTAACTATCCTGCTGATGGTGTAGCCTATGTGCATATTTATGTAGTGGACTATTCGACTTATCGCGAAGTCCCTTATGTGGCGAGTTGCCTCCAAGACTTTGCTGACGCACCCGCCAGTTATGGCTCACCGGCTCATACGATTATGCGTGACCTACAACTTGGCAGCACAGCTCCTGACAGCGAAGCAAACGCCCAGCCGACAGTCGCTGCTAATGGCGATGATACAACCGGCACCGATGATGAAAACGGCGTTAACTTACCGATTGAGTTCAAACCTAATCAAATGACCAGCATCACTGTCAATGTGCTGGGGGCTAGTGGCCGCCTCCAAGCTTGGATTGACTGGAATGGTGATGGTGACTTCGCTGATAAGGGAGAGCAAATTGCTAAGAATCTTGCAGATAATGCGAGTACCGATACGGATGCTACCACTGGCGTGATTACCTTTAATGTAGCACCACCAGCCACAGCACTGATTGGCTCCACTTATGCACGCTTCCGTTGGTCTACGCAGACTAATCTAAACGCCACTGCAGCCGCTAATGATGGGGAAGTGGAAGACTATGCAGTGACCGTCGCAGCGAATGGAACTGCTCTCTCCATTGCAGGTCGTGTCTTCAATGATGTGAATGTAAATGGTATTGATAATACAGAAGCAGGCATCAAGGATGTGACCATCGTCTTGCACGATACGCTTGCCAATACTTGCAAAAGTACTCAAACCGCTGCCGATGGCAGTTATCTATTTACTGATCTTGCAACTGGTAACTACACTGTTTTGGAAGCAGTCGGTGCAAAACTGCCCACCCCTACGACTTGTCCACTGACGGCTAAAGACCCGAATGGCTGGGTTTCTACCACCTCAAATACACTAGCCGTGACTTTATCCACGAATGCAGTGAACGATGCTGACTTCGGCGAGGTACGCGCCCCAAGCTTTAGCTTAGATCATAGTAAGGTGATTTTACCTAATACGACGATTACTTATCCGCATGTGTTCCAAGCCTATGCAGATGGCAATGTGCTATTTAACATTGCTGCGGAACAAGCCGATCCTGCTACGCTAAATTGGGGTGTAACTTTATTCCTAGATAACAACTGTGATGCCAAACTCGGCCAAGGAGATGCGGCTATCACTTCTGCCTATCTTGTAAATGCAGGGGATAAGCTATGTATCCTCACTAAAGTGGCTGCTCCTGCTGATGCACTAGCAGGAGCACTTCATGTCTTAAGCATCAGTAGCGATTTCCAATACGGGGATGGTAGTTTACTAGCGGCCAATGACATACAAACCCATACTGATCGTACCCAAACTTCAGCCGGTAGTAATACCGAAGATCCCACAGAACCAATCAGCGGTGAAGGCAAGTTGTCTTTAGAAAAGTCAGTATGGAACTTGACGCGGAATATCGCTGGCAGTGTAGCCTTACCGGGTGAAACTCTGCGCTATACCATTCATTATGAAAATATTGGCAACGGTTTGTTAAATGAGTTGGCTATTCAAGACTCTGCCCCCGAATTTACACAACTAGTACCCCATTCAATGACCTGTGGAACGACCCCGCCTGAGTTATCTGCTTGCTCCCCTCAAGTGAATGCGACCAGTCTCGAGTGGACTTTTTCTGGACAACTTAAAGCAGGCTCTACTGGAGAAGTAAGCTATGAGGTTCAAGTAGAATAAAATTAAGCTAAGGATATTCAGGAATAGTTTAGCTGTTTTTGAATATCCTCAATAAGCGTACCTAGCCTGACTCTGCCTATTTTATAGGTATAGTTTTTTACTCATCAGCATCATAATAAAAATTATAAGGTAGCCCCAGCAATGACTGCTATCCTAGCTCGCGACATCTATGTAGTTATCCAGAAGTATCTTAATAAGCAATTTTTTTCAAAACTGCTACTCATCGTCCTGAGTGTCACTGGCAGCTATGCATACGCACTGCCTGATCTTAGCCTAGGTCTGTTTGGGCCAGGTATCCAAGATGGGACAGCACCTTTTAATGAAGATGGGAACTGTAGTAGTACCACCGCAAAAGCAGCCGCTGGCGACGACTGTGGAGAAGCTAATAATCAGGTTCGTACTCAAGATAGCGTCATTTTTAACTGGTCTATCACCGCCAGCAATTATATACCGGGTCAAACTAATCCTAAAAACGTGGTTCTAGAGCAAATTCTGCACCCCGGTGTGAATGCTAAGCTCTCTTTTGCACGGATACCGGCACGTTGTCTACCGGCTGGTGGTGGTGGTACTAATCCACCCTCTTCGCTCACCACTCAAACCAATGGTGATATTAAGCTGACCTGTAACTTAGGTGAGCTTACTGATGGGGGGCAAATTTCCTTCTCCACTTTTGCTAAAGTTTCTGGTTTATCGTGGAATGGCTCTACTTTTACTAGTAGCCAACGTCTGTACTCGAATGATGATACGGGTAACCCTAATGCTAATAGCGATACACTTCCTACCGTAGGGCCATTCGACATCTCAGCACGTCCGATGGTGGATTTAAGCAGCAGTGGCTTTCGTGGTTATTATCTATATGGTGATCGTGATGTCGGCCAAGGTTTAGAACCCGGTTATTACACTTGGGTAAATATGCGTCTGGCTTCACCGCAGAAATCAGGCACAGAAGCAATTAAACAACCCTTTACTTATACCTTTGACCTCTCTGCTACCAAAGCCGCTGTAAATGGCGTCGATTATACCAACTCAGGTTTTGAGTATCACATGGTCGATTGTTATTACAACAGCATTGGCTGGGGTGATAACTTATATGGGCGTGAGGCTTACGGTGCCTCTGACCTCACAACCTATCCTTTAGAGAAAAAGGTCATTGAATCGGGCACTTGTAATTTTAGTCGCGCTAATCCAGCTAATATCTCCTCACCTTATACTATGTCTATTAGCGGCACTGATCTATCTGGTGCACGCTATCCTACGCAAACCATTGGAGGCACTAGTTTAGCGGCAGGGCCTTATTACTATATGGACATGCTGGCACGGTTTTTTATCCCTATGCGGGTCATTGACAATGCTGATGGAGTGATGGATGGGAAGGGCAGTATCTATATTAAAAATATTCTCGGCAACTTTAGCCCAGAGGGAATTTCAGGTGCTAAGAACTATAACGGCCTTGAAGAACCGGGCTTTAATGGTAATCCGATGCCGAGTGGAACCATCAGCAATAATATTGCACAGCCTTATAATTACTATCTAACCACTCAAGGTTCATGGGCACACTATGCCTTCCCCCAAGACAATGATGCCGGAACAGGTTATAGCTATTTTGCACCGAATGATTCGCACTCTGGTCAAGGCTTAGTGCCTTCTGGCAAAGCTTTTGCCAGTGTTTTACATTTTGGTAACAATGGCTCGAATAACCTTTCACACCCACAAGCCTGTAATGTATTTGACAATAGTACCTTGAAACTGGTTGATCGTAGTTCTTTTGGTGCGACTGCAGGCACTTATGCTTATGTAGGGACGTATAATGCGAGTGGTTTCAATGCCACTAATTATCTTGTTGAGTACGGTCATATTGACCTGACAGGCGATGACCCGATTGACAAAAACGGTGATGGCACAGCCGATTATAATAATCAAACAGGGCGTTATGAAGGTAAATGGGATGTCCAAGGTTTAGCACGCTGTAATGATAATGCCACTGTTTGGAAGACCGATCCGACTCAAGTCGGCTCAGGCATAGACGATGTCAACATAGTTAGAGTACGCCTAAAAGATAGCGTTCAAGACACTGTCAAGTTAGCCAGCGCCCAATATATTCGCTTTGTGACCCCCTTAGCAGCTCGCAATAATTTTTATCAAGGCCCACATGATGGTGAACTGATCCCGATGGGTACTGTCATGGCTACTTTTGGTAGTGTGCGCACCGACGAATATTGGGGCGGTATTTGGACACCCGATAATATCCGTCCTTATAAACCCTCTCCTGAAACCGGTGTCTATGACGGTGATCGCGTTACTTTGGCACGTACCTCCACCCGTTTAGATTCTGAAACGTTAGTACCTGTGGCAACACCCGGCAATACGGCTAGCACCTTAGCCGGCAACCAAATTGTTTGGAAAGTGAATACAGCGATTCAAAGCTTATTAAGTACACCACCACAAGAAACCGGTGTAAAAATTATTGCTGAATTACCTCCTGAGGTCAGTTACAACCAGAGTTGCACTACTAGCTATACCAATGCTAGTGGCACAGTGATTGGCACACCAGCTAATTTAGTAGAGTTTAATACGGATCGAAATGGTCTTGCTAAAGCTGGCTATACACGCTTGATTTGGAACTTAGGGACAGTGACTGCGGATGTCGCGATTCCACCTCGAGTGATTTGCACTGACAGTGACCCCTTGGCAAAAAACAATACCAGTGTGGTGGGCTATTTTGAAATTAAGGGTGATACACTGATCTCTCCGTTATCCCAACGCAGTGATACACACACGATTACTTTGGAACAGATTGGCAGTATCCAACTCTCCAAGAAAGTAGACACTAGTTTAGACAATCAAAATGATAGTCAAATTTATACCTTGAGCTGGGCCAACTTTGCCGAGTCATTTAGCATTGCTGCTCCGACGGTGATTGATGTTTTACCCTATAATGGGGATGCAACCGCAACGAATACTGAACGTAGCCCTGCTTCCAATTTTGTGGGTACTCTCACCCTACAACAAGCACCGACCACGACTTGGATGGATGGCTCAGTACCTAGTGGTGCAGAGGCGAGCATGGGAACTTGGTATTACACCAACGACACGCCTAGTAGTATTAATTCTAATCCTGATCAAAATACGTCAAATTGGTGTTTAGCGAGTAATTTTGGCAGTGGTGCTGCTGGCTGTCCCAACAGCTTTGCGAATGTTACTGCACTAAAATTTGTGTCTAATTACGCCTTAGAAAAGGATGGACATCCACGCCAAGGGATGAAGGCGACCCTAAGTTTACAAGCCAGCAATAATAACCCGGGAAATCGCTATACGAATCGTTTTGCTTTTGACACCTCCTCCTTGCCAGCCGCCCAATTCCTACGGTCTAATAATGAAACGGTGTATATTGCTAGTTATTCATTAGGTGATTATTTATTCAGTGATAATAATCATAATCAAAAGTTTGATGCTGGGATTGATAAACCAGTCCCAGATGGTGTTACGGTAAATCTACATAAAGCAGATGGTACGCTGGTTCAGGCCACTACCACTGGTCTACAAAAATCCGGACGCTATTTATTCAATCTACTTGCAGCAGGCGATTATTATGTCGAGATTCCAGCCAATGAATTCCAAACGGGAGGCAAATTAGCTGGCTGGGATATTGATCTTAACAGCGCACCTGCGGCTAATGATATCAATGAAGTTAATAATCAAGACGGTTACAAAACAGGCTTACCCGCTAGTGTAGGCATTCGCTCGAATACCATTACTTTATCTGCAACCCCGCCCCTGCCCGGTCAAGTCCCGAAAGGAGATGAACCGATTGGCGATAACATAGCGAGCCTTACGGATAGCACAGGCGATGACTTCTCTAACTATACCCTTGACCTAGGTTTGACACCTATTTATGACTATGGCGATGCACCCGTCAGTTATGGGGTGGCTGCGCATATTCAGCAAGGATTGCCAGCACCCTATATTGATGTAGTGAGCCCTGATGCTGAAGCAACTAGCGCTCATTCCGCCGATGCAAAGGGTGATGGTAATGATGAAAGTTCACTGACTGAATTCCCAGTTTGGGAAGTTGGCAAAAAATGTAGCGGCTTATTATCCAATGGACAGTTTGGTACGGTACAAATGACGGCTACTAGCTATTGTTTGACGGTGAAGGCATCGAACCCAACAGCTAAAGCCGCTCAACTCATCGCTTGGCTCGACTTCAATAATAACCAAATATTTGACGAGAGTAGTGAGCGCTCGGTAGTTGTCTTGAATAACAACAGTACTGATGATGCGACTCAAGGCAATGTGCCCGCCAATAGTTTAAACAAACTCATTGTTTTGCAATGGACGGGAGTTACTCCACCGACGGGCAGTTCTATTTTCGCTCGGTTAAGAATTACTACTGATCCTGACTTTAAAACCACGACCTTAACCAGAAGTACCGAGGTGGCTGCCGATGGTGAGGTGGAAGATTATCAATTTCCCCTTAGTTTAGGTTATCCAGTAAGCGGACGGGTTTATCAGGATAAGAATGTGAATGGGGTAAGTGATAGTAATGAGCCGGGCTTAGAGGATATTCCGGTCGTATTGCTGAATACGAGCACCAACACTTGTGTGAGCGTCAAGACCGATGCACAAGGCAAATATACGTTTAATCAGGTGACAGCCGGTACTTACCGACTCTATGAAGCAGCTAATGCTCAGACTCCCCCAGTATGTGATATAACTACTGCACGAGATCTAAACACTTATCTATCTTCAACCGCTAATGTCTTAGCAAACTTTACAGTGAACGCACCCGTCACTGATAAAAACTTTGGCGATGTGAAACTGCCTAGCTTCACCCTTGATAATGAGCAAACAACCAATCCGGGCGGTAGTGTATTGCACCAACACATTTTCCAAGCAGCCACCGAGGGTAGCGTGGTGTTTAGCGTGAAACAAGCTAGTTCTAATCCAGCTAGTTTAACTTGGGGAATTACTTTCCATCTGGATAACGATTGTGATGGGCAGTTAAGCGGTACCGAACCTGCCTTAACGGCTAGCCTAACCGTCACTGCGGGGCAGAAAGTCTGCATACTCACTAAAGTCTTAGCACCCACCAATGCTAGCGATGGGGCTACTCACTTGGCTGAAATCCAAAGCAGCTTTACCTTTGGTAATGGCAGCTTAATTAGTACACCGAATCTACAAGTTCATACTGACCTCACGAAAGTGATCGACACGACAGTCACCGATCCAAGCGAAGGCAAAGGTAAGCTCAGTTTAGTAAAATCAGTCTGGAATGTGACACGCAATATTAATGGTAATGTCGCCCTACCCGGCGAAAAGCTCCGCTACAGCATTCGTTATGAGAATATTGGCACTGGCTTATTGAAAGAATTAATTGTGCATGATTCGATACCAGAGTTCACACAAATGGTCACTAACTCGCAACAATGCATAACCACACCGCCTGAGCTTAATGCCTGCACACCTACGCGTAATGGACAAAGCTTAGATTGGACGTTTAGTGGTCAGCTTAAAGCAGGTTCTAAAGGCGAAGTAGCCTATGAGGTAACCGTGGAGTAACAAGCGAGGACTAAAAGAAGCTGATCAACTCAGCTTCTTGTTAGACCAGCTTGAACTATTTCTTGGTCGACTTTAGCGTTAATTTGCTGCGAGGCTTGTCGTTATTGGGTGTAGCATTGGACTTACCCTTGGTAGGGCGCTTAGGTTTGTCCTCACGCGCCCGACTTGGCTTAGCCTTTTCTCGTCCAGCAAAACTCTCTTGGGTTTTAGGACGCTCACTACGCTCACGACTACTAGCACTACGATTGGTCTCACTGCGCTCTCTGTAGGAGCCACGTTCAGTTTGTCCACGCTCACCCTCGCGAGCAGGCCGACGCTCACGCTGAGAACCCTGTTCGGAACGCTCTGCATAGCTAGTACGCTCTCTAACATCACTATAGCTAGTCGCATCCGAAGTTGTACGACTAGGACGCTCACGCTCAGACCAATCAGCACGCTCACTACGTCCGCGTCCACCTCGATCAGAATCTCTGAAGCTAGCCTCATCTGAAGCAGGACGGCTCGGACGCTCACGATTGAACCCCTCTGAACGCTCATTACGCCCGCGTCCACCCCGATCTGCATAAGGCTTACGCTCGGAACGCTCATAGTCATGCGAACGCCCACCGGTATCCGCTGCAATATTTAAAGGCCTGCCACAAACACGGACATTTTTCAGATGGGCAAATAAGTCTTTTGGCATGCCTTCTGGCAAATCCAACAAAGTGAAATGATCACGAATGCTAATATTGCCGATAAAATTACTATCTAAACCAATCTCATTGGCAATCGCACCAACAATATTTTTCGGCTGCACGCCATGCTCACGCCCGACCTCAATCCGATAACGACACATATCCATGTCATTAGTCGCATTGAAGCGTTCTCGGCGCTCGCCGCCTTCACCTCCCCTACGCTCACGCCCACCTTCTCGACTGCGCTCAGCACGCTCATTAGGTCTGCGTTCTTGCTCGAGAGGCAAATCTTCAATTTCAGGTTGCAATGGCTGATCTTTTTGTACCAAATAAGCTAAAGCAGCCGCGACATCTTCCATATCTAACGCTTGTTCGTTTTGGAAGGACTCCATCAGCTCACGGAAGAACTCTAGTTCTTCTGACTGAATCGTCTCAGTAATTTGGCGCTTAAACTGATCAATCCGGCGATCAACAATTTCATTACGAGTCGGCAATTGCATTGGTTCAATGCGTTGACGAGTCGCTTGCTCAATTGCATAAAGCATGCGTTTTTCACGCGGAGCCACGAATAAAATGGCCTCACCGGTACGCCCAGCCCGCCCAGTACGTCCAATCCGATGTACATAAGACTCGGTATCACTGGGAATGTCATAGTTAACTACATGGCTAATCCGTGGCACATCTAAGCCACGCGCCGCTACGTCGGTTGCTACTACAATATCCAACTTGCCATCTTTCAAACGCTCAATGGTACGTTCACGTTGTTGTTGGTTTAAGTCACCATTTAAAGCCGCCGCCTCATAACCACGTGCTTCCAATTTTTCGGCTAGTTCTTCGGTCACGATTTTGGTACGCACGAAAATAATCATCGCGTCAAAATCGGTGACTTCCAGAATACGGGTGAGTGCATCTAATTTATGCAAACCACGCACTTGCCAATAGCGCTGGGTAATCGCTTCAACCGTGGTGGTCTTAGCAGCAATTTTAATTTCGACCGGATCATGCAAATGGCGCATCGCAATCCGCCGAATCGGTGCTGGCATGGTTGCTGAGAATAAAGCTACCTGTCGTTCAGGGGGAGTATGGCTTAAGATTTCATCCACATCATCAATGAAGCCCATGCGTAACATTTCATCGGCTTCATCTAGCACCACCGCTTTAAGGCGGCTTAAATCTAAAGTCCCACGGCCTAAATGATCTAAGACCCGTCCTGGTGTACCTACCACGACCTGTACACCACGTTCCAATTGACGCAATTGCTGCCCCATACTTTGTCCACCATAAATCGGTAAGACATGAAAGCCGGGTAAATGGCGCGCATAAGTTTGCATGGCTTCCGCCACTTGAATAGCTAACTCACGCGTAGGAGCTAAGACTAATAACTGTGGGTAATGTTCGTTACTATCAATCCGGCTCAGTAGGGGCAATGCAAAGGCAGCGGTTTTTCCTGTCCCTGTTTGCGCTTGGCCGAGTAAATCATGACCTTCTAGTAATAAAGGAATACTTTCAGCTTGAATAGGAGAGGGAGTTTCATAGCCAACTTCGCTAATCGCCTTCAGAATAGGCGCGGCTAAGGCCATTTCATCAAAACGGAGTGAAACGGGAGGGGTTACATCATTTGTCATGGAGCTGCCTGTTTGGAATGCCGGTAGGTGCGCGGTCAGATGGATTGGGTAAAGCTAAAAAGGTTGACTACCTTACGCTGTTTAAGATTAGCATGCAAGGCTCGTACTGACTAGTTATTAAGGATTAGTTAATATTTGCACATGTCTAGTTTATTTATAAGAAGATTTAGCATAGAAACCTGTTGACCTCCCCCCCTTATCTACCCTAGTGTAGGCATTCCTTGACTGCAAATTCCCGATGACTGTATGACATATTGTATTGGCATTTCCTTAAATGAAGGTTTGGTTTTGACCTCAGACTCTCGTACCAATGCGGGCATCGACCATGTCAGCACTTATAGCAAGATGAATATTTGCAAAACCAATCCGGATCGCTTTCTCGTCCTGATGACGGCTGGCAATCTGGCAACCACTCAAAGTGTGGTCGAGCAAGTTCAGCGTGATATTCGTGATGACAATAAAACCAACCTTAATACACTGAACTACATGGGGGATATTGCTGATTATGTGGGCGACTTACTAGTCAATCGGATTCGCCGCTATACCGAAAGCTCTGGCTTTGTGCCTGATGCTTCGTTGATTTTGGCGGGTCAGATCAAGGGCGGACGTGTGCGTGCTTTCATGATTTACCCTCAAGGTAATCATATTACTACCTCTGAAGAGACCCCTTATTTGCAAATTGGTGAAAGCAAATACGGTAAGCCGGTACTTGACCGATTCATTGATCTAGACACCAGCATGGATGATGCGGCGATTTGTTCTCTGATTTCAATGGACTCTACGATGAAAAGTAATGCGAGTGTAGGGCCACCCATCGAAGTTTTAATGTACCGTAAGGATGCATTGGTGGCTGAGCGCCATTATCGCTTTGGCCCAGATCACCCTTACCTACTGCAAATTCGTCAGCAATGGGCGAGTCAGTTGTATAATGCTTTCCGCGCTATGCCACCATTGCCGCTCCCCAATTAAACCTTAATAGGTGAGCAAGACCAGTCACTGACTGGTCTTTTGTTTTATAAGCTTCTAATTGCGCCGCAAATCCAAAGTATGGGGATATTCTGGATTCACTTTAGCGGGCTTCAATGGCACAGCGACTCCCGGCTCACTACCTTGTGGTAAGAAAGTACGAGTTGCCGCAGAACTAAACATCTTCGGCTCCGGCACTGGCTGACGATCTTGCATAATGTCCATATCCGCGCGGAAACGCGAAATCCGCCGTCCTTCAGCTTCAAAGGCATTCACTGGGAAAGTCTCATAACTGCGTCCGCCCGGATGCACCACATGATACGCACATCCCCCAATCGAACGATTATTCCAAGTATCCACAATGTCGAAGACCAATGGTGAATGCACACCAATTGTTGGATGCAAGGCTGAAGGTGGTTGCCAAGCCCGATAACGAATCCCCGTCACATATTGGCCATGCACCTCCGTTTTGCGGAGTGGAATCTCAACACCATTGCAAACAACGATATAGCGCGACTCGGTTAAGCCAGTGACTTTAATTTGTAAACGCTCCATAGATGAATCTACAAAGCGTGCAGTACCCGTATTACTCAGCTCTTCACCGAGGATATGCCAAGGCTCTAAGGCGGCTCGCAGTTCAATTTCAATCCCACGATATTGCACACGCCCGTAAACTGGGAAGCGGAACTCTTGGAAAGGTTCTAACCATTTTGGGTCGAAGTTATAGCCTGCCAGCTGCAACTCCTCACACACCTCTTTCATATCTTGCTCGACATAAAAGGGGAGCATAAAACGATCATGTAGCTCAGTACCCCAACGCACCAATTTATGTTTATAAGGCTCTTTCCAGAAACGTGCGACTAAAGCGCGTACCAACAGCATTTGCATAATTGACATGCGCGCATGTGGTGGCATTTCAAAAGCACGTAGCTCCACTAAACCTTGGCGACCACTCAAGGAATCCGGCGAATACAGCTTATCAATACAAAACTCAGAGCGATGGGTATTCCCAGTAATGTCCACCAAGAGATTGCGTAGTAAGCGATCAACTAACCACGGCTGATTACTTTCACCCTCCGGCATTTGCTGGAAGGCAATTTCTAACTCATATAAGCTTTCATTGCGCGCTTCATCCACCCGTGGTGCTTGACTAGTAGGTCCAATGAACATCCCTGAGAACAGATAAGATAAACCCGGATGATGCTGCCAATACGTTAATAAACTGCGCAATAAATCGGGGCGGCGTAAAAATGGACTATCCGTCGGTGTCGCAGCCCCCATCGTGACATGATTACCACCACCCGTGCCGGTATGGCGACCATCCAACATAAACTTTTCCGTACCTAAACGCGATTCACGTGCCAACTCGTACAGCACTTCAGTATTTTCAACCAAAGACTGCCAATCGGCTGCTGGATGAATATTCACTTCAATCACCCCCGGATCAGGGGTAATTTTGAAGGATTTCAAGCGGGGGTCAGAGGGTGGTTCATAACCTTCAAGCATAATCGGCATATGGAGCTTGGCCGCCGTTTTTTCTAAGTGGGCTAATAGATCTAAATAATGCTCCAGATAATTTAAAGGTGGCAAAAAGACATGCAAACGGCCTTGGCGAACCTCGATGCAAATCGCTGTACGTGGAATATCATACCAACTCGCATACAGTGGTTCTTTTTCCTTAGGCTCACCCGCTGCTACTGCCTGTGCTGCCCCTTCATGAAAATCGGGTAAGGGTTGCTTATCTTCAAACGGGCAAGGTTGGTTTTCGACATCACGCTCAGCTTCTGAAACCCATACTAAAGAATCGAGAGGTAAGCGGAAGCCCATCGGCGAGTTACCCGGAATCAGATACATTTCTTCACGGCGGAAATACCAAGGCGTTCCTGTCCAACGCTGTTGCTCATGACTCCAACTGAGAGGTAATGCAAAACCCGTCGGGGTATCTAAACCACGTTGCAAACTTAGCACTAAATCATTGCGGTGCTTGCTATCGCGCAGATTGAGAGTCAACCAATCCACATTGGGTGGCTGATTGGACTCTTTCCACAAGTAATATAAGCGATCTTCATAGCCCGCTCGTGCATAGGTCGTAGAAATTCCTAAACTAATACAAAGAGTATCCGTGAAGCGCTTGGCATCTTCTTGGGTTAAACCATAGTCTTTACCATCTTCAGCCAACCATTGTTGCTCAAGCCAGACTGATTTACCATCTGGACGCCAGAAGCAGCCTAAAGCCCAGCGTGGAAAGGGTTCGCCCGGATACCATTTGCCTTGCCCATATTGCAATACACTGCCCGGAGCAAAATGCGCCTGCATTTTCTTTAACAGGACACCCGCCAAAGAGCGCTTATGCTCACCTAAAGCGGCTGTATTCCACTGCGCTGAATCCATATCGTCAATCGAGACGAAAGTAGGCTCACCGCCCATAGTCATGCGCACATCATGGCTAATTAAATCATTTTCAACTTGCCCACCTAAAGTGAGAATCTGCGCCCATTGCTCATCGGTATAAGGCTTAGTGACACGCGGATCTTCATGGATACGCCGCACACTATTTTCATAAGCGAAGCTCACTTGACAAACACCAGTAGCACCCTCTACTGGCGCTGCGGAAGCTGGATCTGGTGTACATGCAAGGGGAATATGCCCTTCACTGGCAAACAAGCCTGAAGTCGGGTCAAGGCCAATCCAACCCGCACCAGGTACATAGACTTCAGTCCAAGCATGCAAATCAGTAAAATCCGCTTCTGGGCCACTAGGGCCATCTAAAGACTTTTGATCAGCCGTCAACTGGATTAAATAGCCAGAAACAAAACGTGCCGCTAAACCTAAATGACGCAAGATTTGCACCAATAACCAAGCCGTATCTCGGCAAGAACCACGGCGAATGGTTAAAGTTTCCTCGCAGCTTTGTACACCCGGCTCCATGCGAATGTTATAGCCAATGTCCTTTTGCAAGCGCTGATTCAGATGAACCAAAAAGTCATTAATATTCAGCTTATCGCGACTGACTGAATCCACCCAAGCTGTTAATAATGGACCCGATTCAGTAATTTCTAAGTAAGGTTGTAGCTCTTTTTTTAAACTATCTTTGTAAGCGAAGGGGTATTGAGTCGCGTACTCCTCTACAAAGAAATCAAAAGGATTAATCGATACCATATCCGCGATTAAATTGACTTCAATGCTGAGTTCTTTTAAGCGTTCAGGAAAAACTAAGCGTGCAAGATAATTGCCGAAAACATCCTGTTGCCAGTTAATAAAATAATTAGTTGCGCCAATTGTTAAGGAATAAGCATGAATTGGTGTGCGGCTATGCGCCGCTGGACGCAAGCGAATTACATGTGGAAAGACATTGATAAATTGGTCAAAGGTATAAGTAGTTTTATGATGAAGTGCAACTTGGATACTCATGTAAGTCCTCAATTAGCCCTGTGATTGCAATTGCAACTGCGAAAAATCCGTTTCTGGATAAAACCAAGTTCTAGCAATTTCATTATGCAAAACGGTTAAATCAGCTTGTAAGCGATCCATAAACCAATGCATTTGATCAACTGGAATGGCACTGATATCTTGTTTAGCGAATTGCTCAGCAATCTTTGTACTAATAGCACTCACCGCACCGGGCTCAGGCAAACGCCTTAAATAGAAATTAACACCTGTCAATGAATACAATAAAGAACGTGGAAATTGTAAGTCTTGGCATAAGAACTGGAGTACATCACGTGCGACGATGCGTGAGTTTTTATGCCGCAAATACATTTGCTGCCCACCTAAAGCCGACAACAAACTCGACCAGAGAATACTTTCGTAGCGGCGCAGCGCATGGCTACGATCTTCAGCTAATAAGAGAGAGGTCATTTCCAGAGTGCGACTGGTCATATCCGCACGTTCGACATGCTTACCAATCTGGATAAAATCAAAGGCATGATCGCGGCTTAAATGATTTTCCAGAACTCCACGAATCCGCTGACAAGCAGCCATCACATCACGCAGAACCATCTGCCGACTATGCCGACTACTTAAAGAAGACAAGGCAGCTTGTAGTTGCATATAAGTTTGGTTGACCTGCTCCCAAATTTCCTCAGGGAGTAAGTCTAATGAGGTGCGTACATTCTCCCGCACATTTGCAAAAGAACCCAAAAGCGAAGATGAGTTATCTTTATCCGCAATCAGGAAGCGCATCACATTTTCTTCACTGATTTCTGGATAAGACTTTTTATATTGAGCTTCAGCATTAAAGATAACAACGGGTGTAAACCAGTTAAACTCTAAAGCTTCCGGCAAATCCATTAATAAAACAGTATGGGCACTAATCAAGCGAGCTGTATTATCAGCCCTCTCCAAATAGCGTGCCATCCAGTAAACCCGCTCAGCAACGCGTGATAACATCATACTACTCCCCCTTCCCAATCTTGGTCAGCGACAATCCAAGTATCCTTACTCCCGCCACCTTGGGATGAGTTCACTACTAAGGAGCCTTCTACCATTGCCACCCGAGTTAAACCACCGGGTGTCACATAAATATCCTTGCCACTTAAAATAAAGGGACGCAAGTCTAAATGCCTAGGTGCAATTTTATCGCCACACCAAGTCGGATTAACGGATAAACTCAAAGTCGGTTGAGCAATATAGTTGTTGGGATTTTCTTGAATCAGGGTACGAAACTCTTCAACTTTCTCAGGGGTAGAATGTGGGCCGACTAACATGCCATACCCACCGGATTCATTCGCAGGCTTCACCACTAACTCAGGCAAGTGCTCCAACACATAAGCACGCTCTTCTGGTTTACGGCAAACCCAAGTCGGTACATTGGGTAAGGAGGGTTCTTCGCCTAGAAAATAGCGGATCATATCGGGCACATAAGCGTAGATAACTTTATCATCAGCCACACCACAACCGGGCGCATTCGCAATCGCTACCTTACCCTCGCGCCACGCGCGCATAATCCCCGGAATACCCAGCATCGAGTCTTTACGGAAAACCTCAGGATCAATGAAATCATCATCAATCCGCCGATAAATCACGTCCACGCGCTCAGGGCCTTGAATGGTTTGCATATAGACATAATTATCTTTGCCCACCATTAAATCAGCGCCCTCTAATAAAACTAAGCCAGCTTGTTGAGCTAAATAAGCATGCTCAAAATAAGCAGAGTTATAAATACCTGGGGTGAGTAAAGCGATGGTAGGCTGCTCTAAATCAGGGCGCAAAGAGGCCAGCATATTATAGAGCTGTTCAGGATAAGGACTAACTGGACTAATCGGCAGTAAGTTAAAAATTTCCGGCAGCACACGTTTGGTGATACGGCGATTTTCGAGCATATAAGCTACACCGGAGGGGACACGCAGATTATCCTCTAGCACATACATCACACCATCATTATGACGCACTAAATCAGAGCCACAGATATTTGCCCACACACCATGGGGTGGAGTCATACCCACACAGGCCTCACGATACCCCTTGGATTGCATGACGACCTCTTCAGGGATCACACCATCTCGAATGGCACGACGCTCACTATAAACATCCTGAATGAACATATTTAGTGCGCGGATACGTTGTTTCAGCCCTGTTTCAGTGCGAATCCATTCGCTGCCAGAAATAGCACGTGGAATAATATCAAACGGCCAAGCACGGTCGATGTTGCCAGCATCACTATAAATCGTGAAGGTAATCCCCATTTCACGAATGACACGCTCGGACTCATCCACCCGACGACAAAAATTCTCACGGCTAAGATTAGCAAGATAATTCACTAGCTTACTGCTATGTGGCCGACTCTCCTGACAAGCAACCATAAGCTCGTCATGAAACGGCTGCGGGTTATAGCGGCTCCACTCCTGATTCATACACAGCTTCCTTTTTTAATGTTATTTAACTAATAAGCAATTTGTGTGCCTAGAAATTATCGGTACTACCTCATCAGCTCGCTTTATAGCTAAGTGCAGCAGCCCCATTAGCACCTGTGGTAAAAATTTGAGTTTATCAAGATATCAGGCGAATTGCTGTGGAACTGCGCACCTAAAACGCATACTCTTGGCATAGCTCCCTAACACTGGTTTTGCACCAGTGCTAACACTAACCCACCACAGTCATGAGATAACAAGGCTAATCAAAAGCCCTCTATGGGCAAAATTTAATAGTAAATCGAGAGTTAATTAAAATTAGCCTGTTATGTGTACCCTAAGTTATTATATAGTTCGCATTCTAGACTAATAATCAGGAGGAGAATCCACATGACTCAAAAAGTAGCCTATGTCACCGGTGGAATGGGGGGTATTGGTACCTCTATTTGCCAAGCTTTATCGAAAGCAGGTTTTATCGTTGTTGCAGGTTGCGGCCCTAATTCGCCACGTAAAGACCGCTGGCTTGGTGAGCAAAAAGAACTCGGTTACGAATTCCATGCTTCTGAAGGCAATGTCTCTGATTGGGATAGCACTAAAACCGCCTTTGACAAGGTTAAAGCAGATTTAGGCTCTATCAGTGTTCTAGTCAATAATGCTGGCATCACCAAAGATGGTATGTTCCGCAAAATGACACTGGAAAACTGGAAAGCGGTCATTGATACCAACCTAAACTCCTTATTTTTCGTCACTAAACAAGTGGTCGACGATATGGCTGATCAAGGCTGGGGACGGATTATCAATATCTCTTCCGTCAATGGTCAAAAAGGTCAAGCGGGTCAAACTAACTATTCTACTGCGAAAGCAGGTATGCACGGCTTCACCATGGCGCTAGCTCAAGAGTTGGCGAGTAAAGGCGTGACAGTGAATACGGTATCCCCTGGATATATCGCTACCGACATGGTACGTGCTATTCGTGAAGACGTGTTAGAGAAAATTATTGCGACGATTCCCGTTAAGCGTTTAGGTACACCTGAAGAAATTGCTTCTATCGTTACGTGGTTAGCTTCTGACTCAGCAGGCTTTACTACTGGTGCGAACTTCGCCTGCAACGGCGGAAACCACATGACCTAAGCGTCAGAGCTAGTTTACTCTTCAAAAGCCGCTGCATTTAAGTAGCGGCTTTTTTATTTCTACAATTATTATTAGCAAAAGGCTCTTTAATAAAATTGGTATTACCAATTAAAGATTTGTCAAGGAGCTGAGGAGTGCATTAGAATCCAATATCTATGTTTGGCTATGTATTAAAAGCTATTCTTAGATTCGATCAAAATTAAATTGGTAAGACCATTTTAAGATTTGCTAATTAGGTAACGAGTACAGTAGGATGCGGCTGTAGCGTTCTGGCAACAAAATCAACCAACGCTCTTCTAGACAATCAAGTTTGGAATGGAGGAGGCAATATGAAGGGTTTATTGTCCCTATCGTCTGCAATTGACACACTCAATTACTGGATAGGTCGTGCAGTCATGTGGCTAGTATTGCTGATGGTCTTGATCAGCGCAGGTAATGCCATCATCCGTAAATTATTCAATACCAGCTCTAATGCTTATCTAGAAGCACAGTGGTATTTATTTGCTGCTGTTTTTCTACTAGGTGCTTCTTACACTATGCTCCAGCAGGGACATGTGAAAATTGATGTGATCATTTCCCGCTTTTCACGTCCTACCCAAGTCAAGATAGAGATCTTTGGGATTATCTTCTTTTTGTTTCCCTTAGTTTATTTTGTCATCACTGAGATCTTTCCAATTCTAGTACAAGCGTATAAGACCGGTGAGATGTCGGAAAATGCTGGTGGACTCATTCGTTGGCCAGTTTATGCGCTAGTCCCTACAGGTTTCTTCTTACTAGGCTTACAGGGTATCTCTGAACTCATCAAGCGGATTGGCTTTTTAAAAGGTTTATGTCCAGATCCAGGTGATGTGAAGGAAGTAAGTGCAGAAGAGGCTTTAGCTGAACACATCCAACAACAGCAACTGGCTCAAGGGCAAAAATAACTCCGCTATGCATGCCTCTCAGTAATCACCACAGTTGAGGATAACGATGATAGAATTTCTGGTTGCCAACTTTGCCCCTATTATGTTCTGTGGGCTGATCATATTTCTACTGATGGGCTATTCCTTAGCCTTTTCCTTGGGAGCCTGCGGCCTCTTTTTTGGCTGGTTGGCGGTCTGGGCGGGCGTTCCTGGTATGGAATCCCTGTTAAACGCACTTCCCTTGCGTATCATCGGTATTCTTAAAAATGATACCTTACTCGCTATTCCGTTCTTTACCTTCATGGGGCTGATCTTAGAACGATCGGGTATGGCGGAAGACTTGCTGGAAACGATTGGGCAGGTTTTTGGAGCTGTTAGAGGCGGCTTGGCCTTTGCGGTGATTCTGGTAGGTTCATTATTGGCTGCGACTACTGGCGTAGTGGCGGCCTCCGTTATCTCCATGGCCTTGATTTCTTTGCCTATCATGATGCGTTATGGTTATGACCGTCGTCTTGCTAGTGGAGCGATTGTTGCTTCAGGGACTTTGGCGCAAATTGTCCCTCCTTCCTTAGTATTGATTGTCATTGCCGACCAAGTTGGACGTAGTGTAGGTGATCTATACAAAGGAGCACTGATGCCAGCGATGACGCTGATTGGTGCTTATATTCTATGGATTCTGATTGTGACTCTAATCAGACCTAAAGCAGCCCCAGCATTACCCGTAGAGGCACGAGTGTTCCGTGATGCAAACGGACACTCTGGTTACACCTCACTCTGGATATTGATTGCAGTGTCGACTGTAGGCGCTGTTTTATATGCTAAAACTCAGCTTAGCGGACAATCTCTAGATAATGTAGTCGTTTTATCCATGGCGGTGGGGATTGGTATTGCCTTTGTACTAGCACTTATCAATCGTAGTTTAGGCTTAATCACGCAAGGCAAGATCAGTTTGCTATCAAAAATGGCACAGCAAGTGACCTTTGTACTCATCCCACCTTTAGCACTGATCTTTTTAGTTTTGGGTACTATCTTCTTGGGCTGGGCTACGCCAACTGAAGGTGGTGCAATGGGTGCTGTGGGTGCTTTAGTTTTAGCGGCGGCACGGCGTCGCCTCGGTCTAGAACAACTTAAACAAGCGATGGAAGCTACCCTTAAATTATCCAGCTTTGTGCTGTTTATCCTGATTGGAGCAACCGTGTTTAGCTTGAGTTTCCAAGGTGTAGACGGCCCTGAATGGATTCACAGCATGTTTAAGCTAATCCCCGGTGGAATGATTGGCTTTCTGATTTTCGTGAATCTCGTAGTGTTCATCTTAGGCTTTTTCTTGGATTTCTTTGAAATCTCTTTCATTGTCATTCCATTACTCATTCCTGTAGCAACGGCTTTGAATATTGATCTTGTATGGCTAGGTGTTATGTTAGCGATGAATCTACAAACCTCCTTCCTAACCCCTCCGGTGGGTTTCTCACTGTTCTATTACCGCAGTGTGGCTCCAGTAAAAGCGTATCTTGACCGAATTACCCGCAAGGAAATTGCCCCCATTGCCACTTTCGACATTTACCGTGGAGTGATTCCCTTTATTATTATTCAGGTCATTATGGTCGGGATGATCATTGCCTTCCCTAATTTGGTCACAGGTAATCTAGACAAAAAAGTTGAAGTTGATTTGAACACGATTGAAATTAATGTACCCTCTGGTTATGGAGCAGGTGCTTACTCGAATGACCCGCCAAAAACCGAAGAAGATCCTATGATGAAGTCGCTTAAGGGCAACAATTAAACCCTTCATTTTAGTTAACTAATTCATTTGCTTTAAATTGATTAAGTGATGAGGAGAAGAGAATGGAAAGACGTCAGTTTATTCAACACGCAGGGCTAGCCGGTATTTTAGCAGCTGGTATTGCACCTGCAGTGCGTGCAGAAAGCCCAGCCATTCGTTGGCGCTTGGCTTCTAGTTTTCCAAAGACGTTAGACACCATCTATGGAGCAGCAGAGACCTTTGCCGCCAAGGTCAAGGATATGTCGGGTGGCAAGTTTGAGATTTCTGTTCATCCGGGTGGCGAACTGATGCCTCCATTCGGCGTCGTGGATGGAGTACAGCAAGGAACTGTAGAGTGCGCCCATACCGCGCCCTATTACTTCTTTGGTAAAGATGAAACCTTTGCAATGGATTGTGCCATCCCCTTTGGCATGAACTCACGCCAAATGAATGCTTGGTATTACGATGGCAATGGCTTGAGCTTATTTCGAGAGTTTTACAAAACCTACAATATCGTTAATTTCCCAATGGGTAATACCGGTGCTCAAATGGGTGGCTGGTATCGTAAAGACATCAAGACCCTTGAGGACATCAAAGGTTTGAAAATGCGGATTGGTGGTTTCGGTGGCAAAGTCCTTGAGCGGATTGGGGGTGTACCCCAAAATATTCCGGGTGGGGAAATTTATCAAGCACTGGAGAAAGGTACAATTGATGCGACCGAGTGGGTTGGCCCTTATGATGATCAGAAGCTAGGCTTCCAAAAAGTCGCCAAAAACTATATGTACCCTGCTTGGTGGGAAGGTGGTCCGCAGTTAGTGCTGTATGTGAACAACAAGGCATTTGATGGTTTGTCGGCTGAAAATAAAGCGATTATTCAAGCAGCTTCTACTTATGCTCATGTAGAAATGCAAGCCAAATATGACTCACGCAACCCGAAAGCAATCAAAGAACTGATTGCAGAGGGCGTACAACTGCAACAAATGCCAAAAGATATTATGGATGCGGCCTTCAAGGCCTCTGAAGAACTGTATGCTGAGTTATCAGAGAAAAATGCCAATTGGAAGAAAATCTATGCAGATTTCTCAGCCGCCCGCCGTGATATGAACCAATGGTTCAGAGTCACTGAGTTTGGCTTCGATAGTTATATGCAATCACAGAAGCTCTAAACACATTAAACAGCAACACCTGCTACCCTAGCTTAGGGTAGCAGCCTAGCAAACAATAAAATTACTCAAGCACCGTTACATTCTTCATCACCACTGAATCAACAGGCACATCAGGCACACCATTTTTCTCGCCCGTTTTAACGGCTGCAATCGCATCCACCACATCCATGCCTTCAGTGACCTTACCAAATACCGCATACCCCCAACCTTGCGGCGTTTCACTATTGAAATTTAAGAAATCATTATCGACGATATTAATAAAAAACTGTGAGCTGGCCGAATCAGGATCTGGGGTGCGTGCCATCGCGATAGTGCCACGAACGTTTTTTAAGCCATTGTTCGCTTCGTTTTTAATAGAAGCTTTAACAGTCTTTTCGCTCAAATCAGCATTCATACCACCACCCTGCACCATAAATCCTGCAATCACGCGGTGAAAAATAGTGCCTTTATAAAAACCGTCTTTCACATAGCCTAAAAAGTTTTCAACCGTTTGGGGTGCTTTTTCTGCGTCTAACTCAACAGTGATATTACCTTTACTGGTTTCAATCAGCACTTTAGGATTAGCCGCTTGCGCGAGTGTAGACAGACCTAAGCTTGCTGCGAATGCCAAACCTAAGAAGATTTTTTTCATAACCAATGCCCTTTGTTAGCTTATTTTTAAAAGACCCACATCATAACTGATCTTTATAACGCACACCATTAACTGCAAATACCCTAGACCAGCACTTAATGCACTAGTTGGCCTTTAAAACCTAAAATTCCAGCACCACGCTCAGGTGCAACCTGTGTAACGCCTTTTATACGCCGACTTTCACTAATAAGCTCTTGAATTAAAGGTATTAAAATAATCTCGATCGCCGTTTTCATTTGCGCACCCGGCACTACCATTTGATCACGCCGCGTCATAAAAGCATTGGGAATCACTTTTAGTAATTTTGGCATCGCAAAGCGCTTAGCAAGTTTTTGGAAGTGAATCACGATATAGGACTCATCTA
Organism: uncultured Thiothrix sp.; assembly: GCF_937873765.1. Classification (GTDB taxonomy): domain Bacteria; phylum Pseudomonadota; class Gammaproteobacteria; order Thiotrichales; family Thiotrichaceae; genus Thiolinea. The sequence goes on along the minus strand of NZ_CALMZC010000034.1, from coordinate 29,801 downwards.
AGCTAGGCACTTCATCAAACTGAAAAGGATTGGAGGTATCTACCATCGGCATAATTTGGAAATTAATATGTGTACGTCCAAATTGCGGCGTAATGTAATTCACATAGTCACTCATCCGATCCAACACGACTTGACGAACTTCTTCAGGCGACAAGCCTTGCTTTAAATCACGATCAATCCGCCGCATCATTTCCAAATTGATGCTTGGAACTGCACCAATCAGTAAATCTGGGTAGCTTGAAATATCAATATCTTCATGAATCACTGCTCCATGTAAACCACGATATAACAAGAGATCATTATCCGCATCCATCTGCTGCCACGGGCTAAAGGTACCGGGTTCTAAGCCAATTTCTTTGGCAAACTGATCTGAATGTAGATAGTAACGAAATTGCCCAGTGCCAGTCACCGCATATTGAAAGAATAGCGACTCTAATTTATCAAAATGATTACCCTCTGGGCCAAAATGACTAAGATTCCGTCCTTCTTGGCGTGCTTTTAAAAGTTCAGCGCGCATAGTTTTACGGTCATAGCGATGAAAACCACTGCCGGAGACGTAAACGGCTTTGATGCGCTCACGATAAAAAATATGCTGTAAAGCTTGTGTGATGGTTGTGGTGCTGTGATCGGATGCACCCGTAATCGCTACAATGGGAAATTCTGCTGACATAGAAGCCTCTGGGCAAAGCAATGCCTGTACACTAATAATATCAAGCCAGATCGTCTATATCCCAAAAGCAGCTTAGAATTCTGCATTTATACCTTTGGGAATAGAGGGAAGTAGCTACGCTGGAAATCTGAGAGGTTAGTAGCCAACCAACCTCTACAATAACTCTATCTGAACTTAAGCCAATAAATTTACCGGCGAGACAATCATCCCATCTTCATCCGAATACACATAGTGCCCTTGTGTAAAGGTCACATCATGGAAATGTACCGGCTCACCTTTCACCCCAAAGCCACGCTTCACGCTTTTTAATGGAATTGTACCTAAAGCTTTCACCCCAATATCCATTTTACCAATATCCACTGAATCGCGAATCAGACCATAAACAATCACGCCATTCCAGCCATTTTTTACCGCTTTTTCTGCCAACATATCGCCTAATAGTGCACAGCGGGTAGAACCACCGCCATCGACAACTAGCACTTTGCCTTTACCTTCCATCGCGACGAATTCACGCACTAAGGAGTTATCTTCGTGAATTTTGATGGTGACGATTTCGCCCCAGAATTTATTACGGCCACCGAAATTGTGAAAGCCGGGTTGCACGACTTGTAGGAGCTTATCTTCATGATCGTCTAGTAGGTCGGCTGTTTTGAAATCTGTCATAACGAATCTCCTAGAAAAGGATAACCCCCATCCCCAGCCCTTCCCCCACAAGGGGAGAAGGCAGCAATAAAACACAATCTTTTATCCCCTCCCCCCTTGCGGGGGAGGGTTAGGGTGGGGGAAACAAACAATTACTTATTAATGGAATTGCTCTTCTTCAGTAGAACCACTTAAGGCTTTAACGCTAGAAGAACCACCTTGGATAACAGTCGTTACGTCATCGAAGTAACCCGCGCCCACTTCTTGTTGGTGAGATACGAAGGTGTAACCTTGCTCACGAGCAGCAAATTCCGGCTCTTGAACCATATTGACATAATGTTTCATACCTTCGCCGCGTGCATAGTTGTGCGCGAATTGGAAGGTGTTGAACCAGTTAATATGGATACCTGCTAAGGTGATGAATTGGTACTTGTAACCTAAGGCTGATAATTCATCTTGGAATTTCGCGATGGTCACATCATCCAGATTCTTCTTCCAATTGAACGATGGTGAGCAATTGTAAGATAGTAATTTGCCGGGGCAAGCGGCTTGCACGGCTTGAGCAAATTCACGTGCGAAACCTAAATCAGGCGTACCAGTCTCACACCATACCAAATCAGCGTATGGAGCATAGGCGATACCACGGCTGATCGCTTGCTCTAAACCATTACGTACACGGTAGAAGCCTTCTTGAGTACGCTCGCCGGTTAAGAATGGTTTGTCGTTAGCATCATGGTCAGAAGTCAATAGGTTCGCTGCTTCAGCATCAGTACGTGCTAACACGATGGTCGGAACACCCATGACATCCGCTGCAAAACGTGCAGCAATTAACTTCTCAACCGCCTCACCCGTTGGAACTAATACTTTACCGCCCATATGACCACATTTTTTTACCGCAGCCAATTGGTCTTCAAAGTGCACGCCCGCAGCACCAGCTGCAATCATATTTTTCATTAATTCAAACGCGTTCAGCACACCACCGAAACCAGCTTCCGCATCAGCCACGATTGGTAAGAAATAATCAACGAATTCTTTATCGCCGGGGTTAATACCACGTGACCATTGGATTTCGTCTGCACGCTTGAAGGTATTATTGATACGACGCACCATCGTTGGTACTGAATCGTAAGCATACAAAGATTGGTCTGGGTACATGGTTTCAGAAGTATTACCATCGGCTGCAACCTGCCAACCTGATAAGTAAACGGCTTCTAAACCTGCTTTAGCTTGTTGCATCGCTTGACCAGCTGTAATCGCACCAAAGGCATTCACATAGCCTTTCTTTGCTTCCCCATTCACACGTTTCCATAACTTCTCAGCACCTTGTTGCGCTAAGGTGTATTCAGGTTGCATTGAGCCACGTAGGCGTACAACGTCAGCCGCGCTGTAACCACGCTTAACATTTTTCCAACGTGGATTGGTTGCCCAATCTTTTTCTAAAGCGGCGATTTGCTCTTGACGAGATAAAGTCATGGTAAAAATCCTCGGAGTCAATCAATCAAAACTTGTTGTGTTACAGCCCTGCTTAACACGATGTTCCTGATAGTACGTGACAAAAAACTATGTCGACAATCAATAATATTTAATGTTTATTATTGCTATTTTTAATACTATTTTTCTTTTGAAAAAAACCGATTTAATCATTTTAATTATCTGATAAATAAACAATTTATTTTTTAATAACACTTAAAATAATGCACCGCAGCAATTTAACCAAAAAATAATTTGTCGAACACTTTAGAAAGGCCTAATAAACTTTCCCAGCAAATTCTAAAAATTTTTTTGACAAGTTAAGTACTGTTCTAGGCATAAAAAAAGGCCGTAATTTTTGATTACAGCCTTTTAATTTATTGATTTTAAGCAGATTTATAGCTTGCTTAAATTCAAGCAGCCTTCAACCCCAAAGTACTTAAAGTATGTTGGCGAACACTAGCTAGGAGTTCTGCATTCTCAATCAAGGACTGCCCATAAGAAGGAATCAAAGTCTTCATACGCTCTTGCCATTCTGGAGTGGCTAATTGCTGTTTAAAGCATTTTTCAACCACTTGTACCATTGCCGGTACAGCAATCGACGCACCGGGTGAAGCACCTAAAAGCGCTGCTAAACTGCCATCAGCCGCGGCAACGACTTCTGTACCAAACTCCAACTTACCGCCAAGTTTGGGGTCTTTCTTAATAATTTGCACACGTTGACCGGCAATCAATAACTCCCAATCCTCATCTTGAGCATTGGGATAATACTGACGCAGTGCACCTAAACGTGATTTTTCAGTTTGCAGAACTTCAGAAACTAAATATTTGATCAGATCAAAGCTAGTCATCCCGACTTTAATCATTGGCCATAAATTTTTAGGACGTAAAGACAGGGCTACATCAAAGATTGAGCCTTGCTTCAAAAATTTAGTGGAGAAACCTGCGAATGGCCCGAATAACAACGCATGTTGACCATCAATCACTCGTGTATCCAAGTGCGGTACCGACATCGGTGGAGCGCCAATTGAAGCTTTGCCATAAACTTTGGCTAAATGCTGATTGACCACCGCTGGATTCCTACAAGCCAGCCATTGACCGCTAACAGGGAAGCCGCCATAGCCATCGCCCTCTGGAATTTGCGACATTTGTAATAGTGGTAAGGCCCCACCACCCGCCCCTAAAAAGACAAAATTGCTGGTATAAACCTTTTCACCTTCAGGGCTATTCAAGGTGATTTGCCATTTGCCATTCTCTAAACGCTCGATACCTTTAACTTTATGCTTTAGCAATAGCTCAAAATCACCTTTAGCTTTTAAAGCTTGAATAAGATAGCGGCAAAGAGCGCCGAAATTCACATCTGAACCATATTGCACGCGTGTAGCAGCCACTGGCTCATCGGGATCACGCCCATCCATGACTAAAGGCATCCACTCACGCAGTACAGCTTTATCTTCGCTATACTCCATGTCCTTGAATAAATGATGCGCTTTTAAAGCAGCATAGCGATTACGCAGATACTGCACATTATCCGCCCCCCAAACAAAGCTGATATGTGGGGTAGGATTAATGAAGTTGTTAGGTGCTGGAAGCACACCTTGCTCAACTAAGGTCGACCAAAATTGGAGCGTATTTTCAAAGGAGGCATTAATTGCAAAGGCTTTGTCCGCATTGACAGTACCATCGGGATTTTGTTGTGTATAATTTAACTCACAATAAGCAGCATGCCCCGTACCTGCATTATTCCAACCGCTGGTACTTTCCTGAGCAACATCAGCTAATTGCTCAACCATGCAGAAACGGAATGAGGGATCAAGCTGTTTTAGCAAGACTCCAAGGGTGGCACTCATTATTCCGGCTCCGACAAGTAATACATCTACGTGATTAGTGGTCATGACGCTCCTTACACCTGAGTCTTACGAAAGCGTAGATAATAAAATGACTGGTCAGCAATTTCTACCCGTTAAGCGATTATTTTTAGCAGCATTGTCGACAATCGCGCTGCAGCAATCACTGATCCCTTGATATTTTGCTGCAAAGCAGCATATACAGAATTATCCTTTAAAATTCAATGTTTTTTATAAATTTAGCTAGATACACTTTGAAATCAGGCTAGCTCTAAGATCATGATATTGTCGACATCTAGAGGCAGGAACTTAGCATCGCTAAACTCCAAATCCATAATTTAGGTCAAGTTAGCTCGACTAGTTTGGTGGGAGGTTAAATGAGGCACCCCGCTTTTAGGGAGATAGATAATTGGAAACCTCAATGAGGTTCATGTCAGGATCGCGAAAGTAAACGGAAAGGAGTAGCCCTGTTGCTCCTGTACGTTGCACGGGACCGTCAATCACACTGACCTCACACGCACTCAGATGCTCCAAAACCTCTTGCAATGGCACTGAAGTAATAAAACAGAGGTCAGCAGATCCCGATGTTGGGTATGCCGCTTTTGGCTCAAACTCTTTCTTGTATTGATGTAGGTTAATTTTCTGCTTGCCAAAGGCCAGAGCTTTTCGATCACTGCCGAAAGTCACTAACTCCATACCTAAGACTCTGGCATAAAATGCTGCGGTCGTATCAATGTTTTGCACCGTCAGGACTAAGTGGTCAATGCTATCAATTTTCATTAGTATCTATTTCCTCCAGCGTCTAAGCTGAGGAACGCAGTCCTAGGAATCTGACTCATAGTATAAGAGACGTATCTTTTGTTTTAAAAATTTTAATTGAACATCATATTACTATGATATGCGTTATTTTGTGATGCTAACGAAAATAGCTGAGCAGAACTGGCATAGCCAGTTTCTGACTCAGCGACTTGTTGGTTGCTTGCGAGATAGTTATAAGAACTCCGTTTATTGAATTCTACACCGACAAATCGGAATTAAAGGAGTCTGCTGCAAAAGCATCATGAATTCAGTTAAGACTAGAAATTTCTGTCAATAACTACGTTTTGAAGAATTTCTAGTCTTAACTGAATAGCATGTTTTTTTGCTTTTTTCAGCTTCTTCTTATAATCTGAGATTTGTCTTTCAAATCAATAAATTGGTCTTGCTATCGCAACCAATAGATAGAATCTCTATACAACATCCTCGTCCAGACTCCACCTAGTCTGAGAAAACAAAGCCACATCTGATTTTTGGCGATATGCTGTATAGTTTGGGATTAGCATAGAAAATACGCTCACACTTTAACGACACTGATGACCGATAAATATACAGCAACTGGCTCAAACCCCACAACTGCATATTCTCATGCATTATGAATATGCCCGCCCTTCCCTCAACAACTTGAAGAATACCTAAACAAATTCAGCCAAGTAGTCGATCTAAAACTGCAGCTATTCCGCCTAATCCGAGAGCTTAGACAGAAACCAGCAAGCCAGCTAATAAGCCATCAAGATTTTTTGCTGATTTGTTCATACACTAGCCTCCCGTTGTTTGCCATAATCAGCCTCCATCCTCTGTTAGCCAATTTTAAGCCATGTTGAAACTCAATCATCTTTTACCTGCCTTGTGTTTATTCAGTGTTAGCTTGCCAGCAGCAGCGATTACCCCTTATGTCGGCATCAATACCAATGAAGCCGTACATTTTGACGCTAGCCTGCCCTTTGCTGATGTATTTCGCACCGCTGAACCTTTCCGCGAGAATGCCGAATTTACTAAAGGCAATGTTAGCTATGACGCGAATGGCTGGGTGAGCAACCTAAATGGTGGGCAAGCGGGTACTTGGTTTTTGCGTTGGATACCGGCTGCCGCTTTGCCACAAGGTAACTATACCGTCAGTTATGAAGGCAGCGGCAAACTAAGCTATCGCGAAAGTGCAACGCCTGTTTCGCAAGCACCGGGGCGCGATGTCATTACCCTCAAGCCGAATGCTGATGGTGAAATCTCGGCGGGTTTAGTCATCGAGCAAAGCGATCCAAAAAATCCAATTCGTAATATACGTGTCACTATGCCCGGTGGGATTTGTGAGAATAATCCGTATCAGCGTGTAAATGCGGGTGGGCAATGTGGTGGTAACTATATCGCTTTCGCGGATGCTGGTTCAAAAGTGGTATTTAATCCGGACTATCTAAATTTCATGAAGCAATTCCGCACGATCCGTTTTATGAATATGTCAGGGATCACGCGCAATGAACTGCAATCATGGAGTCAGCGCCCGAATCTGAATGAAGCAACTTGGGGTGGGCGCGAGGGTGCTCGTGGTGTACCGCTAGAAGTGATGGTACAGCTTGCGAATACTCTAAATGCCAATGCTTGGTTTAACCTCCCACATCGCGCCGACGATGATTTTGTGCGTCAATATGCCCAATACGTCAGCAGTAATCTCCGCCCAAATCTCAGAGCTTATGTGGAATACACCAATGAAGCGTGGAATAGCGTCTTCTCACAAGCCCAATATGTGATCAAGATGGGGCAACAAGCGCGCTTAGACGCAGTGCCCTTAAATGCGGGCCTGAAATACTATGCCCAACGCAGTAAAGAAATCTTTGGCATTTGGGAGCAAGTATTTGGCAATCGCCAACGTTTAGTGCGGGTTTTAGGTGGTTGGGCAGGCAATCCGGCGACTACACCCGTCATTTTAAAAGCAGCGGAAGTCTATAAATCCACTGATTTATTTGCTATTGCCCCCTATTTCTATGCTGATCAAACTGCTTTGATGCGTGCTAACAGTGTGGACGACATTTTCTCCCTCGTGAATGGCAATCAAGCCTATTCCATTAAACAAACCTTACGTTTGATTGATCAGCACATGATGCTGCTTGAACCCTATGGCGTAAGCTTAGGCGCTTATGAGGGCGGCCAACACCTCGTGCACTACGGAACTAAATCAAAGAAAGATCATCCTAACCCAATTCTGATTGAGGCCAATCGTGACCCACGTATGGAAACGGCTTATATCGAATTACTCGATGGTTTCCGCAAAGCAGGAGGTAGGCTATTTATGGCTTTTTCATCACCACGTGCGAACGCCTTCTATGGCTGTTGGGGTATTAAGGAATACATCACGCAGCCGACCTCAGAAACACCGAAATTTCGTGCTTTGACACGCTTTTAAGCCTAGGTTCGGCTAGCAAACATAAAAATACGAGTGTTCTGATAAGGATAATAAATGAGATGGCTAACTACTACACCGCTGAATCGCAGCCGGTACAAACCTGGGACTATACGCTGAACAATGAAAGCGTCTCAGCCTTGCAGCAGCAGTTGCCGCCAACGGATATACTATCTGCGCCCTTTTTAATTGGGAATGTGGGTGCACCGTTTGTCATCGGTTTAGCGGTTGGGTTCTTTGCCAAGAAAATCTTAAAGATTGCGCTGTTTTTAGCAGGCGGCGCCATTGTTTTATTATTCATCAGCGAATACTACGGCATGGCAAAAGTTTCTGATGCGCAATTGCAAACTGCAGCTGATGCGGCCACTGATCTTGCTCAACAATCAGGTGGTTTTTTGATGGATCGTCTGTCGCAAATTACTAGTAAAGGCGTCAGTGCCGTGGCGGGCTTTGCAGTCGGCTTAAAATTCGGCTAGCTTAATTTCTAAATTAATGTTCAAGAGCGCCGCCTAAGCCATCCTGTTAAGCTCAGGCGTTCTTGTTCAGTCGGCAACACTTCATGCTCAAAGCGTTCACTCAAAAATAGCACTAAAGTACCTGCCTCTGGTGCAACTTCCAGCGTTTTATTATCTAGATACATCTGTAATTGGCCGCCCTGCTCTGGCTGCCAGTCTGGATTCAAATACAAAATTACGGTCACCAAGCGCGCTGAACTACCACGGAAATTATCAATATGCTTACGATAAAAACCACCGGCTGGATAAAGCGCAAAATGTAATTCTGCCTCCACTAAGCTTAAAAATAATTCTCGATTCAGCTCAGTACGCAATTCTGTTAACCAAGCTAAAAACTCACCAGCCACACCAGTGTTAGGCTCTTCTAGCCACAATACCGCATCACGACGAATTTCAGTTTGGATGGTCTTATTATTGCCCTGTCCAATGCTCGCCTGCTTAAACTCACCAGCCGCGTAGTGGCTGAGCGCTTGATCACGCAGTTGACGGATCTGGTTAGCTTTTAAAAAATTGGGAATCACTATCCAGCCTTGGCTGGCGAGCGCTTCAATAATCGCGGTTTTATTCCTACACACAGACTTCCTCAGTTTCTTCTAAGTCGCTTCGCTCTTCATTTTCTTCAGTAACTTCCAGACGAATCCGCCGCATCGCGGGTAATAGGCTCAAAAAAACAGCCATCAGATGCGGATCAAGATGCCGACCCGCCATATCTTGCATTAAACCTAAAGCTTCATCCTCAGGCATCGCTTTTTTATACACGCGCTCATGTACCAAAGCATCATAAATATCCACGATAGTCGTGATACGTGCACTGATAGGAATCTTTTCCCCCGCCAAACCTTGTGGATAACCTGTACCATCCCAACGCTCATGATGATTTAAAGCAATATCCACCGCCATAGCCAAGACGGGAATCTTAGTGCCTCGCAGCATATTAGCGCCAATTTCTGTATGCTTTTTCATCACATTAAATTCTTCGTCATTCAGCACACCGGTTTTGCGCAACACTCGATCTGGAATGCCAATTTTACCAATATCATGCATAGGAGCTGCAACCCGAATGGTATCAATTGCTTCCGAACTCCATCCCAACGCTTTAGCCATGACCGCTGCATATAAACCAATGCGCCGCACATGTGCTCCCGTTTCTTCATCACGCAAACTTGTCAGGCTGACTAATTTAATCGCGATTTCCTCTTCACGCTTGCGGATTTCTAAAGTACGACGCTTTACTTCTGATTCCAGCATTTCTTGAGTCAACAAGCCATTACGAACTTGTTGAAGGCGAGACAAATCTTGAGTGTATTTTTCTCCTAATTGCTGTAATAACAGCACCTCCTGTCCATCTAAATACATGACACTAGCCTCTAAAGGCAGCTCATGTTCTAACTCATCAATTTCAATCCAAACCCCCGAAGATAAAGGTTCAGCACATTTAGCCTGCCAATGCTGTTCCGCATCCTCTATAAAACAACTCAGATAGGGGAAAGCTTCAATTAAATTATAGCTACCCGTATCTTCTGGTTTCACTAGGAAAAATACTAACCAATCAGGCATCGCTGAACATGGCGTAAATTGACCAATAGGGTTACGAGTAAACGCAATAAGATTAATATTTCGACAAATACTAGATAAGAAACTACTCATCGCTTAAACCTCAGAATTTTCTGGAACTAATTGCCTAGCTAGTCCCATAAATAGATCTTCTACCCCTTGATCTAATTTAGCGCTAGTCTCAATCACAGGGTAACTCAGTTGTGCTAAGGCATGAATATGCTCATGGTTAATAACCCACTGCGCTTTCAAGTCAGCTTTATTTAAAGCAAACACTGCGGCCACATCACCTAACTCCGTTTTTATACGTTTATGTAGAGCCAAGGCCACGTCAAAAGAATTTTTCCTAGTTCCATCAATTACTACAATATAACCCGATAAGCCGCGTAAATGAGCTGAGCGGATACTAGTAAAATCATCTTCTCCCGCAATATCCCAAACTATCAAGGTTAAATCCGTTGAACCGACAGTTACTTGTTTTTTATCGATTTTCACCCCAACTGTGGTTAGATATTTATCACTGAACAGTTTATTCACATAGCGCTGAATTAAACTAGTTTTTCCAACTGAAAATGCCCCTAATAAACATATTTTTTTCTGCAACACCTTAGCACCTATTCGTTGTGGCTCTTAGGTTTCAAAATAAATCCACTTGATAATGGATACTTCGCTCATCCCTACGCCCAGTATCTGGTTTGGGTACAGCGATAACGGCGGCTGGTACACCTTGCTGTAATAAATAATCACGCATCGCTAAAGCCCGCTCTTTGGCTAAACGTTCATTAATGGTTTCACTACCGGTCTCATCCGCTGATCCACTGATAGAGACTTGCGGCATTTTTCCCATTAGACGTGCAGTTTTTAGTAAATCAAAAATTAAAGCGATGACTTGCTGTGCATGGTCTTGCACATTTTCTAGTGAGCTACTGCCCAAACTAAAATTAAACCTTGAAGTTTCTATTTGTTTAACTAGCCTTCCTAAATGCTCGGTTAACTTTTCTGCATCTGGATCAATAATTTGCAGCTTACTCTGCTCTAAAAATTCAACCCCTGTAATTAACGAACCTACTTGGACTAATTTTTGCTGCCAGCTAGGCGTAGCTTGCCCTTGAACGACTAAGGTTTTTCCTTCCAGACTTAAGTTAACTTGAGGGGATGGTTGTAAAATTTGCTTGGCTCGTGCCAAAACAAATGTTGGCTCTAAAGATAAATACGGCTTGGTATGCAAGTTTAAAGGAAGATTTCCTTTCTGCAGAGCCTGAATCACCGCTGTTGGTTCTCGCGCTTGTGGATCTTTAAGAATTTCGTATTGATAACCTTCATCGGTTTTCTCAAAACCGACAACCACTAAACCCGGTTCAGCCCGTAAGGCCCCCAAAGCTTCTTCGGCGATGAGTTTGTGCTGATAATACTGGTAAGACCACCAAAGCCCTGCACCGGTAAAAGTGACTAATGCCAATACTGCCAACCAAGGAAACTTCTTGGTATCACGTAATTGGGTTTTTAAGCAGCGCTCTAATAAAGGCAAACAGCGCTTAAATATCGAAGTGTCTCCTTGAAAGGTTTTCAAGAAATAAAAGTGCTGCCGATGAATCTGCTCATTCACCTCTGTCAACAAGTTATTGAATTCAGCAGGGGGATTCCCGCGTACTACCGCAGCCATCATGGCATAGGGGCCTTGATTGAAAAACACGGTCAATTCATCTAATTGCAGTGTTTTCAAACTATTATCACTCGTTACTTGAAAAGAATCACGAATGAAATCCTGAATGGCAGTAAGCATGCCTGAAATCATGTCAGCGTCTTTACTGATCGCTTGTGGGGATAAAGCGTGCTGGAGTAATAAGCCAGACTCACGATGTATTAGAAACACTTGTTCTACTTGATAGACCAGTGTTTTTAATAAAACGACCTCTGAATAACTTCGTCCGGTGCGCCAAGCATCAAAACGCCAGAATAAAGAACGTACCGATAAGCTTTGCTCCAGTAAATGATTAAAAGTCTCTAGAGCCTGTTGTAAAACCTCTTGGATCGAACGGCGAATGGCTGGCCCCATCACTGGATAGAGTGCATTCGCCAAACGACTTGGATTATGTTCCACAGAACGGCTCACCGCCGCTTCAATCGTCGGAAATAAAGCATCTGATAAGGAGTTATCTTGTTGTGCACGCAGGGTCAAAGCTTCAGAAATGACCTCAGCGACATGTAAGCTGTAGCGTTCACGATCAAGTAGTTGCTGACGCAACTCGCTCAGAGTTTGATAATCCGCGCCCAACAGTAAGACCCGTAGCTGTTCTAAAGCATCTAAACCTTGAGCGGCTGGTGAATCTTGCTGTTTAGTTGTTTGCTGGATAGCTGCATGACTATCCAGTCCCTCAGTGACCAACATGCGCGCCTACTCTAAACTGATTGCATTAAAGAGCTTCGATTTTTTCTACATCAAATAATTGCTTAGCCATTCCATTCAGAATACCTGCAACTGCCTTACGGTCAGCTTTTTCATGACGTAGTTGCTCGGCGGTTTCCTGTAGCTGAACAACTAAATCTTTACGCCAAGCCTCCATGTGTTGCTCTAATTTATTGACTTCACTACTGATACGCTCATGTAACTCAGTTTGTACACCAGCACTACGCTTGGCTAAAGACTCTAATAAACGTTCATTTTGTTCTAAACGTTGGCGTGCAGCATGGATATCATCTCGACGAGCTTTAGTTTCCCCACTCAGCAAATCTTTGGTCAGACTTAGCTCGTGGTATAAGTCATCAAACTTACTCTGGGTATGTTCTGCCAAAGTGTTGATCGACACTCTTACAAAGCGTTCCAAGCTAGCATGTTTGCGATCCAATTCACGGATTTGCTCACCGAATAAAATATTACGGATCATATCCAAATTTTTATCCGATACCGGCTCACGGCGCATTGCACTCATTAAGATTTCAGAAGAGTGAACAGACTCAACAGGCACTTCTGGAGTTACAGTATTTGGGGTTTGCATAGTTCTTCTACTCATTAGCTGGCTTGACCAGAAAATCGAACAAATGCAATGACTTAGCAATACTTTTTATTATTAATAGCTATTACATTGCAGCTTGATAGTAGCATCATGCTATTTAATTACGCAGGATTTTCAGATAGATGGGAAGCCAGCTCAGCTTAGTTTCACTATAATTGCTCAGCAACTTTAGTAGGCAGGTTGGGTATGTAAAGTGGATGGCTACTACTTAAATAAACTTAGAAAAATAAGCAATCAGAAAAGGGGGAAGGAATAAAAAAAGTGTTATTTCAAAAATTTCAATTTATAGCAATTTGATTTTTAAGTTGATTTTCTAGGGCGATGAGCAAGTAAGCAGGCTCAGTCGCTTAGAAATTATTAATGTCGGAGAAGTCCCCCTGCTCTAGCCTAGCTAGTGCAGGAGGAAAACACACACATTGGAGTGAGAGAAATTTATTAAACACCTTTCGGTTGAGCATACGCTCCGGCAGGATGCTCATGCGGATCCATCGCGCCAGTCATAATGGCTACACCTTCTGACATAGTGTGTGTATCCGGTTTAATCACTGCATGCCGCTTCCCTAAACGGTGCACGTGAATCCGATCCGAAACTTCCCAGACATGCGGCATATTATGGCTAATCAGTACCACTGGCATACCGCGATCACGCACATCTTTAATCAGATCTAAGACACGTCGTGATTCTTTCACGCCCAAAGCTGCAGTTGGTTCATCCATAATTACAACTTTACTACCGAAAGCAGCAGCGCGCGCGACGGCAACTGCTTGGCGTTGACCGCCTGAGAGCGTTTCTACTGGCTGATTAATGGTCTGAATCGTTAGTAAACCTAATTCAGACAACTTCTCCCGTGCAATCCGCTGCATTTCCTTATGATCCAGCATATGCAGCCATTTGCCCAAGAAACCGGGCTTTTTTAGCTCTCTACCTAAAAATAAGTTATCTGCGATATTCAGTGACGGTGAAACTGCTAAATTTTGGTAAACGGTTTCAATCCCAGCCGAACGCCCATCCATAGGATTTCTAAAATTAGTCACCTGACCATCGAGATAAACTTCACCACTATCGGGTGGTGCAGCACCTGTTAGCGCTTTAATCAGAGAGGATTTGCCTGCACCGTTATCCCCAATCACGGCTAAGACTTCACCCGGATACAGATCGAAATCAGAGTGATCCAACGCGGTGACCCGACCATAGCGTTTGACTAAATTCCGCCCCATCAAAATGGGTTGCAATGTGTTTGCTGCAGCCATGTTTATACCCTCCGAATCCACTGGTCAGTGGCTACTGCTAAGATAATCAACAGACCAATCGCAAACTGTTGCCAGAGTACATCCACACCGGCTAAAGCTAAGCCATTTTGGAAAATCCCAACTACCAACGCGCCAATCAAGGTTCCGAAGATTGCACCACGTCCACCAAACAAACTCGTCCCACCAATCACCACTGCAGTAATACTGTCAAGGTTGGCCGTTTGACCCGCTTGTGGACTTACTGATCCCACACGTCCTATCAAAGTCCAAGCAGCAAGTGCGCAAATAATACCTGCCACAATATAGACAGAGAGTAAAACCTTATTCGTATCGATACCTGCTAGCTGTGCGGCTTGCGGGTCATCCCCTGTCGCGTAAACATGTCGTCCCCAAGGGGTATGGTTCAGGGCATACCACATACCAATGAAGAGCAAGATTAAAGTAATGGTTCCCAGCGTGAAGCGCGCTCCCATAATCTCAAAGGAAATTCCCATGAATTGCAGGAGTGAAGCTTGCTCAGCAATATCTTGTGAACGAATAGTTTCACTTTGTGAATACCATAAATTAATCGCAAAGAAGATACTCCAAGTACCTAAGGTAGTAATGAAGGGCGGCAGACGCAGGCGCGTAATCAAGAAACCATTAATCGCTCCACAGAGTGCACCCACCATAAACCCAAGCCCAATAGCGATGAATGAAGGCATACCCATTTCAATCGCGGTTCGTCCCATCACTACCGAGCACAACACCATAATCGCCCCTACTGACAGGTCAATCCCTGCCGTGAGTACTACTAAAGTTTGTGCAACCCCGATAATCCCGATGATCGTCACTTGTTGGAGCACTAGCGATAAGTTGAAAGGAGCGAGAAATTTCTCGCCCACAATCACATAGAAAGCTAGGATCGCTAACAGTAAAACGAACAACGGTGCTGCTGTCGGGTAATTATGTAGGAAGCGCTGCAAGCGCTCCCCCATACTTAGTTTTTCGACCTCAAACGAAGCAACCGTACCGCCGGCTTTGGCGGCAACTGCTTCAAAATCATCTGTTGCCATCCTTGACCCTCCTCAGATTTATGGATAATGGCTCATGCGTTTTAAGCTTAGCCCCAGCACTTCTTCAAACCTTCTTCTGAAGTGATTGAAGTTGCACCCGCTGCTGGTTTGTCAGTAATTAACTCAACGCCTGTATTAACAAAATCCAAGCCGTCGGTGTTTTTAGGCTTAGTACCTGATTTGGCGAACTCAGCAATCGCTTCCACACCCTTGGAAGCCATCAACAGCGGGAATTGCATAGAAGTTGCACCGATTACGCCATCCTTAACATTTTTCACGCCGGGGCAACCACCATCAACTGATACGATTAAAACTTCTTTTTCTTTACCAACGGCTTTCAGAGCTTCATACGCACCGGCTGCGGCTGGCTCATTAATGGTATACACTAAATTCACGCCAGAATCTTTCTGCAGCAGGTTCTCCATTGCCTTCCGGCCACCTTCTTCAGAACCTTGAGTGACATCATTGCCAACAATGCGCTTGTCATCTTCATCACCCATCTTCTTCGGATCTTTCAGATCAATACCAAAGCCCTTCAGGAAGCCTTGATCACGCGCGACATCGACTGAAATTTGATTAGGATTCAAATCTAACAGAGCGATTTTTGCATCTTTCGCTTTGTCACCTAAAGTTGCTGCTGCCCATTGACCGATTAACTCACCCGCTTTGAAGTTGTCAGTGGCAAAGGTTGCATCCGCTGCATCCGCTGGATCTAAAGGTGTGTCTAAAGCAATCACTAACATACCCGCTTTACGTGCTTTTTCAACCGAAGGAACAATCGCCTTTGAATCGTTCGGGGTAATCAGAATACCCTTAGCACCCGCTGCGATTAAGTTTTCAATTGCTTGTACTTGAGAGTCATTATCGCCATCGACTTTGCCCGCGAAGCTTTGCAGGGTCATGCCGAGTTCTTTCGCTTTGGCTTCAGCGCCTTCTTTCATTTTCACGAAGAAAGGATTGGTATTAGTTTTGGTGATCAGACCGACCACTGCACCTTCTGCATGGCTAACCGCTGGAACTAACAGGCTTAAAGATAAAGCAAAAGCGATAGAAGTTTTCTTGAACATGGTATATCTCCTCCAAATGTCATAAATACCGAGTGATTCATGGGTAGCTGCGTTTTGGTTTCTGCTTACTACTCACGCTGCTTGCTAAAAAGCTTAATCCGCTCTGAAAGTTCTGTCAATAAATAATTCAATTTGATTTATTAATAAATGCAGACTACTCTTAGCACTGCAGGCGGCGTTGTACAGCTTATAATCAGCGCTTTTCTAAAAAGTTAGGAATACTGTTAGAGGAGAACTTTGTGAAACTGAAACAAACCAGTGGAGGTAGCAATTTATCAGGCATTGCACAGTACAATGAACGCTTAATCCTGCAACTGATTCGCCGCTCCGGCAGCCTGACTAAAGCGGAAATCTCTCGCCTCACTCAACTCAGTGCACAGACCGCTTCCGTGATCATTAACCGTTTGTTAGATGACGAACTACTGTATAAACAAGAACGCCGTTATGAAATTGGTAAAGTTGGTCAGCCCGCTGTACCGATTGCGCTGAACCCTGAAGGCGCCTATTCGATTGGAGTGAAGATTGGTCGCCGCGGCCTTGATCTTGTCTTGATCAATTTTACTGGGATCATTTTGCAGCGAATTAATCATAGCTACGATTATCCTGATCCTGATTTTATTTTCCCCGCCATCGAAAGTGGTATTAAAGAACTGATTGCTCGGCTCAATGCAACCCAACATCGACGCCTGCTCGGGATTGGAATTGCCGCGCCTTATGGTTTAGGTGGCTGGCAGCAAGAAGCGGATATTCCACACGACATTACTGAACATTGGAATAGTTTAGACATTAAAGAAACCGTTCAAGCCCATCAGCCTTACCCAGTTTGGCTCGTCAATGATGCTACTGCAGCCTGTATTGCTTCCCTAGAATTTGGTAATCCTGAGCGTTTTAATAATTATCTACATATTTTTGTCGGCACTTTTATTGGTGGCGGCATTATTATGAATCGCACTCTATATCTAGGTAGCTTTAATAATGCTGGTGCGATTGGCTCAATGCCCTTACCCAGCAGCTATGCACAAAGCGAAACACTAGGCTCTACTGTGCAACTTATCAACTGTGCTTCACGCTATTTATTAAATAACCGCTTTGAAGCGCATCAGCTTGATCCTAATTTAGAAGTCGAGCTACTCGCCAATGATGAAGCCGCGAATAGCTCCTTAAGCCGCGATATTTTCCAAACTTGGATGCAAGCCGCTGCTGCTGCTATTGCTTATGCAGTAGTGGCTGCTGCGAGCTTAATTGACTTTGAAGGTGTGATTATTGATGGCTTATTACCAGCACGTTTGACCCAGCAACTCACCGATGCAATTCAAACTGAAATGAAAAGGCTCGATATAGAAGGCTTGATTTTACCCAAACTTTCAGCAGGAACGATTGGCAATGATGCCCGTGCTTTAGGTGGGGCGTTCTTACCGTTTTACACTAACTTTGCCCCTGATCGGAGTATCTTAATTAGCAGTGAGGATAATATTTTTCAAGCATTCTAAGATGGACTAAAACCTTAAAATTTTGTGCCCTCACTCACTACAGCTAACTCAATGAGCTAGCTGCATAGCAACCGGTAATACTGTAGTTGGTGTTTTTACGGAAACTTGCCCTTGACGCGTTTGATAGCGGGCATGTATCCACGCTGGTAGAGTGAGACCACTTAAGAAAATTACCAGCCAAACCCATTTTTGATTATCGGTCAAAGCCCAATCACCCCAACGGAAAGGGATATAGCAATATAACACCACCAAATGGAACGCAAACACCTGCAAGGAATGTTGCCCTAAAAAGGCTAGCCAGCGCCCCACTAAATAAAAAGGTTTAAAAATACCATAACTGTTATGCAGTTTAATCAAACCAGCAATCAGATAAACAAATGCCAAGAAATTTAATAAACGTAGCCAACCCATATTATCCCGAGCAATGTGCGGATACTCCACTAGCCATTGACCACCTAGAAAACTAGCCGGCTTTACATAGCCATGTCTTAAACAGAATAATAAAACGATTAAAGCTAAAGCTGCACAAAACAGTGGCTTATTAAACTGGGTAGTTTCCCCCCGATGGCTAAAACGTAGAAAACCAGCCACCATGCCCAGCACAAAAATCAATTGCCAAGCCATATAATCGAAAGCCCCCATGCGCACCATCACCGAGCTAGGCAACTGCTGTAGCATTAAATGCCAACCACCTTGGTGCGAAAAACCCCAGAGCGTAATACTGCCTAGGAGGACTAAGGCAATACCTGCCGCTTTAAAATGTATCATTACGCGTAAAGCCAGTGGTGCACCCAGCATTAATAGCACATACATGGGGAGAATATCGAGCATGGGTGGTTGATAACTCAGCACTATGCCTGATAAGAGTGCACGCAAGGGTTCAACTTGCATTTCAGTGGCAAAACTTTTCCAATCCGCTCCTGAAATAACGGTTAGCACGGTAAAAATAAACACGACTAATAAGACCGCGAGGTGATAGAAATAAATGACGCCTGCACGCTGCCAAATCTTTTGCTCTAAAATCAGGCCACCTTTTATCTGATAACGGCTATACACCAAGGCGACCAGCATCCCTGATAAAAATACAAAGCCTTCTGCCGCGCTTACATAGCCTGCATACTCATACAAATGTTGGAAAATAGGCTCACCAAAATGATCAGCCGCCATAATTAGCAGCATAATACCGCGCAAAATATCTAAAGACAGGTCACGTTTCATAGCTTCAGTAGCAGAGTTATTTCAATAGAAATTAGCGGTCTGTTGCCCGCTCCGAGCACACTATACCTTCAAATGATGCAGTGCACAAAAGTATCTGTTGTATAGGCTTTACAAGTCATTTACAATCCACACCGCCTAAACTATGGCTCATCAATTAATCGGTGCTCACCACTTCACACGTCCAACAAAAATGAAAGCTTTCTCAAAATTATGGTTTGCCGCTCAAGCCTTTAGCTTACTCTTCGCAGGCTCTGTAACGGCTGAAGAGGGTTGCTATTCTTTTGTGCAAAAGCTAGCTGAACAAACCGCACACAGCTCTTATGTACAAACACCAATGCTGCAGGTCGATACTGGGCGGATCACCTATGACCACTATCAACGTATTCGGTTCCGTGGTGAACACACCTTTTGGCGTAAAGAAAATTTGCCCTTTCAATTAGAGTTTATGCACCCCGGCATGCATTTCATTCGCCCAGTGCAACTCTATAGCTGGGAAAACGGTCAGGCCATACCAATTAAATTTTCCAGCAAATACTTTGATTACCGCGAAGTTCAAGATCTGCATATTGAGCAAGATGAAGCTCGCATGGGTTTCACCGGCTTTCGCATTTTGTCGAAACTCGGACGTACAGGTGCAACGAGTCCGATGAATGAAACTTTAGTGTTTCAAGGTGCTAGTTATTTTCGAGGTCTAGGCCAAGATCAAACTTATGGCTTATCAGCGCGTGGTTTAGCGATTAATACGTCCATCGAAGGCAAAGAGGAATTTCCAGACTACACGCAATTCTGGTTAGAAAAACCCAGCAAACAGGCCGATAGCCTCGTCTTTTGTGCTTTATTGAATAGTGCTTCTTTAACAGGAGCCAGCCGCTTTGTGCTCAAGCCCGGCAAGGCCACGGAAATTGAAGTGGAGACTAAAATTTTTCCACGCGCTACAACTAGCGCAAGCGAAATAGGTGTTGCACCCTTAACCAGTATGTTTTTCCACGGTGAGAACTCCACTCAGCACTACGGTGACTATCGCCCAGAAGTTCATGACTCCGATGGACTACTGATTCAACAAGATAACAACTGGTTATGGCAACCCTTAGCTGAAGTACCTTATTTTACCCTACAAACGACACCTGTCGCTCAGCTTACGGGCTTTGGTTTAATCCAGCGTGATCGCGAATTTGAGCACTATCAAGATTTAGAAGCACATTATCATCAGCGCCCTAGCGTTTGGGTCGAGCCTCTAAATGACTGGGGTGAAGGGGCGATTCGTTTACTACGTTTACATACCGATTCAGATATCGTCGATAATGTAGTCGCTTACTGGACTGCACCGAATGCTAAACAAGCACAAGAGTTAAAATACCGTCTCTCTTGGCGCTCAGAAGACCCTCCTGAGCATCCACTCGGTAAAGTCATCGCTACCCGTGCAACTAATCGAGCGGTGGATGGTTTACCCGGTCATCAAGGACGCATTCGTTTTATTCTTGATTTTAACCAACTGCCTAAATTTAAAGGCTCACTCAAAGCCATGGTGAGTGTCGATGGCCCTGCGGACACTAAACCGGTGGTGATTCAAGCCAATCCCTCTATTAAAGGCTGGCGCGTGATTGCACAGATTTATCCAAAAACTTGTGAGCAACCGATTTTTTTTAGTATTCAGTTGACGGACGGACGCAACCCTTTGACAGAAATGTGGTCATATCCGATTCCTAAGGATTTGTGCACTGCACAGTGAATGCTGATTACAGAACATGGCATGAAAATTGCCGAAACCTAATTAGACCTTACTTAACTAATCATTGTAGTCCAGGTAACAACAGAACAAAATACGAAGGAAAACAAATGAGTCTCTCGAATAAACTAGCGATTCCCCAAGCTCTATCTGCAAAAGATCCTTGGGCCTTAGCACGGCGGCGTGCACGTACTTATTTAAGCTTACAAGCCTTACCAGAAGCCACTTGTGAGCAAATTCTCCAACAAGCTTTGCACTATCTGCCCTCTAAACCACCAAAAGCTGAATCTGAGCAAATTCAAGCCTTTTTACAGAGTGCACAGCAAGCCACCCAAATTTTGTTAGGTAGTAGTACCTATAACGCACAACTTGTGAATAGCGCAAAGACGGGGCGCTTCGTCAATTGGACAGCCCGCAAAACCGGGCCACGGGTAGAGCGAAGCAGTATCAAGGTTGCACCTTTGCAAGCGATATCTTTACGCTTGAAACCAGTGCAAGCTGCAGCCAGTCGGCATTAGTTCATCCTGCATGGATAAACTTACCCAGCCAGCTTGGCGTAGTGCTGCTATAGGCCGGCGCAGTTTCTTTTTTACAGCGATTGCTTGTTTAACCGCTTTAGCCAGCTATTGGTTGGGTGCTAACCTCCCCAGCAAACTCCCGTGGTTTTGGCATGCACTAGTCATCGCCCCTTTTAGTATCTTATTTTTCTGGCTGACCTTAGGGTTTATGACCGCCGTCACCGGTTTATGGGTCATGATGCGCGGTGATGCCTATCGCATTATCCCACCACCCGCTACACCCTTACCCCGTTTAAATGCTAAGCAAACCACCGCGATTCTATTGCCCATTTATAATGAAGAAATCGCGTATGTGTATGCTGGTTTGAAAAGTATTTACCAATCGCTCGAACAGACTGGGCAGTTAAACTATTTTGAGTTTTATATTTTGTCTGACTCAGATGATGCCAGTAATTGGCTGCGTGAGGAGTCGGCTTGGTCAGCTCTTTGTCGCGATTTGGGGGCTACTGAACGCATTCACTATCGCCGTCGTAAACATCGCACGAAAAAGAAAAGCGGCAATGTGATGGATTTCTGTCGGCGTTGGGGCAAACGCCATGAATACATGATTGTACTGGATGCTGACAGCCTGATGACCGGTGAAGCGTTAGTGCGCATGGTAGATGCCATGGAGCGCAATCCACAAGTCGGCTTGATTCAAACACCACTCTACACGATTGGACTGGATACGCTGTATGCTCGTGGCCAGCAATTCGTCAATCGTCTGTATGGGCCGGTATTTTTTGCGGGTCTACATTATTGGTGGCTCGGTGATAGTCAGTACTGGGGGCATAATGTCATCTTACGCACGCGTGCTTTTATGGAACATTGCCACCTCCCCAAACTCAGTGACCGTGGTGTGTTAAGTGGCGAAATTCTCAGCCACGACTTTGTGGAAGCGGCTTTGCTCAATCGTGCAGGCTGGGAAACTTGGCTTGCTCATGATTTAGAAGGAAGTTTTGAACGCCCGCCGCCCACCTTGACCGATGCACTGAAACGGGATCGCCGCTGGTGTCAAGGTAATTTACAGCATTGGCTGGTGATCTGGTCACAAGGTATTTCACATTTACATCGCTTCCTGCTCTTGGGCGGGATTATGTCGTATGTAGGCTCCTTGATTTGGCTGGCATGGCTATTGATTCTGACCGCGATTGCGCTGCTCTATCCTGAGCTAACCTTGATTCCATTGACTCAAGATAATAGTGCTTTGTTGGGTTTAACCATCACCTTACTATTTTTCTATAAAACCTTTGGTCTGATTCAGGCTTTGCGTAAAAAAACGATTCGCTTATTCAGTGGTGCATTTGCCTTAGCGCGCTCGGTGTTAGTAGAAACGCTACTTTCCATGCTCACCGCACCGGTACGCATGATGTATTACAGTAAATTTGTGGTGCAAATCTTACGCGGCAAACGGGCTAATTGGGGCACACAACAACGTACAGGCGGGGGATTAAGTTGGCAGGATGCAAGTCGTGAATATGGCTGGATTACTGCGCTTGGTGCGGCATGGGCTAGTGCTTTAATCATGACTAACCCAATGGCCTTCCTATGGATGTCGCCGGTGTTAGCAGGCTTAGTTTTATCTATTCCTTTGGCGGTTTTAACCAGCGCACAAACCAGCTTACAAAGCACCTTATTCCGTACTCCTGACGAAACAGCACCCGATGCTATTTTGCAAGCCTTTGAGCAGAACTATACAGAACTCCAGCAGCATCCTAGTTTATCAACTCGCGATTTATTTATTCGGGTGGTGGTTGACCCGCTTGCTTTGCGCCAACATCTGACCTATATTCCGCATCGCTCAAATGTCCCAGAATCGACGCACCAACATCGTAAGCAGTGGTTAGAACTATTACTCAAACGTGGCCCCTCAGCGATTAGCAATCAAGAGCGTCTGATTATTCTGGAAGATGCTGGCATGCTCTGCCAATTGCATACCGAAGTTTGGCAGCTTCCAGAAGAAAAATTTAACCGGATGTGGATGGCGAAGCTTTAAGAACTCGAATCTGTCCCTGACGGGCATCGAGCTCAATCATTAGCCCTGAACTCAGCTTGGAAAACTGTTCTAGGCTGACTACTACATAAGGAATGCCGTATTCCCGAGCCACCAGCGCTGAATGCGCTAAGCGATTACCTTGCAACACAATAATACCTTTGAGTTTTGGAATGAGGTGCACCCAGCGATTATCAAAATAAGTACTCAGCCAAATACACTGCTTCGGTAAAGCCAGAGCTTGGCTCGAATGAGGAGCTACTTTTAAAACAGTTCCTGTTACCACTGTCGGGCTAGCTAAGGATTGAAACTCTGAATTGGTATGGCTTAGCGCATAATCATAAATCGCCAAACCTACCGCCTGATATTGACGCATTAAAGCCTGACTAAAATCTTGCTTTTGATACTCACCCCAATCACAAAACACCAAAGCTTTTTTGCCTAATAACTGCTGCTTTAATTTATTTAATTCCAGCAAAAAAATACTACGGAGCTTTAAATTGAGCGGAGCTGAATGATCTAAGCTTAAATGCTCTGCTAAATTAATCCAAGATAACTCATAAGCATGCATCGGTGGTACTAGCTCGCGCCCTTCACCAACCTGCAAAATGGTTTGGATGAGCCAAGCAGTAAATAAGCTAGCCAGACGCTGATAATCAAACGCAGCGTCTGGATCAAAATTAGCTAAGACAGTTTCTGCTTTATTTTTAAACTCAGCACTTCTAAAGCCACGCCAAAAACCGCCCATTAAACTAGAGGCATAGAAAAGCTGTTCCCGTTTAGTATCCACTAATACCGTACCATCGGATTGATAAGCTAAGAAATCTACTTGAATGGCTTTGAAACCTAAACGCTGTAGAGCAGGTATAGATTCTTGATAGAGCTGCTTTAATAAGCTAAAAGATAAAGGTGAAAGCTTGCCTAAGCTTTCTGAGAGAGCCGTAAACTGCCAATTATTAGAAGGAGGCTCTAGGTTTTCAGGTAAAGCGCAAAAAGAACCCATTGCATGAGTTTGTGCTCGTACTTGCAAGACAATTATTTGTTGCTCAAGACTTGAATAAGCCCATTCGCAATCAATCGGAAAGTTAAAAGTAGTAGCTAAGCGTTTAGCTAGCGCCCGTAATGGCAGCTCTAAAAAACTCAGCTCACTAGGCAAAGCTAAAGGATTAGGCTGGTTAGCTTCTAAGCCAATTAAAACCGCATGAGCTTGACCTGCAACAACCTGCTGCACACCTCCTGTCGAATACTCAACATAAGCATATTCCGAGAAAAAGCTCCAAGGCATGAATAACACACCTCCAATTTCATGCTGAATATATTCCTGCAGCATGAGTAGAGGCGTTTGCTCTAAACCTAGTTGAGTTAATAAGCGTTGATTCTCAAGCCACGCTGTTTGAATCGTTGCACTCACCTGCTCACGACTCACTGCTGCTGAACTCCAAAAATGCCCTGCGAGAGAATGTCCGCTGCCATCTTCTGTTTTATTTGCACTACGCACAATAAATTGGCTTGCGTTAGGAAAGCTCGCTAAGAAACTCTCAATTTCGGTAGTAGGGTCAGTCAGTAATAAACTACGTGGCGTCTGTAAGCCAGCTTCGGCTGATTCGATTAAACGTTGGTATTTCGCGGGTAACTCAGTTGATAAGGCCACGTAAATGTTGTCCAGTTTCGTCATAAAGCCCCGCAACTTTGCCGCCTTGCTGCTCAATCAACCAAATCAGATTTAAGCCTTGAAAACAGCCGCCATACTCTTTACAGACAATCAAAACCGGTTTGGTTTTGGAGACAGTTAGCACCGGTTGTAAATCAGCCGTCGAAGCGGTTTCATAGGGAAGCTGTACCAAATTGGGAATCTTCATTGCAACACTTCCTGCAGGATCAACTTGTACTTTATACGCATCCATCGCTAGTGCCTGTTGCTTAGAGGGTTGCAGTGGGGCTTTGACTTTAAAATCAACCTTGCCTGTGACTGGTAAACCTTGTTTACTCCAAGCCGCTAAGCCGCCTTGCAAAAACGAGACCTGCGCAAAGCCTGCATGTTTTAAAAACTGCGCCCCCATATAACCACGCAAACCTGAATGGCAGAGCACCACAATCATCCGATCTTTCGGCAGGTTTTTCGGTAAAATATCATGCACTAAGTCGCCATAACGAAATACGGCGTCATAGCGAATACTGAATTTAGACTGCTCCATTGCTTCACGAATATCTAGGATATACAGCTCATTGCCACGTCTGGCGAGCAACTCCTGCAAAGCCTGCGGGGTAAAAGACTGAATATCTTGATAGTTCACGAATGGTAAATGACTGGCAGTGCGGGTTAACTTTGCTTCCTGCTCCATTTCATGCACGGTTTTTAATTTCCAGTCGCGCACCCATTTATCCTGTTCACGTTTAATGACCGTTTCAATCGGTAGTAGCTCACCTTTGATTGGATTGACTGTACTACTTGGACTAGCTGCAAATAAAGGACTAAGCGCGAACCCACTGAGGATTAGCAACACAACAAGCACAGGAATAAAGATCCTTTTACGCTTTAAGATCGGTGCATGCTGCATTAAGAATTGGCGTGCCGTGATCCATGCACCCGCCAAAAACACGGAAACCACCCCAAGCATTTGCAAAATCGTCTGCCATAAGGAGGCAACCACATCCGGTGGTGGAATAGCAAATGCAGGAGAAGCAAACAGCACCAGACTGAGAGAGAGCAGAACTTTACGCGGCATGATTTATCCTTGTTAACTTGAGCAGCTATAAAGCCATTGACCGTTCTGAGCGCTTAGCGTTCCCTTAAAAAAGGTAAGACTCAGAACAGTCAATGCGAGTGCGCATTAGAATTAATTTACTATAAATAAACAGGCAGTACTCGATTAGAACAACCAAATTTATGACCAACTCACTTACTTAGCTTTAGCGGTCTTGTGTTGTAGACAAATTCGGACGCCATAAGCTCAGTAATTCTGACTTCCGACTAATCTGTAACTTCTGATAAGCCCGTTTACGATAAGTGATAATGCTCGACTCAGCTAGATTCAAAAGACGTGCCATAGTCTTGGTTGTATGTCCTTCTAGAATGAGTTCACAGATGCGCGCCTCACGCTCAGATAAAGCCGCAGCCCGCAAACAGGTCGAGCTAGTTTGCTGAGCTTCCAGTTTAAAATGGCGCAATAATAAAGCGCTGATCACTGCCACATTTTGCTCAAGCTGCGCTAATTCTTCGGCTGAAAAGCTTTGCTCTTTACCCGCGTGATACAGATTGATATAAAATAACTCTTGGCTATACTCATCACGAGCGGCAATGGCAAACTTGCCGGTCAACTCAGGTCGATTGAAAAAACGCCGTCGATAAACCGGCGGCAGCGAACCGCGTAGTAATAATTCACAAGCTGGACGCTGCGGATTACTCAGTAACTCCTCGGCTAATTTAGCCAGCAAAGCATCCTGTTGATAATTGCCCGCCATGTATTGTGAAGCAAGTTGCAAGCCTAAATCGGGACTTGCCACATTATGCGCTAAACGACAAGTGGCAGTTTGGCGATCGGGTGAAAATACAAACACCATATACTGCCCTATCGCGGCTAAACCCTCCATCCATTGAAAAAAGCGTGGATAAAAGCGTTCAGAACCTAAAGTCTCAATACAGGCCGCTAAAGCCAAAGAGCCGGTAAAAATTGCTGCAGGTTTTTCTGGTATAGCTGGTTTGTCAAGCAGAGTCGGCTACCTCATTGAAGTTGTCAATCTTCCACATTATCCCTCATTCAGGGGATATAAAAATCGCAGGCAGTGAACTAAATTTAAGCCATACCAATCAGCTAAATTTCCAACTCCTCCTCTCCTCAAGGCTAAATCAGGCTCCCACCAGAGCCTGATTTAATTGTTAGGCTTTAAAAGTTTGTCCCATTTTTCTAGGGACAAAGCTTACTCCTTAAACCTTTAAGCTAGCTCTTCAAAACACAGGCAATGGAGGAGCATTTATGTATATTCCAGACAGTACACCGCGAGCTTCGGTGTATTACAACTACCAAATTTACCCCTTTCAAACCCCACCCGAATTATGTGGCGAAACTAAACGCTACTCAGTCGTCATTGTAGGCGCAGGGCCGATTGGTTTAGTAACGGCTTTGGAACTCGCGCACTATGGTATATCAGTGGTCGTAATTAACGCCGAAGTACAAGTGTCGCATGGCAGTCGGGCGATTGTGTTTACGCGCCGCTCAATGGAGATTTTGCAACAGGTTGGGATTGCTGAACGCATGTTGAACAAGGCTTATGCGTGGCGTTCGGGCAATTCGATTTATCGAGGGCAGTGCGTGTTTCGCCTCGAAGCGCCTCATGATGAGGATGATCGCTTTCAGCCTTTGAATAATCTCCAGCAGCCATATGTTGAGCAATATCTAGTTGAACAAGCGCAGCAGAATCCCCTAATCGAATTGCGTTGGGGCAGCAAAGTGATGGGTGTGACAAGTTTGCCAGATCATGCCGAATTACAGATTGATACGCCCGAAGGCGAATATACTTTGAGCTGCGATTGGCTAATTGCTGCCGATGGTGCAAAATCGACGATTCGCCAAGAGCTAGGCTTGCGCATGGAAGGCGCTTCTTATAGCGGACGCTTTGTGATTGCAGATATTAAAATTGATATTCCGTGGCCGACCGAGCGCTTAGCGTATTTTGATCCTGACTGGAATCGTGGCAATACCATTTTGATGCACCGCCAGCCTGAAGGCATTTGGCGCTTGGATTATCAATTGCCACCGAATGAAACGCCTGAACAAGCTCTCGCTCCTGACTCTTTGAACGCACGCATTCAAGCGCAATTAGATATGGTTGGCATTAATGCGCCTTGGGAGTTAGATTGGTGCTCA
Organism: uncultured Thiothrix sp.; assembly: GCF_937873765.1. GTDB lineage: Bacteria > Pseudomonadota > Gammaproteobacteria > Thiotrichales > Thiotrichaceae > Thiolinea. Next base: position 1,659 of record NZ_CALMZC010000034.1, on the reverse strand, counting down.
GTGTATTCAGCACGTGCCATGACTTTGCCCGATTATATTAAAGAACGCATTATTTTCACCGGCGATGCCGCGCATATGCTGCCAATTTTTGGGGTGCGAGGTGCGAATACGGGGTTTCAGGATGCCCAGAATTTAGCATGGAAACTCGCGATGCTACTGAACGGTGTAGGTAGTGCAGAGTTACTGGTAACTTATACCAGCGAACGTGTGACCGCTGTGCAGGAAATTATTGCTGAAGCTAGTAAAAGCACGCGTTTTATGACCCCACCCGATCATGGCTTCCGTCTAGTGCGCGATGCGGTGTTATCTTTATCCCTCACACAAGCATTTGTCCGTCCGCTATTTCATTGGCGTACTTCACGTCCGCATGATTATCATGCAAGCGCATTGAATGCGCTGAATGATGACAATGCACAATTTATCAATGGCCCAGCACTTGGTATGCCACTGCAAAATATTTGTTTAGCCGAGAATAACTATTTATTTGATCATTTAGGCGCAGCATTTCATATCCTGTATTTCACTGATCAAATCGTTCCCAAGTCGATTTTGGACGCTATCAAAGCACTACAAAACCAAGCGATTCCGCTTCAGCTCTTGGTGATTGGCAAAACACAAGGCTTGCCCGATCACGATGGCCATTTTGCCAAGCGTTATGACGCGCAAACCGGTACTGCTTATTTAGTTCGCCCTGATCAGCATGTCTGCGCGCGATGGAAGAGTCTTACCGCGGATAAGCTAACAGCAGCGGTCTATCAAGCCTTAGGGCAAGGAGCAAAATGATGAGCCAATTACCTTTAGTCGAATTAGAAGCTGTTTATGATGCGCTGGCAGAGGCGCTTAATCAGGTGGGAACTGAACAGGAGAGCTTGTTTTTGACGAAGCTAGTCTTCTTACTCGCGAATCAAGTCGGCCATCAGGCTCAAGTGGAGCAAGCCATTAAAACTGCGTTGTTAGATCTGCAATAGATTTTAACTCCTATGAACTTGAGAAGTATTTCTAAAGCTCTAAATCCTATGATCGGGTAGACCTTAGCCTAAAATTCTTTTGAATTTAGCTAAAATCAAACTTTGTTTTGTTGCGGGGTCAAATTATGTCTTTTCAAATTCGAGCAATTAATGCTGTAAGCCAACCACAAATCGCTGAATTAAGTCACTTACTAATCGCCTGCGTAGAAGCAGGTGCTTCTGTGGGTTTTATGTTGCCTTTCACGAATACTAAGGCAGAAACGTATTGGCAGCACGTTAATGAAAGTTTGCAGCAAGGCGAGCGCTTAGTCCTTATTGCTGAGACAGCAGACGCTAAAATAGTCGGTTCGGTACAAATTGTTTTAAGTCAGCCAGAGAATCAGCCGCATCGAGCGGATTTAAGCAAAATGCTGGTGCACCCTAAAGCACGGCGGCAAGGCATTGCAGCGGCTTTACTGACGGCTGCTGAAACGGGCGCACAAGCACAAGGTAAAAACTTATTGGTTTTAGATACCGCCAATCCTGAGGCAGAACGTGTCTACGAACGAGGCGGCTGGCAACGTTGTGGGGTAATTCCTAACTATGCGCTTTGGCCAACGGGTGGTTTATGTGCAACCACCTTTTTTTATAAAAAACTCGGTCATGCACCAGAGGAGTTGAAGAGCCACTAAAGCGGTAGTAACTTAAGCGA
>NZ_CALMZC010000033.1 GCF_937873765.1 uncultured Thiothrix sp. | reverse complement strand
TTTAAGTAGCTAACAAAAACAGGAGTTTAGAGTGGTTATTCAGTTGTTAGGATAGCTTATGAAAAATCCTCATTTGTAAAAAGCCAGTATTTTGTGTTTATATGTTATACTTAAATAATTGTGAAAAAGCTTTTATCTTCAATGGCTTATAAGCAACATTAGTTGTTTTTTGACCACAAATTTTGGTTAGAGGATTCAGGAGGTAAATTATGGCTATTGTCGTCGGTCTTATTGTGCTAGGTCTACTAGTAGGTTTTGTCTGTTACACCAGTCGTTGCACAGTGCGCAATAGTCGCGCTTTACCGAAAGAAATTGTTGACAAGCTCATGTAGCACTAGCTCTAACAATAAATTTTATCTTAAAGCATCCACCCGTATTTCAAACTCAACTCTGCCCGTTTTAAGCGGGTAGAGTTTTATTGATACTGTTGACTCAGTTCAAGTAGTTTTCAAAACTTGTGGTAAACCTGCAATCATAAAAAACACTTGCTGCATTTGGGCTGCCAAACGCTGATGTAGGCGTCCTACCTCATCTACATAACGACGAGTCAACTCACCTAAAGGTACAACACCCAAACCAGTCTCATTGCTGACTAGAATCAAATCACTCCTCAAGTTAGGCAGTACTGCATACAAAGCATTCAGCTCCATTTTTAAACGCTGTTCGCTGTCTTCAGTACAGAGTAAATTAGTAAGCCAGAGGGTGAGACAGTCTACTAAAAGTAAATGTTCAGGTTGTGCATAGGCTTCAAGAGTTGCTACCAAAGCTAAAGGTTCTTCAATAGTTAGCCAATGATTAGGACGATTAGCTTGGTGATGTCGAATGCGGGTCTGCATTTCTGTATCATGCGCTTGAGCCGTAGCGATATACACTACAGATTTTTGGCTTTGTAAAGCGAGTTGCTCAGCATATCGACTTTTACCCGAGCGCGCACCACCAAGAATTAAAGTTTGCATGGATTTAGTAGGTTTCATCAATCATCTGCGCAATATGCCAGAGACTTGGTACATATTCGACCGCAGCGCGTAGAGAAATATCTGTAGGTTTAGCTTGCTGCTTTTTATAGATGGCATGATAAAAGTTAGCATAATTCGGCTTAATCCCTTTCGCTTTTAATTCCGCCATTAAGCGTTTTACATTACCGGCTCCCCAGTTGTAAGCAGTAATAGTTAACAACCATGAATCAGATTCCGAATACTTGGCGACTTTCGCAAAATAAAAATAGTAGCGGCGCAAATGGAGTTGAGCGGCTTGTGTACTCAAGGTGGCTTTGCTACGAATGGTATTTGTACTGGATTTTTTAATCGCATTGGGTGCGTGATCTAAATTCCGAATCTCATTCACGACTTCAGGCACCATTTGCCAATAGCCATAATCGCCTGAAGGTGTGCCACTGGTTCCATGCCATTGTGATTCTAAATAGGGAATTAACAAAATGATTGCAGGCATTTGCTGCAAATCTACCTTTTTAATGAAAGTATAAGAGTTGGCATAGGCTCTTAAATAAGCATTACTGCCCTTACTATCCCGCCAAGTAATATTATTTGCGACTCGTTTACTGACTTTTTGAAAACTCTGTTTGCCTTTTCCACTTAAAGCATCAGTTAAAAAATACTGGAATAAAGCATGTTGATAGGCAGCGATTTTGCTCAGGCTAGGTTTAGTGGGAACAGGGATAGCTCGTTGCCAAGTAGCATCCGCTGCTTGTGACAGATTGGGCGCAGCATACAACCCGAGCAGGATTAAAACGCTAGCAAGCGAGGATTTAGAGAGTAAGGACATCACAGTATCAGTACTTATTGTAAGACATGGGCGCTATTGTGCCTAAGTTTAACTAAAAAAACGAAGTAGTGTCATTTCTAAAGTCAGACGAGTATAGGACAAGCTATGCACAGCCGATACTTAGTGATGCGCACTGCTTTAGTGCAATGTAAGTCCTGTAGATAGTGCCTTGCTGAGCCGTTTGGTCTTAGGCTCCATTGTTTGGCATTAATTTTGCAGTTTAATCGACATGGAAAAAATACGCATGAATTACGATAACCTAATGGATGTCATGGCCTGCGCGGTGGTCGTGTTGGACAAAAATCTATGCGTTTCTTATATGAATCAGTCCGCTGAGATGTTGTTTGGGCAAAGCTTGCAGCGCATGCGTGGGGTTAATATCACTTATTTGGTGCATAGCGATGTTTTCCATGCCCAGTTAAGACTCGCTTGGCAAATGAACGATCCACAAGCAGTCCGTGAGCAAGTCATGTATTTGCTCGATGAACAGCAAGTCACGGTCGATTGTATTATTACACCAGTTTACGAATATGAACCACGTAAAATTACGGGGCTATTGCTGGAATTACAGCGTGTCGATCGGCAAATGCGTATAGTGCGCGAGAAGCAAATACTCAATCAGCAGCAAGCAGTGCATGAATTAGTACGTGGTATTGCGCACGAGATAAAAAATCCTTTAGGTGGTTTACGTGGAGCTGCACAACTTCTTGAATCTGAACTAGAAAATCCTGAATTAAAAGAGTATACCCAGATTATTATTTCTGAAGCGGATCGACTTAAACGTTTAGTCAATGGCATGTTAGGTCCGGGTAAATTGCCTTCACGTGAGCCAGTGAATATTCATGAAGTTTTAGAATATGTGCGCCATTTAGTGGAGATCGAGGGCGCAGCGAATGTACGCTTCATTCGGGATTATGATCCAAGTATTCCTGAATTATTGGGTGATCGCGGTCAGCTCGTGCAGGTATGTTTAAATATTGTAAATAATGCAGTGCGTGCGGTTGGCGAGAGCGGCACGATCTGGCTACGTACTCGGGTGTTAAGACAGTTTACGATTCAACAACATCGGCATCGTCTGGTATTGCGTGCTGATATCTGTGATGACGGTGAGGGAGTTCCCCCACATTTAATCGATAAAATATTTTTACCGATGGTGAGCGGGCATGCCGATGGTAGTGGCCTTGGCCTTGCGATTGCCCAATCGTTACTGCGTCAACACGGTGGTTTGATCCAGTGTGAGTCAGTGCCGGGTTACACCTGTTTTTCAATTCTAATACCTCTAGATCGAGGAGAAGGTCCTGATGGAAATGAACCAGGCTGAGCATATTTGGATTGCGGACGATGATCGTTCGATTCGTTGGGTTTTAGAAAAGGCCTTACAAAAAGCTGGGATTAATGTACGCAGTTTTGAAGGTGCAGATCAAGTCTTAAATGCTTTGCGGATAGCAGAACCTGATGTACTCCTGACCGATATTCGCATGCCGGGTACAGATGGCCTGACACTCCTTTCCAAAATGCAAAGTGGTCATCCAGATGTGCCGGTGATTATTATGACTGCACATTCAGATTTAGACAGCGCAGTCTCTGCTTATCAAGGCGGTGCTTTTGAGTATTTGCCTAAGCCTTTCGATGTGAATGAAGCGGTTGATTTAGTCCGGCGTGCTTGCCGGATGCGTCAAGAAAGTCGAACGCATGTGGTCGGCGAATTAACAGCTGATGGTGCTTTTGCGGCTGGTGAAATTATTGGTAAAGCACCTGCAATGCAGGAAGTATTTCGTGCGATTGGGCGCCTATCCAAATCTAGCATTACTGTTTTGATTACCGGCGAATCAGGAACGGGCAAAGAGTTAGTCGCAAAAGCCTTGCACACCCACAGTCCGCGTGCGAATAAACCTTTTATTGCGCTAAACACGGCAGCGATTCCGAGTGAGCTTTTAGAGTCGGAGTTATTTGGGCACGAAAAAGGTGCATTCACCGGTGCTTATGCGCAGCGTAAAGGCCGCTTTGAGCAAGCCGATACTGGCACTTTATTTTTAGATGAAATTGGCGATATGCCTGCAGAGCTACAAACCCGCTTATTACGGGTATTAGCTGAGGGTACTTTTTATCGTGTAGGGGGGCATACACCGGTTAAAGTCGATGTACGCATTATTGCAGCAACACATCAAAATCTTGAGGATTTAGTTCGCAAAGGTTCTTTCCGTGAAGATCTGTTTCATCGCTTGAATGTGATTCGTATTCATAACCCTCCCCTAAGAGAGCGCCGTGAAGATATTCCGCTGTTATTAAAGTTTTTCCTCAGACGTGCGGCAGAGGAGTTGCATGTCGATGCCAAGCTGTTATCGCCCACAGTAACAACCTATCTGCAAGGTTTAACTTGGCCGGGCAATGTTCGTCAATTAGAAAATACCTGCCGTTGGTTGACTGTGATGGCTTCTGGTCAAGAGGTGGTAATGGATGATTTGCCAAGTGAGCTTCAAGAGCGTGAGCAGGCTAAAGCTGAAATCCCGGGTGATTGGGAAAAGGCTTTAGCTCAGTTTGCAGCACATCGTTTAGCCAATGGCTCAACCGCTTTCTTGGATGAAATGTATCCGATTTTTGAGCGTATTTTGTTGCAAGCGGCGTTAAATAAGACCGGTGGACGCAAAATTGAGGCCGCTGAACTGCTTGGGTGGGGGCGTAATACATTGACAAGAAAGTTGAAGGAGCTAGGGTTTGAGAAAGGAGAGCTGTGAGCTGAAATGGGTGGATAGATTTAGTAATTTATCGGCTTTTCACGTTGATTTGTCAGCTTTATACTTGCATAAATTTTCATTTTTTAGTCAAATCCTGCTATTCATCGGGATTTAGCTCACGATCATCTCTCCTTCTTGCGCGTTGTCTTAGTAAATCACTTATGTTCATCTAAATAGCAGAGTATTCCGATATTTTGCTATTTAACTGCAAAGTCGGTTCAAGACTTTGCATACTTAGCTTATATAACACTATAGTGGTAATTTTTTGTACTTATTAATAAGATTATTCATGAGTTAAATAAGTATAAATGTAAGCAAAATTACTAATAGAAGCAAATAGCGGAGGTGCTATCATGACATTAGGACTTATATCAGGGCTATTAAGTAATAAGTTAGGAGGTGGATATAATAATCAAGTTCAGACCCAACCTCAAACTCAAATACCTACACAGAGTAATCAAAATCAGTTTGACTTAAATGCTCTAGTTTCTGCATTCAATAGTGTTTATCAAACTGGTTTTAATGCAGGTAGTGCACAAAATAATACGGCCACAGTAAACAATACTACCAGTAGCTCTTCGCATCCGCAGCAAAACCATGTTAATTATAATAATCATATGTTTGGGGGTAATTCTAATACGGGGGTTATTCCTAATCTGGTAAGTGGAATTAATTCTGGTTCAACGGGTGGCAGCGGCCATACTCATGGAACAGGTGGCAGCATCGGCTCAACGGGTGGTAGTAGCGGTAGCGGCTATACACCTGGAACAGGTGGCAGTAACGGCTCAACCGGTGGTAGCAGCGGCAGCGGCTATACTCATGGAACAGGTGGCAGCACCAGCTCAACGCGGGGTAGTAGCGGACATGGCACAGGTGGTAGCACTGGCTCAACCGGGGGTAGTGGCGGCAGTGGCTATACTCATGGAACAGGGGGCAGCACTAGCTCAACATGGGGTAGTAGCGGACACGGCGCAGGTGGTAGTACTGGCTCAACCGGGGGTAGTAGTAGTGGTCATACACATGGAACGGGTGGAAGTACTGGCTCAACAGGTGGTAGTAGTGGCGGCGGCTATACTCATGGAACAGGTGGCAGCACCAGCTCAACGTGGGGTAGTAGCGGACACGGCACAGGTGGTAGCACTGGCTCAACCGGGGGTAGTGGCGGCAGTGGCTATACTCATGGAACAGGGGGCAGCACTAGCTCAACATGGGGTAGTAGCGGACACGGCGCAGGTGGTAGTACTGGCTCAACCGGGGGTAGTGGTGGCAGCAGCTATACTCATGGAACAGGTGGCAGTACGGGTTCAACGGGTGGTAGTAGCGGCAGCGCTGGTGGTAGCACTGGCTCAACCGGTGGTAGTAGTGGATCAGGTGGGTTATTGGGTGATCTGTTGGGTTACAAACTAAATTTTCTAAGTGGTCTACTAGGTGGTGGCCAATCCAACAGTGGGGGTATGATCGGTAATGTATTATCTGGTATTACAAGTGGTGGTACTCAAAACAGCTACAGTGGCAGCTCAGGTGGTTTCTTAGGGCCATTAGGACAACCCATTGGTATGGTTGCGCAAGGAGCGCATGGTCTTGCTGAAAATGCCATTAAAGCGACAGGTCTTGGTTCAATATTTGGACCTTTAGTCGATGATCCTATCATACACCCTTTACTATGGGATCCGATTTCTATGGCGACGGGTTATGATGTCAGCAAGCATCCTAATGGTGTTCCAGATGTTTCTGATCCTTTAGGGGTGCGTTCTGGGGGTTCAGGGCAAAGCGCTAGTGGCGGTTCAGGTGGTTTGTTAGGTGGTTTATTAAATATCGTCTAAGTACATCCTGAATAAAAAAAGGCCAGCATTGCTGGCCTTTTTTATACTGGGCTAACGCCTTAACAGCTATAGTACATATCGTATTCAACAGGGTGAGTTGTCATCCGGAAGCGAGTGACTTCTTGAGTTTTCAGTTCGATATAAGCGTCGATCATGTCATTTGAGAACACGCCGCCCGCTAATAAGAACTCACGATCTTTATCCAGTGCGTCTAAAGCCATATCTAGAGAGTGACAAACTTTTGGAATGAGTTTGTCTTCTTCGGGTGGCAGATCATATAAGTCTTTATCCATGGCTTCGCCCGGATGGATTTTGTTCTTAATACCATCTAAACCAGCCATCATCAGCGCTGCAAATGCTAAGTATGGGTTAGCACTTGGATCTGGGAAGCGAACTTCGATACGACGACCTTTCGGGCTAGATACGAAAGGAATACGGATAGAAGCAGAACGGTTACGAGCTGAGTAAGCTAACATAACAGGTGCTTCGAAGCCCGGAACCAAACGTTTGTAAGAGTTAGTGCCTGGGTTGCAGAACGCATTCAACGCTTTCGCATGCTTAATCACGCCACCGATGTAGTACAGTGCAGTTTCAGACAAACCTGCATAACCTTCACCGGCGAAAGTGTTGGTACCGTCTTTGGCTAAAGACATGTGCACGTGCATACCAGAACCGTTATCACCCACGATCGGCTTAGGCATGAAAGTTACCGTTTTGCCGTATTGATGAGCAACATTGTGGATAACGTATTTTTGACGTTGAGTCCAATCCGCACGCTTCACCATGGTAGAGAAACGAGTACCGATTTCACATTGACCTGCGGTTGCAACTTCATGGTGATGGACTTCAACGGGAACGCCTACTTCTTCCAGAATATTACACATGGTCGCACGAATATCTTGGAAAGAATCAACTGGTGGAACGGGGAAGTAGCCGCCTTTAATGGTTGGACGATGCCCCATATTGCCATCAGCGTATTCTTTGCCTGAGTTCCAGCCGGCTTCAACTGAGTCAACTTTCACGAAGCAACCGCTGGTGTCTGCCCCCCAACGTACATCGTCGAAAATAAAGAATTCTGGTTCTGGACCGAAGAAGGCAGTATCAGCAATACCCGTTGATTTTAAATAAGCTTCCGCGCGCATGGCGATAGAACGAGGGTCACGCTCATAGCCTTCCATAGTGGCTGGGTCAACGATGCCACAAGTGATGTTTAAAGTAACGTCTTGGAAGAATGGATCGATGAACGCAGATTCTGGATCTGGCATCAGGATCATGTCTGACTCATTAATGCCCTTCCAACCAGCAATCGATGAACCGTCGAACATTTTACCATCTTCGAAAATGTCCTCATTGAACTCGCTAATCGGCACAGACACGTGATGCTCTTTGCCACGAGTGTCAGTAAAACGGAAGTCAACGTATTTGACATCCTTTTCTTTAATGAGGTTCATGACGTCTTGTACAGACATGTTGTTGTCTCCTGAAATTGCAGAAATGGGTCAATGGTCAAATAAACCAGAAAAACTGTGTATGACATGCAAACACTATGCCATTTCCTAATGGCTTGTTTTCTAGCATAAATGGAAAACTAATTTTGCTCAAAAAGCACAATAATGATGCAATTAAAATTAATATGCACCATTATTGTTCTATCTCGGTGTAAAACTTGATGGCTCCTATATAGCCTAACTGTTCGCAAGCCCGCTTAAAGTCATTTAACAGTGCAGAGCTAGCATTTGGGTGCACATACACATCTAATTCGATTTTGCCATCTAGATAATGCAAACCTAATTTAAGTAACTGCGCTTGTAGCGGCTGTGACAAGGGATTGGCTTGTAAAACTTGGAGTAATTCTTGGCGGCTGGGTAACTCTATACTGACTTCGCCTTCTTCGTCATCTTCTGGATCAATATGCACGGTGACATCAGTGACTTCTGGAAAATGACTTTCGAGCTGGTGGGTGACGTATTCAGCAATTTTATGCCCTTCGGATACGCTAATATGTCGGGATACTTGGATATGTGCGTCCGCAAAGACATTTCCCCCCATTTTGCGGGTGCGCAGCATATGCACATTCTTCACGCCAGATAGGGTATGAATGTAATCAATAATTTTGTTGGATTCTTCTATTGATAAACCAGTATCGACCAGTTCACTCGTGCTTTCTAAGAGCAATTGCACCGCCATATAGAAAATCATCACAGCAATAATAATAGCGGCTACTGCATCCAACCAAGCATAACCTAGTTGTGCCCCACCAATCGCAGCAAGAACTAATACCGAAGAGAGTGCATCCGAGCGATGATGCCAAGCACTTGCTTTTAGCATCGGTGAGTGAATTTTTTGCGCTACTCGTACCGTATATTGATACAGTGCCTCTTTACCAACAATGGCCAAGGCTGCAAATAACATTGCACTCGCATCAGGAATCACCAAGGGGGTATCACCCATCAGACGTCCCCACGCTTTAAGCAGAATGACAACTGCTACACCCCCTAGCAGTAAGCCTAAAACGACGGTGGCTAAAGTTTCAATCCGCCCATGTCCATAAGGGTGATTCGCATCGGCCTTTTTCCCGGCATGATGCGCGGCAAATAGTACAATCACATCGCCGACTAAATCCGATAGAGTGTGCATTGCATCAGCAATTAAGGCTTGTGAATGCGTGATGATTCCACCAATGATCTGTGCAATCACCAGAACGATATTGACACCCATGCCCACAAAAGCGACACGCTGAGTAGTTTGTTGCCGCGTGTTTTCAGTCGGTTCAGGCGACTGCATGGGTATAGAGTTCATGTGGGTGTGCCAACCTGCAAGCTAATAATATAGTCGCGACCTTCTGTGTGGCTGTCTAATAAAGTATGTCCATGAATACGTGCCCAAGCAGGTACATCATGTAGAGCGCCCGGATCAGTGCAATACACAGTGAGAGTGTCACCAGCGGCTAACTGCTCAATCGTTTGTTGGACGCGAATCACTGGTAACGGGCAAAGCAAACGCCGTGCATCCAGAGTGATAGTTTGGGGCATACGAACTTCAGACTAAAACTAATTAAGCCGTGGATTATACAGCGGCTTGCCAACAAGCGCGAATCAAAGCTGTTTCAGTTTGGCGGTGTTCCAATTTTTGTCGGAATTCAAGAGGATTTTTCTGTAAAACGAGGCTACCTGCGCGTGGCTCAAGAATCGCGACTAATCGCGAGAGCCAAAAGCGCAAAGCTGCCGCCTCAAGCATCAATTGCCATTGCTCGGCTTCTAAATAAGTAAAAGGGCGAATTCGCTGATAAGTACTTAAACAACTGATCAGTCGTTCAGGGTCTAAAGCACCATTCTCAAAGCAGCACCAATCATTCACCACAATGGCTAAATCATATAGCCAGCAATCATTACAAGCGTAATACCAATCTAAGACCCCACTAAGCTGATTGTGGATAAACAAAGTATTATCGCGGAACAAATCAGCATGAATTAAACCTTGAGGTAAATTGGCTAGTTGAAGGGTTTGTTGGCGCTGTAGACTTTTGCTTAATATGGCGTGATCTTCAAGTTCCAGTAAAGGTAGTAAACGTTGTGCCGTTTGTAGGCGCCAGTTATGCCCACGATCCGGTGCACGCTGTAGTGGAAAGCTTTGTCCGGCTAAATGAATATTAGCGAGGAGTTCGCCTATCGCAGCGCATTGCTGCAGATTGGCTTGTACAAGTGTTTCACCAGCTAAGTGCCTGATTAGGGCAGCAGGCTTGCTTTTGCATTCACTGAAGAGTGAACCGGTACGGGTTGGAATCGGAGCTGCAATCGGTAAGCCAGCCTTAGCCATGTGCTGCATTACTTGGAGAAAATAACTCAGTTCATTGGGTGAGTGTTGCTCAAACAAAGTGAGAACATAGCGCCCTGAGCTAGTATTCACGAAGAAATTACTATTTTCTACCCCCGCCTCAATGCCTACAAAATCTTGCAACTCGCCCACAATATATTGACTCAAGAACATTTGTAGTTCTTGAGTATTGACCGGCGTAAACACAGACATGCTTAAGGATTTACCAAGAGAACACTTGCCAGCTAGGAATCATCATCTCATCGCTGTCACTATGGGCACTTTTAACTGAGTTTGAAGCCATATCTGAGCCGACCAAGCTATAACCCGCTCCACCATTCGCAGGCAGATAGTGCACCGTACTCGCAATGGCCTGTACTCGCTCCTCTTCAATCGTTGCAAAGCGATCTTGAGTGCGAATGGTTTGTAGTTTGACTTTGCCGTTGGCCTCTTCAGTAACACTTAGATCAGTTTCAGCGTGTATAATAGTAGAGCTAGCTAGCAAGCTTAAGGCTAGCAAATACATTAAGTGATTATTTTTCATTATTATAGCTCCATATAATTAGCGCTTTCTTCAGCTGAGGGGCCAGAAACATTGCGCTCGTAATGTTGGAAAATATAATCGACAATTGCATCCGCATCGTCGAGTAACACAAATAAATCTAAGTCTTGCGGTGAAATCGTACCTTCAGCGACTAAAGTCGCTTTGAACCACTCAATCAAGCCTTCCCAAAAGGGTGTGTGGACTAGCACAATCGGAATACGTTGGGTTTTACCAGTTTGGACTAAAGTCAGAATCTCAGCTAGTTCATCTAAAGTTCCAAAGCCACCCGGCATCACCACATAAGCGGAAGCATGTTTAACAAACATCACTTTACGCGAAAAAAAATGGCGGAAATATAAGGAAATATCTTGATAGGCATTTCCACTTTGTTCTTTAGGCAATTGGATGTTTAAGCCAATGCTCGGTGATTTACCACCTTGTGCCCCTTTATTCGCGGCCTCCATTAAACCGGGGCCTCCACCACTGACCACGGCAAAGCCTGCATCGGATAGTTTGCGGGCAATATCCACCGTCAATAAATATAATGGATGATCACGTGGTGTACGGGCTGAGCCAAAGATACTCACAGAGGGGCGAATGCGGGCTAGGCGCTCGAAACCTTCGACAAATTCCCCCATAATTTGGAAAATTTTCCAGCTTTCGCGGGCTAATTCCTTGTCGTCAATCGGACGTAAGACGGGGTGCTGTGCACGTGTTTCTTGATCCATAGCCTTAATTCTTCTTGTCTAAAATTGATGAGATTGTTAATGCTTAAGAGGCTGCCTTTTCTTCAGGGGTATAGGCCACAATCGTCAAAGCATGTAGTTGCCCTGAAGTAATGGCTTCATTCACGGCTGCATAAACGAGTTGATGCCGTTTTACTTTACTCAAGCCTTGAAAACTTGTGCTTACTATTTCCGCTTGATATTTATAACCATCGCCTTGCACCATAATTTCCGCTTCGGGTAGTCGAGTTTGGATGAGTTGTGTGACAGCCTCGTTACTAATACTCATGAAAAATCTATGCCTTTCATTGCTCAGAAGTTTGATTCAGCAAGGCTATAGGCAGCGCTTGCTCTTTTCTCGCTTATAGCGCATATAATGCCCTGAGTCTACTGTTTGGAAGTCAGGGAGTATCATGTCTAACGACGATTTAATCAGACAGGTACAGAATACCTGTGTGGAGTTTTGTGCTGCCTTAACACAAGATGAGGTTAGCAAGTTTGTCCACTATATGCGTCCTATGGAATTAGATCCTAATGAAATGCTCGCGGATATTGGTGATGTGGGTGCGAGCTTTTATATGGTGATTGGTGGTTCGATCCAATTATTCCAAGTGGATGGGAATGCCGAATATGCAGTGGGCACGATTTCCCCCGGCGGCTTAGTGGGTGAAATGTCCTTTTTTGATCGCCGCCCACGCACAGTGCGCTTAAAAACGGGTGAGTCGGGTGCACAATTGCTGGAAATTAAGCGCCAAATGTACAGCCGCCTGCGTATTGAAGAGCCGTTTATTTCAACGAATCTATTAGAGTTTGTGATTCGTAGCCTCGATGAGTTAGTTAGGGAGTTAAGTGCTAAACACGCTGATTTAAAGAAGCTCCTCGAAAGTTAATTCACTCACAGTCGGGTTCTTTTTCTTCCTCTTCAACCATTGGGGCAGAGGCTTCAGTTTGATTTTTGTTTTGAGTAGTTTCAGCGGCCGTGCTTGCTGTACTTGAGCTGACAGCTTCAGTAGTTTTAGACTCTTCTGGAGCTGGAGCTGGAGCTGGAGCTGGAGCTGGAGCTGGAGCTGGAGCTGGAGC
>NZ_CALMZC010000032.1 GCF_937873765.1 uncultured Thiothrix sp. | reverse complement strand
CGCTTAAGTTACTACCGCTTTAGTGGCTCTTCAACTCCTCTGGTGCATGACCCGAATCTCGAAGGTACGGAGCTAATCTATACAACGCGATCTGTAGCTCAGTTAATTTTAAGAATACGAATTTGGCAGATACTAATTTTCACAAGATGGTCTGTGAAGGGGCTGATTTTACGGATGCGAATTTGGAAGATGCTAATCTTCACAAGGCGATCTGTATTGCTGCGGACTTCACGGGGACCAATTTAACAGGTGCTAATCGCAGCGAGGTGTCGCTGTGTGCTCAGCATAGTGTGTTTCTCAAGGGATAGCGGCTATGTCAAGTTGAACAGTGCGAACTTAGAAGGTGCTAATTTTGAAAAAGCATATTTGTCCTGTGCGCTTATTAAAAAGATGAATGTGAAGGGAACCAATTTCAAGGGTACTAATCTGTATTCAACTTTTTTAGATTATACCAACATGCGCGAGGCTAATCTGGAAGGCGCGAGTTTGGAAAACTGTACCGGATTTTGGTGCTGATACTCATATTCGACTCAAGACTTGATCAACCCTCCAGAAATCAGGGTTTTAACCTTCGGTCTTTATTAGTGATTAATGGCTAGAACGATAGCCTTGAAAGCTTGCTAGCCAATGACGTTTATTAAAGTTAACGTAAATGGACGCAAGTTAAACCTTGAATTATTGGGGGGAGTAATTAAAGTTGTCTAAGAGGCCTAATTCTGTAATTAATCGGAGATCGACGTAAGGAACAAGATTATTAGGAGGGCTGAGGCTGCGCTATTTAGGTCAGGTCAACGATAGTTTCTTAGTCTGATAGGAACAAGCAGATCAGTCCGGCGGTGACATGAGCAACATAGTAGGGAAGTGAGCGATGATGGGAGTAAGGAATTAGCAATTGATTCTTCAACTGATCGTTAATGGTTTCACTAAACAACTGCTACGCATCGAACTGCCCAGATGTTGCGGATTAGATTATTACGATGGCGACTAACAGATAACGGATATGGGAGTTGTCTTGAAAATCAACCTAAGTACCGTACGTCATTTAAAAAAACTTTAATCACCATCAGTAACGCCCTACTCTTTGAACTGATTGAAGATCTAGAGCTCGTTTAGGAAATGGACGGGCAAGGTTGTTTGTTCCGCTTTAGTCACCACTATCGTGATCTCAACTTCTGTACCATCAATAACCATCGGCTTTTTAGGATCTTTACTCAGTTCAGCTTTGTTTAACTCTTCACATAATGCAGCTAAAACTTCGGCTAAA
The DNA here is from genome assembly GCF_937873765.1 of uncultured Thiothrix sp. GTDB lineage: Bacteria > Pseudomonadota > Gammaproteobacteria > Thiotrichales > Thiotrichaceae > Thiolinea. Next base: position 38,947 of record NZ_CALMZC010000032.1, on the reverse strand, counting down.
GGAACATTACTCATGCTGGTTAGCTCCTAATGATTAGGTTCAAGACTCATATCACTTATTATTTATTCTAGTGTTAGACCTACTAAAAAGCGAAGCTATAGAAGTCCACTCAAACCAAAATGTGCTGGTTTAGTGATGAATGGTTAGGCACAAGCCGAGCGTCAGTGTATTAGTACTATAAAAAACTAGTGTTTCTGAAGAGTCAGAGCTGCGTGTTGTTAGCGCTCACAATACTCTAATTAACTTAAGCTTTTGAAAATAATGATATAACTAGTATGTAGAGAAAGATGTCTATTTACCCGAAACAACCACGCAAAAACAAACCTAGTAAGAATAAAAACCCAGACCATGCCATCAGTTTGAGTATCAAGCGGTAGATTTGGCGTTTTTTCTGTGTATCCATAAAACTTAAGGGTGTCTTGATGAAAAAGAACTATTTTCTATTATTTGCCGCGCTGTTTGGAATGTTAGCGGTCATTTTAGGGGCTTTTGGTGCGCATGGTTTGGAAAAACTAGTCGATGCCAAAATGCTGCAGCGGTTTCATACGGGGGTGGAATATCATTTTTATCATACCTTGGCATTAGGCTTAGCAGGCTGCTTATGGCAAAGCAACCCCAGCCCTTGGCATAATCGAGCTGCTTGGGGGTTTATAGGGGGCATATTGATTTTCTCAGGCAGTCTTTACGCCTATGTACTTACAGGAATTAGCAAGTTTGGCATGATCACCCCAATCGGTGGTTTGTCTTTCATTGTGGGTTGGACCTGCTTAGCTTGGGGTATTTGGCACAACGAAAGTTAAACTTCTTCCACTTTAGCTTGCAACTAAGTCGAGCTAAGCAACTCTAATAAAATAACTTGCTTAATGGCAGCTTAAGCAGTATTTGTAGCTGATAGGCTGTTCTAAAGATTAGTTGCGCTGATCTGATAAATCTTTAAGTTGCTTTGATCAACTTTGATAATTGGACTTGCTGTTAAAAACCCCTTGATAAATTCTTGGATGCCAGTGTCGAGCAGCCATGCAGAATCAGTTATTTAAGTTTTTTAGTCGTAACCATCATGGGCGCGATTTCGTAGTAGGTGATCTACATGGTCACTTTTCTGCGTTAGAACTCTTGCTTGTACAAATTAACTTTAACCCAAGATATGATCGCGTCTTTGCGGTGGGGGATTTAATTGATCGTGGGCCTGAATCGTGGCGGGTTGTCGAGTTTTTAAACTATCCCTGGTTTACTTCGGTTTTAGGCAATCATGAACAAATGTTGTTGGACTCAGCATCTAGCCCTTCTGTTGCTAAAAATTGGTTAGGTTTTAATGGTGGTGCATGGTGGAGTGTAGTACCTACTGCTTATCACACTCGTATTCGCAGTGTGATCGGACGCTTACCCATTGCTATTGAAGTCAATACATTCTCAGGGCGTATCGGCATTGTACATGCCGATATTCCTTATGGATGCACTTGGCAAAACTTTGTACGTGGCCTTGAAGATAAAGAAATCCGCGAGCATGCCCTCTGGTCAAGGCAGCGTTTTCGCCAAGTACAAATGATGGGGCGTACACAGCCTGTTGCAGGTATTGAGTTGGTAATCTTTGGACACACACCGATCCAAAAGCCGCTGCAAGCGAGCAACATTTGCTATATCGATACCGGTGCTACTTATACGAATGAGAAAACTCTAGGCAGTCTAACTTTAATGGAAATCCATCCTAGTTTAGAGATTCACCAATTCTGTATTAAAACCCAAAAAATGCTCACCTCTAATAAAAAGCGAGAACCCACAAAGGTTCCCGCTTAAAAAATTAGAGAGCAATAGCCACGCGTGGTGGGAACATGGTTGCAATACGACTAGCCATAGTATCTTGACGCCGCGCAACTGCACGCACTTCAGGACGGTTAATAAAGCTAGCTAAAGTTAAACTATCTAAAAACTCATATAAACTTTTACTGAGATCCGTCCAAAGCTGATGCGTTAAGCACTTTTCACCACCATGGCAATCTTCACTGCCCTTACAACGGGTAGCATCGATGTTTTCGTCAACCGCAGCAATAATATCAGCGATGCTGATTTGGCCTGCGGGTTTACCTAAACGATAACCACCACCTGGGCCACGCACCCCTTCAACTAAACCAGATTTACGCAATTTCGCAAACAACTGCTCGAGATAAGATAAAGAAATCCCTTGGCAGTTGGAAATATCAGCCAAAGTTACCGGTCCTTCGTAATCATGAATTGCCAAATCCATCATGGCGGTGACTGCGTACCGTCCTTTCGTTGAAAGCCTCATTTCGCTTCTCCTAACTAAATGGGTACTAATTCTTTAGTAATCTACTCAGGATTATAAGTTACCTAAGCGATTTCATCAAGAATTTAAAGAAAAACCTCTCTACAAAACTTATATCAATATATGCAGTATTTTAGATAGTAGCTGATTTACGATTAAAATTTTTATACAGAAAGTTTACAAAAAGTTAATCTTTTAATTGAAACCGATAACCTTGGCGACGTAAATAGTTGATCCATTTGAATAAAAATCGATTCATGCGCCAACGGCAGCTTAGCATACTATCCATTGATAAATGCTGATAGCGAATCGTGCTATCATCGAAGCGACAACGATGACTAATCACCTCAGCTTGCAAAGCATCATGATAGATACGTATGAGCAGATCAGGACGAGTTTCTTGTACATGTTTTGTATACATCCCGAATAAATAAGTAACGAACAGGGTAGTAGTATGTGCACTGCGCTCACGTACCTCTACTAAGACTGGCAAACGCCCAGCGATATAGGATAACTGCTGTTCAGGTAAGGCAGGGATTGAGCCGAATAAAAGCTTGAGCTGCATATAATTCGTTTCATACAGATCCATCAAGCCTGTAAAACTATTCGGCAATGCAGGCACTACGACTGGGACTTGTTCTTTAATTAGCATGGTTTCATAATGTATTAAGTTTTCTAAGAGCGCTCTGTACAACTGAGTAAGTTGTTTACCTCTTAGCACAGTTTTTCTTCTAATGATAATAGTTACCCAATTAGGCACCACTCTCATGAATATCGAAATCGTGTCTTGTGTTCCTTATAACGATCAAAAGCCCGGAACTTCTGGCTTACGTAAAAGTGTCAAGCAATTTCAAAAGCAAGATTATCTACAAACTTTTGTACAGGCCATTTTCAATACATTACCCGAGCGTGAAGGAAGTACCTTAATACTGGGGGGGGATGGACGCTATTTCAACCGTGAAGCCATTCAAGTTATTTTACGGATGGCAGCAGCTAATGGTATTGGGAAAATCCTTGTTGGTAAAGGAGGGATTCTCTCCACCCCTGCCGCCTCACATTTAATTCGTAAGCATCAAGCACTTGGCGGCATTATCCTCTCTGCTAGCCATAATGCCGGCGGCCCCGACGGTGACTTTGGCATTAAATTTAATATTAGTAATGGTGGCCCTGCCCCCGAAAGCTTTACTGAAGCAATTTACGAAAACTCTAAGACGATTGAAGAGTATCGGATTACTTCGATTAAGCCTGTACCAGTTGATAAAGTCGGCATTTATGAATTGTACAATATGCAAATCGAAGTGATTGACTCTGTAGCTGATTATATGGCGCTAATGGAGCAGCTATTCGATTTCGACAAGATTAGCCAACTCCTGCGCTCTGAAAGCTTTAGCATGCGCTTTGACGCGATGCATGCCGTCACTGGCCCTTATGTACATGCTATTCTTGAAGATCGTTTAGGTGCTCCGCAAGGTACGGTGATGCATGGCATCCCTTTAGCTAATTTTGGTGGCGGTCATCCAGACCCGAATCAAGCTCATGCTAAAGAGCTAATGGCATTGCTCTATTCACCTAAAAATATTGCTTTTGGTGCAGCTTCTGATGGGGATGGCGACCGCAATATGATTCTAGGTAATCATTTTTTTGTTACACCAAGTGATAGCTTAGCGGTCTTGGCAGCCAATGCGCATTTAGTTCCCGGCTATAAAAATGGGATTGCTGGGATTGCACGTTCCATGCCTACTAGCCAAGCACCCGATCGAGTGGCAACTAAGTTGGGCTTGCCTTGCTTTGAAACGCCAACCGGCTGGAAGTTTTTCGGTAATCTTTTAGATGCTGGGCGCATTACTCTTTGTGGTGAAGAAAGTTTTGGCACTAGCTCTAATCATATTCGCGAAAAGGACGGCTTGTGGGCGGTATTATTCTGGCTGAATCTCTTAGCTGTTAAGCAAGATTCCATCGCCAATATTGTGCGTCAGCATTGGGCTGAATATGGACGGAACTATTACTCACGCCACGATTATGAAGCAATTCCAACCGCTGCAGCCAATACGCTCATGGAACACTTACGCCAGCAATTCGATAAATTGCCCGGTCAAATGCTCCACGGCAAAATCGTAAAAGCGGCAGATGATTTCATGTATGTAGACCCAGTGGATGGCTCAACGAGTGCCCAACAAGGGATTCGCATCCTCTTCACGGACGATTCGCGCCTGATCTTTCGCTTATCAGGTACAGGCACTCAAGGTGCGACTTTACGGGTTTATCTGGAACAATACGAAAATGATCCCCAACGACATGACCAAGACCCGCAAGTCGCTTTGGCAGATTTAATTAATATCGCTAACGACTTAGCCAAAATTACTGAATTCACGGGTCGCGAAGTAGCAGACGTGATTACCTAAAATCAGCTTAGCCAGCTACTCAAACAATCGAGCGGCTGGCTAAAAACTCTTTCACCGCCAAAGCATCGCCCACAAATACTATGCGTTCCTGTTTTTGAGCAATTTGATAGTCATACATTGGATCATAGTAATCGCTTAATAAAAACTCGATCCAAGCTTGGTGCAGGTGAGCACTACCCGTTTTTTGCTGTTGGGCTAAAGCGCTAGCTAATAAAGAAAATACTTTGGCATAGCGCACCCCACCCAAGCGCTTTTGCACTTTCGCTAAACTGGTCAATAAATACTGACTAAATGCCTGAAACGCTTGTTCAGGCTCCTGAGTGTGCGCTTGGAAAGCTTGCAGCATTTCCAAAATATATTCTTGATAAGTCAGCTCCAAACGCTCGGCTTGACGAGTTTCAAGCAGGATTAGCGGCGCAGTACGTAAGCTAAAAAATAAACTATCGGGTAGATGCAAAGAGCCGATGCTGCGACTTTCATCTTCAAACACAAGTGAGTGGTGGTGTTTAGCAAGTTGCTGCAGAAGCTTAGCCACTAAAGTATTTTCAAAGTCGATTTGAGTGGGCTGTGCTTGCACCCAAGCACCAAAAGCTGAACCGCGATGGCGAGCTAAGCCCTCTAAATCAATGGATTGTTGCAAACCTTTTAAGAAGCGTGTTTTACCACTGCCAGTACGTCCGCTTAGTACATAAGATTGATAGCGTTGCGGCAAATTAACTAATTCATCCAAGACATAACGGCGTAAAGCTTTATAGCCACCAGCGATTCTTGGATAAGCAATCCCTGTTTCTGTATACAACCATTGCTGACTAATACGTGAGCGTAAACCGCCCCGAAAGCAATACAAAGCACCCTCTGGATGTTCTAATGCAAATTGATGCCAAGCTGCAATGCGCTCCGCTTTATGCGCGCCACTTACTAAATTTAAACCCAGCAGAATCGCTTCATCCTGCCCAGCAGCCTTATAACGTTTACCAATAGCAGAACGTTCGGCATCATTCATTAAAGGTATATTAGTCGTATTAGGAAAAGCCCCTTCGTGAAACTCAATCGGCGCACGCACATCCAGCAAAGGCAACGCCTTTAGCAACACGGAGGCTAAATCATCAATAACGGGTAAACCCTCAGTATCCGGTAAAAGCTGCTGACGGTTCATGCTAGCACCTTAATCATTGCCTGGTTTTGCATAGGAGCCTGCAAAGAACCAATAGCATTGAGTTTGAAACCTGCTTGCTCCGTCACCGCTAAAAACTCTAGTTCGTGGTTGGGGTCAACGGCAATTAATAACCCCCCACTAGTTTGCGGATCGCAGAGAATTTGCTGCTCGCGCAGGCTCAACTCATTCGCAAAAACATATCCATAACTTGCAAAATTGCGCTGTGTGCCACCGGGGGTGCAATCCTGGTCTAAATACTCATGAATGGCAGGCAACAGTGGGATTTGAGAAAACGCTAAGACTGCCTGTAAACCACTTCCTTCACAGATTTCTCGTAGATGTCCAGCTAAACCAAAGCCGGTCACATCGGTTAAAGCATGCACGTAGTCTAACTCACCCAGCCTTGTCCCTAAATCATTCAAGGCACACATAGTATCAATCGCCAATTGACTATGCTCAGGCTTAAGGATTTTACGTTTCTGTGCAGTCGTAAGAATCCCGACTCCCAAAGGCTTGGTGAGATAAAGTTTATCACCTGCACGTGCAGTGCTATTTTGCTTAAGATGCTTAGTTTGTACGATGCCCGTCACCGCCAAACCAAAAATAGGCTCAGGTGCATCAATACTATGCCCGCCTGCTAAAGGAATACCAGCCTCTTGACAAGCTTTGCGCCCGCCTTCGATCACTTGCTGCCCCACTTCGGGTGCTAATTTATCGATGGGCCAAGCAAAAATGGCAATCGCCATTAAAGGCTTACCACCCATCGCGTAAATATCGCTAATGGCATTGGTAGCCGCAATCCGCCCAAAGGTAAACGGATCATCTACAATGGGCATGAAAAAATCGGTGGTACTAATAACAGCAGTGCCATTACCTAAATCATAGACTGCCGCATCATCCCGGGAGCTATTACCCACTAATAAAGCTGGATAAACATCGGTAGGTAGTTGGCTTTCTAAAATGAGATCTAAAACAGCAGGAGAAATTTTGCAGCCACAACCGGCACCGTGGCTGTATTCAGTGAGACGTACTGGATGCATACCAGCCTCTTAATTAACTAAAGAGGCTGTATTATCCAAGATACCAACCTTATAAAGCTAGATACCTTCTCCGGTGAAAGCAACACGCACTGTTTTTAACAGGATTTTGAGATCTAAGAACCAACTACGGTGACGAATATAATACAAATCATAGCGATGTTTATAGCGAGCATCTTCTGCAGAAGCGCCATAACGATACATGACTTGCGCTAAACCCGTAATTCCCGGTTTAACTAAATGTCGAAAGCGATAGAAAGGTACGACTGACTCTAAATCCTTTATAAAGACCTCGCGCTCAGGGCGGGGACCAATTAAAGACATATCGCCTCTTAAAACATTAAATAATTGTGGTAGCTCATCAATTCGCGTTTTACGCATAAATTGACCTACCCGCGTCACACGTTTATCATTTTTACAAGCCCATTGTGCACCATTACTTTCAGCATCTTCATACATCGACCGAAACTTAATAATCTCAAACTCTTGATTATATAAACCGGTTCTTAACTGCTTAAAGAAGATCGAACCTTTAGACTCTAAGCGAATCGCTAAAGCTACAGGTAAAAATAAAGGTAAGAGCACAACCAATAATAAGCTACCTACGGCTACATCAAATAAGCGCCTTAATCGGTCAGGCCATTTTTTGCTTAAACTACTGGCTTTTTCAATTTCTAATAAGTACTCAGCATCCAGTAAACTAACCTCTACCCACTGCAGATGCTGCTCAATAAAACTCTGTAAGGAGCAAACTTGTGCACCTTGCTTTTCAGCAAGCTGCAAGGCTTGTAACTGCTGACTACTGAGCGCTTGTTTTTTAAAGAAACAAACATTAAGACCTTGCCATTCTTGCAAGTTGCTAGCATTAAAATAGCACTCAAAACCTAACTTAGCTAAAACTGTATATAAATAAGGCAGCTCTGTAACTGGTGCATAAATATATAGCGAAGGCAAAGACGAAGTTTGCGTCGCTGGCTGTTTTGCAGGCGAAAACGCTAATAAGTTAACATCTCCCACAAAATTTAGTAATGGGGATAGATGCAACTCTACACGGCGGTTGCTATGGCTCATGATTATTTACTCTTAAAGTAAACAACCGACCCTGTTTTTGTAGTTGGAGGAAGCAAGCCCAGCTCTACGGATCGGGATTAATTTGTGTACGAGTAAATAATGGAACAGGCTTTAAAGAGTCGCTAGGTTGCAATTCCTAATCGTGGGCGATTAGCGGATGAACTGTGGCATTTTTAGAATTGGCAACATAATCGCTAAAACAATGGCAGTCACTGCCCCACCCATTACTAAAATTAATAGAGGCTCTAATAAACCCACCATTTTAGTAATACGTGATTGGGTTTCACGCTCTTGTTGAATCGCAGCCCGCTCAAGCATCTGATCAAGCTGACCACTGCCTTCACCACTGGCAATCAGATAAATCACCATGGGGGGAAAATAACCTGATTGTTGCAAAGCCTTATTAATTGCCATGCCCTCACGCACTTTGACAGTGGCCTCATCGACTGCCTCACGCATAGGAATATTAGTAATAACACCGCCGGCGATTTTTAAAGCATCGAGAATCGGTACACCACTTGAAGCAAGAATACTTAACGTACGTGCAAAATGCTCAGTATTAATGCCACGCACTAAACGCCCTACCAAAGGTAATTTAAGCATCAAGCGATGAGAGCGTCGTTTCCAAGAGGGGAACTTTAATAAATAGCGGACAAAAATAACAAAACCAATAATGGCAATTAACAGGGTAATCCCATGGTTCTCAAGAAAATTACTGCTGGCAATCAGCATTTGCGTCAGAGTCGGCAAATCACCATCAAAAGTATCGAACACGCTAATCACATTCGGTACCACGAATTTCAATAAGGCAATGACAATCCCGACTGCGACTAAAGCTAGTAAAGCTGGATAAATAAAAGCTGTCGATACTTTTTGTTGGTTGAGCAAACTATTTTCGGTGTAATCCGCTAAGCGCTCTAAGACTTGTGCCAAATGTCCCGATTGCTCGCCGGCGCCAACTGTCGCTCGATATAGAACGGGAAAAGCCGCAGGAAACTGGCCTAAAGAAGAAGCTAAAGTATGCCCTTCCATCACCCGTGAGCGAATGGCAGAAAAGATACGACGAGCTGAGCGATGTTCTGACTGACGTGAAATCGTGCCTAAGGCCTCTTCTAAGGGAGAACCCGCACTGACTAAAGTAGCGAGTTGACGGGTCATTAAAGCCAGATCAGCTTTATTTAAACTCCCACCAAATAAGCGTGCACCCTCCGATTTCTTTTGCTTTTGCACCACTTCATTAATTTCGAGGGGTGTCAGTGCGCTATTGCGTAAAAGCTGACGGACTTGACGAGCCGTATCAGCTTCTAAAATACCCTTTTCCTCTCGGCCACCCGTATTTAGCGCAACATACTCAAAAGCTGGCATTAACGTTCATCCTCACGAGTTACGCGTAGCACCTCATCTAAGGAAGTTTTGCCTTCTAAGACTAAACGTACTCCATCATCTCGCAAACTAGGTGTGTGGCGACGCACATATTTTTCCAACTCCACTTCACTGGAACGGTCATGGATCATTTGCCGAACATTACTATCAATTTCAACCACTTCATAAATACCCGTTCGCCCCACAAAGCCGGTATGACGACAAGCAGGACAGCCTACAGGATGATAAATCAGTGGGCGTTGATGGCGCAGATCATAATGGGAATTCGCTTGAATCAACTCTGTTTCAGTACTAGTTGCTTCAGTGGCTTGCTTGCACTCATTACATAAGGTACGCACCAGACGTTGTGAAGCTACACCTAATAAACTGGACGCGAGCAGATAGGGTTCGACCCCCATATCTTGTAAACGTGGCACTGCACCCACTGCTGTATTGGTATGCAGCGTGGAGAATACTAAGTGACCAGTCAAACTTGCTTGCACCGCAATTTCAGCGGTTTCAAGGTCACGAATCTCCCCAACCATCACCACATCCGGATCTTGACGCAAAATCGCTCGCAAACCACGCGCAAACGTCATTTCGACCTTGGTATTCACTTGGGTTTGGCCGATGCCATCAATATAATATTCAATCGGGTCTTCTACGGTGAGAATATTGCGGCGAGCATCATTTAAGTTAGTGAGTGCTGCATAGAGCGTAGTGGTTTTCCCTGAACCGGTCGGCCCTGTCACTAAAATAATGCCATGTGGCTTTTGGATAAGCCTCTCAAGTCGTCCGTGAACCTCCGGATCCATCCCAAGATTAGATAAATTTAAACGACCGGCTTGCTTATCCAATAGACGCAGGACAATGCGCTCACTATGCCCAGAGGGTAAAGTTGAAACCCGCACATCCACAGCACGCCCCGCCAAGCGTAGCGAGATACGTCCATCTTGGGGTACACGCTTCTCAGCAATATCTAAGCGCGCCATGACCTTAATCCGTGAAATGATTAAAGGTGCTAATTTGCGGGGGGGCTCCAGAATTTCACGCAGCACCCCATCAATCCGCATTCGCACTTGCATACGCGTCTCAAACGCTTCGATGTGAATATCTGAAGCATTTTCTTTTACCGCTTGCGAGAGTAAAGCATTGATTAGACGAATAATTGGCGCATCATCTTCCGCTTCGAGCAAATCTTCAGGCTCAGGCATGGTTTCAGCAATATCATATAAATCTGCCTCATCCCCCAACTCCTGCATCATCGCCGCACCCGTTTGGCTACGGTCATAACAAGCCGCTAACAAACGCTCAAAGCTTGCCGCATCGACTTGCCGCATTGCTTGAATACGCGAGCAATTCCGCTGTACCTCCATCAGTACAGTGGGCTTCAGCGTATCCCGATATAATAAAATATTGCCTTCCGCTTCCTGCTCAATAAGGACTCCATGTCGTTTAGCAAATGCATAGGGCAGCATAAATACTTCATTCGCAGCCTGATTGTCTTCTAACAAAACCCCTAGCTCAGCCATGAAATCCGATCACTCACTTTTCATTTAATTGACAGAATCCAGGCACACAATCCTCTGCTGGTCTTGCAGGTTGAGCCTTTACAGGCCGTTGCGTAATCGGTTTCTGGTTTTGCTGATTCGGGAAATGTAAGGAATCGACGCTCCCCTTTTTGCAATCAAAGCACGGAATATCCGGGAAGACTGCGGCTGAGCCTAAGCCACCACGTTGTAAAACCTTAGTTTGTTGCTGTTGGCGTTGCAGAGTATGGTACTTACTACGACTGTAAGCATCTGCAGCTTCACGATCCGGTAAAATCACAGGATGAATAAAGACCATCAAATTCTGTTTACTACGCTGTGTACTGTTTTGCTTGAACGCACCACCAATCACTGGAATATCGGACAGAATAGGTACTTTATTTTCAGAATCATTGAAATTATCTTGAATCAAACCACCCAAGACTAATATTTGCCCATCCTCCACCATCACATTGGTATCAATGGCACGCTTATTGGTAATGAGATCAGAAGCAGCAGCACTTTGAGAAACACTAGATGCCTCTTGCGAAATCTTCATTTGAATCGTTTTGCCACGATTAATTTGTGGGGTTACCTTAAGTGTTAAACCGACATCTTTGCGTTCGATGGTTTGGAAAGGATTCTGAGCCGTACCACCTGAATTAGAGCTTGTATAAGAACCTGTCACGAAAGGCACATTTTGCCCCACGACCATCTTGGCTTCCTCATTATCCATGGTCACAATAGTGGGGGTAGACAAAATATTAGTGGCGCCATCACCTTTAAGTGCGTCCATTACAATCCCAAAATTGCCATTAGCCACACCCATCAATAAACCACTCGGCAAAGCTGTAACTGTACCGCTGCCTAATTGTAAAGCTGTATTTAGACCGCCAAAATTACTTGTACCAATCAGCCCTGTCTTACCTGCATTTGCATCTAGTGCAGCTACCCCAAAGCCGAGTTTATTAGTGAGATCATTCGAAACTTCCGCAATAATCGCCTCAACCAAGACTTGCGCACGACGGCGATCTAACTGATAAATCACTTTCAGAATATCTTTCTGAATATGTGCAGGGCCGGAAAGAATAATTGAGTTACTGGTCTTATCGGCGAGAATACTCACTTCAGTACCTAAACCACCGGATTTAGCCGCGACGGGCGCTGCACCTGCCGCTGCTGCCGTACCCGCCGTTTGCTCAACAATCCCTTTGGAGGCATCATTCAATACCTTGACCATATCCTCTGCTTTGGCATAGCGCAAAGGAATAACTCGAGTGCCACCAGAGCCTGCGCGTGGTATATCTAATTTAGCTATCGCATCAATGATCGGCTCACGCTCTGCTTTCGGGCCTGAAATCAAAATACTATTAGTACGCTCATCCGCTGCCATTCGAATCTGCTTTGATGGCGGAACAGCACTTATGGCATTTGGCGCAATCCCTTCACCTGCAACAATGACTGCCCCCCCTCCAACCTGTAAATCCTTTAAGGTCTGCATAAGCTGGGAAGCGACTGCATATTTAAGCGGGACGACTTGAGTTTCTGAAGGTTGAGTACGCGGAATATCTAAGCGCTGAATAATTTTCCGCACACGCTCACGATCTTGTTTATCACCCGCAACCACAATGCTATTGGTGCGCTCATCCACAGACACCTTAACTTGTTGGGGTAGTTGTACACCCTCAGGGCCTACTGCACTCGTACCTAATAAATCTTTTACTGTTTGTGCTAATTGACTGGCGACTGAATATTTTAAACCAACTAATTCAAAATCATTATTATTCGGTTGGTCGATACTCCGAATCACCTCAGCTAAACGTGCCACATTCTGCCCACGCCCCGTCACAATCACCGAATTACTGGATTGGTTAAATTGAATTCGAGTTTCGCCCTGCCCGGCTAAAGGCGTTAAGGTTTGGACAGCAGTGGCAACAGGAATATATTGTAACTTAAAGACTTGAGTAATGGTTTCATCTACATCCACTTGTGGCAGAGGCTTAGCTGGGTCTGACTCATAAATAGGCGCGACTTGCGAGCGTGCTTTACCCATCGGGACAATCTTGATGATATTCCCGGCCTCAATTGCCTCATAGCCATGTACTTGTAAAATGGAGAGAAAAGCCTCGTAAAACTCCTCTTCGGTTAAACCTTTACCTGACACGAAGGTAATAGGGCTTTTACCGACAGCGGGGTCAATGACAAAGTTCTTTCCTGTTAGGCGTGAAACCACTTCCACCAAGGAACGTACATCGGTATTTTGTAAGTTAATGCGTGGTGTTTCAGCCTGAGCCAGCGGCAAACTAGTGCAGGCGAATAGGCAAGCTACTGAGAGCAGACTCAGTCTTGCAACCCATCTCCACTTGACCATATTTTTTTCTATCATTACTTCATAACCTAAAGAAATCAGAACACAACATCAGAATGTAATAGACAATACTGTACTGGGTTGGCGAATGTAGCTTTTTTCATACATCAACTCAAATTACAATCCTGTCATTAATAACGGTTTATTGTAGTAGTTAGTTCAAGACTGGACGTAAACGCTGCAGCATTTCTTTAAATACTTTGGGATTAGCGGCTAATAGGTTGCCATGAATTAAATGTTCACTGCCGCCTTGTAAATCGCCGACTAAACCACCGGCTTCTTGAATAATCACTGCGCCCGCCGCCAGATCCCATTCTTGCAGACCTAATTCCCAAAAACCATCATAGCGTCCGCAAGCCACCCAAGCTAGATCCAAAGCCGCAGCACCAAAGCGACGCACACCTGCTGTCCCCGGAACAACAGCACCTAAAGTCTTTAGGTATAAATTCATATCTTGATTAGCCCGAAAAGGAATACCAGTGGCTAACAAAGCATTCTCTAACGCAGGGCGAGCACTCACACGGATTTTACGATTATTTAAAGTAGCCCCCTCACCACGCACCGCTGCAAACATTTCATCACGCATAGGGTCGTACACTACCCCAAGAAATAAACGGCCTTTGTGCTTTAAACCAATCGATACAGCGAAATGCGGTAAGCCGTATAAAAAATTGGTCGTACCGTCTAAAGGATCAATCACCCATTGATATTCGGCATTTTCATCGCCATGCTTGCCACTTTCCTCACCTAAAATGGCATGGTCAGGATACGCACGGCGCAAAGCTTGGATAATTTCACGCTCGGATTGTTTATCGACCTCAGACACGAAATCATTAACATCTTTCAGTTGAATGCGTACTTTATCGACATCGCCAGCATAACGACGAATAAGATCCCCCGCTTGGCGTGCAGTACGGGTAGCAATATTTAACATTGGATGCATGATGTAAGCTCAAATACAGAAGGAAACTATCGGGGCGTTAGAATAGCATAATATCTGGTTATGCCTAAAAAGAAAAAGGAGCCTAAGCTCCCTTCCCTGTGTAGAAGATTGATGTTTTGCTCAAACTTAAATCACATGTGGATTCAGCTCACCGCTCGCATAGCGTTTGAACATAGCCTCTAAACTTACAGGTCGAATTTTATTGGCCATGCCAGCAGCACCGAAAGCCTCATAACGTGCTTTACAAATTCCTTGCATCGCCTTCGTCGATACTTTCAAGAATTTGCGCGGGTCAAAATTCTTCCGATCTTCTGCCAAGAAACGTCGTATGGAGCCTGTTGAAGCCATGCGTAAATCTGTGTCGATATTCACTTTGCGCACACCATGCTTGATACCTTCCATGATTTCCTCAACGGGCACACCATAAGTTTGCCCCATGTCACCGCCGTAATTGTTGATGATTTCTAGCCAATCTTGTGGCACTGAAGAGGAACCATGCATCACCAAATGTACATCTGGAATCCGCGCATGGATTTCTTTGATCCGATCAATGCGTAGCACTTTACCGGTTGGCTTTTTAGTGAATTTATACGCGCCATGTGAAGTACCAATGGCAATCGCTAAAGCATCGACACCGGTTTTCTTCACAAAGTCAGCGGCCTCTTCAGGATCAGTCAGCAGCATCGAATGATCTAGTTCACCCTCTGCCCCATGACCGTCTTCTTCGCCCATCATGCCCGTTTCGAGTGAACCTAAGCAGCCTAACTCACCTTCCACAGATACGCCGCAAGCATGCGCTAAATCGACCACTTTGCGGGTCACATCCACATTGTATTCATAGCTAGAAGGCGTTTTCCCATCGGACATCAGGGAACCATCCATCATCACCGAAGAGAAACCTGATTGAATGGAACGGAAACAAATCGCAGGCTCAGCACCGTGATCTTGATGCATGCAAACCGGAATATGTGGGTACATTTCTACTGCTGCTAAAATCATATGGCGTAAGAAAGGCTCACCTGCATAGGAACGTGCACCTGCAGAGCCTTGCAGAATCACTGGGGAATTGGTTTCATCCGCAGCCTGCATAATCGCTTGCACTTGCTCCATATTGTTGACATTAAATGCTGGCATACCGTAGCCGTGTTCAGCCGCATGATCCAGCAACTGACGCATTGAGATTAAGGCCATGTGTGTGTCTCCTGAGAATTAACTATCCATTATTCATTCATTATAGAGTGGTGCTCGGCTCAAACTTGAGCGCGTTTTTCTAGCATTTCCACCGCAGGCAGGGTTTTACCTTCGAGGTACTCCAAGAAAGCGCCACCGGCTGTAGAGATATAAGATACTTGATCGTAAATATCATACTTTTGGATAGCCGCAATCGTGTCACCCCCACCGGCTAAAGTGAAAGCCTTAGTATTCGCAATCGCCATAGCAATGGTCTTAGTGCCTTCACCAAACTGGTCAAATTCAAACACACCTACTGGCCCGTTCCATACGACGGTGCCAGCCTGCATAATAATATCGGCCAACTCTTGAGCGGACTGGGGGCCAATATCAAAAATCATCTCATCATCAGCCACTGCATTAGCAGCTTTCAAAACGGCTGGTTCATTCGCATCAAATTGTTTACCCACGACCACATCCGTTGCTATGGGAATACTAGCGCCGCGTGCAGACATTTTTTCCATCAAAGCTTGGGCAGTCGGTACTAAATCGGCTTCACATAAAGATTTACCAATATTATTCCCCACCGTTTTTAAGAAAGTATTAGCAATACCGCCACCGACAACGAGCTGATCGACTTTTTCAGATAAAGCTTCCAGTACGGTGAGTTTAGTAGAAACCTTAGAGCCACCGACAATTGCAACCATAGGGCGAGCTGGATTCGCCAAAGCTTTGGCGAGTGCATCCAACTCTTCAGTCATTAAAATACCAGCCGCTGCTATAGGTGCATACATACCTACCCCATAAGTAGAGGCTTCCGCACGATGGGCTGTGCCAAACGCATCCATCACAAATACATCGCAGAGTGCCGCATATTGCTTGGCAGTGGCTTCATTATTTTTCTTTTCACCTTTATTCACACGGCAATTTTCTAAAATCACTAATTCGCCTTCAGCCACTTCAAAGCCACCTTCTGCCCAGTCTTTAATGAGGCGCACAGGCTTAGCTAAGCGAGTAGCAATATTGTCAGCAATTGGTTTTAAGGAAACTTCTTCTGACCATTCGCCTTCAGTAGGACGCCCTAAGTGTGAAGTGACCATGACTTTAGCACCCGCATTTAAGGCATGTTCAATCGTGGCCATCGATGCCGTAATCCGCGCATCGGAAGTCACTTTGCCCTCTTTTACTGGAACATTCAGATCAGAGCGGATTAAGACACGTTTACCTTTTAGATCTAAATCAGTCATTTTAATAAAAGCCATGCACGCGCTCCTTAAGCAATTAAATCAGTTAGCTAAATAATCAGATACTTAGCTAACTCATCTAACAACTGAGGGGCATTCAGCCCCTCAATTCAAATACTCTTAGTTCTTCGCCACGTGCTCAACAAAACGCAACATATTGCAGGTATAACCGTATTCATTGTCATACCAAGCTACTACTTTCACGAAAGTTTTATCTAAAGCAATGCCCGCTTCCGCATCGAAAGTAGAGGGTGCAGAGTTACCCACAAAGTCCGTAGAAACCACTTTCTCATCGGTATAACCCAACACGCCTTTCAGTGCACCTTCAGAAGCAGCCTTCATCGCTTTACAAATATCTTCGTAAGCAGCCTCTTGGTTCAGCTCAACGGTTAAATCAACCACAGATACGTCTGAAGTAGGCACACGGAAAGCCATCCCGGTTAATTTGCCTTTGAGATCAGGCATGACTACACCGACCGCTTTAGCCGCACCGGTAGAGGATGGAATGATATTTTCGAGGATACCGCGACCACCTCGCCAATCTTTCATGGATGGGCCGTCAACCGTCTTTTGAGTCGCTGTTGCAGCATGGACGGTAGTCATCAGACCACGCTTGATACCCCAATTATCATGTAGCACTTTAGCCACCGGTGCTAAGCAGTTAGTGGTGCAAGAAGCAGCGGAAACAATTTGCTGACCTTTATAGCTATCGTGGTTAACACCGTACACGAACATGGGCGTACTATCCTTAGAAGGTGCAGACATTACTACTTTCTTGGCACCGGCTTGCACGTGCTTTTGGCAACCTTCTTCATCTAAGAAGAAACCCGTACATTCTAAAACGACATCCGCGCCCACATCAGACCACTTCAGATTAGCTGGTTCTTTCTCAGCGGTTAAACGAATGGTTTTGCCATTAACGATCAGATTATTACCTTCGGTAGCGATATCGCCATTAAAACGACCATGCACAGAGTCGTATTTCAGCATATATGCTAAATAATCAGGTGCTAACAGATCATTGATCGCTACTACTTCTAAATGAGGAAAATCTTTAGCAATCGCACGAAAGACCATGCGTCCAATCCGCCCAAAGCCATTGATACCGACTTTAACTGTCATCAGTCCACTCCTAAAATTTATTAAAACTTCAAAAACATAAAGCAGGTTGCTAGACAGCAACCTACTTGTAAATTTTCCTCTCACGCAGACTTTACAGTAGACTCTCTACTGCTGCTTTAACATTTTCGACCGTCAAACCAAAATATTTAAACAACACGGGTGCAGGTGCAGATTCCCCAAAAGTATCTAAGCCCACTACTTTGCCTTGCAAACCCACTAATTGATACCAACCTGCGGTGACACCAGCTTCAACGGCTACTCGAGCAGTCACCACAGCCGGTAGAACAGCCTCACGATAACTTGAATCTTGTGCTAAAAATACGTCAACACAGGGGATTGAAACGACGCGAATTTTCTTACCTGAAAGCTGCTCTGCTGCACCCATTGCTAGCGCAACTTCTGAGCCGGTAGCTATAATAATCGCATCTGGAGTCCCTTCACAGTCTTTTAGCACATAGCCACCCTTAGCGATGCCTGCGACTTGCTCAGCCGTTCGGGTTTGGAAGGGCAAATTTTGACGGGTTAGGATTAAACTGGTGGGGCCTGTCGTCTTTTCAATCGCCGCTTTCCAAGCAATCGCGGTTTCTACCCCATCACAAGGCCGCCATACAGACATACGTGGAATCATCCGCAGCGTTGCGGTCTGCTCAACACCTTGGTGAGTCGGGCCATCCTCGCCTAAGCCAATCGAATCATGCGTATAAACAAAGATACTGCGAATCTTCATCAACGACGCCATGCGTAAAGCATTGCGTGCATATTCAGAAAACATCAAGAAAGTAGCACCATAAGGAATGAAACCACCGTGTAAGGCGATCCCATTCATAATCGCGCTCATCCCAAACTCACGCACGCCATAAGAGAGGTAATTACCACTAAAATCTTGGCTAGGGCCATGATTCGAGTTGATGTATTTACTGCTCTTATTAAAGGTATTGTTGGACGGGGTTAAATCCGCAGAGCCACCTAAAAACTCAGGTAAGAAGGGAGCAAACGCATCTAAAGCATTTTTAGAGGCCACTCGCGTAGCAGGTGATTCAGCCTTGGCAATAATTGCATCAATGGCTTTTTGCGCGTTTTCTTCCCAATTAGCAGGTAAATTGCCTTGAATCCGCCGTTCAAACTCAGCGGCTTCTTGCGGATAAGCCTTTTTATAGGCCGCAAATTTTTCTGTCCATGCTTGTTCTGCAGCAGCACCTTTTGCTTTTGCATCCCAGCCTGCATAGATTTCAGCCGGAATCACAAAAGGTTCAGATTTCCAGCCCATGGCTATCCGTGCGGCGGCAATTTCATCTTTACCGAGGGGCGCACCATGCACATCATGCCCACCTTGCTTATTCGGAGCACCTTTACCAATCACCGTTTTACAGCAAATTAAGGTAGGCTGATCACGCTCCATCCGTGCATCGGCAATCGCAACCCGCAATGAATCGGCATCATGCCCATCAATATCACGAATCACATGCCAGCCGTAAGCTTCAAAACGCTTGGGCGTATCATCGGCAAACCAACCGACGACATCGCCATCAATCGAGATGCCATTATCATCATAGAAGCAAATCAATTTGCCTAATTTCAAAGTTCCCGCTAAAGAGCAAACCTCATGCGAAATACCTTCCATTAAGCAGCCATCACCCAAGAACACATAAGTGTAATGATCGACAATTTTGTGGCCGTCTTTATTAAATTGTGCCGCTAGGACTTTTTCCGCTAAAGCCATGCCGACGGCATTACTCACCCCTTGACCTAAAGGCCCTGTGGTGGTTTCAATCCCCGGTGTGTAGCCATATTCTGGATGCCCCGGAGTTTTAGAATGGAGCTGGCGAAAGTTTTTAATTTCTTCAATCGGTAAATCATAGCCTGTTAAATGCAGCACCGCATAAGGCAACATCGAGCCATGTCCATTGGACATAACAAAGCGGTCGCGATTCGGCCAATGTGGATTTTGTGGATTGTGCGACAGAAAATCATTGAAAAGAACCTCTGCAATATCGGCCATGCCCATCGGCGCACCCGGATGTCCGGAATTGGCTTGTTGCACAGCATCCATCGCGAGAACGCGAATGGCATTAGCGAGGTCTAGGCGAGTGGTCATAGCAGGTGCTCCTGATAAGCTTAAAACGGATCTACCCGACTACCGATGACGGCACAGCAGGGCATGGCAAATGAACGATACCGATGCTGCCTGTGGTGCAAGTCAGCATGGGAAACCTTCATTCGAGATAAAGTGGTGGTAAGCTGCTTAATTAAGCGAGAAAAAACTGGAGTTATTGTGACGAAGCTTGTGGATAGCAACAATGCTCCCATCCTAGATAGGCAAATGTAGTCACATAGACTAATCGAGATAGGCTTGATCTTCAGCATGCTTACGGTAAATACTGGGAGCGCAATAATAACCTGATAGCCACATGATGAAAACTCTCTTATACAGCCCTTATTGGTTTTTCCAGCTCTTCACGACTGCTAAATCCTTCAAAGGCAACCCGATTATCGGCAGCCCGATTCTGAATAAATACGGTTTACATATCAGTCGAGTGGTATTAGCCCATGCTAGTATGCGCTTTAGAATGTGGCTATTGAGTTTTGGGGTAGCTCCCGACGATCAAGCGAGCTATCAGCACCATGGATTTATTGCCAAAGAAAACTTTGTGCCTGCAACATTATTTCAGCAAATCGAAACGGAGATTCGCAATTTCCATGGTGAAGTGCGTGAATGCCAACAAGGTGATACGCAAAATCATCGTATTCTGTTAGATCCCGACACCTTAGCTAAACTGCCTTACACCCAGCAGCTATTGAACGATAAAGCCTTCAAGCGCCTGTTACGTTATACCGCAGGGCATCGACGTATGCCTTTTTTCCATATTGAGCAAGTCCGCAATGGGGTGGCGAATGCGGGTAGCGACCCACAAAAGTCTTTACATACTGATACCTTCCATCCGACGATGAAATTCTGGTTATTTCTGGATAATGTAGATGAGCACAATGGGCCTTTCACTTATATTCCCAGCTCTAACCAACTAACTCGTCAGCGTCTGGCTTGGGAATATCAAACTAGCCAAATGGCCTATCGCCATGCTGATTCTTATTCAGCCCGGGGATCGTTTCGCTTTAGTCCTGCGGATCGGGAGGCTTTAGGCTTGCCAGAACCGACAGCGTTTAAGGTGAAAAAAAATACTTTAGTAATCGGTAATACCTTTGGGATTCATGGACGCGGCCAAGCCGATGCAGGCAGCACCCGCTTAGCGATTTGGGGAATGAGCCGCACCAATCCTTTTCTGCCCTTTCCGGGCTTAGGTTTAGTGCTATTTGATCGCTGGCAATATACCATATTAAACACCGTGCGGTCTTGGCAAGACAACAAGGCCGCTAAGCAGGGTAAACAAGCCGCTTGGCATCGCATCGATTAAACTAAAAAAGTTCGCAGTTTAGTAAGCCATTAGCAAGCAAACTGTCATCTGCGAGTTATAGCCTAAGCGCGCAATCTTAGTTTGCCTATGACTCATGGCTTTCTGGTAAACTCTGCGCGCGACTCCCCACCCTTGACTCTAGACCGATAAGGAGGCCAAGCATGTTACGCCTATTCAAAATTGAGAATGGCCTGCTCCATAAAACTAATGTAGAAACCGAACGCTTACGCAATCAGCTCTCTGAAGTGCAATGGGTCGATATGTGTGATCCGGATGATGACGAACGCCTATTGCTAGAGTCCCTCCTACATACTGATTTACCAGAATCAGATGATGTCGAAGAGATCGAATACTCCGCTCGCTGTTTCGTGGATCAATCAGGCATCCATGTGCATGCTTTATTTATTTATCAAGAAGATGGCCGCCATAGTACCGTGTCGGTGGCGTTTATTTTGCAAGACAATCGCTTGATTACGATTCGTGAAGAAAAACTGGCTGACTTCCGTTTATTCCGCTTACGCGCCCGGCGGGGGCAGATTCACTGCACCAACGCCGCCGAGTTATTGGTGACGATGTTTGAGCATAAAGTCGAAAATCACGCGGACTATTTGGAAGATATTCACCATGCACTAGAAGATATTAGTCATTCGGTGCTAGAAGAAGAGGACTCTGATTTAGAAAAATCGATTAGCGATCTGGCGCAACTGGAAGATAGTAATGGAAAAATCCGCTTGTGTTTGATGGATACCCAGCGAGATATTTCCTTTTTGCTGCGTCACTTAAAAGGTAACTCAGAAATCACGGAAACCTTACGCGAAATCATGCACGACATTGAAGGCTTGATGTCACATACCACATTCCTGTTCGACAAAATTAACTTCTTGATGAGTTCCACTCAGGGCTTTATCAATATTAAACAGAATAAGATTATTAAGATTTTCTCGATAGCCGCTGTGGTGTTTTTACCGCCAACCTTAGTAGCGAGTATGTACGGGATGAACTTTACACACATGCCCGAGTTGGAGTGGATGCTGGGTTATCCGTGGGCGATTACTTTAATGGTGATTGCGGGCGTTGCGCCTTATTTGTTCTTTAAGCATAAGGGGTGGTTATAGGTTTGGGGTAATCCTCAGAAGACTACGCTGTAAGGTCAAGAATCGTAGGTACTTTGATTTGCTTTTTTCATTGAAGAACCTAGACTGTAAGAATCGTTTAGTTTCTAAATTTTTATGGTGGCTGCCATGCCGATGATACAAGTACAGGATAAACATCAAATTACCTTACCTAAAGAGGTAGTTGCTTTCCTACAAATAAAACCTGATACCTATCTTGAATATTCCATTACGAACAATGGAGTCATGATTCGCTCTGCTCAATTAAAGAGAAAGAAAGAAAGTATTTTTCGTTATGCAGGCATCAACAGAAAACAGCACAGCTACGCAACGGCTCAAGAAGCCGACACCTTTATTTCTGGTCTTCGTGATGATTGGGATAAATAACCACCATGCAGGAACACCTCAAAGGTAAACGAGTCTACTTTGACACTAACCCCATTATTTACTTTGTAGAAGGGCATGATATTTTTTATTCAGCCGTAAAACCGATTTTTGACCTATTGGATCAAGACTTGATCACTGCTTTTACTGCTGAATTTACCGTTACCGAAGTATTGATCAAGCCTTATCGTGATCAGCTTCATGAACTCATTGAAGCCTATCAAGGGCTGTTGCTTGAGTCTGAGTATTTTACTTTGCTTGGAGCAAATGCAACTACCTTCCATCAAGCTGCTAAACTTGGAGGTGAGACTGGGATGAGAACCCCCGATGCCATTCACATGGCAACCGCTTATGAAAACCAATGCGATTTCTTCATTACCAATGATAAACGAATACGAAGTTATCAGCATGTCATTGTCCTTCAGGTTTCCGACTTAATCGAGATAATCTAACTCACCCCGCCGTCTGTCCACCTGCTCGTGCTGGCGCTACTCCGTGACGCGCCTGCCCGCTCAGGCTGCCAGATGGCTCCTGACCGTAGCTCAGATGACCTAGGGCAAACCGGATACCAAGGTAGTAATCCCTGCTGACAGGCGTGTGCCTATTACGGTGGGCAGAACGGCAGAGCCTACCGATAAAGAACCACGAGCCGCCACGAAGCACGCGAAACTTCCCCAAGCCAGCCCCTGCCGGGTCTGTCTGCGCGTCTACGCCGTAGGCGCTATACCAGTCGCTGCACCATTCCCAAACATTGCCATGCATTTCATACAAGCCCCAGGCATTTGGGGGCAAGCTTTTGACAGCGACTGTTGCCCCTCGGTATAGCCCTTGTTTCCCATCCTGATAGGGATAACGGCCATTATAATTTACTTGGTCGGGGGTTATATTCGCCCCAAATGAAAACGGGGTCGTTGTGCCCGCTCGGCAAGCACACTCCCATTCCGCTTCGGTCGGGAGGCGCATTTGTAAAGATGAATGGAAGGTATTGAAGCGCTCAAGAAATACTTGGGTGTCCACCCAACTGACGTTCTCTAATGGCAACTCAGCTCCCTTAAAATAACTCGGATTATCGTCCATCATCGCTTGCCACAAGGCTTGAGTACAGGCGGTATCCGCTAGCCAATAGCCTTGGGTCAGCGTGACTGGGTGTTGGGTTTCGTCTTCATCGCGCTCCTTTTCATCGGGAGGTGATCCCATTAAAAAGCGACCCGCCGCTATCCAACGAAAAGCTTGACGAATGCCTTGATAATTGAAGGCCATCCATAACCCATAACGATCTTCGCCCCAATCGCAAGCCCACGGGGCAGGAAATTCAGGGGGAGAGAGGGGGTGGCGAAGGGTCATAGGACAATGGTCTATCAAAAGAAATTAAAGGGCGGTCATCTGGTAAGCTTTCGATTGAGTATCCACGGTATCTACTAGCATACCAGAGACCTTGCTTTTTGCCTGTGTCAGCACAAGACAGGATAACGATCTGGTCATTTATTTTACACCTCCAGAGGCGGATGACGCTGCAAATTTTTACGCCGCCACAGCAAACTATCGGTGTGGTCAAAGCCCCGCCAGATTGCAGCCTGACAGGGCTTTAGGGTTTGAATGGATTGGCACATCCATTGATTATACGGGATTCCCGTAGTAACATTACACAATGTATACCATCATCGAAACACCGACCTTTCAAAAACAAGCTGACGCGATATGGTCAGAAGATGAGCGCCTAGCATTCATTCAATGGCTCGCGGTCAATCCTGAAGCAGGCGATGTTATTCCCAATGCCGATGGTGCTAGAAAAGTTCGTTGGCACTTAAAAGGCACTGGGAAAAGTGGTGGCGTTCGTATCATCTACTTCAACAAAACGGAAGCTGGTTACATTTACCTAATTGCGCTTTACCGCAAAGCTGACCAAGCCAACATGCCACCCCATGAAATCAAAAAGAGGCGACCTGATGAACATCGAAAAAATAACCGCCGCTATCGAAGCCGATGCAGGCGAGGCTATTCCCGACTTAAAAACCAGCCTCGCTGAAATGGAAGCGGGATTAGCAGGGCGTACTTACACGCCAGAACAACTACTTATTACTGAAGTACGCCAAACGCTCAAGGTCTCTCAAGCTCGCTTTGCTGGTTTGATTGATACACCCTTAGCGACCCTGCGTGATTGGGAGCAAGGCCGCTTTAAACCCGCAGGGGCTGTATTATGCCTGCTTCGTTTGCTAAGCAAGCATCCTGAAATGGCAATGGATTTAGGCGAGCCTAACTAAGGCTTGAGTTCGACGTAAACCAAGCGCGTGCAGCTTGAACGAATCGTTCTATAACTCACCCCGCAGTCTGTCCACCTGCTCGTGCTGGCGCTACTCCGTGACGCGCCTGCCCGCTCAGGCTGCCAGCCTGCTCCTGACCTATACCTGAGCTCAGATGACCTAGGGCAAACCGGAAACCAAGGTAGCTGTACCAGTTGTCAGGCGCGTGCCTATCGCGGTCGGCAGAACGGCAGTACCTACCGCCGCTGAACCACGAGCCGCCACGAACCACGCGTTGCTCACCCGAGCCAGCCCCGCGCGGGTCTGTCTGTGGCTCTGCTCCGTAGTCACTAGCATACCAATCTTCACACCATTCCCAGACATTACCATGCATCTCATACAAGCCCCAAGTATTCGGCGGATAAGTTTTAACGGGCTGAGTTGCTCCCTTTAAATTATGGTTATTCCATTCACCTGAATAATTCACTCGCCCCAAATTCAGCTCAGCCTTGCTACCGAAAGCAAAGGCGGTGTTTGTTCCCGCACGGCAGGCACACTCCCATTCGGCTTCGGTCGGGAGACGTAGCGCTAACTGCGGATAAGCTTGGCTTAATTTTTGCAAAAAGGCTTGTGCATCCTCCCAACTCACACTGTCGACAAGGCGCTGCTCGCCCTTAAAATAGCTCGGGTTATTGCCCATCACCGCTTGCCAGAGGGCTTGAGTCACGGTCGTATCAGTCAGCCAATAGCCTTGGGTGAGGGTGACAGGGTGCTGGGTTTCATCCTCATAGCGCCCCCATCAAGAAAGTTTGCGGGGGAATATAGCGAAAGCGTTGGGGGATGTTTTGGAATACTAAATCAAAATAAACCCCAAACTCATCCGCACCCATTGGTTCAATGGCGAATTGCAAACCAGCGGCGGCACAAGTGACTGAGCCTGCCCATGCCGGACGCACTAACCCAGCCAGTGTCCAACACTCCCCGCCGATATGCAGTTGCCACGGCTCAGCACTCGGTGAAAACTGTAAACAGTCACTCACCGAGAGGTAATGATCCAGCAAAACCTCAGCACGTTGTTCAATCACGGGCTGCTGGGTAGTACGAATACTAGCCAAAGGATAGAAGGCCAGCTTGAATCCGGTTGGCTGCAAAGCTTGCAAGGCAGCGTCTGTGCCTAGATAAAACCACTCCCCGACCTGTACCAAGCGATAAGTTTGCATCCCTCCGGTACTTGCCAAAAAAGCATTGGCGGCTTGATGATTTAACCATGCAGGGCGCGAAGCGGTGCTTGCTTGGCAGCGACTGAGGATAGCCCACAGTGAGGAATAATAAGCCCTCTCACCTTTGAGCATATCGGGTTGTTGTGCCAACAGATATTGCCCCTGATAGGCCAAACCACGCTGCTCACTTTCCGTATGAACGGCTAGGATAAATTGCTGGAGATAACGCTCCGCTGCTATCACCTGTGCATCCTGTGGCTCTGCTCCCACTGCACACAAAGACACCGCCGTGGAATAATCCAATAAGAACTGATTAGCCAGTTGGCAAGTCACCAGTTGATAAAAAACTTTCGCCAATTCGGGCTGTTGTTGTAAGTGCTCTTGTAAGGCTGCCCGACAATGCGCACTGTATTCGGGTTTAAACTCAATATGGGTCGTTAGGCGCTCTACTTCTGGATAATTCCATGCCAATAATTCAGCAGCGACTCCCAATGGTTGTGGGTGCGGTAATTGATAACGTAGCGCCCGCATAAAACGCGGCTCAATCTCCACCGCTACGGATAGCAACTCCAAAAAGGACTCCACCCCTGCGGCATCCGCTTGTTTTGCCTCATCAATTTGCGCCCTGTGTAAACCGGTGGCACTAAGCACTTGCAAAGTACTAAAGCGATCCCATGAGATCACTTGAAAACAGCGGCTCAATTCATCACTGAGATAGCGCGACGGGGCGGGCAATAAGACATAAGGACGACTAGCCTGCTGCTGTAACCAACGCCCGAAATTCAGCCAATCACGACTGCGTTGCCCACTCGACTCGTAGACACCTAAATCACTGAGAATCAATACGGGCTGTGCGGAACTCAGCCATAAAGTTTGCTCTTTACCCTCCACTAGCACGCGGCGAGTTGCCAAATCGACTAAGGTAGCAAACACCAAACCTATCCGTCCCCGTTCCACACTTAGCGCTTGCTGCAGATAAGCATAATCGGCGGTCAAACCTTTTAAACTGAGACTACTATCGAATAATACCACCGCTTGGCTTGCCCAAATCTGGCGCTGGCGCTTAGGTAAAACCCTAATCTGTTCACCTTTGGCTAAGCGTTTAACCAGTTTATTCATATCTGGACGTGCTAGCGCTTGCTGCTCACTCAAACTAGAGCGTAAGAGCGGCAATAATCTGACCCATGACACTAAAGGCCCAAAGGGGGGTAGATCAACCGCTAAGCGTTTGGGCGCAGCTAAATCTAAAGCTTGCCCTTCCAGCGCAGCCACCCACGCTGGCATCGCTACACGCCCATCTGCCTCGTCAACTGGTAACCAATCGCTAGGCTCACAGGCAGTACGTTGATAAAACACCGTAGAAGGTAAAGGCGCTGGTGTATCAAGCACGGGTTCAACGGTGACGGCTCTAGTAGGTGGTGAACTAAGCAAAGGTAAGCTGGGGGCAGATGCTACCTCTCGCAGCGTTTGAGTTCGCTTATAACCAAAACAATCCAAGACTTCAGCTAACTCAAGCAGTGAATGCTCACTTAGATAAAGGAGCAAGTCCGCCCGACTCACGCTGCTATTCACGGCTCCCCAACCTCCCCGCTTAGGGTTTGGCGCTGTTTCATGCCGGGGTGTTTTTTCAGGGCAAAATCCTGAATATCCACCAAACGCTGTAACTGTTCTGCCGTGGATAAATTCATCCGTGCCAAGACCCGCAATAGATCCAGATATTCAGCCTGCCCAGGTGGCTTCATACCCAGAGCGCTCGCTTGACCGCGCTCAGCGTACAGTTGACATGCTGCTTGCTCCAAGATGGCTGGCTCAAAAAGACAGCTTCCATCCTCCTTACGGAAATGCTCCTCACCCCGCTGCACCAGATAAGCCACCAATTAATCCTCTGTTTCTAGCAGCTCCAAATGCAATACCAAACAACGGCGCACAAAAGCGGCAGGCAATTGGCGGTCTTCATTAGTAGTGATCACCACTAACGGGCGCAGCGCCTGAGGGTCATCTGCATGGTAGCCAATGCTTTCATTCACCCAAGGAATACGGAAACGTGCATTGTCCAAGGTTTCCAGCAAGCTATTCGACAAATCGGCATCTGCTTTGTCAATTTCATCAATCAGCAACACCACTCCTTTAGGTGGCTCCACAGGACTATCTGGCAAATTTAGCGCATGCTGGGGATTAGGATGATAAGACTTGCATTCACTTGCTTGATAATAGCGTTCTGCCGTCTGCCAAGCATAAGCCCACCACAAGCCCCCCGGACTGAGGAATTTTTTCGGGTCGAGTGCCGTTTGCAATAACTTAGCATCGGCTTTATCTGCCAACACACTCAAGAGTTGGGCTTGCCCCAAGCGGCTGACTGCATCAAAGCGATACCACAAGTCTTGAATCTCTGTGTGGGCACTCACCACTTCAGAGACCAACTCCCAACCGAATGCAACAGCCGCCGCCCGCGCCAACTGGCTTTTGCCTGTACCCGGATCACCCCGCACCAACAACGGACGCTCCGCCAACCAAGCGGCCTGCAAAGCTAATACCGTACGTGCATCAAAAACATGCACCGTTTCCTTCCATGTACCATAGGCAGGCAAGCGATAAATATGCTTAACCTTAATATCTGGAATGATCATGTTTCATGCTCCTAGTTTAGACCATTGATTTCATTATAGAAGCCATTAATTGCTGCCTGTATATCCGCTTCTGGTACAAGTAACCAACGACTGTCTTGCTCTAACTCTGTGCCATATTCAATCACAGTCATTTCACCCAACTGACTTAATAGGTCACGATAAATACCTTCAACAAACCCAACACACTCAGGTGCAAGATAATCACTACCCGTAAAAGCGATGTAATAGTGTTTTGGACTACGGGGATGATTACGTTTAGCCCGCAGCTCGGCATTTAAACGTTGGATATCGTGGTGGTTAAATTTGTAGTCTTTTGGTTTTTGCTCTCTGATTTCTGGAAAAACCTGATTCCAAATCTCTACAAACGCTTTGCAGACACTGGTTTCACCATCCCATTTAAAAAAGCTGGGCGGTACACGAATGAGATAACGACTGGGCTGATCAGAACCCGTCTCATGCACAAAATCGGCTTTACGCTGAAAACGGCGAGCCAACACAATTTCAATCCCTGTTTTTGATTGAACACTCTTCAAATGAAAAAACAAACTAGTGTGTCCACGACAGTCGGGCAATACTTCCCACAAATAGTTTTCATCCATGCTGGCAATCACCAACCAACCGACCAAAGCTTGAGCAGTCCGCTTGATAGCAGCAAGGGTATCCAGTTTAGTTTGACTGGAAAAACGCAGGCCACCCTCCACAATACAATCCGCTGTCGCAGCCGCAATACAACTAATCGCCTCCTCAATAGCCAGCTCCACTAGCGCATCAGCCAAAGCAGTAGTGGCAGCCTTCGATATTAGACCCACATCTGCTAGGTCAACATCCAACTCAGCCGCCAATTGCTCCTGTAACAAAGTACTCGAACCTAATGACATTAACTCCTTACTGAGCTTATCTAGCAAATATTGACGGAACTCATCTTGTAACTTGGGTTTTGGTAATAATTGAGTAGCAACTTCAGTTTTTAGAGCAAGCTGCCTAAAACCTTCGCATTTTCCTGCTAGCAACAAATAGGGGATAGAAACAGCAATGAGCCTATCTTCAAATACATCGTCAAAGTTCTGCGCCGTGTTTTGATACTTTGGAGGTGTGCGAATCAACACTCCAACTAGTTTATTGGTATCAGAACGAAAAACAGGTGCTCCTGACATGCCCTTCCACAAAGCTGATTCGGAGGTATTACCCTCAGAGGTCAATTGCTGCACATAATAATCACGCTTTGGCGCAAAAAATGTACCCTTAGCGGGTGTTTTAATCCGAATCCCAACTTCTTTGCCTGCACGTGGATAACCAAAGCTTTTCCAGCGTATATCACTGCTTGGAAACGTCTCCTCTAGGACAGCAGGAATTTTACCTAGCGGCTCAGTATCACAAGCTACTAAAGCAATATCAAACGCCACAGACTCAAACACAATCGCCGACTGCTGAATCTTAGTCACATAATAAGGCTGATCTTCATCTGACCGTTCCCAGCTTAAGACTCGCTCACTGGCTGCATTCATTTTTTCACAATACAGCACATGACGTGCAGTCAGAATCAGACCATCCCGTACAGGATAGCCTGTACCTATCGAAATTTTAGGCTTGCCAAATTCATCAAGCGCATTACTTACAATCTCGATTTTAAGGATCAGGTTTTCATTCATGATGGCTGACCTGCTAGTCAAAATCAGCGATTTGCACGTCCTCTACTTGCTGGGTGCTGGGGTTAATACGCTTAGGCTTCAATTTCAAGCGAATGGTATGGGCTTGCTCCTTGGCATACTCGCCTGCCGCTTCCGCACTAGCTTTGCCTAAGTCAAACCCCAAGACCTTAAACTCGACTTCAACACCCGCCACCCCATTACCCGACTTGGTAATCTGTGTATGTAGTTCTACTTCAACTTCCTCCAAATCAAAACGCACGATTTTCCCCTCACCCTCTTTAATCGCAGCCTCAATATCTGAACGCAAGGCGGTGATAATCTCCACCAATTGACGTGAACCGGTACTCATGTAGACTCCTAAAATACTTGAGATTAAAAATATTCAGCGGTACTTTGATTTAAGCACAATCCCCTGAACTCTCGAAATGCTACTAAGCCAATTTTTAAGGATACAGTTATGTCTGTTGCTCTAGCAATTCAACTCAGCACGGCTGACTACCTCCATGGTGAGCGCCAAGCACCTGAAAAACACGAATATATTCAAGGCCAAATCTACGCGATGGCAGGAGCAAGTCGTGAGCATAATCAACTGGTGTTTAATCTGGCGGGTTTATTACATGCCCAATTACGCGCTAAACCCTGTTCTGCTTTTGTAGCAGATATGCGGGTGCGGACACGCCCGAATGAAGCTTACTTTTATCCAGACTTGACAGTGGTATGTGGTGAATTACAGTTTGAAGATGAGCATAGCGATACCTTGCTAAACCCTAGTGTGATTATCGAAGTTTTATCACCTTCTACAGAAGGCTATGATCGCGGCGCTAAATTTGCACATTACCGACGTTTGGCTTCTCTACAAGAATATATTTTGGTCGCACAAGATCGTTTAAGTATTGAACACTATCTGCGCACAGCAGAAGGGCAATGGCTGTTATCAGAGGCCAGTGAATGGCAACAAGAGCTTGTTATTCATAGCATTAACTGTGTGTTGACAGTCCAAGATGTCTATGAAAAGGTTTTAATAAACTAAATAATATTTTTATAGGCAGCAGCACTCTAATCAAGTACTGCTTAGCTGGTGGCTTAAACTTTATTTCTCCACAAACGCCCGCTCAATCACATAATCTCCCGCTTCACCTTGGCGCGGAGAAATCTGGAAACCATATTCATTCAACAACGTTGAGGTATCGTTTAGCATGGCAGGGCTACCACAAATCATGGCTCGATCAAATTCAGGATTGAGTGGTTCTTGGCCGATATGCTGAAACAGCTCGCCACTACGGATTAATTTAGTTAACCGTCCGTGATGCACAAAAGGTTCGCGGGTAACGGCTGGATAGTAAACTAACTTCTCACGCACTAATTCTTCTAAGAATTCATTATTCGGCAGTTCGTTTTCCAAATAATTTTTATAGGCTAGTTCACTCTGCCACCGCACACCATGCATGAGAATAACTTTATCGAAAGCCTCATACATTTCTGGGTCATGCACCAAGCTCATAAAGGGCGCTAACCCCGTGCCCGTGGCAAATAAAAATAAGCGCTTACCCGGCCTTAGATCGCGCAGGACTAAAGTACCGGTGGGCTTTTTGCTGATCATGACCGAATCACCGACTTGCAGATGTTGCAAGCGTGAAGTGAGTTGACCGTCTTGAACTTTAATGCTGAAGAACTCTAAATAGTCTTCGTGATTAGCGCTAGCAATGCTATACGCACGCATTAAAGGCTTGCCTTCGACTTGCAAACCAATCATGACAAACTGTCCATTGACAAAGCGAAAGGCTTGATCACGGGTGGTGCGGAAAGAAAATAATGACTCATTCCAGTGACGCACAGCCGTCACATTTTCAGTCAAAAAAGCGCTCATGTTAAATCTTACAATCCTTCAAATCTAAAACTTTAAAAACGGCGGCGCCAGTGTACTCTGGTCTATATTAACTAGCGAGTGCTGCTAACTCGGTCAAAGGCCAACGTGGGCGGGGCTGAATGACCGGCGGCTCAGCAACAGCACCTGCTTGTAAACGTAAAGCACCTGCATAAGCAATCATCGCTCCATTATCCGTGCAAAACTCTAAGCGTGGAAAATACACTTGCGCTTTCAGGTCTTTTAAACGTTGGCGTAAACGCTTATTCGCACCCACTCCACCCGCAATGACCAAAGTTTTGCGCCCAGTTTGCTCTAAAGCCCGCTTACATTTTATAAACAAAGTTTCGACCACGGCTTCTTCAAAGGCCTGTGCAATATCGGCTTTATCCTGCTCAGTTTGTGTAGAGTTTTGCCAAGTGGTAAGGCTAAAAGTTTTCAGGCCACTAAAGCTAAAATCGCAGCCGGGGCGGTCGGTCATTGGACGGGGGAATTTATACACCCCTGCTCTGCCCTGTTCTGCTAGCTTCGCCAGCAAGGGGCCACCCGGATAAGCTAAACCTAATAATTTGGCGGTTTTATCAAAAGCTTCACCGGCTGCATCATCGACACTCTCACCTAAGATTTGATATTCACCAATCCGTGGCACATCCACCAGCATGGTATGCCCACCGGATACCAGTAGAGCTACAAAAGGTAGTTGAGGTGGCTCAGGTTCGAGCATAGGTGCGAGTAAATGCCCTTCCATGTGATGTACGCCAACAGCAGGAATTTTTAAGCCCCACGCTAAGGAACGTGCAATCGAAGCCCCCACCATCAAAGCACCAATCAAACCGGGGCCAGAAGTATAAGCAATGCCCTCTAAATCCTTAAGCTTTAACTCAGCCGCCGTTAATACTTCATCAATCAGTGGCAATACCCGTTGAATATGATCGCGTGAGGCTAATTCAGGCACTACGCCCCCGTATTCAGCATGCATTTTCACTTGGCTAAATAAGCGATGCGCGAGTAAACCTCGTTCGGTGTCATAAATGGCCACGCCGGTTTCATCACAGGAGGTTTCAATCCCTAAGACACGCATAGTTTCCGCCTAACATTGACAAAGCTAAAACCGCCTATTATACCTGCACTCACTCGTTTGTCGTAAAACAAGGACAATTATGACTGGCTTATTTCAAGGCATGCGTTATGTACTCAAGGGTTTTTCGCTGATTACCCAACCCGGGATTCGGCCTTTTGTAGCCATACCTTTATTGATCAATATTTTAATTTTTACTGGCGGTATTTGGTTAGTCTCTAGCCAAGTGGAACGTTGGATGGAGCATTTGCTTCCCACTTGGCTGACTTGGTTAGAGTGGTTACTATGGCCGGTGTTTATCGTAGTGATTTTCTTTGCCGTGTTTTATACCTTCACCATGATCGCCAATATTATTTCCGCCCCCTTTAACTCAGTCCTCGCTGAGCAAATCGAAAAGCGCTTGAATGGTTTGCCAGTGGCTGAATTCCAAGGTTTCAAGTCCATTCCCAGCTTAATCACTCGCACCTTTCGCAGTGAAGCTAGCAAACTCTGGTATATGGCAAAATGGGGAATTTTACTGATTCTGATTACCCTCATTCCGGGGGTGAATGTGATTTCGCCGCTAGCTTGGACAATTTTTGGCGCTTGGATGCTAGCGATTGAATATGCGGATTATCCAATGGGTAATCATAATCTATTCTTTAAAGATGAGCTGCGAACCCTGAAACAACACCCCACCCAAGCATTAGGCTTTGGTTGGGTTTTATCCTTAATGACCGCTATCCCTGTCCTGAACTTTTTCGCAATGCCCGTCGGTGTAGCGGGTGCTACGGCTTTATGGGTGGAGGAACTGTCTAAAAATCAGCGGGAACGTTTAAGCACTAATTGACATTCATCCCATTAATAAACACTTCTAGCCAAGTATAACCACTTGCCTTCGGGGCTTCCTTAGCGGCATCACTCGCATCAGCAGGATTTAAGCCCTGCTGTTGCTCCCAACGATCTGACATTCCATCTTTATCAGCATCAGGATAAGGCTCGCCCTCAATAGTTGCTGGAAAACCACCGACTTCAGACTCTGCAAAAGGAAAGCTTTTATTTCGATAAGTACCCGAACGATATTCATCCACATAACGCTGATCGATCAAATCACGATTGTTTACCCACTGACCGAAGCTATTAATCCGCTGATTAGCTCCAGCTTGCTCTAGCACTAAACCTTCAGCATCCATAGCAGCCTGTGCAGTAATAGGGATACCATTCGGGCTTAAAGCCTTAGTGCGCCACCAACTCATAGGTAGTTGTTTACTACAAGCTGCTGTACGCGCTGCATAATGACAGAGCAGGTTAACCGATCCCTTAATCGCCTGACCTGCTGGCAGATAACGATTATCTTTTAAATATAAAGAAGGTTCACCGGGCACACCATCCCACCAACCTTCGGGGTCTTTTTGCTTTTGGTTGCGAGCTGCAGGGACTAAATGTAAACCACCCCGCTGTTGATCATAATCGGCTAAGGTAATCGGCCCTGCCTTCCAAGTATTGCCAATTACATCGGCTTCTACCGCGCCAGACAAGACAGTTGGCAACCATTGCCAGTTATAGATCAAATTATTAATGAACTGACCACGCTGAGTGAGCAGATCACCATTCCGTTTTTGGGTATGAACCAATAGATTGTGATGCAAACTCAGACGATCAGCGGCGTATTTAGGATCGCCATCATAACCGGACATAAAAGCAGAACTCGGATGACCTCTGCCATCAATATGACGTACCAGACCTTCACCTAGGATATTCCACGAAATTGTAATATCAGTCGCCGTTCCTTTCGAGCCATCCCATAGCTCGCCAGTGTACACACTTAAACCCTCAGCAGGTGTCCAACTAACAGAACAATGATCAATCACTACCGCATGCGCGTTATTGGCAATCATGAAGGTTTCAGGAGTTTGCTGCCCCGCAAAGACGGGCAATTGCCGCCCAGTACGAAAGCGTACATAGCGCATCACCACATCATGGGTTAAAAGCGTAATGCCGTTATTTTTAATAGTAATGCCATCAGCGGGAGCCGTTTGTCCTGCCACCGTCAGATAAGGGCTTTTGATGCGGATATTGGCTAAACGCTGAATATCCGTTTGCTTGGTTTTGTCATTCCAAGTGGTTTTATCAGGTAATAGTTCAATGACACCCGAAACTCGAAATACCACTGTGCGTGGATAAGGCTGCAAGAGTGCCCAGCGTAAAGTACCCGGCACTAGCTTAGTCGGATCTGCAAGGTCTTCCGTAGTACAAGCTTTAGTCGGGCAAGGATCATCTAAACGCTCCACGATCAAAACTTTACCGGCACGCCCACCTAAGCTAACAGCCCCATCCCCTTCCGCACCCGGAAACGCTGGTAAGCTAGCTTGAATAGGCTCTGCTAGTAAATAGGCAACACATAGCCCAAAGATCGCTCGCTTCATACCTCAAGGTATAAACAAGCTCTGAGTCATTTGCTAAGGCTGATAGGGATAACTGGCTAGAAACACACGCCCGATGAGCGTGTGTAAAAGTGGAGCGGTTAATAATTTAGAATCGATGGCTATAGGAAACACCAATAGCATTTTGCTTCATCTTTAAGTTATAAGCGTCTAAAGCAATAGGGCCGGGCGGTGGCACAGTGGTATCACCTTTGGTTTCATTCTCGAAAGTATGTACAAAGGAAGCGATTAAGCTCGACTTGGGTGTAAGTTGCCATTCTGCGCCTAAAGTGAGGTGCTGCTCAGCTACCCCGGGCGCCAAAACGTTCACGGTGGTTTCAGAAGAACGCACTGGATTGGTACCCTTATTATAGCCCAGCATCACTGCCATCTGCGGCGTCACCTGCTGTTTTACACCAAGTTTAACCGCTGTGACATCTTTCCAACCGAACCCGGGGCCATCTTTACCACCAAACTGCACTGGCTTATGGCTACTATTCCCAATTGCTGCAAGATCGCTATAACTAATTTTTTGTACATCACCCACAATTAAAGTACTTGGAGCAGCCTGCCAAGCAAAACCAACACTCAAAGCCGCAGGGACATCAAACTCGCCGCCATTCGCAAATAACCCAGAATATTGATCGAATTTGCCCATACTAACTTTTGAACGATATGCAACCCCTAAAGAAAGGTTAGGTGCGACTTTACCTTGCCAACCAATACTTGCACCAATGCCAGTAGAACTATCGTAGCCATTATTGGTTACATGCCCGGGATTGGCAGAGAAACGAGCATTATCAAAATTTTGCAAGCCCTCAGCCTTGAATTTGTGATAAACCAAATTCGCCGAAACCCCAATGGAATGATGCTCATTCAATTTATAACTGAGGGTAGGCGCTATAAATAACTGCTGATAATCAACCCCAGCTTTACCCGTCCCAAAGTTAGGATTCTTCTCATAGCTGGTATTCATGCCCCCATTGCCGTAAACCGCTAAGCCGAAATCGAACTGCTTAAAACTACGTTTATACGAACCTTCAGGAATGAAGAAATTTTGCTTACCATTGCCGTCGTAAGTCACATCTGCGGGCATCCCAAATGCCTTACCATTAAAGGTTGCGCTACGTTTAGGCTGGAAAATCTCTAAGCCTACATCAAAGCCATCCTCAACAAATGAGGTGGCGGCAGGATTACTGGCGATACTGGAAGTATTTGCAGCATAACCGGTAGCAGCCCCCCCAAGGCTGCGATGCTCCATCCCCAAACCGATAGGAGCTAGGCCATTAGTAGCCAAAGCAGGTAAAGTGTAAAAGCTTAATAGAATAGCTGCGGCCAGCGATGATCGGCGCAAAATAGTTGCGTACATAGTTTTCTCTCCTCTTCAGCGGTCATGATATACCTAAAGATATACTCACCGAAGCAGCGCAAAACTGTCAATCGAAAATAAGCTAAGTATCTCTAATGGTTAGCCTAAGCGTTTCCTGAAAGGACGAGTTGCGATGCCTGCTCCACAGATGCCTGACCGGCACGCTTCAGTTAAGATAGCCCCCTGTCTACTCAGGAGTTCGTATGAAACTAACCCTCTCTCGCCTAGAAAGTTTGCTTTTCGCCGCCTGTGATGACCTACGCGGCAGTCTGGAAGCCAGCGAATACAAGGAATACATCTTTGGTATGCTATTTCTCAAGCGGGCTAATGATCTGTTTGAGCAACGCCGCGATGAGTTACGGGCAGAACTGGTAGCACAAGGAATGTCTGCCGAAGACATTGAAGCATTTTTGGCAGATTCGGATAACTATTCCGGCAAATATTTCTACGTGCCGGAATCCGCCCGTTGGCATGAGGGCTGGACGGAAACCATCACCAACAAGGGTGAAACCCTCCTGACCATCAACCACCCTGCCCTGAAACACGTCAAGGTCAACGTCGGCACCACCCTGAACAAGGCGCTGGCAGCCATTGAAGAAGCCAACCCTGATGCCCTTCAGGACGTGCTGGGCAATATCAACTTCAACCGCAAGATCGGGCAGCGCACGCTGGACGATGACACGCTCGCTAATTTCATTCAGAACTTTGAAAAAATCCCGCTCAAGGATGAGGACTTTGAATTCCCCGACCTGCTGGGCGCAGCGTATGAATGGTTGATCAAGTTCTTTGCCGATACCGCAGGCAAGAAAGCCGGTGAGTTCTATACACCTGCGGAGGTAGTGCGCCTGTGCGTCGAAATCTGTGATCCACGCGAAGGCATGAGTGTTTATGACCCGACGGTGGGTTCGGGTGGCATGTTGATCCAGATGCGCGATTACCTGCGCGAACATGGTGGCGATGCCAATGAATTATCCTTGAACGGGCAGGAAAAAATCGGCACTACCTGGTCGATCTGCAAGATGAACATGCTGCTGCACGGCATTTCCCATGCCGACATCCGCCAGGAAGATACCTTGCGCGAACCGCAGCATCTGGATGAAAACAATGAGCTGAAACGCTTTGATCGGGTGGTGGCCAATCCGCCCTTCAGCCAGAACTACATCAAGAAGGACATGAAGTTTCCGGGGCGCTTTGCGGTGGATATGCCGGAAAAAGGCAAAAAAGCCGACCTGATGTTTGTGCAACACATGCTGGCAGTGCTGAAACACGAGGGGCGTTTGGCAACGGTGATGCCGCACGGGGTGTTGTTTCGGGGTGGTGAAGAGCGCGACGCCCGCAAGCATTTCATTGATAACCACTATCTGGAAGCGGTGATTGGCTTGCCCAGTAACCTGTTCTACGGCACGGGCATTCCCGCCTGCATTATGGTGATGAACAAAGCGGGCAGACAGGA
The DNA here is from genome assembly GCF_937873765.1 of uncultured Thiothrix sp. Lineage (GTDB taxonomy): Bacteria > Pseudomonadota > Gammaproteobacteria > Thiotrichales > Thiotrichaceae > Thiolinea. Next base: position 454 of record NZ_CALMZC010000032.1, on the reverse strand, counting down.
ACGCGACAGCGTGCTGTTCATCAATGCTGACCGTGAATACCGCGAGGGCAAGGCGCAAAACCACCTGCGCCCGGAAGACATCGACAAGATCATCTATGCCTACCGCTCCCCTGCCGATATTCCGGCTTACTCGCGCCATGTGCCGATAGCCGAGATTGTCGCCGAGGAGTATAACTGCAATATCCGCCGCTATGTAGATAATGCACCGCCACCCGAGCCGCAGGATGTCCGCGCCCATTTGCATGGCGGCATTCCACTGGTGGAAGTGGATAACCTGCAACACTACTGGGATAACTACGCGCCATTGCGTGGGGATTTGTTTGTCCGCCGAGAAACCCCACCTAACCTCCCCTTGTCAGGGGAGGGACAGGAAATGTTGGCATCTTTCAACTCCTCCCCTGATAAGGCATAAGTATCTACACAAATCCCCGGAATTTCTTGATAATCGGGGATA
>NZ_CALMZC010000031.1 GCF_937873765.1 uncultured Thiothrix sp. | reverse complement strand
TATACTGGCTGGCTTTGGCGAAAAATACACGATAACTTTTGGATAATTACTTAGACTACACTCAAACCATTAACATAACATACTAAATAGTCGAAAAATCTATGCGTGTACTTGTTGTTGAAGATAAAGCACCCATCCGTGAGCAAATCGCTAGTGATCTCAAAAAAAACGGTTTTACCGTCGATGTAGCGAGTGATGGTGCGCAAGGGCTGTATATTGCAACTGAATATCCCATTGATATCGCCGTTATTGACTTAGGTCTCCCCCATGTAACGGGTTTAGAGATTATCCGCAGTGTGCGCTCTAAAGGCTTGGAATATCCGATTGTCACCCTCACCGTGCGGGATCGTTGGGAAACTAAAGTTGAAGTTTTAGAAGCCGGTGCCGATGATTATTTGGTCAAACCGATCCATGCAGAAGAACTAGCCGCTCGCTTACGTGCGCTCTTGCGTCGGACTAAAGGTTGGACGCAAGCTGAACTTAGCTGTCCACCAATTCGCTTGAATCTGTCTGAGCAACGTGTGTACGTAAGTGAAAATGAAATCACTTTGACTGCTTATGAGTATCGTGTGTTAGAGCATTTAATGCTGCACGCGGGTCAAGTGATTTCTAAAACTCATTTAACGGATAGCTTGTACGAAGAAGATGCTGATCGTGACAGTAATGTGATCGAAGTCTTCATTCGCCGTTTGCGGCAAAAACTCGATCCTGATGAAAGTTTGAAACCTATCGAGACTTTGCGCGGACGTGGCTATCGATTTACTTTAGACTGTCATCGCTCAAATATTTAGTCATGATGGGTTCTTTACGTAGCCGCCAATTGGTTAGCGGCTTCACGATTATTGTGATTGGAATTTTAATCTTAGGGATTCTCCTCAGTTTAAGTATTTACCAACGCAAAACCGAAGCTATCCGCTTAGAACTAGAGCGGACAGCTTCTGATCTACTCGGTTTTATTGAATATGAACGTGGTAGCTTCTTGATTCCTCAACGTAATAAGCAAGCTGCCGAACAATTCATCTCCCGCAATCAATTATTCCAAGATCGTAAGCGCCGCTTTGCTTATATTTGGGATCGTCAGCAGAATCGGATTATTTGGAGTTCTATTGACAATGAGGGGGTAGACTTAAGTCGGGTTGATTTATTCTTCGCCTATTTCCCTTTCGAAGAATTATTTAACGATCCCAAAGTAAAAAACTCCACGCCGTTCGCACGCCGTATGAGTTCTACGCCCCCGCCGCACGGCAAGGCTGATGAGAAATTTCATCCTGAGGAATACATGCTGGCCGTGCAGCATTTTTCCTTCCGTGAAAATGCTGAGGAAGGTAACAGCGCCAATAAACATTATCTATTTATCGTTGCGGAATCTATGGCGAATGTGGATCGAGAAATCGACGACTTAGTCATGATTTTCTCTATTCTCTTTTTCGCTTCGGTCATTCTGATCTTGATTGCCCAGTTAGCCTCTAGTTTCTGGGTGGTTGCCCCGATTCGTGAGTTTGAAGAGGAGGTACGTGCGATTGAAGCAGGTAATAAAGAAACTATCCAAGATGAATACCCAGATGAACTAGTGCCCATCAAAAATACAATCAATGCTTTGATTGGGCATGAAAAAGGCCAAAAGCAACGCTATAAAGACTCCTTAGACGATCTTGCACATAGCTTGAAAACACCTCTAGCCGCTATTCAATCCCATCTCGACAGCGGTAGCTTCCAAGACTTGCCGCATGATCATGCCGGTTTAGCGGGCATTGCGGCTGAGATTGAACATATGCAAGAAATCATCTCGCGGCAACTGCGTAAAGCGATGGTGACGAGTGAAAGCGCGATTATTATGTCACAACCGATTCGCCCAATCTTAACGCGTTTAGCCAGCACTATGCACAAAGTACATCGCAGCAAAACCTTTGAGATTCGTGTAAATGTGGATGAATACGCTAAATGCCGCTTAGACTCAGAAGACTTGATGGAATTATTCGGTAATCTAATCAACAATGCCTGCCGCTTCTGTGATCGCCTAGTAGAGATTTCTGCTTTCCGCGATAATGATATGCTGGTCATTGATATTGATGATGATGGTATGGGTTTCCCGAGTGAAAACCCATCCAAACTGCTGAAGCGTGGCATTCGTGAAGACAGTAAAACGGAAGGCCAAGGTATTGGTTTAGCTGTCAGTACTGAGATTGTTTCTGCAGTTGGTGGCAAGATTGAACTACTCGTTTCACCCTATGTCGGTGCACGTGTCCGCTTACACTTACCCACTTAAAATTTACCTTAATCCGCATTAGCTACTCAAGCTTAAAAAAGAGTAGCTAATTGTTTAAACCCGCTGCTTTAAGGTGTTGTTTTCAAACGCTCCGCCCCTGCGCTTAAGCCTTGAATAAAGGGGCGATCCAAATCTATCACATAAGCCTGTGGTGTCATTACCTGCCCAGCCTGTGCTATGCGCACTAGATAAAATAAGGTACGGGAACTTTTAGCCTTTAAAGCTAAATTTGCCACATAACGATCTGGCCAAAACCCTTCATGTACAGCTGCAGAGTAAGCCATAGTCTCTGCTACGGGTACCGCCATATCGTCTAACTTTAAGCCCTGCAATACTTCATTAGCTTGTAAATCGCTCAACTCCAGCTCAAACCCTGCAGGGAGTAAATCCACTACTAAAGCATGAGGGATAGGCTCCGTGCTTTCGATATTCAAGCGCGTTAGCACTAAGTCACCCACTTTTAAATCCGCTGGCTTTAAAACTTGACCTGCTAAGTTATACCACTTGCGCTGAATACGAATCGGCTTTTCAGTCGCCGCTAGCATTTGTTTAGGATACGCTTGGGTTAGAAGATTAAAGTAAATAGCTTCATCAGTGGTGGTAAGAAGTTTACTGTCACCTTTAAACTCTGCAAAACAACGCGTAAAGCTACCCGTTTGAGCTAAATCCAAGCTTTGCCCATCCACTACCAACTGGGCTTTCCAAGGCGCTTTAGCCTGCTGTTCAATGAGCTGACCCAGTAAAAAGATATAAATTTGCTCTTGTGTACTAAGGTAAGTATGGGCTGCTAGATCACGCAAAATATAGTCTAAATGCATACTCAAGGCTGGTACGGTCTGCTTAGCTAGCAGTAAATGATAGAGCAACATCGCGCGATCACGCAGGGGACTTCCATACTCACCTAAATACAAATCAGGATCACGGTTTAAGCCTAGACCACGCTGAATATATTCATCACCACGTGCAGCATCTCCTTGTAAGCTTAAAGCTAAACCTAAATTCACTAAGCTTAAGCCAAACTCCATTTGTGCCCCCGCTTTATCAGCAAAGGCCTTGAGGTCATTTAAGGTCAATTTATGTTCACGCGCTAAAACATAAGCTGTATAAGCTCGCACGGCTAAATCCATTTGCACTACATTTTCCGCCAGTGGATAACGATCCTCGAGTTGTGGCGTTTCTTGCTTCCAAGTCTGTTGTAAATTACTTAAAGCTGCATCCAGCATAGCATCTGGCACGCCAAAACCTTTTTGACGAGCATCGAGTAAAAAACTAGTTACATAAGCATTCAACCAATACTCTTCCGACCCTATTCTAGCCCATGAACTAAAACCACCATTCGGTAATTGCATACTACGTAAGCGAATAATGGCTTTTTGTACTTGCTGAGTGCGTTGTGCCAAAGATATAGCCGGTAAATCCCATTTTTTTAAAGCGGCCTCATCTAAAAATAAATAAGGATAGCTACTGCTAACCGTTTGCTCCAAAGAATCGTAAGGATAATTCAATAAACTGCGTAAAATTGCCGCTACCGGTAAATTGGGGGTATTAGAGATACTCAAACAAGTCTCCGCCGTGTTTGGCAAAGAATCTTTAGCCCCTGCAGTCGTTAGAGAAAAACTCTTGCCCGCTCCCAATAACTCTTGCTGCTGATAAGACACAGTAGACATATAAGCAGGTCGTATGGGGATTTTCAGTTCACGCTTAAATTTAAAATCCCTGCCTGTTAGTTCTAAAGTAACCTCCCCTAAGCCCATGGAACTGAGCGTCGTGATGGGTAATTGTAACTGCTCGATTTGCCCTTTACTTAAAGTTAATTCTTTCTCGAAAGCTACACCTTCAAGTAAGTCATTACTTTTTAATTTGATAGTTACTAATTGATCCGCATCATCCAAGCTTTTTACTGAAAACCTTAGTAAGGCTTGATCACCCGTGGCTAAAAAAGCTGGAGCCGCTAGATTAAGCTGAACAGGCGTTCCTACTTGAATCGTCTTGCTAATACTGCCTAATTGCTCAGTACCGATAACCATAGCAGTCAGGTGTAAATCACCGGTGAACGCTGGCAGATTAAGGGTAATCTCTGCTTTACCCTCAGCATCAAACTTTATAGGCTCAGCTTCTAGAATTGTCATGCGGCGCGGCAACCTAGGTGCTAAAGTGGCACTAACTTCATTAGTCACTTGCTGATTAGCAGTAGTACTAACGCTTACCTCATGGTCTGCAATAATCTCATCGTAGCTATCATACAAGCGTGTCTCATAAGCATGCGAGCTAAAATAAAAATCAAACGGATTCTGCGGTTTGAACGGCATACGCTGTAAAATCTGTGTATCAACCGCAGATAAAGTGATTAAGGTATTAGGGGCTTTTAAATTCTTAGCCCGTATCATCACTTTAACCGCTTGCTCGGCCATCACTAGCTCAGGTACTTCTAGACTAAGCTCTAGCTGCCGTTCACTACGATCTAAGACTAAGGGCAAAATGCCTAACCAGCGCTTTGGCTTATTTGCCTGACTGGCATCACTGGTTTGCAAAGCTTGTACGCCTATATAGAGATCATGCTGTTGCCAAGCCTTATCAATCGGCACTTCGAGAAATGAAGCACCTGCAGGTAAGTTCATTTGCCGACTCCATAAGAGCTTCCCACCTTCTACAGTGAGCAAGACTTCACTCGCAGCCGGTAAATTGACGGTCAATTGTGCAGTGTCCCCAGACTTATAGACGGCTTTATCCAGCCTTAAATCTAAGCTTTTGGGTTGCCTATCAGTACTCGCTACAGTTTGCCAGCCTGCTGTAAACACATAAGCGGTCTTTAACTTAGTATCTGCATCTTCTAGTTCGAGTCGATATTGTCCAGAAGTTACTGTTAAAGCAAGCTGGCCTTTTTGCCCTGCTGAAATTTCTATTTGTTGTTGAGAGACCGGATATTGATTACGAATGCCCCGCTGTTGCCAGCCTTTTTCCTGATCATATTCCCAATAATAATCATACGACTCACTAAATAAAGTAGCAGTCAAATGTTGCGCAGCCACTAAAGTACCGGTTGGATCAACCCGCACTAGCTCAAAACGAGCTTCAGAATTAGCAGCTACATTAGCATTGGCAAATAAAGGTTTAATACCAACTAGATGCTGAGTGGGCCAATAGACCTGTTGCAGCTCACTGCTGATAGCTTGGCTACCTAGCTCTAATAAACTCGCCATTACACGTGTTTTTAGCGGGGACTGAATCTCAGAGTTAATGGCTGGAAACTCTAAAAAACTATTCCCCTGCTCGTCTAAGCTCGTTTGAGGCAATTTTACTGAAGCTAAGCGTTGCGCATCTTCTGGTACACCAAAACTATAATCCTTAAATGCAATGCCTAGGGGTTGTAAATCTAGTTCTAGGCTACGCGTTGCGGCAATTTTTTGTTTAGCAGCCGGCGCCCCATAAGCATAATCTCCCTGCACAGAAATGACTTGCTTATCATCGCGTGTTAATAAAGATTTACCGCCACTCAAACTTAAATTTAAATATTCAGGCTTATACTGCTCAACCTGAAACTCAAACACACTAACCAGCTCTGGATCATCATCCAAACGCAACTCGGCTCGCCACGTTCCTTCTGGTGCATCGTCTTCTAAACTAAACCGCTGCAAATAATAACCTAACTCAGCATCGGTCGGGCTTAGGATTTGCTCCCAAATCACTTTGGTATCCGGTCGCACAATACTAAGCTTTAGATCATGTGTCGCCACTAAACCATCTTGATCACGTTGCAGAATATTTAGACTCAGCGTATCGCCGGGACGGTACAACGCATGCGAAGCATAAATATAAGGATCAATCGGCTTTTCAGGTAAACCTTGAATCGGGAAGTTCTCTAGATTTAGAGGAGCTGAGCGCAAGTCTAAAAAAGCAAATTGATTATCAGGGCTGACTGCAGTAATAAAAAAGGCCTTATCAGGACGCTTCGCAAAACTAGCACGACCATTTTCGTCAGTGATGATTTCCGTGGCGTTTTGGTTGTCTTTCACTGCTATTTTAATGCCACGTAAAGGTTTGCTTGAATCTAAAGCATGAGCAAACACTTCCAAGGTTTTCGCATAAACCCGCGCCTGTAGACCAATATTACTCACAATAAAATGATTAATCCGATAGGCTTTATCCGTGAAGCGTCCGGGCTGACGGATCACTGCAAAATATAGTCCGGGCTGTTTTAAAGCCTCAATTTGATTAATTGGCAGATTAAACGTCTCACGCGCATTCGGCTTAGCATTGGTTGGATAGCGCATGGTGTAGACACTAGTGGTGAACTGATGAATCTCTTCTAATTCCCAAGATTGTAGGCTGCCGTCCAAACGAATCGCTTTAAACACCTCACTGAGTTTCTCAGGTGGTACTCGCAAGAATTCAACATCAAGTTCAGGCACATTAACAACACGAATCGGCAAACTGTTGGCTAATTGCTGCGGGATCAAACTACCTTTGCTGGCAAAATCGAAAGCAGGCTGAATGATGCGGGTCTTAATCTCAAAATCGACTGGCTTTAATAGCTTTAAGCCATTCTTAGCAGTGACACCGGGGCGAATTTGAATACGGTAGTTGGTATTGGCTTGGATTTGAGTGAAATATAAACGCCGTGGGCTATTGATAAGTGCCCACTTGCCTTCTACCGCTTTGCCCTCTTGGGTAATCGTAAAAAATTCAGCCGGGTCTTGATTCGTCTCCAGATCTTGCGAAAACGTCACGACTAAAGCAGGAGCTTGGTCTAAGGTCTGCTCAGCAGCATCCACTACTAACATTTCAGCTAAAAGTTGCTGATTGGTATAAGTCGCGAGTTTGAGCGTAGATAGCTCTTCAGCGACTAAATAGGGAGTACTGAATAAAAACCAAAAACCCATTAGTGCCGACTGCCAAATACTTAGCTGGCGCAAGCCCATTGCGAAACTCCATTGTTCTTTATCTTGTTTAAAGAGTAACTTTGGGAATCGGCAAGCCCAAGATCAGGAAAAACAGCCCTAGCTACCCAAAGAATAATTTGTGTTTTGGCTTATTTTGCGGGAAAAAAAGAGGAGTGAAAAGAGACTACAGCGTTTAAAGTGGCGTCCCCACGGGGATTCGAACCCCGGTTACTGCCGTGAAAGGGCGGTGTCCTAGGCCTCTAGACGATGGGGACGCTGTATAAACGTCAAAACTCGATTGTAAGATTGGCGTCCCCACGGGGATTCGAACCCCGGTTACTGCCGTGAAAGGGCGGTGTCCTAGGCCTCTAGACGATGGGGACGTCGTTAAAACTTAAGTTTAATTCTTGTCGTTACTACGTTCTTCTAACAACACATTGGTCGATAGACCAGCAAATAACAACATGAACCCAAGCGGCACTGCCATAAAACAGAACTGCGCCCAGTTTTGGATATTCATGTACAGTAAGGTAAAGCCTGCAATGAGCGATACTACTGTAATCAATAAACCAACAAAAAATACTATTCGACCTAGCAGTAAAATCATCGTTGACTCACTGAGCAAGGTTCATCGGAAGGTTTGGTGGAGCTAAGCGGGATCGAACCGCTGACCTCTACAATGCCATTGTAGCGCTCTCCCAGCTGAGCTATAGCCCCCCGAAGAAGCGCGAATTCTGAATTAATCCACGCTGACTGTCAAGCACTTGTTGGCATTTTTTCTATATAAGCTACCGCCGCTTCAACCCGTGCTAAACTGCGTTCCCGCCCGATCAAACTTAAGGTAATTTCTAAGGAAGGCGAAGAAGCAGAACCGGTCACTGCCACGCGTAGAGCGGGCCCTACTTTGCCTAATTTAATGCCCAAACCCTCACAAGCTTGCTGAATTGCCTGATGAATGGCTGCAGCCTCCCAAGCTGATAAACTAGCTAAGGCTGTGTATACTGCTTTCAAATACCCTGCTGTTTCTGGCTTAAACTGCTTTTGCACAGCCGCTGCATCATATTCTTTAAAGTCTTCATAGAAATAACGACTCGTTGAGACTAACTCGGCTAAGCTCTTGACGCGCTCACGCTGGGCTAGAATCACCGCTTCTAAAGCAGGGCCTTGACTCGTATCAAGTTGTTGATGCGCTAACTGCCATTGTAATTGCGCAGCAATCTCAGCCGGTGTCAACGTTTTCAAATAATGCTGATTCAGCCAGATCAATTTATCTGGATTGATCGAGGAAGGAGCGCGGTTAATACCATTCAGCTCGAAAAACTCAATCATTTCTTGGCGTGAGAAAATCTCCTGATCACCATGCGACCAGCCTAAGCGTACTAAATAATTGAGCAAAGCGTCGGGTGTATAGCCTTCATCGCGGTATTGCATGACATTGACCGCACCATGCCGTTTCGATAAGCGCTGCCCATCCGGGCCTAAGATCATCGGTACATGCGCAAATACAGGGATTTCATGTCCAAGTGCGCGCATAATATTGATTTGGCGTGGGGTATTATTGATATGATCATCGCCACGAATGACATGTGTGATACCCATATCGATATCGTCGACGACGACGGATAAGTTATAGGTTGGCACTCCATCAGAACGGGCAATAATTAAATCATCTAACTCGGTGTTGCTAATGACAATTTTGCCACGCGCCTGATCATCAATCTCAACCACACCCTCTAAAGGGTTCTTAAAACGTACCACGGGTGCGACACCTGCAGGCGGAGTGTCTTTACTATCGCGCCAGCGTCCGTCATAGCGTGGTTTTTCTTTGCGTGCCATTTGAGCTTCACGCATAGCATCTAACTCTTCTTTCGAGCAATAGCAGTAATAAGCGTGCCCCGTATCTAAAAGCTGTTGTACGACTTCTTTGTAGCGGTCAAAGCGCTGAGTCTGATAGAACGGGCCTTCGTCGTAATCCAAGCCTAACCACTCCATCGCATGCAAAATGGCATCCACCGAGGCTTGTGTAGAGCGCTCTAAATCGGTGTCTTCAATCCTTAGGATAAAATCCCCGCCCATTTTGCGAGCATATAACCAAGAAAACAAAGCAGTACGAGCGCCACCAATGTGCAGGTAGCCAGTGGGACTAGGAGCAAAACGGGTTCTGACTTTCATATTCAACTCGGAAAAACAGCATGAAGCGCGAAGAGTAGCAGTTTGATAGGAGCGAGACTAGGGCTAGGTTTGAATGCTACCAACAGTACCCAGTCCTCAGTCAATAAAGACACCCACCGGCACCTTGAAGCGGATAGACAAAGCTTTGATTTGACGTAAATTCAACTCGCGCTTGCCCCGCAGCAATTCAGACATAACCCCTTGGCTAGCCACCTCAGGCAAATCGCCTTGGCTTAAACCATGACTGTCCATGAGAAACTTGAGCGCATCCACACTTGTGGACGGAATGGGGGCTAGATGCTGCTCTTCATAATCGGCGATCAAGTCGCCGATTCGATCTGCCAAGGAAGCTAAGGGATGTGTTTCATCCGCTCCACCGGCATCAAGTACCGCATCCAAAGCTTCCACTAGGGCTTCATAGTCGCCCTTCGTTTTAGGTGCAACCAACACAGGTGCTACATACTGCCAATGATCTAACACGGTTTTAATCATGATTCCCATGCCCTACTCCTTCCATTTGCCTTTGTCATACTCGCTATGGGTCAATATTTCATGGATAAATACCTTGCCGGTATTAAAATGAATGACAGCAACCAGCCTAAGTTTGTTGCCACCAATATCAAACACATACAGATGCTCTACTTTATCCACACTGTTAAACGAGGCTTTTAATTCTGAGAAATTCGTGAAACTGGCTGCCTTCATGGTCTGATACCACCCGCTCAACGCCGTCGCACAGTCTTTGTGCAATTCGGCGGCTTGGATAATGCGCTTGCGGTTGATGATGTGCATATCTTACTGCATTCCTGAGATTGTGATTACACACAAACTCAATTTGAGATTTTTAGCAATTCAATTTGAAATTCTCAAAGACTACAACCTGAAATTTTTCCAAAAAACAAACAGTTCAAATCTAATTTGAACAAGGAAATACCCTAGTTTCAATCCACTCCCAACTTAATTAGCTGGGAGAATGTTATTTAGTTAGAGAGAGGGTTTGATAAATGATTGTTTCAATCCACTCCCAACTTAATTAGCTGGGAGAATTTACCCTCTGAAATATCGGGCACGAGGCTCTCAGGCAGTTTCAATCCACTCCCAACTTAATTAGCTGGGAGAATTGTCCCGTGACATTCGCAAAATGCTAGAAGAGCTTGTTTCAATCCACTCCCAACTTAATTAGCTGGGAGAATAGCCTTACTTTCCTGCTATTTATTTTGTAATTTGTTTCAATCCACTCCCAACTTAATTAGCTGGGAGAATAGCCTTACTTTCCTGCTATTTATTTTGTAATTTGTTTCAATCCACTCCCAACTTAATTAGCTGGGAGAATCGTAATAAACCAACCTCAAAACGGGGTTTGCACTGAGTTTCAATCCACTCCCAACTTAATTAGCTGGGAGAATCATTTGATTGCACAGTTACTATTAACTCCCTAAAAGTTTCAATCCACTCCCAACTTAATTAGCTGGGAGAATATATAGTGACCGGTCACTTGTAGCGCCAACTGATGAGTTTCAATCCACTCCCAACTTAATTAGCTGGGAGAATAAAATTAAAAGAGCCTGTCGGACAACAGGCAAAGTTTCAATCCACTCCCAACTTAATTAGCTGGGAGAATTAACACGCGCCTGCAAGTCCTCCTATTCTTCCTGTTTCAATCCACTCCCAACTTAATTAGCTGGGAGAATGCCAAGCTGCTTGTAAAGCCGAGAGGTACTCAGGTTTCAATCCACTCCCAACTTAATTAGCTGGGAGAATGTTGTGTGGCTGTTTTCGGTGAGGTGTTCATGCTGTTTCAATCCACTCCCAACTTAATTAGCTGGGAGAATGGCATCCGCCCATACGGTCGTGCCGCCAATGGAGTGTTTCAATCCACTCCCAACTTAATTAGCTGGGAGAATGATAGCCTTGGGCACTGCGTTTGTTAGTGGCGAGGTTTCAATCCACTCCCAACTTAATTAGCTGGGAGAATGCTTTTGCTTCCATAATATTTCCTGTTGCATTCGTTGTTTCAATCCACTCCCAACTTAATTAGCTGGGAGAATGATAAGCCTCATGTGCCATACTAGATGGTGTGCTGTTTCAATCCACTCCCAACTTAATTAGCTGGGAGAATGATAGCCTTGGGCACTGCGTTTGTTAGTGGCGAGGTTTCAATCCACTCCCAACTTAATTAGCTGGGAGAATAAAACTCGGTTGGATCAACACATCAGCGCCTATGTTTCAATCCACTCCCAACTTAATTAGCTGGGAGAATTGTTGGAGAGACATGCTTGGAATAACATGCCGTTTGTTTCAATCCACTCCCAACTTAATTAGCTGGGAGAATTACCCAATTAAACGGGTAAAGGCTAGCAGTGCGGTTTCAATCCACTCCCAACTTAATTAGCTGGGAGAATCTGCCAATACAGATCGTGTTGCCAACCCAGATTTGTTTCAATCCACTCCCAACTTAATTAGCTGGGAGAATTTTATAGCGTGGAAACTAAAAACCGTATGGTACTGTTTCAATCCACTCCCAACTTAATTAGCTGGGAGAATATTGATGACACGCTAGATGGCATGGGATTTGAGGTTTCAATCCACTCCCAACTTAATTAGCTGGGAGAATGCGCAAAAAGCAGCGCATCAAGCGACTGGAGATTGTTTCAATCCACTCCCAACTTAATTAGCTGGGAGAATATCCCGTACTGACTCAACGAGGGTGGGTTGAGGCAGGTTTCAATCCACTCCCAACTTAATTAGCTGGGAGAATGCGAAGTATTTTATTGCTGAGGTAACGCATCAAGTGTTTCAATCCACTCCCAACTTAATTAGCTGGGAGAATAAATCTCCCGCCCTTGGGTGCAGGCAACTGAGCGAGTTTCAATCCACTCCCAACTTAATTAGCTGGGAGAATGGTATCGTCGATGAATTTGCACATCAGCAAATTATCGTTTCAATCCACTCCCAACTTAATTAGCTGGGAGAATGTGAGTAAACTACCTGGCTGCAAAGTGGATACAAGTTTCAATCCACTCCCAACTTAATTAGCTGGGAGAATTCGGGTTCCACTGCAAATGCTTGCTGTCAAACCTGTTTCAATCCACTCCCAACTTAATTAGCTGGGAGAATGAAACTGTTGGCTTAGGAGGATCGTTTACTGGAAAACAGTTTCAATCCACTCCCAACTTAATTAGCTGGGAGAATCCGATCTCATCGATGATCAGCAGATCAGGTGCAATGTTTCAATCCACTCCCAACTTAATTAGCTGGGAGAATAGTTAGGATCTGCTATGAAGATCGCTAAAGCTAATGCGTTTCAATCCACTCCCAACTTAATTAGCTGGGAGAATGGTATCAGTCCATACGACTACAGCGCTAACAAAGAGTTTCAATCCACTCCCAACTTAATTAGCTGGGAGAATGCCGCTGGTCTTTCTGATGCTGACATCTCTAAAGGTTTCAATCCACTCCCAACTTAATTAGCTGGGAGAATTTCAGGTCTTGTCCACCGTAAAGGAGTTTAAAAAGTTTCAATCCACTCCCAACTTAATTAGCTGGGAGAATATCTTGCATGATTTGAGCAGCAATATCCCAAGAGTTTCAATCCACTCCCAACTTAATTAGCTGGGAGAATAGAGGAGCTAATGGGGGATGATGTTGATTTGCTCGTTTCAATCCACTCCCAACTTAATTAGCTGGGAGAATCCCTGACACATCTAGCCGATGAAGTGGGGGATTTGTTTCAATCCACTCCCAACTTAATTAGCTGGGAGAATACTGTCTGCAGACGCTCCACGCTGAGCGATACCGTTTCAATCCACTCCCAACTTAATTAGCTGGGAGAATCTGTCCCTGTATAGCCAGTTGTAGACATTTTGATGCTGTTTCAATCCACTCCCAACTTAATTAGCTGGGAGAATGCTGATTTGCGACCTATCGTTAATCTAATCAAAGTTTCAATCCACTCCCAACTTAATTAGCTGGGAGAATTCAAAATTTGACCCGAATACCGGCTATTTAAAGTCTGTTTCAATCCACTCCCAACTTAATTAGCTGGGAGAATTTTAACAATTGGTGGGCAGGTAGTTCGTTACTAATTTAAAGTCTGTTTCAATCCACTCCCAACTTAATTAGCTGGGAGAATGTGCCGGGAAGGATGTCATCTGGCAATGCAGCCGTTTCAATCCACTCCCAACTTAATTAGCTGGGAGAATTGGAGTCACTCTCAAAAGGTAGGTCATTTGATGGTTTCAATCCACTCCCAACTTAATTAGCTGGGAGAATTCACCATTACGATCAATGCGGCACCTGGTATGGATGTTTCAATCCACTCCCAACTTAATTAGCTGGGAGAATTACACCAGTGGACTGGGCGCTATGGACACAGCTGCTGTTTCAATCCACTCCCAACTTAATTAGCTGGGAGAATTCATCCCGTTAATTCCCCCGCATGCGTGTTATGTTGTTTCAATCCACTCCCAACTTAATTAGCTGGGAGAATGATTCATAATGTCCCCAACGTAGAGGGACAATGTGTTTCAATCCACTCCCAACTTAATTAGCTGGGAGAATAGTGCTGCGGAGGCAAAAGCGGCGGCAGAGGGTGTTTCAATCCACTCCCAACTTAATTAGCTGGGAGAATTCCGGGCATACGGCGACATTGTAGAAACTAAGGCTGTTTCAATCCACTCCCAACTTAATTAGCTGGGAGAATCGGGTATGCCAATTAAGCTCGTCGGATGGCGTAAAGTTTCAATCCACTCCCAACTTAATTAGCTGGGAGAATGTATCCAGCTGCCGTTAACTTCTAGCTCGACTTGTTTCAATCCACTCCCAACTTAATTAGCTGGGAGAATATTGCATATAGCGAATAAACTCCGGCAGATGCTTTTGTTTCAATCCACTCCCAACTTAATTAGCTGGGAGAATGGAAAAACTATCTCATGATGGGCGGCTCTATGGGGTTTCAATCCACTCCCAACTTAATTAGCTGGGAGAATACGCGAGCTATTTAAGGGTTTTAATATTAAAGAGGCTGTTTCAATCCACTCCCAACTTAATTAGCTGGGAGAATATGGCTATCGTTTACCCGCCGCGCATCTAACAGCAACTGTTTCAATCCACTCCCAACTTAATTAGCTGGGAGAATCAGGTTTTGCTTCCAAGTCTGATGTTGAGACACTGTTTCAATCCACTCCCAACTTAATTAGCTGGGAGAATCGTATCACCTTCAACGGCGACTCTAAAAAATTTTGTTTCAATCCACTCCCAACTTAATTAGCTGGGAGAATAAGATAAAAACAATCGCGTCATTTACGGCTTAACGTTTCAATCCACTCCCAACTTAATTAGCTGGGAGAATCAGCCGCGCTATGTGTGGGGAGGTGTTCAGGCTGTTTCAATCCACTCCCAACTTAATTAGCTGGGAGAATCATGGGCTGATAAGGAAGGGCATCAACGCTTAGCCGTTTCAATCCACTCCCAACTTAATTAGCTGGGAGAATGTTAGTCAATGGGCTAACGGTGAGTCATTGCCTCGTTTCAATCCACTCCCAACTTAATTAGCTGGGAGAATTTGAGCGCTACCAACTAAAGCCGCTGTATCAGCAGTTTCAATCCACTCCCAACTTAATTAGCTGGGAGAATTTCAAAAGTATCTAAATATTCATAAGATTTACTAGTTTCAATCCACTCCCAACTTAATTAGCTGGGAGAATCACTCTTCGCGTACTTTCCAGAGAATGCGGATGATGTTTCAATCCACTCCCAACTTAATTAGCTGGGAGAATGCACCACAAACATATCCTCACCTTGGAGAAGAGGTTTCAATCCACTCCCAACTTAATTAGCTGGGAGAATCTATCTCGGCGAACGTGCCGCAGACCGCTTACGCGTTTCAATCCACTCCCAACTTAATTAGCTGGGAGAATCTGTCACAGTGACAGGCTTGTGACGGTCACGGTGTTTCAATCCACTCCCAACTTAATTAGCTGGGAGAATAAATTGATAGGAGTTATATATGGATTGGAGTAAAGGTGTTTCAATCCACTCCCAACTTAATTAGCTGGGAGAATAACATCTACAGGGATGTGCGCGGCATAGAGATAAAAGTTTCAATCCACTCCCAACTTAATTAGCTGGGAGAATGCCCTTATTGCGAAACGCCAGAGGCCATTAGCTACGTTTCAATCCACTCCCAACTTAATTAGCTGGGAGAATATTCGTACCAAGCAATAACACCACCCACCGCCATAGTTTCAATCCACTCCCAACTTAATTAGCTGGGAGAATCCGTATCACCTTCAACGGCGACTCTAAAAAATTTTGTTTCAATCCACTCCCAACTTAATTAGCTGGGAGAATGATATTACTGAGCAAATCCGCTTGGCAGGTCTCATTGTTTCAATCCACTCCCAACTTAATTAGCTGGGAGAATCCTCCGCAAGCTGTTACGTGATTACTACCACTTTGGTGTTTCAATCCACTCCCAACTTAATTAGCTGGGAGAATCCTGCGCCTGCTGAAGGAAATAACCCACATAGGGTTTCAATCCACTCCCAACTTAATTAGCTGGGAGAATGAGCAAGTGCATAGTCTGATTAGTAAGCTAACTGAGTTTCAATCCACTCCCAACTTAATTAGCTGGGAGAATTTTCCCTCGCCTCGGCTTGGTAACTTATGGCAAAGTTTCAATCCACTCCCAACTTAATTAGCTGGGAGAATGGGGATTAATGCGGGTTTTGTGGTTGATGCTGATGTTTCAATCCACTCCCAACTTAATTAGCTGGGAGAATGTGGTCGCTTGCAACAGGAGGGTGTAACGCATAAAAGTTTCAATCCACTCCCAACTTAATTAGCTGGGAGAATAAGCCTCATGACCTCGTTGTCAGGTATATCGTCAGGTTTCAATCCACTCCCAACTTAATTAGCTGGGAGAATGCATGAGATTATCTTCATGCGGCAGAGGCAAATTGTTTCAATCCACTCCCAACTTAATTAGCTGGGAGAATATTGTTCATCGCCTCATTCATTGCCTCAACGCCCTGTTTCAATCCACTCCCAACTTAATTAGCTGGGAGAATAGGTTTGCGCAGACCCACGCAGGATGACGCACGAGTTTCAATCCACTCCCAACTTAATTAGCTGGGAGAATAAGATGCTCAAGATCAGCTATGCTAGCTCTATAAGTTTCAATCCACTCCCAACTTAATTAGCTGGGAGAATGCGACATGGCAAAGCAAGAGCATTAACAGCATCGGTTTCAATCCACTCCCAACTTAATTAGCTGGGAGAATGCGCCAGACCATGCTATTAATGAGGGTTTCAAGCGTTTCAATCCACTCCCAACTTAATTAGCTGGGAGAATCGCCTCCTTGATCTCGTGGCCGCAAACCTTGCAAGGTTTCAATCCACTCCCAACTTAATTAGCTGGGAGAATCTCAACGTCCAATCGACGAGTGCTCCCGTCAGTGTGTTTCAATCCACTCCCAACTTAATTAGCTGGGAGAATGATTACTTTTTCATCAACTGGCGCTGATATTTTTGTTTCAATCCACTCCCAACTTAATTAGCTGGGAGAATACATCGGGCAGTGTTGGCAATGTATCTGTGGTTGGATTGTTTCAATCCACTCCCAACTTAATTAGCTGGGAGAATATCTACCAGATTTTTAAGGCTGCGCTCCGACAGTACGTTTCAATCCACTCCCAACTTAATTAGCTGGGAGAATAGCGTAATGTGTTCGCTTTTAGGGCGGCCTTCGTTGTTTCAATCCACTCCCAACTTAATTAGCTGGGAGAATGGGTATTGTTCCACCAGTGCCAAAAATCCTTAATGTTTCAATCCACTCCCAACTTAATTAGCTGGGAGAATCTTGGGCTTGCTAAAAAGATAACTACTTATTACGTGTTTCAATCCACTCCCAACTTAATTAGCTGGGAGAATGCTCGCGCACGCTTTTAAGGTAAAACAATATGCTAAATGTTTCAATCCACTCCCAACTTAATTAGCTGGGAGAATGCAGTGATCTACCGGATTTAATTGATCAGCCGATGTTTCAATCCACTCCCAACTTAATTAGCTGGGAGAATCCATGATGCCGGTTTGCTGCTCATGGGAGATGGTGTTTCAATCCACTCCCAACTTAATTAGCTGGGAGAATGCTGCAGGTTCGTTGACAGGGGTGTCAGTACTGGGGTTTCAATCCACTCCCAACTTAATTAGCTGGGAGAATAGCCAGTTCCTTAACAACTGAGTTTTCCGCGATTGTTTCAATCCACTCCCAACTTAATTAGCTGGGAGAATGATTGCTAGCCAAATTAACAACCCAACCACCCAGTTTCAATCCACTCCCAACTTAATTAGCTGGGAGAATATCACCATTACGATCAATGCGGCACCTGGTATGGATGTTTCAATCCACTCCCAACTTAATTAGCTGGGAGAATGTCTGATTCACCCCGAACGTTACCCTATCATTTAGTTTCAATCCACTCCCAACTTAATTAGCTGGGAGAATGAGTCTGGTTTTGTAAGCCGGATCAACTGATTCAGTTTCAATCCACTCCCAACTTAATTAGCTGGGAGAATAATCTCCCGCCCTTGGGCGCAGGCAACTGAGCGAGTTTCAATCCACTCCCAACTTAATTAGCTGGGAGAATCTTTACTACAGCCGCTACAGCACAAGAAGATGTGCAGTTTCAATCCACTCCCAACTTAATTAGCTGGGAGAATAATCTGTTGTTTTCCGGCGGCAATATGGCAGCAGGTTTCAATCCACTCCCAACTTAATTAGCTGGGAGAATGAAGGCGCAGTCTGTGTTCCGTCAGCGGCGCTTTGTTTCAATCCACTCCCAACTTAATTAGCTGGGAGAATTCAGCAAATGCTGAAAAATCATCTATCCATAAAAGTTTCAATCCACTCCCAACTTAATTAGCTGGGAGAATTCTACGGCTTAACTGACTTAGCGTATGAGTTTCTTGTTTCAATCCACTCCCAACTTAATTAGCTGGGAGAATGGCGCGTGCAGTCTTTAATGTGTTCGCTGTTTTGTTTCAATCCACTCCCAACTTAATTAGCTGGGAGAATAGGGGATTAATGCGGGTTTTGTGGTTGATGCTGATGTTTCAATCCACTCCCAACTTAATTAGCTGGGAGAATAACTTCTTCCCAGTGAGTTGTGTCACGTAAGTAGGTTTCAATCCACTCCCAACTTAATTAGCTGGGAGAATCGTGCCCGTGATACCGATAGTAATTTGAGCGGTTTCAATCCACTCCCAACTTAATTAGCTGGGAGAATGCAAGTAGCCATGCACCAATATACAACGACAATCGTTTCAATCCACTCCCAACTTAATTAGCTGGGAGAATCGCCCGTGTGTAAGGGCTTAAAAAATATAGAATTTTTTGCAGGGGAACGCGAACCTAAACGGCGGGAAGAAATATAGGGTTCGCGGCGGGTAAGCATAAAAATAAACCTAGTAAAATCAATCTATTAAAACAACGCGAACCACCTAGCTTTTTGAGCATAGCTCTAGGTTCGCGCTTTCTCAACACTATCCATTATACCAAAAAACCATCATTTACAGAATCAAAGGTGCATCAAAATCCGTTGCTTTAAATCGACCAAACTCCTGCACATTTTTACTCAACGGCTCCGTTAAACGATAAATTCGCAAATTATCTTCAACTAAATCAATCTCATTCAGCAACGCATCTTTCAACAACTCATAGTTCGCAGCATCAACCTTGCACTCAAATACTGAATACTGCACGCGTTGCCCATAATTAAGACAGACTTTAGCCACCCGCCGCAAACGCCGACGTCCTGCTGAGGTCTCGGTCGATACATCATAACTCACTAAAACCAGCATAACTCGAACTCCAATAAGCCCTCCCTTGATAAGGCATAAGTATCTACACAAATCCCCGGAATTTCTTGATAATCGGGGATA
>NZ_CALMZC010000030.1 GCF_937873765.1 uncultured Thiothrix sp. | reverse complement strand
GGTCATTGGCGAATTCATTAATCAGATGTTTTTCAACTCTTCTGGTGCATGACCGTTGATGGTTATATCTTGCCCCTCCCTGCTGAGAATGTAGAAGCTTATCGGGCAATGGCACAATGTGCAGGGCAAATTTGGATTGAGCATGGTGCACTTTCTTATAGAGAATGCTTAGGCGATGACCTCAGTTCCGAATGGTCGGGTGATTCTTTCCCGAAAGCAGTCAATGCGAGTGCGAATGAAAAAGTGATCTTTGCTTTCATTGAATTTGAATCCCGTGAACATCGAGATGCAGTGAATGCCAAAGTCTATGAAGACCCGCGCTTAGAAGAATGTGGCGATATGGAAGACCCACCCTTTGATTTTAAGCGGATGGCCTATGGTGGCTTTCAAGTACTAGTCAATTTAAAGAAGTAAACTGCTCCCGAATAGGGACAATCAATTAAGTAGAGAGGAAAGTGATGAAATTACTACCTGTAATCATTCTGCTACTTTTCAGTGCAATCACTTATGCCGCTAACACCTCAGCATTCACATGTAATCCCGCTGGTAATCAAGCTGAGCTGAATCAATGTGCGCTGGAGGATTATCAAGCTGCTGATAACCAGCTTAATAAGACTTGGAAAAAGTTGATGGCTAAATTCACAGCGGATAAAACGGCGACTAGCAAATTTAAAGCTGCACAAAAAGCTTGGATTGTGTTTCGTGATGCTGAAATTGAGGCTATGTTTGCCTGTGATAATAAGGAAATGAATTGCTGGGGGAGCATGGAGCCCCTGCTGCGCTATGGAGAATTAACTGCTTTAACCCAAGCTCGCACCCAACGTTTACAAAAATATATTGATCAAGGCTTGGGTGTGTCTATGGAATAATGGTTTAATAGGTCTAGGGAACGCAACCATCCAAGGATGGAGCCTTGCTTCTCTAGACCGTTTTAGCCAAAAAATTAGCTTAGCCTTAACATAAAAAAGAGTGCTTGTTTCTCATCTCAATCTTACTTCTTATTCAAGAAACTCACCCCGATTATCACCAAGAGCATCCCCACTAAATGTGCCCAACCGAACGGTTCATCGAGGAAAATCACTGCTAAGACAATTGTAATGATGGGCCCCGCAGTCCCCATAATACTGGCGCGGGCTGCACCAATGCGTGCCACAGCTTCGGTGAGCATGAAGCTAGGTAAAACAGTGCTAAACAAACCTAGCAACAGTGCATAAAACCAAGCGCTGGAATTGACCGATAAAGCACTCAAGGGATGTGTCAATAGGAAGTGGATAAATACCCATGTAGTCGCGGAGAGCATCGCGATACTGGTAAACAATCTACTATCCACCCGATTTAAGACACGCTTGCTATACACCAAATAGACCGCAAAAATCAGCGCAGAAAGTGTGACTAGCACTACACCTAAGCCCACATGGTTTCCACCTAATTTAGCCTCAAAAGCATATAACAAGAGCACCCCGCTATAGGTTAGGACTAAAGCGAGTAAAATCCTTGGGGTAATCACTTCTTTAAATAAGAACCAGCCCAAAACAGCGGTCATCAGCGGATAGGTGTACAACATCAAACGTTCAAGCTGCGCCGAAATATAATTCAATCCCTGCATATCGAAATAAGAAGAGGCGTAATAACTCATTGCCCCTAACACGATAATGGCTAGGAAATCCTGCTTAGCAGGTCGAGTGACTTTGGTTTTATAAAGTAACCATAAGAACACCGCCAGATAAAATGGGGCTGCTACTAGCATGCGTAAAGTGAGTAAAGTGACGGTATCAACGCCTTGTGCATAAGCGAGCTTAATAAAAATGGATTTCAGCGCAAACAGTGCTGTACCACCAAAAGCAAACAATAAACCCAAGCGAAAATTACGCTGCTCTGAATAACTAAGAATTTGTGCCCGCATGATACGCTCCGTATGAGGCTGCGGGAAAAAGACTAATAAGCTGGGGGTAATCCCGCAGCTATTAAAAAGACTAAAACTAGCCGCTCTGTGTCGTGACGCAGAG
The DNA here is from genome assembly GCF_937873765.1 of uncultured Thiothrix sp. GTDB lineage: Bacteria > Pseudomonadota > Gammaproteobacteria > Thiotrichales > Thiotrichaceae > Thiolinea. Next base: position 6,649 of record NZ_CALMZC010000030.1, on the reverse strand, counting down.
GAGTAGCCAGCGATTCGCTAAGATTAAATGATAGTTGAGATAATTCATGCACTGCACTATACAAGCAGTTAAAGCTAAAACACAACTCTAGCCTGCATCTTGCCGATATACTGCGTTATCCAGCCCAAACATCAACATAGAAAACTTATGAGCAACAAAACTCACCATGTACTCTATGATTATTGCACGTACTCAAGCGGTGTCAGCAGTTAGCAATGCTCTGGCAACCTAAGTACTTGAAAATAGCACTACCAGATTTACTGTAAAGTTAAACCACCTCCTCCAGCTAACTACCTTTGTTCTTGACGAAGCAAAGCGGAAAAGAGCATATTCTGAGTCCGTGAGAGGATAGTTTTTTGCTTGCAAGATCAAATTTATAACGAGGAGTTAGCCATGAAGAAGCGTTTAATTGCCTTATCCATTCTGAGTGCTGTTTGTTTTTTACCCCAAGCCTATGCTGCCCCAAAAACTTTTGTCTATTGCTCAGAAGGCGCACCTTCTGGTTTTAACCCCCAGTTTTATACTGACGGCACCACCTTCGATGCAGCAGGTCAGGCCATTTATGATCGATTAGTACAGTTTAAACCGGGCGAAACGAGTATTTCTCCAGCCTTAGCAGAGTCATGGGAAGTCAGCCCTGATGGCTTAACTTATACCTTCAAATTGCGTAAAGGCGTGAAATTCCAAACCACTAAAGATTTCACACCAACCCGCGATTTCAATGCAGACGATGTACTGTTCTCCTTCAATCGCCAATGGAAAGCTGATGATCCTTATCACAAAGTCTCGAATGGCAACTACGAATACTTCACCGGCATGTCGATGCCTGATGTCTTAAATACCATCGAAAAAGTCGACGATTACACTGTAAAATTTACCTTGAAGCGCCCTGAAGCGCCAATGTTAGCTAACTTAGCGATGGATTTCGCCTCGATTCTATCTGCCGAATATGCCGATGCGATGATGAAGGCGAAAACGCCCGAAAAGGTCGATACTGATCCGGTAGGAACAGGGCCTTTCCAATTAGTGGCTTATCAAAAAGATGCGATGATTCGCTATAAAGCCAATGAAAATTATTGGGAAGGTAAACCCAAAATCGATAATTTAGTATTCGCAATTACCAAAGACAATGCGGTGCGTTGGCAAAAGTTACAAGCGGGTGAATGCCATTTAATGCCTTTCCCCAATACGGCTGATTTGAAAGCGATGCAGGAAAATAAAGATGTTGCTGTCCTGAGCCAAGAAGGTTTGAACGTCGGTTATTTTGCCTATAACACCACGAAGAAACCGTTCGATGATGTACGCGTGCGCAAAGCGCTGAATATGGCCATTAATAAGCCCGCCATTTTAGATGCGGTCTATCAGGGGGCAGGTAAGGTCGCGAAAAACCCGATTCCACCGACTATGTGGAGTTATAACGATAAAGTAGTTGATGATACCTATGATGTCGAAGGTGCGAAAAAGCTCTTAGCCGAAGCCGGTGTCAAGGATCTAAAAACCAATATTTGGGCGATGCCCGTGCAACGCCCGTATAACCCGAATGCTAAGCGCATGGCAGAAATGATTCAGGCGGATTGGAAAGCTGTGGGTGTGGAAGCTGAAATTGTCTCCTTTGAATGGGCCGAATATTTAGAGCGCTCCAAGAAAGGCGAGCATGATACGTTGCTGATGGGTTGGACGGGTGACAATGGTGATCCTGATAACTTTTTAGCCGTCTTGCTGGGTTGCGATGCGGTGAAGGATGGCTCAAATCGTGCTTTCTGGTGTAATCAAGAATTCAATGACTTAGTACAAAAAGCCAAAACCCTAAGTGATCAGGGCGAACGTGCTAAGCTATATGAGCAAGCACAAGAAGTGTTTAAGAAAGAAGCCCCATGGGCGACCATTGCACACTCTGTAGTCTATGAAGTAGCCAGCAAAAAAGTCTCTGGCTATAAGCAATCTCCCTTTGGTTTACACCAATTCAAAAATGTTGATTTAGCTGAATAATCACTTGAGCGAGAGCTTCCCAACGGTGGCTCTCGCTGCACGCAAGGAGCCACAACTTGTTCAAGTTTATTCTTAGCAAAATCATTTTACTAATCCCTACTTTCCTCGGCATTACGCTCGCGGCGTTTTTATTCGTGCGCTTATTACCCGGCGATCCAGTGACGATCTTATCGGGTGAGCGTGGCATTTCGCCCGAACGGCGTGCCGAAATGATCGCACAATTGGGTTTAGATAAACCGGTCATTGTTCAATACTTCACTTATCTGAAAAATATTTTACAGGGTGATTTCGGTCAGTCGATTTCGACGCATCGGCCGGTGGTCGAAGAGTTTTTTGAGCGTTTGCCTGCAACAATGGAGCTAGCCTTTTTCGCAATTTTAATTGCAGTGCTGATAGGTGTTCCTGCCGGAATTATTGCGGCGGTGAAGCGTGGGCGCTGGCCAGATCATGTCTTAATGGGTAGCGCACTCACTGGGTATTCGATGCCGATTTTCTGGTGGGGCTTGCTGCTAATTATGTTGTTTTCTACCACTTTGGGTTGGACGCCGGTATCCGGGCGTTTAGATATTATTAATTACTATTTTGACCCTGTAACCGGTTTCATGACCGTGGATGCTTGGCTATCTGGGCAAGAAGGCGCAGTGACATCGGCTTTGCATCATTTGATTCTGCCGAGTGTGGTGCTCTCCACTATTCCGATGGCGGTAATTGCCCGTCAAACCCGCTCGGCGATGCTCGAAGTCTTGGGTGAGGATTATATTCGTACTGCGTATGCGAAAGGTTTACCCACTTGGCGTGTGATTGGTATTCATGCCTTGCGCAATGCCATGATTACTGTCGTGACCGTTATCGGTTTGCAGGTCGGTACTTTAATGGCTGGTGCCGTTTTGACTGAGACGATTTTCTCTTGGCCGGGGGTAGGTAAATGGATGATTGATGCGATTTCGCATCGCGATTATCCGGCAGTGCAAGGCGGCTTATTATTTATTTCCATGCTTGTTATGTTGGTCAATTTGATCGTGGATCTAATGTATGGCTGGATTAATCCGCGCGTGAGGGACGGCAAATGAAACTGTTCGCGGATGATGCTTGGCGTACTACGTGGAATTATTTCAAAGAAAGTAAAGGCGGTTTATGGGGCTTGGGTTTCTTAGGCTTAGTCATGATTTGTGTCATCTTTGCCGATGTGATTGCTCCCTTCGACCCCAGTTTACAGAACCGTGAGGCGTTATTACTGCCGCCGATTTGGACTGAAGCGGGACATTGGCCGTATATCTTAGGCACAGATGCGGTGGGGCGTGATATGTTATCGCGGCTGATTTATGGTGCACGCTATTCGATGTTCATTGGCTTTGTAGTGGTATCTTTAGCGGTGATCGTGGGTACTTTGCTCGGATTGATTGCAGGCTATTATCAAAGCTGGCTTGATACCATCATCATGCGTTTAATGGATGTGATTTTAGCCTTCCCGAGCTTATTGCTCGCCTTAGGTTTAGTCGCAGTATTAGGCCCCGGCTTAGTCAATGCGATGTATGCGATTGCTTTAGTGATGTTGCCGCATTTTGTGCGCCTCACTCGGGCGAATGTATTGAGCGAAAAGAACCGTGATTATGTGATAGCGAGTCGGATTGTTGGTGCGAGTAATTGGCGGCTGATGTTCAATAGCATTCTGCCGAACTGTATGGCTCCCCTGATTGTGCAGGCTACTTTATCCTTCTCCAATGCCATTCTGGATGCTGCAGCTTTAGGTTTCCTCGGCATGGGCGCACAACCACCGATTCCTGAGTGGGGGGCGATGTTGGCGGAGGCGCGTGAATTTATTAGTCGTGCTTGGTGGGTCGTCACCTTTCCGGGCTTAGCGATTTTACTGACTGTGCTTTCGATTAATTTAGTGGGTGATGCTTTGCGCGATGCCCTCGACCCAAGGATGCGCCGCTCATGAGTAGTCTATTAAGCGTTCGCAATTTATCGGTCGCATTCCCGACCCAAAATGGTTGGTTTCAAGCGGTTGAAGGCATTCATTTAGAAGTGAATGCGGGAGATATTCTAGCGATTGTCGGCGAGTCGGGTTCAGGTAAATCGGTAGCGATGATGGCGGTGATGAATCTCTTGCCACCGACAGCACGTATCACCTGCGATGAATTGAAGATCGACGACCACGACCTATTAGCCATGCCTGCCAAACAGCGTCGCAAACTCAATGGTGGCACGGTAGCGATGATTTTCCAAGAACCGATGTCGAGTCTTAATCCTTGCTTTACCGTGGGCTATCAAATCGACGAAAGCATTCGCATTCATTTAGGTGGCTCGAAAAAAGAACGTACTGAGCGCGTGCTACATTTGCTGGAAATCGTCGGTATTCCTGATCCCAAACGCCGTTATCAAGCTTATCCGCATCAAATGTCGGGCGGTATGAGTCAGCGGGCGATGATTGCAATGGCCTTGGCAGCCAATCCTAAATTACTGATTGCGGATGAGCCAACGACCGCGCTGGATGTTACTGTACAAGCACAAATTTTGGAACTGCTGTTAAAACTGCAACAAACCCAAGGGATGGGCTTAATTCTAATCACCCATGATATGGGCGTGGTGGCAGAAACGGCGCAGCAAGTGGTCGTGCAATATGCAGGGCAGCAAGTGGAAAAACAGCCCGTGTTTGGTTTATTTAATCAGCCCCACCATCCGTATACAGCGGCTTTGTTGGATGCTTTGCCCGAACGTGCTCCTGCAGGTGATTTCTTACCAACAATTCATGGCATAGTACCCGGTCAGAAAGATCGTCCGACAGGTTGTTTATTTTCCCCACGTTGTACCCATGCTCAAGCTTTATGTCATGAGCAACAACCCGCTCTAGTGCGACATAGTGAGCAATGGTTACGTTGCCATTTTCCCTTGAATCTTACGGAGGTGAGGCATCATGGTTGAGGTATTACGTGCGGTCAACTTGCAGCAAGAATATCTTGCACGCCAAGGCCTACTACAAAAACCGCTGATCGTGCGTGCTTTAAATGGGGTAAGCTTCAGCTTAAATGCAGGTGAGACTTTAGCCGTGGTGGGGGAATCAGGCTGCGGTAAATCCACTTTAGCCCGTTCCTTGACTTTGATTGAAACCCCATTAGCGGGTGAGTTATGGCTAGCAGGCGAAAAAGTGAATACTGCTAACAAGCCTGATGCAACCTTGCGCCAACGTGTGCAAATGGTCTTCCAAAATCCCTACGGTTCGCTCAACCCGCGCAAAACCATCCAACAAATGCTGGAAGAACCACTGCTGCTTAATACCAAACTGTCATCTGAGGAACGTCGTGCTGCGGTTTCAGAGATGATGTCACGCGTGGGTTTGCGACCCGAATTTGCTGAGCGTTATCCACATATGTTTTCCGGTGGGCAACGTCAACGGATCGCAATTGCCCGTGCGCTAATGCTTAAACCACAAATCGTGGTGTTGGACGAGCCAGTCTCAGCCCTCGATTTATCGGTGCGTGCACAAATCCTTAATTTGCTCACTGAGCTACAACAAGATTTAGGTTTGGCTTATGTGTTTATCTCGCATGATTTATCGGTAGTACAACGCATTGCTGATTATGTGATGGTGATGTATTTCGGGCGTGCGGTGGAGTATGCAGACGCATCAACCATTTTTAGTCAACCCCAACATCCTTACACCCAAGCTTTATTTTCTGCTACGCCAGTCGCGGAAGTGGGTGAGAAACGCGCACGCATTCATTTGCAAGGTGAGCCACCTTCACCTTTACGCCCACCACAAGGCTGCCCGTTTGGCCCACGCTGTGCTTATGTGCAAGATCATTGCCGCAGAGAAATTCCAACTTTGCGCACATTGAATAGAGCGCAGGTGGCGTGTGTGCGATCGGAAGCCATCTAAATATAATTAGCCGACACTCCATGCCAAGGTAAATTATTGCAACCCTTTTTTAAGCACCTTGGCCAGTTTATCATCTCGAATTTGATTCACATAAAGACCAAAATAAGGCTCTTTAACATTAGGCATCACAAAATCTCGATAAGACCATAAAGACCAGTGTAAACCTGCAGCGTTCATTATACTGATCTTGTCGCGTACTAAATTATAACGTGAATTACCCGGAGCACTGGATATAGCACCGAACTCCCCTACAAAAAGGGGAACATTATTAGCCTTTGACCAAGTCAAATAGGGTTCAATATCAGATTTTAGCTTCAATTTATTAGGGTCATAGGTTTCATAGCTTCCCTTCAAATAATCAACACTAATACCTATCTCACCTGACTGATAACTAGGTGCATAAATCCAGCCTTGCACACTAATTTTATCGTTCGCTTTCACTGCTACCAACGGTTTAGTATAGAACTGAGTAGCTTGCGCCCAAACACCTAGACCGATGTTTGTGGTGTTTTTTATTTTTAAACTCCATTTATCACCTAGTTTAGTACCCGCTCTATTTTTCTGACTCCAGGCACCTGTAAAGCCTTCGTTACCCCAGAAATACCAATTTGCAGGTGCTTGACTATCTAAAATAGATTGCTTTTCTATTGCACTGTTCCAGACTGGAAAACTGACTTGATTATGATTTAAGTTAATATCATCAAACCAAACTTCACCAACATTTCCAGGTCATGCACCAGAGGAGTTGAAGAGCCACTAAAGCGGTAGTAACTTAAGCGA
>NZ_CALMZC010000029.1 GCF_937873765.1 uncultured Thiothrix sp. | reverse complement strand
TTCGCTCAGTGGTCTGAGTTCGATTTAGCGGCTAAGGTCTGGAATCTTCCAGCGGCACGTATGAAGATGGGTCGCGCCCATACTATCCCCTTGACCCCGCAAGTCTTAACACTCTTGGAGCGCTTAAGGCCATTCACGGGCGATAAGCCTTATCTATTTTGGAATGCAGGCATAGGCAAGCCCTTCTCTGAAAATGCCATGTTGCAAGTCCTTTACCGCTTAGGGCTAAAGGGAAAACTCACCATTCACGGATTACGGGCTACGGGTTCAACCGTATTGAATGAGGCGGGTTTTAGGTCGGACATTATCGAAACCGCTTTAGCACATAAGGAAGAGAACGCCATTCGAGCCGCCTATAACCATGCGCAATATGTAGAAGAGCGTCGCAAGATGATGAACTGGTGGAGTGATTACCTAAACGGGGTAGAGCAGGGCGCGCACATTATCCCAATACACCATAAAGCGCTATAATTTCCCTTGCACGCCTAGCCCGACGGGGCGAACACCGGATCCTTTCACCGGCTGGCGTGCTTCTTCTGAAAGGGCAGCAATAGGGAAGGTGTTGCGCCATGCGTTTAACAGTTAAGGCCGCTATTAGACAGCTTCATGCTGACTTAGCAGAGGGTATAGCCAGCGTAAATAGCAACCGAAAGCGATTAATAGACCCAAATAGTCTAGCCTGTGTATTAGAAGCGACTAAAAACCTAATCACAGACAGAGTAAACGCTTACTGGCGAGGTGAACAGGAAAGAATATTAGCTACCGAAGATGTGGCGAATATAGAAGACTTAATTGCCAATTTTCGGTATTATGTAGCAAGCGCACAAAAGTTGCGCTTGATGTACTTTATGCCCATGGGTTGTAAGGTAATTCCTTTGGTTTTTCTGAGTTAGGCTTATTTTTATTCTCTATCATCTTACTCATAGTTTTTACCGTCATTTTCTCAGTCTGGTCTTTGTATATATCATATTCACCATCATAAAAAGCTTGAAGGTCAATCTCTACGTCCAGCAGTCTTAATTTTTCTAATTCAAGATAAAGCGCGAACTCTTTCTCGGCGTGTTGCAGTGCGGCATTTTTAAGGTAATCCTTGTATCCATCAAAGACAGGATAACCATTGAGCATTAACAACCTATCCAACTGCCGATGGAGTTGCCGCATAGTCATGCTTTCTCCTCGCAGTGCTGTAGACTCGGCGTATAGCAAAAATTGCTCGGAAAGCAAATGTAGGCGATACAACTCGCTTTCAGTAAGGTAATTTTTTCCTGTTTGAGCTTCTTTCAATGTTGGCAAAATACCTTCAATTGATTGAATTCCCATGTGTTGCCCAGCATGATCAGCTCGCTCAAGAATAAGTTTAGAGGCTGTCATTTTAGTAACAGCGTGATGAAACTTATCTTGTAGCAAGGCATAGAAAGTTTTTACTTCTTGGGATGATGGCTCGTAATCAGAGGCCGCTAACTTAAAACACTCACGGACAGATGCATAAATATTTTTCTCATTAGCTCTAAGTTCACGTATTTTTGCGGCTAACTGGTTGAGCTTTTCGGGATCATCACGTAACCGTTTTTCATCAATGACATAGCCATCAGTGATATATTGTCTTAATAGCTGTGTAGCCCAAATACGAAATTTTGTGGCTTTTTGTGAATTGACTCGATAGCCGACTGAAATAATCGCGTCAAGGTTATAATGAGCTGTTTTATACTTTTTCCCATCTGAGGTAGTTATTTCCATTTTGGAAACAACTGAGCTTTCGTCTAATTCACCCTCCTCAAAGGTATTGCTCAAATGCTTTGATACAACGGACACATTAACACCAAAAATTTCTGCAAGGTTTTTCTGAGTTATCCATATCGACTCATTTGATACAATAACCTCTATATTTTTTGAGCTGTCATCATGGTAAGTCAGTAAAGCTTATTGGTTGAGGCTGTCACTCATTCATTATCCCCTGCTTTTAATCTGTTGTACTCGGCAATGATAGCAACGCCATTATCATAATAAGGCTGTTGTTTAGTGCCATTTCTCAGCTTAGTCAGCTTGCTACGTTCAATACCTGTTAGCTCAGCAAGCCTATAATCATTAATTCCAAGCTCATTCAGCTCTCTCAATATCTTCGCAAAGTCGGTTTTTTCCATTTTTATTGCTCTTGTATCTGAATACTAATTAAGCATAGCAACAAAAGTGCGAATCTGCACTGTAAATATTGCTAATAGTGCGAAATCACACTATAATTATCTTATTCAGTCACACAAGAGCATCTTTATGAACCGCAAATGGCGTTGATATTGTTCAGAACTTCATGCGCTTTTGGAATGCTACCCGCTTCACCTATGGTTCTAATGATTTTGATAACATCGGCTGGCCTCACTTCGTTCATACCCAGTGAACCAATAACAGGAAACACATCCCGCTCTAAGCGACTCAATACTCCCTTAGTGTACTTATCGCACCAGTTCAGTTTTTGAATGTTGTACCAGTCTAAAGCAATCTGCTTAAACGGTGTTTTAGCGCGTTCTTCTTCTATGGCTTCCTTCTTCTGGCGTTGCTTCTCTGTTGATGGGCATTTACCCGCATTTAACAGCACTCTAGCGGCTTGATGCTGTGATATTCGTTTCTGGATACGTGCCGATAGAGAGGGTTTTACGCTTGCCTGCATAGCTATAGTCATAGCACCAATATTTCGTAGTGCTTCCATCGGTTAAAGATTTAACCAAAAGATATAAGCCGTGCTCATCTTGCAGTTTGTAAGGTTTGTCGGTGGCTTGTGCTGCTTTTACGTCGGTATCTTTAAGAGGCATTACGGTATCTCTAGCTAGGGTTGATTAGATACCGCAAAAAATACCGCGTTTCCTACGGTATCAGATAGTTCCATTTATCAGCTTGCCAGCCTGAAACCCTATTTTATGTGCCTTGTAGTTCCACGTTTTCCCGATACGGTAAATAGACATCGTATCTCACCGCTTTCCCGCTAATCACAAAGGCGGGTTTAAGCTGAGTTAACTCTGGGGCTAAGCGCGGACGCTTTACCGTCACTCGTAATTTGGCGACTTGCCGCGCTAAACCCAGTAATTCCGCTGAGTCAATATCTTCACCGACGACTTCATGTAAGCAGCGCATTTCTTTCTGGACTAAAGCTGATTTTTGCCGCTCGGGAAACATCGGGTCGAGATAGACGACATCAGCTTGGTGTTCAGTGGTTTCAAGCCAAGAGCGAGCGTCGGTGTGCACTAAATGCATGCGGCTAATAATAGCATGTAGTTGTGAGTCGTTTGAATTTGCAGCCCGTTGTAAACCATCGGCTAATAAGGCATGCATCATTGGGGAGCGTTCTAATAAAGTCACTTGGCAGCCAAGGCTCGCTAAGACAAAAGCTTCACGGCCTAAACCTGCGGTCGCATCCACGATGTGTAAATCTTTATGTTTATTTAAGCCGACGGCTTTGGCAATATCTTGCCCTTTGCCGCCGCCAAATAACAAGCGATGCCGGGCTTTGCCCTCCACGAAGTCCACATAGACAGCGCCCACTTTAGGGTCAAGCCTGTCTTTTAGTTCTAAACGACTGACAGTTTGCACGAGTTGATAGCGATTGGACATTAATAATGCGGGGGCGGTGTTTCTTCAGCTTGTGAGGCAAGGGGTGAAACGGCGAGCGTCTTTAAGCGCTCAGAGAGGATTTGAATGTGCTGAGTGAGCTTAAAAATTTCTTTCTGCTGCAAATAAACCTGTTCACTCAAAGCCTCAAGGGTTTGCTCTTGCTCCATGAATTTGATTTCAAGTTCGGTGAGTCGGTCTTGCATAGCATTTAATTTTCTTTGGAGTGGGTCAGGGCAGACAGATAGGTCTCTCTACCCTAAAGTAACTTAACGACCTTTATTGGCTGCAATACGCATACGCAGGGCATTCAATTTAATGAAGCCTTCTGCATCTTTTTGGTTATAAGCGCCCCCATCTTCATCGAAAGTCGCTATCTTCGTATCAAATAAACTGTCATCGGACTTACGACCCGCTACGATCACATTCCCTTTGTACAGTTTCAAACGCACAATGCCATTCACATATTGCTGTGAGTGGTCAATTAGGGTTTGCAGCATTTGACGTTCAGGACTCCACCAATAGCCGTTGTAAATCATTTCGGCATATTTCGGCATAATGCTGTCTTTCATATGTGCGACCTCACGATCTAAAGTGATCGATTCAATCGCACGATGCGCTTTTAGCATAATAGTGCCGCCGGGGGTTTCATAGCAGCCCCGAGACTTCATGCCTACATAACGGTTTTCGACTAAATCCAAGCGACCAATGCCATTTTCACCCCCTAGTTTATTTAAGGTTGTGAGCATTTCGGTTGGGCTTAAGGGTTGGCCATTCAAGGCAACCGGGTCGCCTTTTTCGTAGCTCAATTCAATATAGGTGGGCTGATCAGGAGCAGACTCAGGAGATACACTCCAACGCCACATATCTTCTTCCGCTTCTGCCCAAGGCTCTTCGAGAATGCCACCTTCATAAGAAATATGCAGCAGATTTGCATCCATCGAGTAAGGCGATTTCTTCCCAGCCTTTTTGAAGTCGACGGGAATATTGTGCTTTTCGGCATAAGCCATCAAAGAGTCACGTGAACCCATATCCCATTCACGCCAAGGTGCAATCACTTTGACACCCGGTTTCAGCGCATAAGCCCCTAATTCAAAGCGTACTTGGTCATTGCCTTTACCCGTTGCGCCGTGCGAAATCGCATCCGCACCCGTTTCATTGGCAATTTCAACCAAGCGCTTCGCAATCAGTGGGCGGGCAATCGACGTGCCGAGTAAGTATTCACCTTCATAGATGGTATTAGCGCGGAACATTGGGAACACGAAATCACGCACAAACTCTTCACGTAAATCATTGATATAAATATTTTCCGGTTTAATGCCCATCGCTAAAGCTTTAGCGCGTGCGGGTTCCACTTCTTCGCCTTGGCCAATGTCAGCAGTGAAGGTAACCACTTCGCATTGATAGTTTTCTTGTAGCCATTTAACGATGATGGAGGTGTCCAAGCCGCCAGAATAGGCGAGGACAACTTTCTTGACGGATGCCATGTTGGTGTTCCCTAAAATCTTGTGAAAACGCGCATTATAGGCGGGTTGTCGGGGGATGGAAGTAAGTTTTTAATACTTTATTAAAAATACCGCTCATACAAGAAGGCTCATTAAAAAAGCATGATGTACTGTATTTGCCACTAAGTTTAGTATTGATCTCCACTGACAATTAAAAAATTAATCAGGGCAGGGGCAGCTCTATGCAAGGGTTTTAAATATACCGTTTTGATGATTCGATGTAGAGTGCTAGTTATTTTTAACGAGCTAGTCATTATCCCTCATTTAAGGGATCTGCTTCTAAGCTGTTAACCTCATTTAAGGGAGTTTCTACTGACGTAATTTCAATCATACTCTGCTCCATGGTCAAGGAAAAAGACCGATCACTTAACCTCATTATTAGGAGTTTAGATATGAAAATTCGTCATTTACTTGCTGGTGTTTTGGCTTTAAGTATTACTGCGGTTTCAGGGGTGAGCTTGGCAGATAGCCGTAGTTATACCTATGTAGATTCCCCCATTACCAATATTCCTCATCACGGTCAACCACGTGTGAATGCGAGTATTCATGTGATTGACTCCGAGGGTCTAGGTAGCCGTCCAGCCATGCGTGTGGATCGTGGTGGTCATTATTACAAGAATAAATTCGAAAAACGTTGGGGAAAGAATTGGAAGAAAAACTCACATTACAAAGTTGTTATTGTCAAATCCGGTGATAGCCTTTCTAAAATCGCAGCACGTTATGGTACTACAGTGAAGCGCTTGATGAAGCTAAATAATATTAGTGCCTATGAAGCTAATCATATTGAAATTGGTCAAATGCTTCGCGTTGCTTAAGGTATTGAGCCTCCTTCTTCTTCAAGTGGACTCGAATGTGAGCCCACTTGTTAAATGGCTTAAAGTGAATAATAACAACTAGTTACTTTAGGTGAATTCCACTGGTAATATTTAAAATAGCTCCCTCAAGAATTGATTAAGTTTTAATAAATGCTTTTTATTATAAACTACGATTATGCGAAATGAATTCTTATAAAAATGGGCTGCTTTCAATGAAAATAACAAGATTATTACAAAATTTATGTCTGTCAGTGGGGGTGCTGACCGTGCTCACAGCTTGTGGTGGAGGCAGTGATGCTTCCAATTCCGCTGCGACTAATCACCAACCTAGAGCTGATGCAGGTGCTAATCAAACGGTATTAGTCAATGCTGAAGTTAGTTTAGATGGGAGTAATAGCCAAGATCCAGACGGTGATACTTTGACTTATGCTTGGCGGATTGTCAGTAAGCCAGCCAACAGTAATAGTAGTTTGATCAACCCAACTACTATACACCCTAAAATTCTGGTGGATAAAGTCGGTGATTATGTCTTAGGTTTAATGGTTAAAGATGGTCGTTTAACGAGTGTTACCGACACAATGATCATTAAGGTTAGCGCGAATACAGTTACTAATCGTGCGCCTATTGCGCAAGCAGGTGCTGATCAAACCATTAGCTTAGGGGACGTAGTTAATCTTGATGGTTCTGCGAGTTCAGATGCTGATCATGATCCTTTAAGTTATCAGTGGACAATCACGACTAAACCCACTGATAGCAGCGTAGTTCTAAATTTTAGTAATCAAGCTAACACTAGTTTCATACCTGATAAAACCGGTAGCTATCTGGTCTCACTAGTAGTAAACGATGGTAGTTTAAGTGCGACTGACAGTCTTATGATTAAAGTAATCAAAGTGAATACAGGAGTACCTGTTGCCAGAAGTGTCGATAAATATTTGTTATTAGGTAGCATGGTAGTCTTAGACGCTAGCACTAGTTCTGATCCAGATAATGATCCGCTTACGTATAAATGGATTTTAAAAGCTGCGCCGAGTGAGAGTACTGCTAGTTTATCGTCCCTAACAGCAGTCAAACCTAGCTTTACGCCTGATAAATTAGGCGATTATCTGTTTGAATTAACCGTAGCGGATGGCTCTTTAACGAGTGAGGCTATCACTGTAAAAGTCTCTGTGCAGCCAGTGATTAATAGCTTGAGTTATCAAGTAATTGATGCTGAATACAGCAAGGCTTTAGATAAAGTGATTATGTTATCCACTAGCCCCAATCAATTACATATCTATGATGCGGCGACGCATACCGAGCAAGCCATTAGCTTACCTTTAGCTCCAACCAGTGTTTCAGTTGGACCGGATGGTTTATATGCAGCCGTCGGACATGATGCAAATGTCTCTTATGTCGATTTGAAGAATGCCAAACTACTCAAGACTTTACCAGTAGCAGCTAAAGTCTTGGATATTGTGCTAGCAGGGAATGGCTATGCTTATGCTTTCCCTAAAGAGGATCAGTGGCAGGATATTTATTCAGTGAACCTAAGTACGGGCGAAGTGATTGGCGGTTCTAGAATCACAATTTATGCAGGTACTTTAGCCAAATTGCACCCTAATGGGCTGAGCATGTATGGCGCAACTAATGGCGTAAGTCCTGACGATATTGAAAAATATGCTGTTCAAACCGGCACAGCCAGCAAACTCTATGATTCGCCTTATCATGGGGATTATCCCATGTGCGGCAATTTATGGTTCTCAGAAGAAGGTAAGCGTATTTTCACTGCTTGTGGAAATGTCTTCCGGGCGGCTGACTTAAAAGCTCAGGATATGTTATATAACGGCTCATTGGCTGAGCTAACGCATATTCAAGATTTGGTACACTCAGCAACAGCGGCTAAAGTTGCAGCGATTCCCAAATATGTGCCTTATGCCAATCTGAGTGAGTCAGTTGATACCCAAATCTTAAGCTATGATGATGCGTATTTGACGCCCAGTGCTAGTTTTCAGTTACCTTATTTCGTAGTGAATGAACAAGGTTTCATGGGACATGGTAGGTTTGTTTTTTTCAATAAGACGGCTGATCGCTTAATCGTTATTCTCAAAGCTGATGCTAGCACGGCGCTGCCGAATGACTATGGTGTTTATAGCGTCATGCGCTAACTGATTTAGGCAAGGCGACCTGTTGAAGCAGGTCGCTTGTTGGACTTAAGCCGCCTCACATAAGCGTTGGATATCATTCGCAAATGCTTCCACCGTTTCGATTCGCGTATCCCAAGCACACATAAACCGACAGCCACCCGCTCCAATAAACTGATGGAAGCGCCAGCCTTGGGCATATAAACCTTTAATAATCGGCAAAGGTAGCTCAGCAAAAACGGCATTGGCTTGCCGTGGGAACATAATGCGTAACTTAGGTAAATCTTTAATTCGTTGATAAAGTAACTCCGCCATTGCATTTGCATGCTGTGCATTCCTGAGCCACACATTATTTTCCAGTAGACCTAGCCAAGGTGCGGACAGATAACGCATTTTTGAAGCTAATTGCCCGGCTTGTTTCACTCGATAGGCAAAGTCTTCAGCTAAGTGTTTATCGAAAAACACGACAGCTTCCCCAACCGGCAGGCCATTTTTAGTACCGCCAAAGCACAAAACATCAACTCCAGCTCGCCAGGTCAATTCTGAAGGGTGCACGTTTAAAGAAGCAACTGCATTGGCAAAGCGTGCGCCATCCATCTGCACGGTCAGATGGCGGCGTTTAGCAATCGCGGCAATTGCACGAATTTCTTCAACACTATATACCGTGCCAACTTCAGTGGATTGGGTGAGTGAAACGACTTTCGGTTTAGGGAAGTGTAAATCACTACGTTTTGTGACAATTGCTTCAATAATATCGGGCGTAAGCTTGCCCTGCTCACCTTTGCCTACTAAGAGTTTGGAACCATTTGAGAAAAACTCGGGGCCACCACATTCGTCCGTTTCAATATGAGCAAGTTCGTGGCAAATCACGGAATGATAGCTTTGGCATAAAGCAGCTAAAGCTAAGGAGTTAGCAGCAGTGCCATTAAAAACAAAGAAAACTTCGCAATCGGTTTGGAATAAATCGCGCAAAGCATCACAAACTTTTTGTGTCCAGATATCTTCGCCATAAGCTAGTTCATGCCCAGATTGATTAGCTTGTTGAAAGTAATTAAATGCAGCAGGACACATCCCCGCGTAGTTATCTGAAGCGAATTGTTGCATTATTGTGAGTAGCCTGCTGTTATGTGAATTATATTTAGCTTATTGTGCCAAAGCCTGTGATTCAAGCAATTTGTAGGATCAGACAGCTCTGGACTGACCACATAGCAAGGGGTCAGACACTAATTACTTAGTTTAAAGTTCACGCCCACACTGCCTGACTTTTAAACCTTTGGGGGCGGCATAAAACTTCACAAAATTGTTTACAGCCATGTCAGAAATGCCTGTCGGATTGGGAGCTTTATCAATACAAAACTCCATGGTATCGCCTACCATTGAATATCGATATTCACCAAAGGGAGGCCCACCATCTGTTAAGTACACAGCAATGAAATCATGATGAGCAAAATCCACTTGGCTGCTAGCACGTTTCACCATCTCATCCGCTAACCCCACCTTTTTACCTGCAGGTATTTCAGCGACTAATTTTAAACGTTGCAAACTGTCAGCTTTTAAAATGGTTGCCGAACCAAAGCTGGCTACACGTTGGCTAAAACCTAAATTGTTTGAGCGCCGCGCATTACTAAAACTAATCGCTGAAAAGATTTGTACCCAATCTAATGGTGCACCTACGGTACTTAAATCAGTATCCAGCTTGATCTCTTTCAATGCGTTTTGACCGGCCGTGGTTCTATATTTAATAGTTGTTGTTTTAGTGGGCTGAGACGCTGCAGGTAATAAAACCGGTTTGGGTGTAACAGGCAATGGCAGGGTTGTATGGCTACAAGCGAAGCTGGCGGCACAAATAGGTATAAGTAGGAGATGTGTTTTTTTCATAAATTTAGCCCTATTCTTGTTAAGACTTACATCTTAGATCTGATCAATTGATTGAAAATAGCTAAGCCCATTAATTCAGCTTATTTTAATTTTTGATCTATCGTGCTCATTTTCAAGTGCTTTTCTAAGCTTGGAATGAGACAGTCACTGGCGACTAGGCTACAGTAAACTTATTAGCCGCTACTCATTAGCTTTCAAAGGAGTATTCTTGAATATAGCCTCGAATAATCGCCCACCGATTGTGACTTACACCTTAATCGGTTTATGTGTCTTAATCTTTTTTGCCTTAGATGTTACTCGCTTGCCGCAAGCCGACTGGTTAGCTTTATATATTCCTGAAAATCCTAATTTTCAGTATTGGCAGTATCTGACTAGCCTGTTTATGCATGGCAGCCTCTCGCATTTACTTTTCAATATGCTAGCGCTATGGATGTTTGGGGTTGCCTTAGAGCGCTTATGGGGATCAACACGTTTTTTATTGTTTTATCTAAGCTGTGGGATTGGTGCAGGCTTAATTTACAATGTGATTAACACCTATCAATTAGGCCAGTTGACTCAACAGCTACAGTCTCTAGGCTTAACGCCTGAAGATTTGCAGCGTTTAGTGACTCGCGGTGAATATCGAACGAATGTGGCTGGTTTAACTAAAGAAATGGTAGGTGAGTATTATTTGGCTTATAACGTTGCTACCGTAGGTGCTTCGGGCGCGATTTATGGGATTTTAGTTGCTTTCGCGTTCTGCTTTCCAAACACAAAATTATTGTTCTTATTTGTTCCAGTGCCGATTGCGGCTAAATATTTTGTGCCAGCTATCATTGGTTTAGATTTATTATCGGGGATTACTGGATTTTCAATTTTTGGGGATAATGTCGCCCACTTTGCGCATGTGGGGGGCGGGCTAGTTGGCTTTATCTTAATGCTGTTGTTTGGACGTGGTGGTACAAGACGCTTAGATGCGTATTGAAGGCTATAAAAGCTGCTTTAATCTATTAACCTCAAGCAGCTAACCTTGGATAATAGTTGTTTTGTTGAACCCAACCATTGTATGAAACCTAACGAACTCGAAGCCTATTTACATACACATATTCCACTCACCCGCGCTATGCAGGTTTCTGTGCTAAGCATGGAGCCGCAGCAATTGATTTTGCAAGCCCCCTTAGCGCCAAATATCAATCCGCACCATACCGTATTTGGTGGGAGTGTGGCGACAATGGCAACACTCGCGGCTTGGTGTTTGCTGCATACGCGCTTAGCAGCGGAAGGTTTAGCGAATAGTTTGGTAGTGCGTCGCAGTACGTTGGATTATGACAAGCCAATTGCTGGAGATTTTCAGGCTATTGCAACCTTAGAAGCGTTTGAGCAATGGGAGCAAGCAATGCAGATGTTTAAGCAGCGTGGTAAAGCTAAAATAGCGGTTTTATCTGTATTAGAATATCAGCAACAAATAACAGGCAGGTTTCGCGGCGAATTTGTCGCCTTGAAGGCTTGATTTTAGCGAATAATTGAGGAACAAGAATGGCGAGCGCGGCAGAAAAATTAGCGGAGTTGAAAAATCGCTTGCTGGAAGTCAGCGATTTAGAAGGTGCAAATGCGGTGTTAGCTTGGGATCAGTCAACCTACATGCCGGGTGGTGGGGCAAGTGCGCGTGGACGGCAGATGGCGACTTTGATGCGTTTGGCGCAAGAGAAATTTACCGATGCAGCGGTTGGGCAGTTGTTAGATGATTTGCAACCTTATGCCGCCAGTTTGCCTGATGATCATGACGATGCTGCCTTAATTCGTGCTACCCAGCGCCGTTATCAGCGCGATACGCAAGTACCACCGACCTTTATTGCTAATCTGTATGAACACGCATCGCAAACCTATCAGGTTTGGGCTGAAGCGCGTCCGGCGAATGATTTTAAACGGGTACAACCTTATTTAGAACGAACCCTCGATTTGAGTCGGCAAATGGCTGAGTTTTACACCGGCTATGAGCATATTGCTGACCCGCTGATTGGTCTGGCTGATTACGGTATGAAGGCTTCCAGCGTGCGCCAAGTGTTTGCTGAATTGCGCAGTCAATTAGTGCCTTTGGTAGAAACGATTACGGCTCAGCCGTTGGCGGATGATACTTGTTTAAAACAAAATTTTTCCGAGGATGAGCAACTGGCATTTGGACGCAAAGTGATTGAGCGCTTTGGCTATGATTTCAATAGCGGACGTCAAGACAAAACCCATCATCCGTTTATGACCAAATTGGGCAGCGGTGATGTGCGCATCACTACACGTGTTAAAGAGCATAGTTTCGCCGAAGCCTTTTTCTCAACCACTCACGAAGCAGGACATGCACTCTATGAGCAGGGCGTCAATCCCACTTATGCCGGTACGCCCTTGGACGGTGGTACGAGTAATGGCGTGCACGAATCGCAATCACGTACTTGGGAAAATCTAGTCTCGCGCAGTCGCGGTTTTTGGGAGCATTATTACCCCGAATTGCAGCATGCCTTTCCTGCGCAATTTAAGTCGGTGTCTTTAGATAGCTTCTACCGTGCGATTAATAAAGTACAGCGCTCGTTAATTCGCACCGAAGCGGATGAGGTCACTTACAATTTGCATGTGATGATTCGCTTTGAATTAGAACTACAAATGCTGGAAGGCCAATTAGCCGTAAAAGATTTACCAGAAGCTTGGCATGCAGCTTATCAAGCAGATCTAGGTATTCGTGCACCGAATGACATCAATGGCTGTATGCAAGATGTGCATTGGTATGGTGGACATATTGGCGGCGTGTTTCAAGCCTATACTTTGGGCAATATCCTCTCTGCACAATTTTTTAGTGAAGCGGTGAAAGCGCAGCCTGCGATTCCGAGCGAACTTGCTCAAGGTCAATTTGCTAGTTTGCATGCTTGGTTGAAGGAGAATATCTATCAGCATGGTAGTAAATACACTGCACCTGAGTTAATCGAACGCGTCACAGGGCGCGGCTTGGATATAAACCCGTATATGCAATATTTACGCAGTAAATACGGTGAGCTTTATCAGCTCTAAGCTTGATTAAATAAAGCTGCTCTAACATTGAGCAGCTTATTGCCAAGAGCCACTAACACTGTCACAGCAATTAAATTGAGCAAATTGTTGCAACGCCGCCAACAAAGCATTCCAGAACTCATCGGGTTGCTGGAGTCTTGCTTCCGTCCAAACTTGATTGATGACTAATCTGCGTTCTTTACGTTCGGCCTTGCAGTCTAAGCGGGCTACTAGTTCGTCTTGCCATAAAATGGGTAATACAAAATAGCCATATTTGCGTTTAGCTTCTGGAACATAGCATTCAATTTGGTAGTCAAATTCAAAAAGTTTGCGTAAGCGCTCGCGTTGAATGACGAGGTTATCAAACGGTGAAAGAATCTTCAGGCTAGTTGTAGCGGGTTGGTTCAAGCCCTGTAGGTTTTCAGGAGTGCTGAGCCAAGTTTGTTGGTTAAGTTTAAGTTCAATGAGTTGTCCTTCGGCTAATAAGCGTTTAATAGCTTGTTTAATGACTGGTTTGATATGTTTAATTAAATGCCCGAAATCGGTCTCTTGTGCTAAGCCTTGTACCCGTAAGTAATGCAAGATTAGATAATCGACATATTCCTGTTCACTGGGTGGGCGTGTTTCGATAGTACTAGGTAAAACTCGCTCAGTGAGATCGTAAACTTTATGAAAGTTTTTCCGATAAGGAATCATTAAATCACCTTGCATGAATAAATATTCTAAGGCACGTTTACTTGGTTTGCTCTGCCAGTCAGTTGATTTTTCAGTTTTGCCAAAGTCTTTAGCCATCAACGGTCCTTCTGCGCGAATTCGTGCGAGGACTTCATGGATTAGCTGATTATCGCGTTCATACCAATGTTCTAACTGACCATTGAGAAAAGCGTGTTTACGCCACAGGCTAAAACGATAATCGCGCATAGGTAGATAAGCAGCGGCATGTGACCAGTATTCAAAAATCAGTTTTTGTTCTAAAAGTTTATCTAGCTGCGGTGCTTTATAAGTCGGATTACGTGTCCACAGTGTATGGTGATGGGCGCGTTCTACCACCGAAATCGTATCGATCTGGACATAGCCTAGCTGTTCAATAATCTGCTGAGTATTGGTTAATGCCTTTGCTCTTGGAGAGAATATATTCAAAAGCTGGCTGCTTAAAACGAGTCGGCGAGCTTCACGAGGACTGATGCTTAGAGGCGGCATAACTGAAGTACTCAAAAAATACCGAGCAGACTACCAAATTTAGCAAGTTTTGTGCTAGTAAATAGGATTTTCGAGAAAGTTTTAGGTTTTATGGGAGCTTTCACTTTGGTTGCTAAAATCATCCTATATGGGGTTGCCACACCCACTTTCCCATTGTTTAACAACAGGTTGCGAGCTTAAGTTGGCGCGTATGGGGGGAACCCTAGATGTAATGTTGGTCATACTTTTATACAAGTAACTATAATCAATAGGATAAATATTTCAGTAAAAGTGAATTGGATTTCTAGATAAAACAATTAAATAAGCTTATGAAAAAGTAATGGATGTACTCAAGTTATGGAGGTAAATGTCATGGAGTATTTTGCTAACCGAAACGGTGAAACCACCAACTCAGGTGAAAGCATTGATCAGGCTTGGCCTATAGCCTATGCCTTATCTGGTGCTGCGGGTAAAATTCGGCCAGGTTCAACATTGAATGTTGATATTGATAAAGTTTGCCCCTACGAGCTTAAAAATGACGATATTCACGGACCACGCACACCAAGGGAAGGTTTTCAAATATGGTTATCAGGTGAGGAAAATAATAAAACCATAATAAAATTCACGGGACATGGCATTGGGTCTTTGCCAATGTATCGAGGTGAGAGCGGCAAAACGGCTTGGAGACATTTGGGTGTTCCAGATAATATATCCCCAGATCTTAATTTGTGGGAGGGCCAGCACATCATTCAACCAGAAAGGCATGCTATAGGGGGATATTTTGTAGGAACAGATGATAATATTTATCCATTAACCTTTAGTAGGTACAATAATTTTGGCTCTATAGCAGCAACTTCACAGATTTATAATAGCCAAGGCATCTATTATACAGGGCCTACTATTGCGCAGCAAATGAGTGGTAGACCACTGATTCGTCTAGACCCCGCCAGCCCAGAAGCCATGCTCCATAAAGAAACAATTAGCCCACCTAGCCTTGATCCTAATGAGTGTGAATTCCATCTTTTTGTATTTGATGGGAGGTTTCTTAATGTTCATGGCAACCACTTGATTATTGATGGCCTAAAAGTCAGTTATTCATATACTGGCGTACTTTTACAAAAAACCGCAAATCACGTAACTATCCGAAACAGTGAAATTCGTGGTGGAATTAACTTAATTGCTTGTGGCACGGCAAGTCATTGGAAAATCGAAAAAACCATACTAGATGGTCTTCTGAGTCTAGAAAAAGGGCATATAGCATATGGAGATATAAAAGCTGGTTCACAACCTGCTGATTTGAATAAAGTAACTTGTATCAATCCTTCGACGGTCATGCACCAGAGGAGTTGAAGAGCCACTAAAGCGGTAGTAACTTAAGCGA
>NZ_CALMZC010000028.1 GCF_937873765.1 uncultured Thiothrix sp. | reverse complement strand
CATTGGCGAATTCATTAATCAGATGTTTTTCAACTCTTCTGGTGCATGACCAAGATTTGATCTAGCCAAGCTTGCGCTAGTTCAACTGAACTGAAACCTAGAGTTGGCTCACGGGCAAAGGCTTTCAATACGTTTTTCATCCCACTTTCGTAGCGGAGTAATAAGCTATCTAGGCGCGTAGCCGATACAGCCCCCTGTGTCTTCCACAAATAATGATAAAAACTCAGGTGTAATAATTGCTCATGGCTCATCCAAAATTGCGGCTGCATACTCGAAGCACTCGGCGGCTCAAGCCGCACCGCTTCATTCGTCGCCGACACCGCTAACTCTGGATAAAACTCTGTTTGCTGAGGATCAGTCGCTATCCGAAACCCCAGCCGATCAGGAAAATAATGATAATGCGGGTAAGCTGGAATCAAATAGGGACGTAAAGTGCTAATACCCATCATATTGGCTTGGATTAAAGCCTCGGCTTCTGTTTGGACTTGGGTGTAATTCGTTTCTAACAACTGCCAAGTAGCGGGCTTTTCCACTTGCTCAAACGCTTGCAAGCGTCCATAAGCGAGTATCTTTTGACCCAAACTACGTAAACGTGCTTGCTGATCGGTAAAATGCTCAGCCGCTTTTAAACGCACATGATAATGCAGTTGCCCTAAATCCACTCCAAAACGTAAGCGATTGTCTGGATCAAAATCTAAAAAGCGCATCATCAAACTAGGAAAACGGTCTTCTCGACTGCGCGTAAACAGCACTGAACTCGCATCTTCTTGCTCTGTGTCGTTTCCTAACTCCGCCTCAAAGCGAAAGCGTGCCTGATCGCTAGGGCTTAGCGTTTCAAATAACGCCACAGGGCAACGCGCTAACTCCGCTAAGCTGTCCAAAGTCAGTGCTGCTAATGAATCGGTTGACTGTAAGCGTTGCAAAGGTAAACGCACTCGATACACGGCCAAGATTTCACGAATAATCTTGCGCTGCTCCACGCTCCAAGCCGCTTGCAATTTAGCAGGTGCTAGCTCCCAAAAAGCCTTAGCTAATTCAGCACTCTGGCTTTTTTCTAAAAACAGCGAGCAAAACAATACCTGCCCAAACGCATACAGCACTTGTGATTGTGGTAAGTCGGTCTGTGTAGTTGCATTTAAGGGATCACTGCATAAGGCGAATGGAAATCGCTGATAGGATTTGGGCTTACCCTTCTGATCACAACGCATGAAGACTTGCATTGTGGCGGTGCTCTGCCCAAACCGCGCTTTAACCACATGAAAACTCGCATCATAAACCCGACTCAATAAAAAATAGAGCCGTCGATGCACGAGACGCGGAATTTTATATTCACCATCCGTGGGATGGACAAAGGCATTACGTAATTCATTGACTAACGAAAATAACCAAATTAAACGCTCTTCATAATAACGCGGTAAAGGCGTGGCTTGGTCTTTATTTCGCTGATTATTTTTTCCTTTGGCGGGATCCATCAATACGCCCAAAAAACCAAAGCGCTCATGCAAATAGCGAATAATACGTGCTTGATCTTCCGGTGTAGCCTTACTTAAACCTAACTCTTTGATGGCACTGACAATCTGATCATCATTGTCTAAAACTTGCTTACCCAATTTTTGGCGCACATCATTTAAACAAGACCAGATATTCAGACGTGCATCATTATAATAAGCAGCGAGTACATAAGCGGGTAAATAGCCCATGATTAAGCCCTATTGAAAAAACACTCAGGCTCGTATTTTTATCACAGCTTAAAAACTATTGCCCGAAAAATACCCAAGGTATTAAGCTAAACCACCCATTGATAATGCTCTTGAATCCAAACTTGTGCCGCTGCTAAATTCGGCAATACCGCCACGGCTTTAGAAAAATCATGGCGCACCGATTGCGCATTCGGAATTGCAATACAAGGAATAGCCGCACTCACGGCAGCCGCTACCCCATGCTCAGTATCTTCAATTGCAATACATTCTGCGGCCGCTAAACCTAAGCGTCGCAAAGCCAGTAAATAGCAATCCGGTGCTGGTTTACTCTGTGCCACATCATCAAACGAGACGATAGTCGCAAAATATGCCGCTAATTGATGATAGCGCACCGTCGCATTCACAATTTGCGCGCCTGCCCCCGTAACAATGGCTTGCTGAATAGTGGGCTGCTGCTGAAAATAATCGAGAATATCTTGTGCACCCGCCATTAAAGGAAAGGCATTATTTTCCAAATAGGCATGGGCGATTGCTAATTTCTTAGCAACTAACTCATTCACAGAAGCTACTAACTGAAAGCGCTGAATTAAATCAATCGCATTATCGACAGTCGGCATACCGGAATAAATCTGCATGTATTGCTCGGCTGAAATACTCACTCCATATGGTTTAAGCACTTCCAGCCACATTTGATAATGCACACCTTCAGAATCCACCAAAGTGCCATCATGATCAAATAACACCGCTTTAAGCACCATGAATTTTCTCAGCTTCCGTCCAGTGGCTATAAGGGTATTTGAGCAAGCTAACATTGTAATAACGCTCAATCCCCGATACATCCTGTCCTGCCCAAGCAGGCTTTTGAAAGGCTTCGTCCACGGTGTCTAATTCAACTTCAGCTACGATCAAACCTGCATTTTCACCTGCAAACTCATCCACTTCCCAAGTTTTACCTGCAAATTCTACAAAATGGCGAGTTTTCTCAATGATTGGGCGCGCACAGAGTTGATCCAATAACTCAGCCGCATCTTGTAAGGGAATACTGTATTCGTATTCGGGACGATGCGTGCCAATCGTCATACCTTTGATATTCAAGGTAGCCTTATCATCCGCAATTCGCACTCGCACCGAAGCAGCTGGGTTATTGCTCAGATAGCCTTGGCGAAAGACCTCAGAACGATTGACTAAACTACGCCACTCGTCGGAAACAAGAAGAAATTTATGCTCGATTTCGAGAGCCATTAGTAGCACTCCTGCAAATAAAACCGCAGTCTAGCAGATCATTTAAGCATCTGCCTTAAGCTCATTGGCTTAGTTCAGAAAACCGCTTACTTAACATCAAAGATACACTTTATCACCTATATCTGTGCTGTTTTAATTATTAAGATAATCTTACAGAAAAGTTTATTACTGGTGTGTTGATTAAGCTCTTTTAAATTACCTACCACTCCTATTATTGATGGACTAAAACATGACAGCTCTAATAACTACAATAACTTCTAATGAAATAGCCGGTGAGATTAGCAATAAGTCTTTATCAACATTCATTGAAACAGAAAGTATTTCCAAAGATGGTATGTCAGGTGAGCAAAAAATCTGGAACGCCTGCAAAACTGCCTTTAGTGGTAGGGAGTGCCTCGGTTTCTGGCGTTACCCCATTTTTTCTAAGCTTGGCGAAAAACGTAAAGAGCCTGATATTTTACTCATTGACCGTGAGCTAGGCATCCTAGTCATTGAAGTGAAAAGCCTAAGAATAGATCAAATTCAGTCGATTGATGGACATCAGTGGACTTACAACAATTTTTATGAAAAAACTGGTAGCCCGTATGCACAAGCAGAAGACTATTTATTTGCCCTACTAGGCAGAACTGATAGGGAGCAAAAACTACGTCGCCAAGTACGAGGACGTGCCTTGATTGCTTTACCCAATATTACAGAATCTGACTGGAAAACTAAGGGTTTTGATCATCTTATATCATGCCCACCTATATTATTTTCTAATCAACTCGGCTTAGTAGCCTTGCTTAGAAATTTTGAAAATACACCACCTGTCCAAATTGGCAGCAATCTTAGCAGTTATGAATGGCCTCTATTATTATCAGTGATAGGTGGCTCGCAAGCCATGCGAAAACCTCCAGTTGAGATTCAGTCCGATAATATTAATGCAGGCAATATTCGCATTGACCTTCTTAACAAAATACGCCAAGGCATTTATTCACTTGACATACAGCAATTAAGTATAGCTATGGAAATTCCTCCAGGAGTACAACGAATCCGTGGTGTTGCTGGTTCAGGCAAAACAATATTACTCTGCCAAAAAGCAGTGCATATGCATTTAAAACATCCTGATTGGGATGTTGCCTTAGTCTTTTTTACTCGATCACTTTATGAGCAAATGGAAAGCACTATTGATCAGTGGTTACGGCATTTTACTAATGGAGATCTTGGCTATAATGACCGAGTTCGTTCAAAATTAAAAATTTTTCACGCATGGGGTGCAAAAAATCGTGCTGGAATCTATCGCTATATTTGTGAAAAACATGGTATTCAGCCATTGACTGTCCAAAATACACTTTACAAACTTCCAAATGAAGGACTTGCTGATGTTTGTTGCCAACTACTAAAGAGTGGTAAACATCTTACACCGTTATTTGATGCTGTGCTGATTGATGAAGGGCAAGATTTAATCATTGATAATGATCAACTAAAATATGAAGGGAAACAACCTATTTACTGGTTAATTTATCAATCACTAAGAAAATGTGACTCTAATGATGATAAGCAGCGCCGCTTAATATGGGCTTATGATGAAGCCCAAAGTTTGGATACCTTAAAAGCACCTAAAGCCAAAGATTTTTTTGGTGATAGCTCTATGCTAATAGGTAGCTACAAAGGTGGTATTAAAAAAAGCCATATTATGAGGCGCTGCTTCCGCACGCCTAAATCAGTTTTAATGCTCGCTCAAGGTTTAAGTATGGGAGTTATGAGACAGAATGGAATGCTTTATGGGATAACAAAAAAAGAGGATTGGGAAGATATTGGTTATGAGGTCGCGGGCGATTTTAGAAAAAAAGATACTGACATTGCTCTAAGAAGACCAGATAAAAACTCCCCTAATCCTATTCATCGTCTTTATGGAAAAGATTGTATTCAATTTAAGCACTACCCTTCTCGTCAAGAAGAACTCAGGCACTTAGCGGAAAATATAAAATATAATTTAGGAGTCGAAAATATCCCACCAGAACGTGGAATTTTAGTGGTTATTCTTGGAGATAGCTATGAAGCTATAAAGCTTGAAGAATATGTTGCCTGTTTTCTGATATCATCGGGAATTGATATTTTTGTAGCCAGCAGCACTCGCTTGAATCAACCAAACCCTAAATATCCAGATAATGATCCAGATGCTTTTTGGCATAAGGGTGGTGTCACTATCTCAAGAGTTGTGCGTGCAAAAGGTAATGAAGCTGATATTGTGTATGTTGTCGGCATGGATATGGTTGCTGAAAAAGAAAGCGAAACACTCATGAGAAATCAACTACTGGTCGCCGTCACTCGATCTCGTGGTTGGGTCATGATGAGTGGGGTCGAACATGAAAATTGCTATCCCTTCTATGATGAAGTGAACGAAGCGCTTAAAAGTGCCAATAAGGGAGAATTTCGCTTCAAGTATAAAAAAGATAGAGCGATTAGTGATACGGAAGTAGATGCTGCTGATACCATACAAGAAACAGCAATAGTTTAAGGATCAAGGAAGACTCAGTTCACCTGATTAAAACAATACACCTAATCAGACTAGCTTTGAAAAAGAAGGCCAGAATCGAAATCCAGCCTTCTTTTAAAAAAACTACCACTTTATGCTTAATAGCGCACTAAAGCCGAACCCCAAGTAAAGCCACCACCAAACGCTTCCAGCAACAGCATATCACCACGCTGAATTCGCCCATCACGTATTGCTGCATCCAATGCTAAAGGAATAGAAGCTGAAGAGGTATTACCATGCTCGCCGACCGTCACCACCACACGCTCCATCGGCATATTCAGCTTTTTTGCAGTCGCTTGAATAATGCGGATATTCGCTTGATGGGGTACGAGCCAATCAATATCAGCCTTAGTCAGTTGATTGGCCTCAAGGGTTTCATCCACAATCCGGCCTAAAGTATTGACTGCCATTTTGAAGACTTCATTGCCTTTCATTTGTAAGAAAGCACCCGTTTCGCGGAGTAGGTGATGATTACGCGAGATGCCTGCAGACACATTGAGCAGATGCTCATATTTGCCATCGGAATGTAAATGGGTGGAGAGAATACCAGGTTCATCGGAAGCCTCTAGGACAAGAGCACCTGCACCATCACCAAATAGGACACAAGTGGTGCGGTCATTCCAGTCGAGAATGCGCGTCATTACTTCGCTACCGACCACTAAAGCACATTTGCTAGTGCCTGCCTTCATGAAATTATGCGCCACGCCTAGTGCATAAATAAAGCCCGAACAGGCTGCATTCACATCAAAAGCTGCACCTGTCGAAATCCCTAAGCGCCCTTGCAATAAACAAGCTGTACTTGGAAAAACCAAATCAGGGGTGGAAGTACCCATCACAATCAGATCAATATCTTCAGGACGCTTACCGGCCATTTCTAAAGCGCGTTGCGCCGCCACTTCAGCTAAATCGCAAGCTGTCTCAGTCTCCGCAACATGTCGTTGGCGTATACCAGTACGTTCAACAATCCACTCATCATTAGTATCAACGGTTGACTCCAACTCACGGTTAGTGACTACCCTTGGCGGTAAATAGCTACCGGTACCAATAATGCGTGCATAACTCATACTGTTTGTCCTTCTAGCAAGGCCGCGATTTGCTTATTAATCCGCTGCGGCACTTGCTTAATAATTTCTGTGCGAGCAATGCTAATGGCATTGGCAAACGCTAAACTGTCTGCCCCACCATGACTTTTCACAGCAATACCCTGCAAACCTAATAAACTGGCCCCATTATAACGTCGTGGGTCAATTTCTTGTCGAAAATTATTCAATACAGGCATGGAGATTAAGCCAGCCATTTTACTCAGCCAATTTCGGGTGAAACTGCCTTTGAGCTTGGAAGAAATAAGCTTAGCTAAACCTTCACTGGTTTTTAGCGCTACATTTCCTACGAAACCATCGCAGACAATCACGTCCACTTCGCCCAAATAAATATCATCACCTTCTACATAGCCAATGTAGTTCAAGGATGAATCTTCTAATAAAGAATTCGCTGCCTTAACTTGCTCATTGCCTTTAATAGCTTCTTGACCGATATTTAGCAATCCCACTCGTGGGCTAGGGATTTCATCAATCGCTTTACTCAACTCTGAACCCATTAAGGCAAATTGGTAGAGGTGCTCAGCCGAGGAATCAACATTCGCGCCTAAATCCAGCATATGTGTATGCCCATTTAAGGAAGGCATCACCGTACAAATGGCAGGGCGATCAATGCCGGGGAGCATTTTTAAGACAAAGCGCGCGGTAGCCATCAAGGCTCCGGTATTACCCGCACTCACCACCGCATCCGCCTGTTCTTCTTTTACTAGATTAATCGCAATCCGCATAGAGGAATCTTTTTTGCTTTTTAAGGCTAAGGCGGGCAAATCGTCCATCGTCACCACTTGAGATGCATGTTTAACCTGTAACCGATCTCCTTCCGTGAGAGCATGCGAACCTAAACTCGCACGGATCTGTTGCTCATCGCCCACTAAAATCAGAGCAATATCTTCGTGATTTGCTAATGCTTTTTTGGCAGCAGGAATCACGACACTAAGCCCGTGATCGCCACCCATCGCGTCTAAAGCAATGCGGTACCAAGTACCCATGCTGCTCTCTCCTACAAAAAAATCGCGGGTCAAAGCCCGCGATTTTTATTCAACAACCTTCTGATCAGGCCAAGCCTTCATCATCACGCTTGATCTTGCTCTTCGTCGTCTACTTCAACAGCAGTTTTAATGATTTGACGACCACGATAAAAACCACCAGCAGTCATATGATGACGCAGATGAGTTTCACCTGAAGTTTGGTCTACTGAAGTGGTACGAGCGGTCAATGCATCATGTGCACGACGCATGTCACGCTTAGCACGTGATTTACGAGTTTGTTGGACTGCCATAGCAATTTTACTCCGATTTCTTCCAGTCTTTTAAAGCAGCAAAAGGATTTGCTTTTTCTTCTGCAGCCGAATCTTCCAAGTCAGCGGGCGAGCCTTCAAATAGCGGCTTTACCGGTTGACAATGCTCATGCCGAGGTACTACGGGCAAGGCTAAAAGAATTTCATCTTCTATAAAATCCCGCACGAAAATACGCTCGTCGTCGACGATATACAGCTCGTAACCCTCTTCTTCAGGCTCACGATCTACTTGGGATGTGGTCAACACAACATTGATTTGCGTATCAACCTTCACTCCTACAGGTTCTAAACAACGCTGGCAGCTTAAAACTAGCTCGCCTTTTACTGATCCTGTAATCAGCGGTAAACCGCTCGCAGAATGAGTAAAAATCATTTCCACTACAAATTCACTATCCGTTGATTCTGCTGCTAACTCACGTACACGTGGTAACTGCTGCAATGGCAAACCGCCCAATAAACTACGGCGCTGCTCAATCATACGGAAAGGATTAACTTCAATAGGTAACCTGTTCGACATAAGCGCGCGATTATATGAATCCTATGGCTATAGTGTAAAGAAAAATCACAGTTTATTCCTGCAAAAGCTATTTGAGAATGGCTACTTAGCGTAAGATGCGCGATCTTTTTAGATGCTTTAGTTTATATGAGGAGCTTTCATGCAAAAACCATTGGTTCTAGCCTCAACCTCAATTTATCGTCGTGAATTATTGCAGAGACTTCAGATTCCCTTTACTACAGCAGCTCCAGATATTGAGGAAACACGCCTCGACCAAGAAGAAGCTCACATGATGGTGGCACGCTTAGCACAACAAAAAGCTGAAGCTATTGCAGCCTATCACCCGACTGCTTTAATTATTGGCTCTGATCAATGTGCTGTTTTAGGTGAACAGATTCTAGGCAAACCTCACAGCCATGAGAATGCAACACAACAATTACAAGCATCATCAGGCAGAACTGTTAAGTTTCTAACTGGACTCTGCTTATACGATAGCCAAGAGCAGAGTTTCCAATTAGAAGTTATTGCCTATGCCGTTGAATTTCGCACCTTGCAAGCTGTAGAGATTGAAAATTATCTACAACGTGAACAGCCATATAATTGTGTGGGGAGCTTTAAATCTGAAGGGCTAGGGATTAGTTTATTTAAAAAAATGCGAGGAGATGACCCAACAGCCTTGATTGGCCTTCCCCTGATTGCTTTGTGTAGTATGCTAAGAGCAAAAGGCTACGAATTACCAACTGCAATTTAAATGGGTCTAAGTGCAGCAAATACAGGTGCTGTATCTGGACGAATACCCCGCCATAACTGAAAAGCTTCGGCAGCTTGTTCAATGAGCATACCTAGACCATCAAACACTTGCCCTGCTCGCTGCTCATAAGCCCAGCGCATAAACGGTGTCGGCTCCTTGGCATACATCATATCATAGCAGACAGCCCCTTCGACTATGCAAGAAGAGGGCAAGTCAGGCATTGCCCCTTGTAAACTCGCTGCAGTCCCGTTAATGACAAGATCAAATGAACCAGAAATCGAATCAAAACCGCCTCCGTTGATTTCACCAAATGACTTAAAATCCTGCACTAACTCACTGGCAGTCAATGCCGTTCGATTCGCTAACTGAACTAGCGCCGGTTGCGCTTCGAGTAAAGGTTGAATAATGCCACGCACGGCTCCACCGGCGCCCAAAACCAAAACCTTTTTGCCTTGAATAGTGACTCGCTTATTAACTAAGAGATCACGCATCATGCCTAAGCCGTCCGTGTTATGCCCATAAATACTTTGATCGGGGCACAACATTAAAGTATTTAACGCCCCAGCAATTTGCGCATAAGAACTGCGCTCATGCGCAATAGCCCAAGCATTTTGCTTAAATGGAATGGTGACATTACACCCACGTAGACCCTGTGCAAATAACTCACCCACTCTTGACTCAAACTCACCTAGTGGCACGAGTACTGCCTGATAGTCGAGGTACTGTTGCGTTTGCTCAGCAAATAAACGGTGAATCAAGGGGGACTTACTATGTGCAATAGGGTTCCCAATGACCGCATAGCGATCAGCTTTCAAAGGCATACACATTCCTTCTCATCAGTTAATCCATCGACAATACCACTTCGGTATTACTCTTAGATTTTAACTGAAAAGCACGGCTGCGTTCTTTATTGTTTAGCACCGCGACGGCTTTATAAGCGCCGGGGCGTAAGTTTAAAGTAGCCGTATGCCGCGCAATAGTCTCTACAGGATGCCGCATATCATCGATGCGATAAACTTTCCACAAGACGTTCGTGAAGGCCGGATTGTTCTGCAAAGTTGCCACTAACTTTACGATACCATCCTCCTCCAAAACTGCAGGATCAGCCGCTACAGATAGTGTTTGCCAAGTTAATACAGCACCCACCAGTAATGTTCTACAATACATGCCCTTTTTTTCGCCTCTCATAACTCACACTCCATGACAGGTCAACAGCGCTATTTTTTCTTATTGTCTTCCTAGTCTTATGCTTAAACAGAGTCCTTTCTGCTGGGGTTTAAGACTATTTTCTAACCAAGCTAACCATAATGATAGTCAAAACGCTGAATATTTAAGCGTTTTTTTCACATACGGTAGCCACCTTAGGCACACAGACTATCGGAAAAGCCTGTGGACTTCTTTTGATCCCCTTATACTTTAGGCAAAGATTGCCATTTTAACAGAGTAAATTCATAGCAATGCAAGCGCCAACGAATTACAATACCCTTAAACAACGACACTTATTATTTGGTAGCCGTGAATTTATCATCAAAGCCCCTGAGTCTTTGCTAGTTCGGGAGCGTTCTATCGGACGCTTACACGAAACACAGATCCCCCTCAGTGTCCTTGACCCCTCACCCACTTATTCAGCATCCTTCTCAATCAAGTGGTTATTTCATAGTTTATTCATTGGTGCCTTAGCAGGGTTTGTATTTTATTGGGCAGTTCTCAAAGACATGCTAGCTCTATATATTTTGGCTGGAATTTTAGCAGCCACCACACTCGTACTAGGCTATCGCTTCTTTTTATACACTACCCGTTTAGTAATTTTTCGGCATCTTCATACACGTGAAAATTTTTTATATATTTGGCAAAACCGTCCGCAGCGCAAAAAAGTTCAAGATTTTGTGCAAACCCTCAGCTTGTTGATCCAAGAACAACAACAAGCCAAACCACATTTACCTACTCTGTTAACTGCTAATACTCCAGCATCAACTACAAACCCATCGCCCGTTTTGCCAGTTGATATTTGAGTCGTGATAAGTGATTAACAGTAGTTAAGCCTTGATTCCTTAATAGTTGCCAAGGCGCAAGTGTATTCCCAAACAATAGACTAAAACCTTCCATCGCTTTTTGCGTCAAAAGATTGTCACCACGCCGGGCACGCTCATAGCGGCGTAATAACTTCAAAGAGCCATAATCAATACTTTCGTTAGCTACAATCAGCTCGGCTAAAGCCTGAGCATCTTTAAAACCTAAATTAACACCCTGCCCTGCTAGCGGATGAATGGTATGCGCCGCATCACCTAACAAAGCAACTCGTTCACAAACATAGCTTTGCACATGTAAACCCCGTAAGGGAAAGGCAGCACGCTCGCCAATGCTGATAATCTCACCTAAGCGAAAATCTAAAGCCTGACCCAGTTCACGTTGAAAGCGTACCTCATCCCACAGCAAAGCGGCATCCGCTTGATCAGCGGGTAAAGTCCAAACAATAGAGCAAGCATATGGATCGGGTAAGGGCAAAAAGGCCACTGGCCCAGTCGTTTGGAAACGCTGCCAAGCCGTTTCTAGATGGGGCAAAGCGGTATAAACCGTACAGACCACTGCTTTTTGTGCATAGTCTGACACCTCATAAGGTAACTCGGCTAAACTCCGCACCACTGACTGAGCACCATCCGCACCGACTAAAAGTTGAGCGCTTAAACAAGACCCATCGGTTAAGTGTACTTGAATCTGCTGTTGACTCAGTTCAAAACCACTTAAACGCGCTGGACACAAAACCTCGACACTAGGGTATCTTTTTAAAGTCGTTAATAAAGCTAATTGCAACACGCGATTCTCAACAATATGCCCTAAATCGGGTTCACCAATTTCTGCTGCTTCAAAGCGAATCATTCCAGAACCCGTCGCATCCCAGACCTGCATAGCTTCATAAGGGCTTGCACGCATTTTTAAGACGTTGTCCCAAGCACCCGCTTGCTCCAGTAGACGTTGTGAAGCACGGCTCAAAGCTGACACCCGATTATCGAAAGGATCAT
Source organism: uncultured Thiothrix sp. (assembly GCF_937873765.1). Lineage (GTDB taxonomy): Bacteria > Pseudomonadota > Gammaproteobacteria > Thiotrichales > Thiotrichaceae > Thiolinea. The sequence goes on along the minus strand of NZ_CALMZC010000028.1, from coordinate 50,001 downwards.
CCACGGAGAATGCTGGTGGAACCGCTGCTTCTAACACCGCGACTTGTTTCCCTACTTGACCCAGCAAACAAGCTAAAGCCGCACCGACCATGCCACCGCCCGCGATAATAATTTCGTAATCCATGTCTGATCTCTTCTAAGTCTTAGGAGCAATATAGCAGGATTAGGCGTGAAGATTAATTTTCTAAGGCTGACAAACTCGCTATACTTGCGGCCATTTCAGCTTGACCTAGGACAGTTTCGCTATGGCACATGATGCTCACGATACCGCAAAAATTCTCGTCGAGGCCTTGCCTTATATTCAGCGCTATGCGGGTAAAACCATTGTGGTGAAATACGGCGGTAATGCGATGACTGAAGAGAAACTTCAGCTTGGCTTTGCGCGTGACATTGTGCTGTTAAAGCAAATTGGCATTAATCCGGTTGTGGTACACGGTGGCGGCCCTCAAATTGGCGAAATGCTGAATCGCTTAGGTAAAGAAAGCCGCTTCATCGAAGGCATGCGCGTCACCGATGCTGAAACTATGGATGTAGTGGAGATGGTACTTGGTGGCTTAGTCAACAAGCAGATCGTCAATATGATTAATCAAGCCGGTGGGCGAGCTGTAGGTTTAACGGGCAAAGACGGGCACACCATCATCGCGGAAAAAATGGCGATGAAAACCAAAAATGTCCAAGGCGAACTGGAAGAGGTCGATTTAGGTCATGTCGGTGAAGTCACAAAAATCAATTCACGCTTCTTGCGTCTCCTAGATGAAGATCGCTTTATTCCTGTGGTCGCACCGATTGGGGTTGGTTTAGATGGAACAACTTATAATATCAATGCTGATTTAGTTGCGGGTAAAATTGCTGAAGTTTTAGGAGCTGAACGTTTACTGCTCCTCACGAATATCCCCGGTGTATTGGATAAACAAGGTAAATTGCTCACGTCTCTATCGCAAGAAGATATTCGGCGCTTAATGGATGACGGCACGATTCACGGTGGGATGTTACCCAAACTCAACTGTGCGATTGATGCGATTCGCGGTGGGGCAAATAATGCTTGTATTATTGATGGTCGAGTTGAGCACGCATTGTTATTAGAGTTGCTGACCGATCAAGGCATGGGCACGATTATTACTCGTTAATCTAACTCCTCAAGCAAGCTGCTTGCTGCTTTGCAGAGTGAGCAGCACACTGGATCTATTATGACGGCTTACCCCAAAAGTACTCAAACCTTGCTCGATAAAGCTACAGCACTGAGCGGTGCAGGTTTCGATATTGTTTACGATTATAATTTACCTATCTCTTCCAGCGTCAAAATCGCGGGACGTGAAGGCCGTGAGCAACATGAAATTGTGCTGCGCCTACCGAGCGATGAAAATAATTATTTAATTGCGTGGCAAGCGGCTTTTGTCCTGCATCAATTTCAAATGCCAGAAACGGAACGCGCTAATCTCAAACCTGAACCTGCCGCTTTAGCCCCTGTCAAAAAAGAACTGCTGGATCTACATCCACAAATTCCCATTAACCAGCGTGAAAACTTTAGTGAGCATGTGATGGGTGGCGTATTGACTCAATTACGCTCCATGCCCGTGGGGATGCTGATTGATATTGCCTTGTATCGTGACTATGAAGAACTACACGCGACTCAGCGGCAATCCCTGATTAATCAAGTCGTTGAGCATATTGGCTGCTTACAAATGACACCGGATATGTTCCCGCGTACTTTGCTGCGTGCTAATCAGGTAATGAATGCGGCGCAAGCTTTAATGGTCGCTACTCTATTTGAAATCCCTGATATTTTCGCCCCCTATCAAACCGTGGGTATGGAAGCAGCCGCGACTTTATTGCTCGATGCCTGCATGAATCAGATTTTTGATGAGACTTTAGATCGTGAGCTGATTGATAGTTGGGGTCGAGCTTTAGGCATTGATGATTGGTATCGTTGGGCTTGAGTTAAGGCTACGGTGACTACCCTAGATAGTCACCGATTAGCTACTTTGTCTGCATACTCAAAGCCACCGCCTCGGCCACCCGAATCCCATCCACGCCAGCGGATAAAATCCCCCCCGCATACCCTGCCCCCTCACCGGCTGGATATAAGCCTTTGACATTTAAGCTTTGGAAATCGTGCCCACGGGTAATCCGTAGCGGCGAGGAAGTGCGGGTTTCCACACCGGTCAATACGGCATCATACATCGAAAAACCTTTGATCTGTTTATCAAAAGCAGGCAAGGCCTCGCGCACAGCCTCAATCGCATAAGAAGGCAAACTGGTCGCTAAATCCGTTAAATGCACACCGGGTTGATAAGAGGGTTCGACCTTGCCTAATTGTTTAGAAGGAAGACCTTTAATGAAATCACCGACTAATTGTGCGGGCGCTTGATAAGACTCGCCACCTAATTCAAAAGCGCGCGACTCCCATTTCCGCTGAAAATCTAAACCCGCCAACACGTTACCCGGGTAATCCTCAGGCACAATGCCTACCACAATTCCGGCATTGGCATTGCGCTCTGCCCGTGAATATTGGCTCATACCATTCGTGACAACACGTTTTTCCTCTGAAGTCGCAGCGACGACTTGCCCCCCCGGACACATACAAAAGCTATATACCGAACGCCCGTTTTTGGCATGATGCACCAGCTTATAATCCGCCGCGCCTAACAACTCATTACCCGCCTGTTTACCAAAACGGGCTTGGTCGATTAAGCTTTGTGGATGCTCAATGCGAAAGCCTATGGAGAAAGGTTTTGCCTCCATAAAAACTTCCTGCTCAAACAGCATTTTGAAAGTATCACGAGCACTATGTCCTAAGGCTAAAATCACATGATCACTACGTAACTCCTCACCATTTGCGAGGATCACGCCATGCATCTGCCCGTTTTCAATCAATACATCGGTCACCTGCTGCTGAAAGCGAATCTCTCCACCTAAAGCTTCGATTTGCGCACGAATATGCTCGACCATTTTCACTAAGCGGAAGGTACCAATATGCGGCTTGCTCACATATAAAATCTCCTCTGGAGCACCCGCCTTCACGAACTCTGTTAAAACTTTGCGCCCATAATGCTTCGGGTCTTTGATTTGGCTATACAGCTTACCATCGGAAAAAGTCCCTGCTCCCCCTTCGCCAAATTGCACATTCGACTCTGGATTAAGCACACCTTTACGCCATAAACCCCAAGTATCTTTAGTACGCTCCCGAACCTTTTTACCGCGCTCTAAAATAATCGGTTGGAAACCCATTTGGGCGAGTACTAGTCCAGCCATCATTCCACAGGGGCCAAAACCCACAATCAGCGGTCGATGTGGGAGTGTTTTAGGTGCTTGAGCCACAAAGTGATAACTCGTATCCGGACTGACTGAAACATGTGGGTCTTTTGCAAAACGCATTAATACCTCAGCTTCATTAACCAGCTCTATATCCAAGGTGTAAACTAAAATAATGGCATCCCGTTTGCGCGCATCGTAGCCCCGTTTGAAGATGGTGAAGCTCACTAAATCGACTGCTGAAAGCGCAAGTTTTTCTAAGATCGCAGCAGGTAAAGCTTCAGGGCTATGTTCTAAAGGTAAGCGCAGTTCAGTGATGCGTAACATGAATCAGACTTGGGTCAGAAATTAAGGTGCTTATTGTAAGCCATTTAGGAAAAAATATCCGTAGCACCCAAGTTAAGACATCGCAATACCTTAACTAAGTGATGGGTATACTTAGAACTTCAAAGACTTGTAGCCAATTTGCGGAATGGGCAGTCCTGTATAGCTAGCTTAAACTACATGTGTTAAAGAAACTTCAAAGTCGCTGTTGGTAAAAGCTGAAATAAGACCAGTTAGAATGGGCTATCTAACTGGCTCTTTTATATTTTTTAGCCTAAACCTGCAACTCCGCCAAATCCCGATACAACTCCAAAGCCTCCGGATTCGCCAAGGCATGAGTATTTTTCACGGGGCGATTATGCACCACTTCACGTACTGCTAATTCGACAATCTTGCCGGATTTAGTGCGCGGTATGGCAGTCACTTGCATAATTTTTGCCGGTACATGGCGAGGAGTGCATTGAGTACGAATCGTGTCACGGATTTTCTTTTTCAAAGCCTCGTCTAAGCTATAGCCTTCACGCAACACGACAAACAAGACTACCCGCACATCATTATCCCAATCTTGCCCAATCGCGATACTTTCGAGTACTTCTTCCAATTGTTCAACATGGCGATAAATTTCCGCCGTACCAATGCGCACGCCACCCGGATTTAAAGTCGCATCTGAGCGCCCAAAAATAATCACCCCACCGTGTTCGGTAAGCTCTACATAATCACCGTGATGCCAGACATTGGGGAAACGAGCAAAATAAGCATCATGATATTTTTGCCCGCTCTCATCCCCCCAAAAAAAGGCCGGCTGGCTAGGAAAAGTCTTCGTACAAACTAATTCGCCCTTCTCACCCACTACTGACTGGCCTTCATCATTGAAAACATCAACCGCCATCCCTAAACCACGGCACTGCGTCTCGCCACGATACACCGGCAGAATGGGGCAACCTAAGACAAAACAAGAAACAATATCCGTCCCACCTGAAATCGAAGACAAGCACACATCCTGCTTGATTGAGCGGTAGACGTAATCAAAGCTTTCAGGTGCGAGTACTGAGCCTGTGGAACATAAGGTGCGTACTGTAGATAAGTTGTGGGTTTTAATCGGTTCAAGCCCCGCTTTGTTAAGTGCTTCCAAATATTTAGCGGAAGTACCAAACAAAGTAACACCGACTTCTTGTGCATAATCCCACAACACATTGCCATTCGGATAAAAAGGTGAGCCATCGTACAGTATAACGGTGGCCTGTGAAGCCAAAGCACTTGCAAGCCAGTTCCACATCATCCAACCACAAGTGGTGAAATAGAAAACTTTATCACCCGGGCGCACATCGCTTTGGAGTTGATGCTCTTTGAGATGCTGGAGCAGCACACCACCGATTTTATGCGTAATGCATTTTGGTTTGCCGGTTGTGCCTGATGAATACAATACATACAGCGGATCATTAAAGCCGCAGCGGACAAAATTGATTTCTTCCGAAGACTTCGTTTCTAGCACGCTGTCCCAAGCCAAACCCGGTAACTCCGTGCTCGAGCCTAATAAGGGAATCACCACGGTTTGCACTAGGCTGGATAACGCTCGCTTAACCGCTTCGACTTTAGCGCGAATATCAATCCGCTTGCCATTATAGAAATAGCCATCCGTTGCAAATAGTATCTTCGGTGTAGTTTGTCCAAAGCGTTCAATCACACTATCCTCACCAAAATCGGGTGAAGTTGAAGTCCAAATTGCGCCTAAACTAGTGGCCGCGAGCATGGCAACTATTGTTTCTGGCATATTCGGCAAATAGCCTGCGACTCGATCCCCTTTCACGACCTCCTGTGAGCTTAACCAATTGGCAACCCGTGAAACTTGATCATAAAGCTGCCCATAAGTCAGACTGGAGCGTACTTGGTCTTCTGCTTTAAATTCAATGACAATGGTATCTTTACCCGTCACAGGCTCACGCAGCAGGTTTTCTGCAAAATTCAATTGGGCATCAGGAAACCATTGCGCACGCTCAATATCCTCACCATCGACTAAAATACGCGAACCTTTGTCACCAACGAGCTTGGAAAAATCCCAAACAGCCGACCAGAATATTGCGCTGTTATCAATCGACCATTGATAGAGTTCTGGATAGTTTTTTAAATGGTGTCCGCTGCGATCTTGCACGAACTGAATGAAATCTTCGATTAAAGCAGCATCCATGCGCTCAGGGCTAGGTGACCATAAAGGTGTAGTTGGCTCCATCGTATCCTCCTCCAAATTTTTATTTAGCTTGCTGGGCTGGTTGTGCAAGCACGCGGTAGCACTTGTAGGCGTAAGTTCGGATCAATCGCCTCACTCCAGAGCTTGACGGGTGTATTGCTCCCAAACGGCTCGTCATAATCCAACCATTGTACTTCACGGGGTGTTTTCTGTTCGGTGTAACGCGCATCGTAGCCTAAATAGCGGATGTATTCAGTGTGCCGCTTAGCTTTATTCAAATCTTCAAAAAAACCTAAAGAAATTGCATGTTCATAAGGCCCCGCATCAATGACTAAAGGTTCTTTTACCTCAAAGCGCTGCATATCCGCTACTACCGCTTCCGCTTCAGCACGTGTGGGCAACGGTGGGATATAGACTAAATAATTTAGAACTTCCGTAGTTTGCAAAGAGCGTAAAGCCACTGATAAGCCATAATTACGCACTTTATTCAGCACTTCACCCGCGACCCTTTGGCTTAAATAGGGGCCAATGGTGTAGCAACTACTAGGGGAATGTCCGGTAGCACTACTATACACCGCTGGCGCTGCATCTTTAACGAGCTTCAGACTTGGAATATTCGTTTCAGTCAACGGAATCGGTTCAGGTACATCCTCTGGCCCCCAGATAGTTAGTGCCAAAACCCCCAGATTCAGCAGCACCAACATCACTAGCAACGCTTGCATGCATCTTGCTCCGCCACATACTGTAAGCCCTCCATTAAAGCATCAGGACAGGCTTGATGTGCTAGGCGTAACTGTGGGCTTAAACGTGTAGTATCGCCCCCGCAGAGTAATACTTGTGCAGGCTCTGACATTTGCTCCTGCATGCGCATACAAATCCCTTCCAGCGCACCGACTAAGCTCAATAAGCAGCCACTCCCCATTCCTTGCAAGGTATTGTCATTGAAGACTTTAGGATGATCAAAAGGAGTTGCGGACATATGCGCAGCTTGCGTGCGGCGAATTAGAGCATCACTTAGCAGTTGTAAACCGGGCAGAATGACACCGCCTAAATGTTTACCATCTGCTTGTATGGCATCAATGGTGACAGCTGTACCGGCATCAATCATAATCGCTGCCTGTGCGCCTAAGAGCTTACGGGCTGCTAATAAACCCACAAACCGATCAGCTCCAAAATTTGTCGGATTGGGATAAGCCACTTCAATCCCATAAGCACCCGCACGGGATTGGACGATGGTTAAAGGCATCGCTAATTGCATGCATAAAGCCTCCAAAGCTTGCGTAAAAGCACTGCCTAGCACATGCACCAACACGATCTTTTCAGCAGCCTCTTGAGCCATAAGCGTTTGTAAATGCAGCAAAGCACCCGATGGTGGCGTGTGCTCGCCATAGGCCAAAGCCCGTTGAGAGCTACGTTGACCTTGCGAGAAGCTAGCCCATTTCAGGCGGGAATTGCCTGCATCGATCAGAAGGGTTGTCACGAAACTTGTCTCACCGAAACATCTGCTGAAGAAAAAGCTCGGCGGCTTCCATCCGCCAGTGCTACCTGCAATTGCCCTTGTTCATCTAATCCGCAAGCTCTCCCTTGCAGGATTTCTTTACCCGTATCAATGCGCACTGCTTGATCAGTAAGCCAATCCCAGCGCTGCCATTGCTGCTGAAAATCAGCCATGTTGAAGCGTGGAAAGGCTTGTAAGGCTGGAATTAGTTGCTTGAGTATAGCGGCGATCAGGCGGTTACGGTCAATGTTCTGCTCTAAGATTTCCGACAAATCGCACCAAGCTTGATCGATAGTAGTCACGGTTGCGCGTTGCATGCCGGTATTTAAACCAATCCCAATCACCACTTGCTGCAAAGGTTGTGTGGTTTGTAGCAAAATTCCCCCCAGCTTCTGCCCTTGATAATAAATATCATTCGGCCATTTGAGCATTTGCCCTTGTAACCCATAAGCCGCTAAAGCTTCAGCGACTACGACACCGACGACTAAACTCAAACAGCCATAATTGGCGGGCACTACTTGAAAACACCAACGCAAAGAAAAATAAATATTTCCGCTATTCGGTGATTGCCAAGTGCGCCCACGCCGCCCTCGTCCTGCCGTTTGCTCTTCCGCTAAACAGACACTAAAGCAAGTATTCGGCTGCTCTAAGAGCCAAGTATTCGTCGAAGCGAGGCTTGGAAAAATGTAAATCTGCTGCAAAACGGCTTGCAGTTCTGGGGCAAGCTCAGTCAGGATTTGATCTTGGCTTAAGGGAATCACAGCAGGCATAACAAACTTGAGCAAGTAAAAACTCGACCTTAACTTAAATAGGCGCATAGGTATAGTTAATCGCACAAACTACCCTCACCATTGGCCTATTCATTGCTTACGGTTAAGTACAGAGCTATACATCTGCTGATTGGCAAACGCACCAAAACAGCGCACTATCTACTCACCCAACACAGTTAAAAGGATAAGACACTATGGCGAATCTCCCCCAAGTCATCCGCATCGAAAATGGAGAGCGTGTTCAAAACACCTTCTCAAAAGCCGAATTCCAGCATCGTCAAACTAAACTCCGTGCTTTGATGGCTGAACTTCAAGTCGATGCCATCTTGTTTACCTCGATTCATAATATTAATTATTACTCAGATTTCCTCTACTGCTCGTTTGGGCGACCTTATGGCTTGGTAGTGACCCAAGATAAAGTGGTGAGCATTTCCGCAAATATTGATGGCGGCCAACCGTGGCGACGCACAGCGGGTGATTACAATTTGGTCTACACCGATTGGCAGCGGGATAACTATTTCCGTGCCGTGCAACAAGAAATCAAGGACGGTCAGCGGGTCGGTGTCGAGCATGATCACATCACCTTAGAACGCTTAAATAAACTGCAAGCTGCTCTGCCCTCCTCGCAAATTGTCGATATTGCTGCCGCTGCGATGCGCTTACGAATGATCAAATCGGTGGAAGAAATCGCGCATATCAAACAAGGTGCTCAAGTCTGTGATATTGGTGGAGCTGCTTTAGTCGCTGCGGTGCATGAAGGGGTAGCGGAACATGAAGTAGCCTTAGCCTCTACGCAAGCAATGGTACGTGAAATCGCTAAGCGCTATCCGCATGGCGAATTAATGGATACTTGGACTTGGTTCCAATCCGGCATCAACACCGATGGCGCACATAATCCCGTCACCAGCCGTAAAGTGCAGCATGGGGATATTCTCTCGCTGAACTGTTTCTCAATGATTGCAGGCTATTATACCGCTTTAGAGCGCACTTTATTCTATGGCGATTGCGATGAAGCCTCTTTGAAACTCTGGGAAGCGAATGTGCATGTGCATGAAGAAGGCATCAAATTAATTAAGCCGGGTGTACGCTGCTGCGATATTGCTTTAGAGCTGAATAAAATTTTTGCTGATTATGGCTTATTGCAATACCGCACTTTCGGTTATGGGCATAGCTTCGGGGTGCTCAGCCATTATTACGGACGTGAAGCCGGCTTGGAATTACGCGAAGATATTAAAACTGTCTTAGAACCCAATATGGTGATCTCAATGGAACCGATGATTATGCTTCCTGAAGGCATGCCGGGCGCGGGAGGCTATCGTGAGCATGATATTTTAGTCCTCACTGAGAATGGCGCGGAGAATATTACGGGCTTCCCGTATGGGCCAACGCATAATATTATTCCGGCGCGTTGAGAGCGAAGAGGTGGGTAGCGGTCACTCAAGCTTCCCACCCACCCCTTTAAATTTCTCTACAAAAGCGGCGATTTTTTGGAACACGCTTTGCTTCTTGCTGAGGTACTGCGGATTAAGCGGACTCATTTTGGGTAAAAGGGCATTGAGTTCTGTACCATTCTCACTAGCATATTCGCGCTTGAGTGAAGTGGTGATATAACGGCGGGCGGGTTCTGCATTGAGTTTTTCAGACCTAATCAGTTCTTCAGCCTCGCGCTGTTGCTCGGCTTGAGCAAAGCCAAAAAAAGCTTCAATCAGGCTGGCCTTGTCGCCCATCTGATCAAGGTCGGTTTGATTAATAAAATCTACCAATAAGCTTTCTTTAGCACGATTACCTAGGCTAGCGCGAATCATGCGGCGCATTTCGTCTACCAAGTCTGCTTTATTTTTAGTTTTCTTATGGTGCTCGAAAATCAGCTCCAGAATATAGTCCAAATTGATTTCTTGGGATTTCAGCAAATCCACCTCAAACACCACATCATCCCAATCAAGACTGGACTGTTCTTTTTCCTTGCCTGCTTTTTCCCAACGTAGCCAATCACGAATGTCATTGTAAGTAGAACGATAATCTTGAATCTTACGTTCTGCGGGAAGTTGTATGGCTTGTAACTCAGCCAGTTTGGGATCATCCAAATAATGTTCAGCTTTAAATACAGCAATTGCATCAGAATCGTTCATGTCAAGGTCTTGCAGGGCTTTCAGGCTGGCAAATTCGTCGTAGTTTTGCAGCACATTTTCTACCCGTAAGTACTCACCAAATAATTTTACAAAGGCTTTCTTGTCAGCCTCCTTTTCAATGGCAGTAGGGTCAGGAAAACGCTGCTCCAACTCAGTCACCACATCGACAAAACCGCGTCTGGCCTCACCTGTACTCACATCACTAAAGCCCTGCATGTACTCAGCATAGCTTTTTTCCAATACCACGTTTTTGGTGTTTTTATCGCCGAACAAAGTAATCGCATCAACGGTGGCTTGTTCAAGGTCGCGGAAAGTGACGATATTGCCAAAGGTTTTGGTGGCATCATAAATGCGGTTGGTGCGTGAATAGGCCTGCATTAAGCCGTGATAACGCAGGTTTTTATCCACAAACAAAGTGTTGAGTGTGGGCGCATCAAAACCTGTCAAAAACATTCCCACCACAATTAATAAATCGATGTCTTTGGCTTTGACCCGTTTGGCTAAATCGCGGTAGTAGTTTTGAAAACCATTGCTATCGACACTAAAGTTGGTTTGGAACAAGGCGTTGTAGTCGTTAATCGCTGCGCTCAAAAACTCTTTAGCACTGCTATTTAATGCCGACACATCAAAGCTCTCGTCCTGAATATCGCCCACTGCATCTTGTGCTTCATTGGCGGCAAACGAGAAAATCGTGGCGATTTTGAGCGGCTTAGGGCTGTCCTTTTGGAGCTGATTCAAGGCTTCATAGTAAAGTTTTGCCGCCTCCACGCTACTGACCGCAAACAGGGCATTAAAGCCCTTGGCATTGGCTTGTAGACGATGGGTTTTTTGGCGGAAATTCTTCAAAATATACTGAGCAATTTCTCGAATGCGTTCAGGGTGTAATAGTGCTTGCTTATTTTCTGCCGTAGTGAGCTTTTTCTCATCTTGCTCGCTTTCCAGTGCCTTAAACTGTGGGCGCACATCGTTATAGTCGACCTTAAATTTGAGCACTTTCTCATCGCGGATCGCATCCGTAATCACATAAGCATGCAGCTCACGCCCAAACACGCTAGCCGTGGTTTCCGCCCCCAATGCGTTTTGTGGAAAGATCGGCGTACCCGTAAAACCGAACTGATAGAATTTTTTAAACTTTTTCTTTAGGTTTTTCTGCGCTTCCCCAAACTGGCTACGATGGCATTCATCAAAAATAAACACCACTTGTTGCTTATAAATCGGCAACTCAGTTTCCGTTTTCATCAGGTTATTGAGCTTCTGAATGGTGGTCACAATAATCTTATTATCATCTTTTTCCAGATTGCGCTTTAAGCCTGCGGTACTATCCGAGCCATTCACACTATCCGGTGAAAAGCGTTGGTATTCCTTCATGGTTTGGTAGTCGAGATCTTTGCGGTCGACCACGAAAAACACCTTGTCAATAAACTCCAACTCCGTCGCTAAACGCGCCGCTTTAAAACTGGTTAAGGTCTTGCCTGACCCTGTGGTATGCCAGATAAAACCACCACTTTCCGGTTTGCTCCCGTTTTTAGCCAGATAGGAGCTATTGATCTTCCACAAAATACGCTCGGTCGCGGCAATCTGATAGGGGCGCATCACCAGCAAGGTATCGCTGACATCAAACACTGAGTAATGCAGCAACACATTCAGCAAGGTATTTTTTTGGAAGAAGGTAGCAGTAAAATCTTTTAAGTCTTTAATCAGGCTATTATCTGCTTTTGCCCAATTCATGGAGAAGTCAAAACTATTTTTATTGCGCTGCGTGGTATTGGCAAAATAACGACTGTCTGTGCCATTAGAAATCACAAATAATTGCAAGTACTTATACAGAGAATGCTCACTATTAAAGCTTTCTTTGCTGTAGCGATGCACTTGATTAAAGGCTTCCCGAATGGCTACCCCGCGTTTCTTTAACTCCACTTGCACCAAGGGCAAACCATTGACCAGAATAGTGACATCATACCGATTAGCATGGCTGCCTGTTTGCTCAAACTGTTTGATCACCTGTAGTTTATTGCGAGCAATGTTCTTTTTGTCCAGCAGGTAGATGTTCTGGATGTGCCCATCATCAAATACAAAATCGTGAATATAATCATCGTGCAGCTTGCGGGTTTTATCGACGATGCCTTCATTGGGCTTATCTAAGTAACTCTCTACAAAACGCAGCCATTCGCTATCCGCAAACTGCACATGGTTTAGGGTTTGCAACTGTTCGCGCACATTGGCTAACAGCGCTTCGGGCTTATTGAGGCGTGGCAAGTATTCATAACCCTGATCTTGTAAATCTTGAATAAACTCGCGCTCTAAGTCGTATTCGCTTTGGTAGCTGTCCGCCACTTTATAATTTTTGGTGTATTGATCAAGGACGATAAAGCTTTTCGATTCGGCGATGGTGGTGTAGTCGGTCATTGGCTAGTCTCCTCTATCCTGATGGCATTCGTCTTTGAGTAGAACGAAATGCTCAATTAAACGGATCATTAACTCTTTTTGAGCGGGCAAACTCTCAGCCACCAGTAACGCTAGCGCCACTAGCGTATTGTCGTTAATGAGCTGCTCCACCGGTTTGGCTAATAAAGGCTGGTTTAAACGCAAATACCACAAAAATAAAAATGAGCCGCTGCGCTTATTACCATCAGCTAGTGGATGGTTTTTGATGACAAAATAGAGCAAATGCGCGGCACGACTGGCGACATTGGGGTAAAACAGTTCTTCACCAAAGCCTTGCTCAATAGTGGCTAGTGCTGATGCCAGCCCATCGCCGCGTAATTGCCCAAATAAATCAGTGGCTTCACCTTTGGCCATTAATATCGTTTTCAACTCTGCAATCGCTGCTAATACTTCAGTCAGATCGAGAGCTTGCATGCCGCTTTGTTTATTGGCTAGGGCGCAGAGGCTTTGTTCATCGTAGCCTTGCAATAAACTCCAACTGCGGGCGTAATCGCTGATGACCGATAGCACCACTGTACCCGTGTTATTCACTAATTGTTGATTAACCAGTGTACGGGATAACAGCATAACCGCCTGTTCAAATTCAATACCGCGCTCTTTTAAACGACGTTGGTTTAGGGTATAGCCATCGACTAGATGTTGCTTCAGGGTACGGGTCGCCCAGATACGAAATTGTGTGGCACGGGATGAATTAACACGATAGCCCACCGAGATAATGGCATCAAGATTGTAGTGTTTTGTTTTATAGGTCTGACCATGCTCAGCCATATGTTCCAAAATGGAACAGGTGCTTTCTTCCGACAACTCACCGAATTTGAAGATATTACTCAGATGCTTAGTGATAGCAGGCCGTTTGGTTTCAAATAACTCAGCCATTTGAGCTTGAGAAAGCCAAATAGTTTCGTTATCAAGTGCTACTTTCAGCTCAAGTTGACCGTCGGTGGTGTGATAGATTTCGATGCTATTGGTCATTTGGTTGGCCTGCTCCTATTAATCTACGACCTCATCAGGCTTGGGGAAACTCAGCAACAAATCGCGGTAGTATTCGTATTGTTGTTGGCGTAGCTTGATTTCGCGGGGTAAGCCTTCGGTGATGGAATTAGTGAGCGCGTCGAATTTGTCGAGGATTAACGCAATTTTCTTCTGCTTATTAAGATCAGGAATAGGTATAGATAGCGTCTTAATAATGTCTGCATTCAAATTACTAACAGAGCCACTGTTAATCTTTCCTGTCCAATACCTATGTACAGTATTAGATGAAAGGTAATGATAAAGATAATCTGAATTTAGCTTTTCCCCAAAGCCACTAATAGAAGCCCATCCATCATGAATAGCTCCTTTTATACCAAGTATATAAGGCCGTCCAAAACTCATAGAGTTGGACATAATAAAATCGCCTTCATTTAGAATACGTGACTTTTTTGCGCCCTCTAGTGTAATTTTTTGTGCTGTTCTATTTACATATTTTGAACCAAGCGAGGTATCACCTATCTTAATCCAAGGAATACCCTCTTTATCTTCAGTTATGTATCTTACTATTGGTCTAGGCGATGCCCCACGCTGAATATTAGCAACCTCCCCTAATGTCCTCCACTCCACTTCCCCCTCTTCAAAACTCAATAAATAATCACGATAGTAGTTGTATTGTTTTTTTCGCATGCTAAGCTCAGCGGTCAGCTCAGCGGTCAGCTCAGCGGTCAGCTCAGCGGTCAGCTCAGCGGTCAGCGCCGTAAATACGTCCAAAATACGCACAATTTCGGCTTGAATGTGTAGCGATTTTTCAGGGTTTTCTGGGCAGGGGATGGGAATTTCAAGCTTATTTAAAAGAGCTTGTGTCAAACTAGGTCTTCCAGAACCAGTATCAAGTGCCATTAAATCAATAGTTTTAATAAAATGGTAAAGATACTTTGGGGCAATCTTAGATGTGTCGATTTCCGTGTAGTAAATAGTATCAACATTCCAAAATGGCTTATCAACAAAGAAAATATTTGAAATTGAGCCTTTACGAGGAATTAGAACAGTAGGTTTGTCATAAGAATATGTATCAACATACCCCATGATTCCACCCGAACCGTAAACTGGAATATCACCAGCATTTAAACCTTTCCAATCTTTGCCATGCCTTATTTTTGCTATCTGTTCTAAAGCCCTCCACTCCACCGTCACTCCATCCAACAGCCTAGTCATAAAATTTAATTCACTCATGGCTAAACCCCTCTAACTCACGCTCTATCTGTTCAATACTAGGCAATTTGCTTTGCAAATCAGTCGGCAGGGATTCCACTAGCTTGTATTCGGCAATACCCATCGGCTGCGTTTTATCACCTAATGCATATTCAGCCACCACTTTGTTTTTGCTTTTGCACAATAACAAGCCAATCGTAGGCTGATCTTGTGGTTCTTTCAGTTGGCGATCCACCGCAGTGAGGTAAAAGCCGAGCTGCCCCAAATGTTCTGGTTTAAAATCACCCGCTTTCAGCTCAATCACCACATAACAATGCAACTTCAGATGATAAAACAAGAGATCAATAAAAAAATCCTCTCCACCAACCATCAAATGCACCTGTCGCCCTACAAAAGCAAAGCCTGCACCTAACTCCAACAGAAACGCTGTTACATGCTGAACTAAGGCACGCTCAATCTCGCGTTCCTGCGCTTCATGACCCAAGCCCAAAAAATCAAAACGATAAGGATCTTTCAGCGACTCACGTGCAAGGTCAGATTGAGGCTTAGGCAAACGCTGCTCAAAATTAGTGACTGCCATGCCTTGCCGTTCTATCAATTTTGTTTCTATCTGCATAACCAATACATTGCGTGACCAATGATGCTCAAGCGTTTTTTGGGCATAGGCTAGCCGTTCCTCTGGTTTTTTTAACTTGGTCAGTAGAACCAAATTATGTCCCCACGGCAATTGTCCAACAACCTGTTGGACAATTTGCTCATCTGTCCACGCTTCAGCAAAAGAGCGCATATAAAGCAAATTGGTACGAGAGAATCCTTTCATCTCAGGAAAGGCATTACGCAAATCGTGTGCTAACCGTTCGATCACCTTTGCACCCCAACCCTGAGTAGCTTGGCGGGTTAATATGTCCTGCCCTATTTGCCAATACAGCAATACCAATTCACGATTGACGCTAAGGCTTGCACGCTGTTGAGCCGTATGAATTCTACTTTTTAGCTCTGCCAGCCACTCACCATAACCCTCTGGCGGTTGAGTCAAAGCGCTAGGCTTATCATTCATGTTTAGCGCCCTCAATCTCCGCCACAATCGCATCAATCTCCGCCCGCAGTTGAGTGATTTTAGTGACCGTGGTTTTAAGATCGGCATTAAGCTTAGTAATATCCACTACCTCCCGCTGATCTTCCGCCTCTACATAACTACTCACCGACAAGTTGTAATCATTAGCGGCGACTTGCTCAACCGACACCGACATCGCCAAATAATCCACATTGGCTTTACTATCAAACACCTGCATGATTCGCTCAATATGCTCATCGGTGAGAATATTGTTATTCGTCTCTTTCTTAAACAAACCACTAGCATCAATAAATTGCGTATCGGTATTTACCTTATGCTTAGACAGCACCAGAATATTCACTGCGATAGTCGTGCCATAAAACAGATTCGGTGCGAGTGAAATAACCGTTTCCACATAATTATTATCCACCAAGTACTGCCGGATTTTCTGCTCAGCTCCGCCCCGATAAAAAATCCCAGGGAAGCACACAATCGCCGCCCGTCCTTTACTCGATAGATAACTCAAAGCATGAAGCACAAAAGCAAAATCCGCTTTGGACTTGGGCGCGAGTACTCCAGCAGCGGTCGTCATTGATCAAAGTAGGGTCATCTGAGCCTATCCATTTCACGGAATACGGTGGATTAGACACAATCGCATCAAACGGTTTGTCATCGCCAAAATGCGGGTCGATGAGCGTATTACCGAGTTGGATATTGAATTTGTCGTAGTTGATGTTATGCAAAAACATATTCATCCGCGCCAAATTGTAAGTAGTGTGATTAATCTCCTGCCCGAAAAACCCATCCTCAATAATATGCGCATCAAAATGCTTTTTAGCTTGTAACAATAACGAGCCAGAACCACACGCAGGGTCATAAATTTTATTCACACTGGTCTGTTGATGCATCGCCAATTGCGCAATCAACTTAGACACATGTTGCGGCGTGAAAAACTCCCCGCCCGACTTACCTGCATTGGCGGCATAGTTGGAGATCAAAAACTCATAAGCATCACCGAAAAGGTCGATATGGCTCTCATCAAAGTCACCAAAATCTAAGCCTGCCACACCTTTCAAGACCGCCGCCAAACGGGTGTTTTTATCTTTGACTGTATTGCCTAGACGATTGCTGGTGGTATCAAAATCAGCAAATAAACCTTTAATATCGCCCTCAGACGGATAGCCACTAGCAGAGGCTTCAATATCAGTAAAGATAGAGGCAAGGTCGGTATTCAGACTTTCATTGGTATTGGCATTTTTGACGATATTAACGAACAACTGACTGGGATAAATAAAGTAGCCTTTGGTTTTAATTGCATCGTCTTTGATGGCGGGCGTGATTACGTCATTGGGCAAGTCTGCGTAAACAATATTTTCATCATCCGCTTCTATGTAACTGGCAAAGTTTTCACTGATAAAGCGATAAAATAATGTACCCAGTACATATTGCTTAAAATCCCAACCATCCACCGCACCACGCACTTCATTGGCAATAGCCCAAATTTGGCGTTGCAGAGCGGCTCGCTGTTGACTACTGGTCATGCTGTTGATCCTGTTTAAATAGGGTTGGTTAAATTAAGTACTTTCTTCGGATACTTACAGTTTATATGGCACTCGAACCCAAGGTTCATCTTCAGGAAAATCTTTAGTATTTCGCGAAACTAACAAAGCATGCTCAAGTTCCGCACTAGCACGAATAATCGCATCAGGAAGACGTATTTTAGTAGCTCGCCTAATGTCTACTGCACGTTCAGCGATATTAGTATTCAGTGGAATTAATGCAAACCGAGCTAAAAACCGTCTAATGGCAGCCTCTTCTTCTGACTTAGCACCTACCATTACTTCCATCCAAGTGATTACGCTAATAGCAATATGCGGATAGCGCTTAATTTCCTCTTTAGCAGCTTCAATGCCATTCAGGTAATCAATTAAAATATTCGTGTCAAATAAGGCTTTCACTAGTCCCATTCTCCACGCAAACGCTCTTGATAGGCCAAGCCATCCTCTGCTTTTGACGCCCATAAGCCGAAAGCAGCATTGTCTTCCTTGGGGGTGGTGTAGCGTTGGAGGTAATCTGCCACCGCACGACGGATCAGCTCTGCACGTGAGATATTAGACTCAGCAGCAAAACGAGCGAGCTGTTCTAACTGGAAATCAGGAATTTCTATAATAGTGCGCATAATAATAACGTCATCAGATGAATGATAACGTTATTATAGATCAAACAAGCATCAGCCGGGAGAAAACTCCACACTGACAGGCGCAAGCCTTTCCACCTGCCCCTTCATTACATCCACTATCGCATATACCCCCACATGCCGATTGGGGCTTAAATTCTCGGCCAGTTGCAGGCGATCGAATAAATCATCCACATCCATCGCTAAGATAACTGCTGGAGTCTTGCCAGAAAATAACCGAACTAACAGCGCGACCACGCCTTTAATAATCGCCGTATCACAATCACCATTAAAAACAATTTTAGTCGGGTCTTGAGCATCCCAATGTGGCTTCACCCACACGCGACTCATGCAAGCTTTAACTCGATTGGCATCAATCTTTTCAGCCTCAGGCATAAGTGGCAGCGCTTCGCCTAATTCAGTTAAATATTGATAGCGCTGCTCCCAATCTTCAAGAAATTCAAAGTCACTGGCGATTTCGTCAATTTCAGTCATGCTATCTGCTTTTATACGTTAAAGGATTCGCCGCAGCCGCAGGCATCTTTCACATTCGGATTCCTAAATTCCAAACCCTGATTTAAAGCATTGCTGCGCACATAATCAATTTCAGTGCCCTCTAAATAAGGCAAGCTTTCACTATCAACTACCACTTTAACACCGTACTGGTCATAAACTCGATCATTCGCACCTAACTGATCAACATAATCCACCACATACATAAAGCCGGTACAACCACTTTTGCGCACCCCTAAACGCATGCCGACAGCATTACCCCGTTTGTCTAGTTGCTGACGAATATGTTGCGCCGCTTTTTCAGTAACACTAATCATTATTCACTCCTAATACATATCCAAGGCTAATAAAGCCTCTTCACTCATACGCTCTTTGCCCCAAGGTGGATCCCAGACCAAATTCACATTTACATCATTCACTTCGACTTTAGAACGAGCGGCCGTTTCTACCAAGCCCGGCAAACTACCCGCCACTGGACAGGCCGGGCTAGTTAGAGTCATATCAATATCGACATTATTATTCTCGTCAATATCAAGTCGATAAATTAAACCAAGGTCATACACATTGACCGGAATTTCAGGATCGTAAACTTGGCGAATCGCAGCGATGATTTCATCTTTCAGCCATGCTCGACGGGCAATATTTTCATCATCAAACTGCTCAGCCTTCTCGGCCTTCATTAAGCGCGATAATTTAAACATACATCCCTCCTAAAGATTCGCCGCAACAGGTGCTAAGCGCTCTTGCAAAATACTTAAAGCCTTAGTTTCCAAAGCAGGATATTCATAATGCGCTATCAATTCCGCCGCAAAGCCTTGGCAAATCATACTAGTCGCTGCTGCTTTAGGAATGCCACGCGCACGCAGATAAAACAACATTTCTGGATCAATTTGCCCGACTGTCGTGCCATGGCTACATTGCACATCATCCGCATAAATTTCTAAGCGCGGTTTAGTATCAATTTCAGCGTCCCGCGACAGCAGCAAATTATCATTACTCAAACGCGCATCAGTTTTTTGGGCATCCTTTTTCACGAGGATATTGCCATCAAACACTGCCTTACCTTGCCCGTAAAGAATGCCTTTAAAGCTTTCACGACTGCTGCAATCTGGCACGGAATGCAAAACATCCAAATGCATCGACTGCATCTGTTGCTCACCCGCTAAATAAAAACCATTTAACTCACAATGGGCATGTCCACCGCTGAAATCAAGATGAAACTCCGTCCGCGACCATGCACTGCCTAAGGCTAAACTGGTATTTTTATATACACTGGAAGCCGCTTGCTGCACATACAAACTGCTCAAATGGCGCGTGCGCAAACTATCATTCTGTAAGCGTGGGTGAAGCAACTCAGCGCCCTCACTTAAGAAGATTTCAGTCACGCCATTATGCATTCCCAATACATCGGCAAACGGGGCATGCTGCTCAATCAGCGTTAAGCTCGCTTGTGCCTCCACTTGTACTAACACCCGTGGATTGCTCAAAACCTCACTATCAAAGCTGTAATTGATATGAATTAACTCAAGGGGTTGCACTAGTTTCTCAGTGACCCGCAAATAAACACCCGCTCCCGTTAAAGCAGCATTCACCGCCCCAAACAGATGTAAACATTCACCGCTCAAGCGACCTAAGCGCTCAATGCCTGTAGCCGAAGTTTGCAGCGCTTGCTCTAAATCCAACACTTCCAAACCCGTTTGAGCAGGTAAACTTGAAAGCTCGGGCATAAAAAAGCCATTGAGCAAGACAATGCACACATGATCAGCGGGCGTGACGCGTAAAGCAGCGACATCCTCAGGTTCTAATAAACCGTCTTCACGGCTAGCAGCGGCGAATTGATAATCCAGCACGGGCGCAAGCGGTGTGTAGCGCCAAGCCTCTTGCTTACGATTCGGTAGCTCTACCAAGCTCAAACGCCGCTGACCCACTGCTTGATAAGCATGCGCTTTGGGTGCTGTTGCCGCTAAAGTCTGATAATGATCTAACAAAGCAGCACTCATGCTGCGGCCTCCTCTTGCAACCAGCCATAACCCTTTTCTTCCAGCTCTAAAGCCAAAGATTTATCGCCCGAACGAATAATCCGCCCACCACTCAAGACATGCACATAATCCGGCTGGATATAATCGAGTAAGCGCTGATAGTGAGTAATGACTAACATAGAACGCTCAGGGCTACGCAAACTATTCACCCCCATTGACACCATCTTTAAGGCATCAATGTCTAATCCGGAATCCGTTTCATCCAAGATCGCTAAAGAAGGCTCGAGCAGAATCATCTGTAGAATTTCATTGCGCTTCATTTCCCCGCCGGAAAAACCGGTATTCACTGAGCGCTTTAATAAAGCTTCATTCATTTCCAGCGCCTTTAATTTAGTTCGCACCAGCTTCATGAAATTTAAGGAATTTAACTCTGGCTCACCACGGGCTTTACGAATCGCATTTAAGGAAGCTTGCATAAAATAAGTATTATTCACCCCCGGCAATTCCACCGGATATTGGAAAGCCATGAAAATACCCTGATGTGCACGCTCTTCGGGTGACATATCTAATAGATTTTCACCTTTATAAGTGACTGTGCCGCTCGTAACTTCGTATTCTTCACGCCCCGCTAGGACTTTGGAGAGTGTGCTTTTACCTGAGCCATTGGGTCCCATAATCGCATGCACTTCACCAGCGCCCATCTCGAGGCTTAAGCCTTTGAGAATTTCTTTGCCGTTAATGCTGGCGTGTAAATCTTTAATTGAGAGCATATTTCTTCCTTTATTAACCTACTGCGCCTTCTAAACTAATCGCGAGCAATTTACGCGCTTCAACAGCGAACTCCATCGGCAGCTCATTGAAGACTTCTTTACAAAATCCATTCACAATCATCGACACCGCATCCTCTTCGGATAAGCCACGCTGACGACAATAGAACAATTGATCCTCACCAATTTTGGAAGTGGTCGCTTCATGCTCGACTTTAGCAGTCGGATTCGCGACCTCAATATAGGGGAAAGTGTGCGCCCCACATTTATCGCCAATCAACAGGGAATCACATTGGGTATGATTACGCGCGTTTTCGGCGCCCTTATTCATGCGCACTAAACCGCGATACGCATTCTGCCCACGATCCGCAGAGATTCCCTTAGAAACAATCGTGCTAGTGGTGTTTTTACCGATATGGAACATCTTAGTTCCCGTATCGGCTTGCTGCGCACCACGGGTCACTGCCACTGAATAAAACTCACCAATCGAGTCATCACCCTTCAGCACGCAACTGGGGTATTTCCAAGTGATAGAGGAACCCGTTTCCACTTGCGTCCACGAAATCCGCGAACGATCACCCGCACAGACCCCGCGCTTGGTGACAAAGTTATAAATCCCACCCTTGCCATTTTCGTCACCCGGATACCAATTCTGTACGGTCGAATATTTGATATAAGCATCTTCCAAAGCAATCAACTCGACCACAGCCGCATGCAACTGATTTTCATCCCGTTGCGGCGCGGTGCAGCCTTCGAGATAGCTTACATAACTGCCTTTATCGGCAATAATCAAAGTACGCTCAAACTGCCCCGTATTACGCTCATTAATCCGGAAATAGGTAGAAAGCTCCATCGGGCAGCGGGTATTTTCTGGGATATACACAAAAGTCCCATCCGTGAAAACCGCAGCATTTAAAGCAGCAAAATAGTTATCGGTTTGCGGAACCACCGTACCCAAATACTTTTTAATCAGCTCTGGATGTTCGCGCATCGCTTCTGAAATTGAGCAGAAAATCACCCCAGCTTCTGCCAATTGCTTACGAAAGGTCGTCGCCACCGACACGCTATCAAACACGGCATCCACCGCAACACCCGCCAGCATTTTTTGCTCTTCTAGCGGAATACCCAACTTTTCATACACACGCAGCAATTCAGGATCGACTTCATCCAAACTTTTCGGTGCATCAGCTGCCGATTTAGGTGCAGAGAAATAGGAAATCGCCTGATAATCAATCTTGGTATACTTCAAGTGTGCCCAGTCTGGCTCTTCCATCTGCAGCCACTTCTGGTATGCTCCTAGCCGCCACTCCAACATGAATTCCGGTTCGCTCTTACGCGCAGAAATATAGCGAATGACAGACTCATCTAAGCCCGGTGGTACTGTTTCTGACTCAATATTGGAAACGAAACCCGCCTCGTAGCCTGTTTTAGCTAACTCAGCCAGTTGTTGCTCTACAGCATCCATGACCCTCACCTTTGCAATAACCTAGCAATTTAGTCGGGAATATACGCGAAATACTGCTGATTTGCCAATAGGCTTGTGATTGCTCGGGAATCTTTTAACCGGTTTCTTGATAATTGCTCGATAAACTGCGTTTTCTCTCCAACAATCTCTTACAATCTGGCCATGCCAGTTTTCAGTGAGTAAATGAGTCTACCATGCGTATTTTTTCTGCCGACGAAACTGCTGCTGCCCTCCCCTACCCTCCGTTAATCGCTAAAATCAGCGAGCTGTTTGCGGCAGGGTTAAAAGCACCTTTACGCCATCACCACACCTTAGCTAATCCGCAAGGTCAGAATGCTACTTTACTTTTAATGCCCGCTTGGCAAAGTCAGCAAGGTTTTGGTGGCGTGAAAATAGCAAATATTCATCCTGATAATGCTAAACGTGGCTTGCCTGCGGTCATTGCAAGCTACCTACTATTTCGTGAAGATACCGGTGAGCATTTAGCTTTACTGAATGGCTCAGTCCTAACCGCACGGCGCACCGCTGCAGCCTCTGCTTTAGGTGCACGTTATTTGGCTAATCCGCAAGCCCAGACACTTTTGATTTTGGGTGCTGGACGTGTTGCCCGTGAGCTACCTGAAGCTTTCTCCAGCCTGTTTCCGTTAAAGCGTATCTTGATTTGGAATCGTAGCCCTGCACGTGCACACAGCTTAGTGAAAGAGTTACAAGCATTGCAACGTTGGAAAGTTGAATTAGTCAGCGATTTAAAAGCTGCGGTTGCACAAGCTGAGATCATCAGTTGTGCAACCTTAGCGCAACAAGCCGTGTTATTCGGCGCTTGGCTGCAAGCGGGTCAACATGTGGATCTCATTGGTTCTTTCACTCCACAGATGCGCGAAGTCGATGATGAAGCGATGCAAAAAGCCCAAGTTTATATTGATACTGAAGCTGCTTTGCATGAATCGGGCGATTTATTGTTCCCCTTGCAAACGGGCGCATTAGACCCTAACGCTATTCGTGGCAGCTTTTATGATTTATGTAAGCTTGAGCATAGCCAGCACCAGCCTCAAGCAATGACAGTTTTCAAGGGCGTGGGGCATGCTGTAGAAGATTTAGCCGCTGCCATTGTGGCATACCAAGCTCAAGATAATTTAAAAAAATAAATTTATTTTGCCCCTTGCATCGCTTGGCAATTTGGTACTATATTGGATCTTATCCTATGCGAGGGATATAATTTAATTAGTTCATTTAAACAAATCGAGCTTCGACTTATTAAGCCCTTTCTGTTTTAAGAATTGATAGTTTAGTTTTGCTGATTTTACTTGCTTAAGGTCTGAGTTCCTTAAGTAGTTTCTTTACAGTTCCCTCTGCTAGGCTGATTAGGCTTTATTTTAGATAAATCCGACATTCAGTGAAAAGACTCCTTAAGTAATAAACCCAATAGCTCCCCAGCTATGTTTTCCTCACCTGACCTAGCGTAAACTCCTAATTCACCCTTAGGGCGCTAGGTTCAGGTTTTTCTAATAGGAAATCCACAAAAGCTTGATTAGCCCGCGACAAATAGCCATCGCGCCGCCAAGCAATACACAAATCCAACCAGACCGGCTCGGTAAACGGTAAATCAACCAACTCAGGATCGTTTTCTAAAGCCATCGCCAGCAAAGTCGAAATCCCAAACCCTTGCTTAATAATTGATTTAATCAACGGAATCAGATTAGTTTCAAAGCCAATCACTGGTTCAATACCCACCGTAGCCGCTAAGCGGTCAACAATTTTGCGGTGAAAATACCCATTACGAAATAGCACGAGCTCTTCCTTGAAAAAATCCTCAATGCTAACAGCCGCTTGTTGAGCTAACGGATGCTCGCGCCCGACCACGACGCGCATTTCCTCGCGCACAATGACCCGTGCCTCTAAGGTTGCTGGCAAAAAATCTTGCACAATCACTGCTAAATCAAGCTGAGCTGTTTCCAGCATTTGCTGCAATTGCCAAGTACCGCCTTCAATGACCTGCAAACTAATATGCGGATAACGATGCCGAAAAGCCATCAGCACGGGCGGAAAATAATAAGAGCCCATCATCCCCGGAATTCCTACTCGCACTTCGCCTTTGCTTAGACCTTTCAGCTCTTGCATTTCCAGATGCGCATCGTCGACGGCTTGTAGTATCCGTTGTGTATGTAGCCATAAACGCTCTCCTTCCGCCGTCAAACTGACCTTGCGGTCATGCCGTTGAAAAAGTTGTAGTTCTAATTCTGCTTCAAGTTTGCGAATAGCTACGCTAATCGCAGGCTGAGCAACATGCAAAATTTCAGCCGCCTTGGTAAAACTGCCTAAACGCACAATTTCGTGAAAATAACGGAGCTGCTTTAAATCCATTGTCTTGTCTTATCGGTAAAAAAAAATTATCGAAGCCATGCTTATTATATATTTTATTAATTTCTGCACTGCGTTTATTGTGAGCTGAGTTAAAACACGGATAACCCAACATGATTACCACCGGTACCCGAGAGTTCTGGTTTGCCACTTTAGCATTGGCTCTAGGCTCTTTTATGATCTTTGCTAATGTGCATATGACGCAGCCGCTCTTACCGCAATTAGCCCAGACTTTTCATTTAACCCCGCTACAAGCGAGTTGGAGTCTGACTGTCACTATTTCTATGCTGGGTTTGTCGCTACTAATTTATGGCTCTTTATCAGATGCGTTCGGGCGTAAACCTATTATGGTGCTTACTTTACTCGGTGCTGTAGCCACTACTTTAGCCATTTCCCAAGTCGAAACTTATAGCAGCTTATTAATCCTGCGTGGCTTACAAGGTTTTTTCCTTGGTGGTTTACCGGCGATTGCGATTGCTTATTTAGGTGATGAATTTGAACGCAAGGCGGTATTGGTTGCGGTAGGTTTCTATATCAGTGCAAATAGTTTAGGTGGTGTGACTGGACGTTTAGTCAGCGGTTTTGTGGGCGAGCATTATGACTGGCAGACAGTTTTTCTTGTTTTAGGCTTTAGTAGTTTATTCCTAGTCCTCTTGTTTATTTGGCTCCTACCAGCCTCTAAACATTTTCAAGCTAAAGCCTTCCATCCACGTTCAGTACTGGCTGATATGCGTAGTCATTTGCAAAGCCCGCTGCTTTTGACTGCTTATTTGATTGGCGGCTTGAATATGATGATTTTTTTAAGCCTGTATAGTTACATTACTTTCGTGCTTGCTGACGCGCCCTATCATTTGTCTACTCACGCTTTGGGGATGCTATTTCTAACTTACTTAACCGGTAGTTTTGCTTCCGCGTGGTCAGGCCGTGCTGCTTTATGGTTGAGTCAGCCAATCTGTATGATTTTAGGTATCTTATTGTTAATGCTAGGCACACTGCTCACTTTATTAGCAAGCTTGCCACTGATTGTAAGCGGCTTCCTAATGAATAGTTTTGGCTTTTTCTTAACGCACTCCACTTTAAGTAGTTGGGTTAGCCAACATGCCTTGCAAGCACGAGCGAGTGCCTCGTCTTTGTATTTAGTATTTTATTATTTGGGTGCTAGCGTAGGTAGCTTCTATCTGGAACCCTTTTGGCAATGGGCAGGTTGGAGCGGTGTGGTGGGTGCATCCTTGGGGATTTTTGCTGTGACTTTAAGTGCAGCCTTATGGTTGCATTTTAGACACAAACCTAGCACTCAAGTTTTTTCTTCAACCTGTGTTTAAAAGTGCTAGCTTTAGGAACTAAACGTAAAGATTTATACTTACTACATTCTTTACCCGCAGGTTTTGGATGATGCAGCACGCCCTAGACTACGAATACTTAAGCTTTGAAGATTACCTTACTAGCGAACAAGAGGTTGCTATACGGCATGAATATTTAGATGGGCAAATTTATGCTATGGCCGGTGCAAGTGAATGCCATAATACAATTACTCAAACCTTAGGTTCAGCGATTGATAATGCCTTACGCGATGGCTGTAGAGTTTGGCAATCCGATATGAAAGTAGTTGGTAAAAATGAGCATAAACCTTTTGCTTATTATCCTGACATTATGGCGGCTTGCGGGGAAAACACTAGCGACCAATATACGAGAACCAACCCTGTTTTAATCATTGAAGTTTTATCACCTAACACAGCACGTACTGATCGTTCAGAGAAATTTGCTAACTACACTCAAATTGATAGTTTACTTGAGTATGTTTTGGTTGCTCAGGATAAACCCTATTTGTGTATTTTTCGGCGACGTAATGCTTGGCGTATGGAGCCTTTTTATGCGGAAGATGTGTTTACCCTCGAATCCGTAGGTTTGACCTTGCCGGTGGTACAAGTTTACCGGCGGGTACGCAAGGAAGTAGGATTAGATATTGATTGAAAAGCTAACGCTTCCAACTCGGATCACGTTTTTCCAAAAACGCATTCACACCTTCAATAGTGTCATCCAAGTAGAAATTACAAGTGATCGCTTCATTAGCTAAATCATAAGCAGCCGCTAAAGGCTGATTGAGTTGTTTATAAAAAAGCGCCTTACCCATTTTTACGGCTTCAGGTGGTTTAGCGGCAATTTTAGCAGCCATGGTAGCAACTGCTTGATCCAGTTCTTCAGCAGCAACGACTTGATTAACCAAACCATACGTTTTAGCGGTAGCCGCATCGATAAAGTCCCCCGTCAACAGCATTTCTAGCGCTTGCTTGCGGCCAAGATTGCGACTTAATGCCACGGCGGGTGTGGAGCAAAATAAGCCTAAATTAATGCCTGAGACTGCAAATTTAGCTTTTTCACTGGCTACCGCTAAATCACAGGCGGCTACTAACTGACATCCAGCAGCGGTGGCTACAGCATGCACGCTGGCAATAATCGGTTGTGGCATAGTTTCTAGCCGCTGCATCATCGCGCCACATTGGCTAAATAATTGTTTAGTAAGCTTCGGGTCATTTGCTTCACGCATTTCTTTTAAATCGTGGCCGACGCAAAACGCACGCCCATTGGCTTTAATCACCACGACACGTACACTGCTATCCGCACTGACTGTATCTAATTGTGTAGTTAAAGCTTCGATCATGCCTGCTGAAAGTGCATTAAATTTATCAGGGCGGTTTAAGGTTAACGTACAAATTCCCGCTTGATCATCGCGTAAGACCAAACCATCTGCTGTTGATTGCATCATTATCTCCTCCAAGTAAGCTAAGATTTTTTCGATTATAGCGGGATACGACCCTAATTTTCTCAGGTGTGTTCAACTTTATAAGCTTGAATTTGATATGCTGCTGTCAGTAACTACTATGGTTGCCAGCATCCGCTAGCCTGCTTACAATGCTTGCTTTGTGAAAAAATGACCCCGCCTCAGTCGCGTGGGTACATTTAAATTAGTTTTTAGGAGTTTCATATGCCCTGGAATGAGCCGGGTGGTAACAATCAAGACCCTTGGACAGGGAAGAACAAAACAACTAATAAATCGACCGACACCGATGAGTTAGTTAGAAAACTCAATCAAAAGTTATCAGGACTTTTTGGTAAAAAGCCGAACAGTAGTAGTGAGCCTGATGGCCCCCCTAACTATAAAGGTATCTTTATTATTTTGGGTGTGCTTGTTGCCGGTTGGCTATTTTCCGGCTTCTACATGGTTGATGCGCGCGAACAAGCTTTAGTCCTCCGCTTCGGTGCTTATCAATCCACTAGTGGTCCAGGTTTGCATTGGCATTTACCTACGCCAATTGAGACCATTGAATACGTGGATGTGGCTCAGAACCGTAGTGCACAAGACACTAGCAATATGCTCACACAGGATGAAAATATTGTTGAGATCGCGGTCACCGCCCAATATCAAGTCAGCGATGCTGAAGACTATACTTTCAACGTGTTCCGCGCCGATGATTTAGCCAATCAAGCTCAAGGTACTTTGTATCAAGCTATGCGCAGTGCAACTCGGGAAGTCATAGGTCGCAGCAAAATGGACTATATCTTGGGTGAAGGTCGTGAGCAGATTGCGGTTGAAACACAAAAGCTTATGCAAACTATTTTGGATAATTACAAAGTGGGTTTACGGGTGATTAAAGTCAACTTAACTTACGCCGAAGCGCCCGATGCAGTTAAAGATGCTTTTGACGATGCAAACCGCGCGCGTGAAGACGCAAACCGCTTCCAAAATGAGGCGGAAACGTACTCGAATAAAGTCGTACCTGATGCCCGTGGCGAAGCCTCACGCCTAAGTGAAGAAGCGATTGCTTATCGTGATCAAGCCATTGCCCGCGCCGAAGGTGATGCTGCGCGCTTTACACAGTTAGTGACTGAATATAAGAAAGCACCGGATGTAACGCGTGAACGTTTGTATCTCGAAGCGATGGAAAGTGTGATGACCGGTTCACGTAAAGTGCTAGTCACCAGTGAGAATAGCAATAATATGCTGTATATCCCAATTGACCCTAAAGCGACTACTATGCCAACTGAATTGTCGCCTGCAGCCCTTGCGAGTGCAGCCTCTGCAACAATTAATGGCAATGAGTCTAGTAATAGCTCTAATGGTGTACCTAGCACGGAGACACGTCAGCAACGTCCCTTATCACCGGGTCAAACACGGGAGAGCCGCCAATGATTGAAACTAAACAGCTTGTACTTGGTGGTTTAGTTGTCTTAGCGGTTGGGATTTATGCGACTGCTTATACGGTAGATCAACGCGAGCGCGCGATTAAATTTGCTTTCCGAGAAATTGTCGACTCTGATATTCAGCCGGGTCTGCATTTCAAGATTCCATTTATGAACACGGTGCGCAAATTCCCTGCTCAGGTACTGACTTATGAATCGAAAGCAGAGCGCTTTTTAACCGGTGAGAAGAAATACGTCTTAGTCGATTTCTTTGTGAAATGGCAAATTGAAGATGTTTCCACTTTCTATCGCGCTACCAATGGTGGACGCATGATCGATGCGTCTAATCGTTTAGGCGACATTATGAAAGATGGTCTGCGTAACGAATTCAGCCGTCGCACGATTGAACAGGCGCTCAC
This sequence comes from uncultured Thiothrix sp., assembly GCF_937873765.1. GTDB lineage: Bacteria > Pseudomonadota > Gammaproteobacteria > Thiotrichales > Thiotrichaceae > Thiolinea. Next base: position 20,304 of record NZ_CALMZC010000028.1, on the reverse strand, counting down.
TGAGCAACGCGACCAAATTATGCAAGGTTTAGAGCTGAAATCGAATGAAGCCGCTAAACAATTGGGGATTAAGATCGTCGATGTGCGCGTGAGTAAGATCGACTTCCCTGATGAGGTTAGTGAATCCGTATTTAAACGGATGCGCTCTGAGCGTCAGCGCGTCGCCCAAGATTTCCGTTCACGTGGGCAAGCCGAAGCTGAAAAGATTCGTGCAACCGCTGACCGTACTGCGACTGTTATCAAAGCTGAAGCCTATCGCGATGCGGAAAAAGTACGTGGTGAAGGGGATGCAAAAGCAGCGGAAATTTATAGCAAAGCTTATCAAGGTGATGCAGAGTTCTATTCCTTTTATCGTAGCTTAGACATCTACAAGAAAACCATTGGGAATAATGTGGGAACGACTATGGTGTTAGAGCCTAATTCGGATTTTTTCCGTTACTTTAATAGCTCGACCGGTGGAGCTAGCTCTGTTCCGGCTCCAGCTCCCTCAGCTAACTCAACGGCTACTGCACCCGCACAGTGAATATTGACTGGTCAGACTTAATAAATGCCCTCGCCCTCTTGTTAATCCTTGAGGGCCTGTTGCCCTTTATCAGCCCCAGCCAACTCAAAAAAGCGTATGCACAAATTCTTAGCTATCCTGAAAAAACCCTAAGGATGTTTGGGCTAATTTGTGTGATAGCTGGTATTCTGTTGCTCTTTCTAACTGACTAATCAACCATGCCAACGACTGACCAATACTGGGCGCTACCAGACGGGATTAGCGAAGCATTGCCTGAAGAATCATGGCGCTTAGAAAACTTACGGCGTAGCCTATTAGACGTTTACGCTACTTGGGGCTACCAAATGGTGATACCCCCTCTAGTGGAGTATATGCAGTCGCTGAATACCGGCATCGGCTCAAACCTAGATCTACAAACGTTCAAAGTCACGGATCAGCTCACTGGGCGCACCATGGGTATTCGGGCGGACATGACACCGCAAATTTCGCGCATTGATGCACATAAATTAAAAACTGAGCATCCCAATCGTTTGTGCTATATCGGTAGTGTCTTACGTACCCGTGCTTTCAACGAAGATGGTTCACGTTCTCCCTTGCAAGTAGGAGCAGAACTATTCGGGCATGCCGGTGAGGATAGTGATTTTGAAATCATTGCCTTATTACTCACTACCCTTAAACACTGCCAAGTGCCTGCTATTACCCTCGATATTGGGCATGTCAATATTTTCCGCAGCCTTGCAGCTCAAGCGGGTTTAAGTACATCGCAAGAAAAAGTCTTTTTTGACATGCTCGAGCGTAAATCTTTACCGGATATTGAAGCTTGGCTCGCGGCTGCGAATTTACCAGCTTCTGAAACTGAAATGCTGAGACAGTTGCCACGCTTGTATGGTAAAGCAGATATTTTAGACTACGCTGCAGAAGTGTTAAGCGCCGCAAATCAGCAAGTTAAAGAGGCTATCCAGTATCTCAACTCTCTTGTCAAGCGCATTCAACATGAGTTTCCTGACTGTCATATTCATGTCGACTTGACGGAACTATCAGGTTACGACTATCACACAGGCATAGTGTATGCGGTCTATGCTGAAGGGAGTGGCCGGGAAATTGCTCGCGGTGGGCGTTATGATGGCATTGGCAAACTATTTGGCCGTGCGCGCCCTGCTACCGGATTCAGTACCGATTTACGGATTCTAACCCGCTATTGGCAAGCCCCACCACAGCAACCAAGCAAAATTTTTGCACCGGCCGATACTGATCCTAGTTTAAACAGCACCATCCAACAATTACGTTCTCAAGGGCAGTGGGTAGTACGTCAACTGCAAGGTGATACCGTGAAAACCCCGCAGGATGCAGGCTGCGGACAACAATTAATTAAACACGGCAACGAATGGATTATTACGGAAGTTTAAAGCGAGAAAGTCATGGGTAAAATCGTTGTTGTTCTAGGCACCCAATGGGGTGACGAAGGCAAAGGTAAAATAGTCGACTTACTAACCGAAAATGCAGCCGCAGTGGTGCGTTTTCAAGGTGGTCACAATGCAGGGCATACTTTAGTCATTAATGGTGAAAAAACTGTCTTACATCTGATTCCATCAGGCATCCTGCGTGACAATGTGGAATGTATGATTGGCAATGGTGTAGTGCTTTCTCCAGAAGCGCTAATGAAAGAAGTGAACACTTTGGAAGCTAAAGGTATTGCAGTACGCGACCATTTACGCATTTCTGAAGCCTGCCAATTGATTCTCCCCTATCATATCGCCTCAGATTTAGCGCGTGAACGTGCACGTGGTAATCAAGCCATTGGTACAACTGGGCGTGGCATTGGTCCTGCTTATGAGGATAAGATTTCTCGCCGTGGCTTGCGGGTTGGTGATCTATTCCAACCTACCGAATTTGAAGCCAAACTGCGCTTTATTCTCGACTTCCATAATTTCACTCTGAAAAACTATTACCATGCCGATGAAGTCGACTTCCAGCAGACTTTAGATAATGCTTTAGCCATGACTGAAATCTTGCGGCCAATGATTACCGATGTTCCGCATCGTATTGCAGAACTGCGTAAAGCGGGCAAAGATATTATGTTAGAAGGTGCGCAAGGGACTTTATTAGATATTGATCATGGTACGTATCCTTATGTCACCTCTTCAAACACCACTGCGGGCGGTGCGTGTACAGGTGCTGGGATTGGCCCACGAAATATCGATTATATTCTGGGTATTACCAAGGCTTACACCACACGAGTGGGTTCAGGCCCTTTCCCGACTGAGCTTTTTGATGAGGTAGGCAAATATTTAGGCCAAAAGGGCAATGAATTTGGTGCGACTACTGGTCGCCCACGTCGTTGTGGTTGGTTTGATGCGGTAGTTTTACGGCGGGCTATGGAAATTAATAGCATTAGTGGTTTGTGCATCACTAAACTGGATGTATTAGACGGTTTAGAAACTGTCAAACTCTGCACTGGCTATAGCTTGGATGGTAAAACCTATGAGGTTCCTCCTGTCATCACTGAAGAATTTGCGCGTTGCCAACCAATTTATGAAGAAATGCCGGGTTGGAGCGAATCAACTTTTGGTTTAACCCGTTATGAGCAATTGCCAGCCAACGCCAAAGCTTATTTGAAACGCTTAGAAGAAGTCGTTCAAACCCCAGTGGACATTATTTCTACAGGGCCTGATCGTGAACAAACTATTGTTTTAAGACATCCTTACGCCGCTTAAATAAAAAAATAACCCCACCGCTTATTAAGAGGTGGGGCTTGAAGCCACATGAGGCGTGTGGCGTGGTCTGCACCGTTCTGACATTCTATTCTGAGCATTACTTTGCAGCTCTTATGCCAACTTCATAACCCCCTATTTATAAAGTACTTTTTACCAAGCTACTTAATTATCAATAAAACTTATCTAGGCGAATTAAGACAAGTTTGCCAATAATCTGTCAGTTTGAGACACTAGGCTAAACCCTATGTCAGTTAGGCATAGAAAACTTAAGGCCATTTATCACCAACGGTTTAAATTGCCTTGAACGCGTGCGTATACTATTGCGACAAATCAAAATCATGGCAGATTCTATGCAAGAAACTTTTTTAAATGATCTGGCAAAAAGCCAAGCCCCTGTCTTTTGTTTCCTCGTCAATGGGATCAAATTGGAAGGGTTTATTATTGCTTACGATCAATTCTCAGTGATGTTGGCCTCTAACCGTGATGCGGCGAGTTCTCAGCTAATTATGAAAAGTGCTATTTCCACGATAGTACCGAAAGGTGCGGGTTCAGTAGCGCCGAAAACCCATTAATTTTTTAAGAAAGGATCAATCCCAATGGATGCAATTAAGATTCTCGGCAGTTTGTTAAGCAGTGGCGCATTATCAGGCGGTTCTGCTGGTAATGTACTGGGTAACATTCTCGGTTCGGCACTCGGTGGCTCCAGTAACCGACAAGGTGGCGGGATGGCGGATGTCCTTGGGAGTCTCTTAGGTGGTGCACAAAACAATCCTAATCAAGGTGGCTTAGGTAATGTTTTAGGCAGTCTCTTAGGTGGTCAACAAGCTAATCAAAATCAGGGTGGCTTGGGTAATGTTCTAGGTAGCTTACTCGGTGGACAACAAACTAACCAAAATCAAGGTGGTTTAGGTAATGTTTTAGGTAGCTTACTCGGTGGTGCACAACAGACTTCTGCAGCAGGTGCGGGTGGTTTGGGTGGTCTGTTAGGTGGCTTAATGGGCAACCAACAAGCAGGTCAAGGAGGGGGTTTAGGTGATTTGTTAACAGGTGCTGTTAGTAAGTATATGCAAAGTCAAAACCCAAATGTGCCTGACTTAAGTAGCCAATTACTACCCAACCAGCAAGCGGCTGAACAACAAGCGACCTTAATCATCCGCGCCATGATTAACTCTGCAAAAGCAGATGGCACTATTGATCAACAAGAGCAAGAGCGCATCATTGGTAAACTCGGTAGTATTAGCGATTCTGAAGCGAACTTTATCCGTAAAGAATTTGAAGCACCTTTGGATGTGGCAGGCTTTGTACGCAGTGTGCCACAAGGCATGGCGCAGCAAATTTACGCGATTTCTTTAGCAGCGATTGATTTAGATACCCGCACAGAAGCACAATATCTTAGCCAATTAGCGCAAGGCTTGAACTTATCGCCTGAAGTTTGCAATGCCCTACATGAGCAAGTCGGTGCACCTAAACTTTATTCTTAAGCAGTAATTAGCTTAAAGTTGCTAAGGGTCTATAGTGATATAGATCCTTTTGCTTTTTAGTAAGCAGCAAGTTTTAGAGAGAAATTAGTCCCTGCAATCAAGACCTGTTAGAATCCGCCTCCTAATTATTATCTAAACAAGACTAGCTTGAGCGGGTAGATGTAAGGCTTAGAGCTTACTTAATTATTAAGAATGAGAGAACCCTATTTAAGATGCATGCTGCTAAAGACATGAAAACCTTGGCGCGCGCGGTCATTGCTGCCGAAATTAGCGCTCTTCAATCTCTTCCTGAACGCATTGATGATCAGTTTGTCGGGGCTTGTGAGGCTATTCTTAAATGCCGAGGTCGGGTCATTGTCACTGGCATGGGTAAATCAGGACATATCGGTAGTAAGATCGCAGCTACTCTTGCTAGTACCGGCACGCCTGCCTTTTTTGTGCATCCGGGCGAAGCCAGTCATGGTGATCTAGGCATGATCGTTGATGGTGATATCATCATTGCTCTCTCTAATTCAGGTACTAGCGAAGAAGTCTTGGCGATTATGCCAGTAGTGCGCCGCTTAAAAATCAACCTAATCGCTATGACTGGTAATCCAGAGTCTGAATTAGCACAATTAGCTGATTTTCACATTTATACAGGCGTCGATCATGAAGCTTGTCCCTTAGGCTTAGCCCCAACTTCGAGTACAACTGCTACCTTAGTGATGGGTGATGCGCTGGCGATTGCTTTATTAGAGGTGCGGGGTTTCACGGCTGAGGACTTTGCCCGCTCACATCCGGGTGGGCGTTTAGGCAAGCGTTTGTTAGTACATGTGCATGATTTAATGCATATTCAAGGTGAGATTCCACGCGTGCTGCCGACAGCTGATATTCGTGAAACCATTCTGGAGATGACACGACATGGCTTTGGCATGAGCGCGATTGTTGATGAAAGCGATTACCTGTTAGGCGTGTTTACGGATGGTGACCTGCGCCGCTCCTTTGAAAATGGTCGCGAGTTACAAGGTCGTCCTATTGCCGAGTTAATGACCATTAGCTCACATACCATTCTGCCAGACGAACTAGCAGTGACCGCTTTGAATATGATGCAAGAGCACAGCATTACTGCTTTACCTGTAGTGCAGGCTGGACAAATAGTCGGTATTATTCATATGCATGATTTATTGCGTGCAGGGATTGTTTGATGAAGGTCAATAAAGAACTAGCTAGCCAGATTGAACTACTGATTCTCGATGTGGATGGTGTGCTCACAGATGGCAGCCTGTTTTACGATAATAACGGTCAAGAATATAAAGCTTTCAACTCACGTGATGGACATGGCTTGCGCATGTTACAAGATGCAGGCATGAAAGTCGCCATTCTGACAGGGCGTCAATCTGAGTTGGTGCAACATCGCGCTAAAAATCTCAATATTCCTGCTGAATTAGTCTTTCAAGGCTTTCGAGACAAACGCCCTGCTTTTGCTGCGTTACTAGAACATACGGGTTTGCCTGCAGAGAAAATCGCTTATATTGGTGATGATGTGATTGATCTACCCGTTATGAAACAAGTAGGTTTAGCCATTGCAGTTGCTGACGCGCATCCTTTCGTTAAAGAGCATGCACACTGGATTACTACTCGTTCTGGCGGACGCGGTGCAGTGCGTGAAACTTGTGAAATGCTGTTAGATGCGCGTGGTCAACTGCAAGCAATCCTAGAAGGCTATCTACGATGAAGTTTTTTTTAGTCTTAGTATCAGTACTGCTAGCCGTAATCCTTTTGCATAATTTAGAGGACTATCTAAACCGTCCTGAAGCAGAGCAACCGAAACAAGACTATGTAGCAGTGGATTATTATTTAACCGATTTCAGCCTAGCTGCGATCACGGCTACCGGCAGTGTTAGTCATACCATGGATGGTCTTTACTTGGCTTATTCCCAAGATACTAAAACCAGCAATATAGTTAACCCACGAATCACCAGCAAAGATACTCAATCCACCGAACTAGTCGATGTCGCCACGTTAACGGCTGATGAAGCTGTAATGCGGCATGATACTCAAGAAGCTGACCTAAACGGGCATGTGCGCTTGCATATGGCCGGCCAAGCTAATTCGTCCGTTGATCTGCAGACTGCTTTTTTACATTATCGCTTGGCTGATCAACAGCTTAGTACTGACCAACCGGTCACCATTACTAGTCCACAATTGGTTTTACAGGGTACAGGCTTGGAAGCTAAACTGGATGAGGCTTATTTGAGATTAAATGCTAATGTTAAATCAACCTATCAACCCGCTCCTGCAACTATTCACTAGCTTATGCCTGCTGGCTAGCACCACGGCCTACGCCATCAGTAGTGATGCTGAAAAACCGGTGATGATCGAATCGGACTCCGTAGTGTTTAACAAAGAAGCCGGAACTGCCGTCTATGCAGGTAATGTAGAAATTAAACAAGGTACACTTAGCATTCGTGCTAGCCGAATTGAAATTTCTGCACCGGATAATGAAATTCAAACCATAAAGGCTACTGGCTCCCCAGTTAATTTCCAACAAACCATGGATAGCGGTAAGCAAGCCTTAGGCCGTGCTAAAAACGTCCAGTATTTTGTGATTCAAAAGAAATTAGTCTTAGAAGGTGATGCTAGTTTAAGCCAAGATCGTGACAATTTTGCAAGTAATCGCATTGAGTATTCGACCGCAAATGGCGAATTAAAAGCTGGTGGACAAGCGACTACCCCAGGTGAAAAATCAGGGCGTGTGCGGGCTATTTTCTATCCGACCAACAAAGCACAATAAGAATTTTATGGCTATTCTGCGCGCAGAACATTTACAGAAAAGCTATAAGAAACGCCAAATTCTCAAGGATGTTAATTTAGCGGTGCACAGTGCTGAAGTTGTGGGTTTGCTTGGCCCGAACGGCGCAGGGAAAACCACATGCTTTTATATGATTGTTGGTTTGGTCGGTGCGGATGCTGGCAAGATTTTCATTAATGATGTGGATATTACTCAAGCCCCTATGCATGAGCGCGCCCGCGCAGGATTAGGTTATCTAGCTCAAGAAGCAAGTGTGTTTCGTAAGCTCACCGTCACCGACAATATTCTCGCTGTATTGGAGCTGCGCAAGGATCTAAACCGTATGCAGCGCCAAGCCAAACTGGAACAACTCCTAGAAGAATTTCAGATTACACATTTACGCGATAGTTTAGGGATTAGCTTATCGGGGGGTGAGCGGCGACGCTTAGAAATTGCCCGTGCCCTCGCTACTGAACCAGAATTTATTTTATTGGATGAACCCTTTGCGGGGGTTGACCCGATTTCAGTCTTGGAAATTCAAAAAATCATTCGTCATCTGGTCGCACGCGAGATTGGTGTACTGATTACGGATCATAATGTGCGCGAAACGCTTGGCATTTGTCACAGAGCCTATATCCTTAGTGAAGGACGCATTCTCACTGAAGGTTCGCCAGATGAGATTTTGAACAATGAACAAGCACGTAAAGTTTATTTAGGCGATAACTTTCAACTTTAACCCCTGTGCTTCACCGAGGATTCACCAGCTATGCGGCATTTTTGCAGTTGTTTTCAATTGGGACTACCATGTGAATACGGGTGCGCCCCAACTGTTCAATCTGGAAAAAAGAATAACTAATGCTCAGACAAGGACTCGATATTCGAATTGGACAAACCCTGTCCATGACTCCTCAATTGCAACAGGCTATTCGTCTGTTACAACTCTCATCCATCGAATTACAGGAAGAAATTCAGCAAGCCCTTGAAGAGAATCCGCTGTTACAACTCGCTGAAGACTCTGGCTTAACTAATGATGAGCCTCTGACTGAACGTTCACCTAATGCTGAACATTCAACCGATTCTACAGAGTCCTTAGGGGACAATGACTTAAGTGAGCTAGGTGAAGTTGACACTCCTAGCAACATGGATAGCGATATTCCTGAAGATTTAAATTTGGATGCAACCTGGGATGATGTCTATGACACTAGCATCGGTAGCAATCATGATGGCGATAGCGACAACCAAGCCTTCCTAGAAAACCAAGGGAGTTCTTCTGAAGACCTGCAAGAACACCTGCTATGGCAAATTACCCTGAGCCAGCTTTCTGAAATTGATAAGCGCATAGCCGTGACCATTGTGCAGTCATTGGATGAAGCCGGTTATTTGTGCGAGTCTGTAGAGGATATTTTAGAGAGCTTAATCGACGAATTACCGATTGAGTTAGATGATGTGGAGATGGTTTTAAAATACATCCAGCATCTTGACCCTTTAGGGGTAGGCGCACGGGATTTACGTGAGTGTATGCTCATTCAGCTCTATAAACAGCCTACCAACGAGTTACAAAAACTAGCGGTTATTTTGGTCGAAAAGCATCTAGACTTATTAGAGAAACGCGACTATAAAGAAATACAGAAGCGATTAAAAATCAATCAAGATACTTTCGAGGCAATGATTACCTTGCTAAGAACTTTGCAACCAAAACCGGGCAATGCCTTTTCTGCCAATACCACCGATTACATTACACCGGATGTGTTTGTACATAAAATCCGCAATGCTTGGGTTGTATCCTTGAACCAACGGGTGACGCCGGAACTGCAAATTAATCAAATGTATGCGGATATGATTGGGCAAGTCAAAAATAGCACTGACTCACATTATCTGAAAAACAATTTGCAACAAGCGCGTTGGCTGATTCGCAGCCTTGAAAGCCGCAACAGTACGATTCTGAATGTGGCTAAAGCGATAGTTGAACGCCAATCTGCTTTCATGCAATATGGTGAGCAAGCAATGAAACCGCTGATCCTCCGCGATATCGCCGAAGAATTGGAAATGCACGAATCCACTATTTCTCGCGTGACCACGAACAAATATATGTATACCCCGCGTGGTATCTTTGAGTTTAAATATTTCTTTTCTAGTCAATTAGATACCGATACGGGTTCTAGCTGCTCATCCACCGCTATCCGCGCCATGCTCAAACAGTTAATCGCAAAAGAAGATGCCCGTTCCCCCTTGAGTGATAGCAGTCTTACTCAATTGCTCAAAGACCAAGGCATTAATGTCGCACGCCGCACGGTTACAAAGTATCGTGAAGCCATGTCAATTCCGTCCTCTCATGAACGGAAAGGCTTGGTGACGACTTGAGTCAACCACTAGGAGGTTGGCTATTTTTATAGACCTTGTTTTAAGGAGTCTGTACATGCAATTAGAAATTACTGGTCATCACATTGAAGTAACTCCTGCTCTTAACAGCTACATCAAAGAAAAATTGGAGCGTATCAAACGCCACTTTGATCAAGTTTTGAATGTGCATGTTATTCTGGAAGTAGAAAATAAGACCCTACATAGTGCTGAGGCAACTATTCATGTCAGTGGTAACCAAATCTATGCAAATGCTAAAGAAGATAATATGTATGCCTCCATTGATGCACTCTGCGACAAGCTAGATCGCCAAGTGCTTAAACATAAAGACAAGCTCAAAAATCACCACCGTGATGAAAATCTACGGACTATCCAACTGCAAGCGGCAGATTAAACGAGACTCAATATGGATATTGTTACCCTATTATCGATGGAGCGAGTGGCCTGTGTTAATGAATTATCAAGTAAAAAGCGTGCTTTTGAAAAGCTCGCTGAATTGCTAAGCCACAAAGGTAGCGAACTCGGCTTTGAGGATGAAGTCGTATTTAATGCCTTAATCGCTCGTGAAAAATTGGGTAGCACTGCTATGGGGAATGGCATCGTCCTTCCCCATGCATCCTTGAATGTGCCTGAAGCAAGAGCTGCTTTACTACTTTTAGAGGAAGGGATCGAGATGGATACCCCCGATAAAAAACCTGTCCATGTCTTGCTTGCACTCATTGTGCCCAATGGGCAAGCAGAGGCTTATCAGCCCTTATTAAGTGATTTGGCTATGATATTAAATCGTAAAACTTTAGCCAAAACCTTGTTAGAACTACGCGAGCCTGCACTACTTTTAGATTATTTATCCTCGCTATTTGTGCAGAAAATCGCAGCATAAACTGAGTTTGCATGCAGATTGTCATTATTAGTGGTATGTCAGGTGCAGGTAAGAGCTATGCACTGCAAACTTTGGAAGATACTGGATATTACTGCATTGATAATCTTCCATCACAATTGATTGAAGCCTTGATTCAAACACCGCAAATCGCCAATTTAGAGCGCTTAGCGATAGGCATTGATATACGCGGTGGTAAAGCCAGCCTTAAAGAAATCCCTGAAACTCTAGCACGCATCCGCCAACTTTATCCTAAAACTCACCTGATTTATCTCTATGCACAGCAGGATGTTATTCAGAAGCGCTATAACGAAACACGCCGTAGTCATCCACTGATTCATGAAGAAAAAGAATTAACTAAGGCTATTGAGCTAGAAGAAAAGCTCCTAGGTTTTTTAGCACAACAAGCCGATTGGCGCGTTGATACTTCACAAACCAATGTGTATGAGTTAGGTCTATTACTACGTGCACGCTTAGGTGAAACACCACTGCCTAACTTTTCATTGATGTTTCAATCGTTTGGGTATAAGCACGAAGCGCCGTCTGATTCTGATTTTGTCTTTGATGTACGCTGTTTACCTAATCCTTACTGGATACCTGAATTACGCGCTCTCACAGGGCGTGATAGCGCAATTATCGATTGGCTACAACAGCATCCACGCGTCCAGCAGTTATACCAAGGTATGCGCGATTTTTTAGAGCTTTGGATGGCTGACCCCGAAGCGTGTCAGCGAACTTATTTGACCGTTTCCATTGGTTGTACTGGCGGACGCCACCGTTCAGTTTATATCGCTGAAACCCTCTATCAACACTTCCGCCAGAAGCTAGGGGCTTGTGTTTTACTCCGTCATCGCGAGCTTAACTACTTTACTCCTTATCAATAAGTACTTGATTTTTTGTTGTTTATCATCTTAAAACCTACTATTAAAATTTCTGGTTTTTTATAGAAAATAATGAAGTGCTTAGATCTTCATCACAAAGCTTAATGCAAGCTTAACAATATTGATTTGCATCTTAAGCAATTGATTATTAAAAAGATAGAATACATTCACTTATTTGATGAATTTACACATGAATGTTGACTCTATTTTTTCAGCAGAGAGAACTTATGGAAAAGTTAAACCCTTATACCGCCAGCTTTGTACTAGCCTCGACCTTTTTGTTTACTCAAACCTTCCAACCGGTAGAAGCCGCAGGATGTCAAATACTGAACAAAGAAACCCTAGAAAGAAAGGCTGATCCTTATGATCAATCCATCCGTTCGGCGGCTCAAAAATATGGTGTAAAGGAAGGTCTTGTTAAAGCAGTGATTACGGTAGAAAGCTGTTTTAAGCAAAGTGCGCGCGGTAGCTCAGGGGAGAAAGGCTTAATGCAACTGATGCCGTCTACAGCCCGCCGCTTTAATTTCAAAAGCAGTTATAGCCCTTGGCACAACATTCATGCAGGGACTCGTTATCTGAGTTATCTACTACAGCGCTATGATGGTGATTTGAACCGCACTGTTGCGGCGTATAATGCAGGCGAAGGTAATGTGCGTCCCGGTGGAAAAATTCGTAATCACCACTATGTTAGTAAAGTCATTAGGGCTTATAGCAAATTTTCAGGCAGATCAAAATTTCTCAGTAAAGCCAAAAATCAACTTGACGGGCCAAGCATCAATCAATCTAAGAAGAAACACGGCACACGCCTGAAAGCAACCCGTGCAAATACTAGTGTCTTACCTTGGGCAGAAAAATCTAAAAATCGACTAGCTGATGCCTCAAAAGTAAGTACTCGTGCTTTCAACGTAAAGTCTGGACATACAGTTTATGAGGTCATGCGCCAAACTGGAGTACCAGTTAAACGTTTGATTAATTTAAATAACTTAGCCTCACCTTATCACTTACAGGCCGGTCAAACCTTGCGTTTAAAATAAGCTAATCAAAAACTGTTTGTTAGCCAGCCTAACTGCTAATAGGCTGGCTAAATTAATTACCACTCACTCTAAAAGAGACCTTCAATTTCCCCTTGAGTATTAATCCCAATACTGTTAGCTGCAGGAATACGGGGTAATCCGGGCATGGTCATAATATCCCCACAAACCACCACTACAAACTCCGCTCCTGCTGCCAAACGTACTTCGCGAATCCCGACCATATGCCCACTAGGAGCACCCCGTAATTGTGGATCCGTTGAAAAACTGTATTGGGTTTTAGCAATACAAACAGGTAAATGCCCAAAACCTTCTTCTTCAAAGCGATTAAATTCAGCACGTACTTTCTTGTCGGCGAGAATATCATCAGCTCCATATAGTTGAGTGGCAATCGTGCGCACTTTTTGCCAGAGTGACAAGCTGTCATCGTATAAAGGCGCGAATTGGCTAGCCCCACTTTCTGCCAAAGCAACTATTTTCTGCGCTAATTGTGCTGCACCTTTCCCACCATCAGACCAGTGCGTACAAACCACAGCTTCAACGCCATAGGTAGCAGCAGCTTCCCGTACAGCTTGCAGTTCAGCTTCCGTATCTAAAGTAAAACGATTAATCCCTACCACCACAGGTACGCCAAAGCTTTTCACATTACGAATATGCCGCGCTAAATTAGCACAGCCTTTTTTCACCGCCTCAACATTCTCTTGCCCTAAATCCGCAAAGGCAACACCACCATTCATTTTTAAAGCACGTACCGTAGCTACAATCACGGCAGCCGACGGCGCCAATTTAGCTTTGCGGCATTTAATATCGAAGAATTTTTCTGCACCCAAGTCCGCACCAAAGCCTGCCTCTGTAACCACATAATCCGCGAGTTTCAGTGCCGTTTTGGTTGCCATCACCGAGTTACAGCCATGCGCAATATTCGCGAAAGGTCCGCCATGAATGAAGGCCGGATTATTCTCCAAAGTTTGAACGAGATTAGGTTGCAAAGCATCTTTTAGGAGGGCTGCCATCGCACCATCTGCTTGCAAGTCACGGGCACGTACAGGCTGCTTTTGCTGATTTACACCAATAATAATATTACCTAAGCGCTTACGTAGATCGTCTAGGCTAGTGGATAAACACAGAATAGCCATCACTTCAGAAGCCACGGTAATGTCAAAACCATCTTCGCGTGGATAGCCATTCGCTGCACCCCCTAAAGAACTGACGATATTTCTTAAAGCGCGATCATTCATATCCATCACGCGCTTCCATGTAACACGACGCGCATCAATCTGAAGTGCATTCCCCCAGTGGATGTGATTATCAATCAAGGCTGCCAACAAATTGTGTGCTGCAGTAATGGCATGAAAATCACCTGTAAAATGCAGGTTAATATCTTCCATCGGAATAACTTGTGCATAGCCGCCGCCCGCCGCCCCACCTTTCATTCCAAAACAAGGCCCTAAACTAGGCTCACGTAGACAGATGGCTGCTTTTTTACCGATGTAGTTAAGCGCATCCCCTAAACCTACCGTCGTCGTCGTTTTACCTTCGCCTGCAGGTGTAGGGCTAATCGCTGTGACTAAAATGAGTTTGCCGTTGGGCTGATCTTGTAGAGAATTAATGAAATCGAGATCAATTTTAGCTTTAGTATGTCCGAAGGGGCTGAGCGCGCCCCAAGGAATACCCAATTTGTCACCAATATCTTTAATTTCTAGAGGTTTTGCCGCACGGGCAATTTCAATATCGCTGTTGGCCATCTAAGTCCATCCTGTGGTGATACGGATGAAGCTCACTATACACCTAAAATTTTATTGATTGAACAGTCAGTCAACCATAAATCTACTCTTTACCTTCAGCACGTCTTGCCGCGATTTCATAGGGATTATCTAGATAAAAACGTTTACCTTTAGATAAAGCCCATAAACCTGCCCCTACATAGACTAAAGGAAAAAACAACCCCCAGCGCTCAAATTGACGCACATGCTCGCGCTCATGAGCACGTGTGCGCTCAAGGTAGTAAGGAGAAATACCGAGCACAATATGTCCTAAAGTAATCGCTGCTGCTGAACCAAATAGCGGTAAACCTTTATTTAAGCGTTGTCCTAACTTGCCACCGCTAATTTCAATCACACCGGAATGAATAGCAAAACGTCCGTCCGTCCAATACGCAAGCAGAATCAAAGGTAAGAATAAGAGGGTAATAGGCGCAACCCAAAGATATTTAAGGAGCTTTAGGGCAGAGTCTTTTGAGACGCGCATTAAACTAGTTTCCTAAATTAAGCACTATGTTAGCGTTAAGCCGCTGCGTCTATACTAGCAGCTTGCAAATTCAAGATTGGCTCTAGGTTGTTCCGTTTATTAATTGGCTCAGTGCATAAACCCACTTTAGCGGTTAGCAATACTTCTTCTAAATACTCTGGTAAGGGACGCTCAATTTTACCTTCCAGACGCAATTGAATCATCCGGATCGCCCCACCAAACATACCTGAAGCCGCCACCCAAGTATCCATCTGGCGGAACTCACCTAAGTCCATCCCACATTGTACAATCCCTCGCATTTTTGTGAACGCCGATGAATCCGAAGGTTGTGGCTCTTCGGGTAGAAACTCGGCGTGCTTCGGATGGAAAGCAAAGGCAATAATATTCCGATGGGTTTCCGTGTAATTAAACAAATCAGCAATCACTCGCTGACATTGATCTGCAGGCGACCCCCCCTCTGCAATCACGTCATCAACGACTTGATCGAGCTCATTGAGAATATGTTGATATAACGCGCGTGCAACTCCTTCCTTACCACCAAAATAGTTATAAATCGAGCCAATACTGACTTGGGCTTGCTTTTGAATCTCATGAATCGAAATATTGTGATAGCCATGCTGAACAAATAAATCCAAGGCAGCAGTCAAGATTCTGCAATCAATTGGCTCAGGATGAGGAATAAGCTTTTTAAGGTATGGCATACGATAGTAGGGTTTTGGTTGTTGAGATCTTATTAGCTTGTCGCCGCCGAAACATCCATCTGAACACCAGAAGACTCAATTTTTTGTTGATGGGTAAAGGTTTGACCATCGGTGTCAGTGATGATCGCAGATAGTATACCTGATTTACCAGAGCTGAGATAAAACTGGAAATCAGGATTTTCACTAATAGAAATATCAGTTTCTGCACTAAATACCAGCTGATTATCGAGTTTAACTTCAATAGCTTTGATATAGCGCGGTGGAATCGGCAAAGTGCTTACTTGGTCACGCTGTAAACCTGATAAATTTGGATGCACAATCGACAACCGAGTAGCTTGTGTGCTCTGGCTCGCTGCTACTTTAGTACTAAAACGCATATCACCGATACGTTTTTCATCAATTTTAGTAGGCGGTGGAGCAGAACAGCCACCACTCGCTTTGACATAGCGCCCAGTCATATACAGCTTACCGTCATTAGTTTCCGCAATCACGCGCACTGGTGAATAAGCATCTACGCGAATTAACAAATCTAAATTCGCCTGTGCTAGCAATGGGGTCAATCTGAACTTGCCAGCCAATGGGTTCGGATTGTTATCTATAATAATAGATAGGCTTTGAACATAGCGCTCAGTGGTTTGAGGAAAACCGGCTTGAATACGGATAGGTACGAGTGCTCCGTCTTCAGCACGCAATGGGGCTTGCAAACTAATGACTGATTCATCCCAACTAATATCTTTATCTGGAAAGTAGAAGTTTTTAAGGCGGCTAAGCCAAGCCTGCTCTTGTTCAGCGGTTAAAGACAGGTTGGCTGTGAGCTTAGCTGCTAAATCAGCCTGAGCCGAATTAACGCTCAGTATGCACCAACATAAGACTATTAAATGATAGATAAATTTCATAGTGCTTCACTCCAGATGAATCAAAAAACGAAGATGACGGCATCAAGACAAGGACTATTGACAAGAATGAACATTCATTCTAATCTGGTTTAGGCTTAAAAACCAATGAAATAAGTAGGTGCTCCCACAACGGTTAACTAAGGTGGTTTTTGTCAGAAAAATACGTCAGTTGTTTGGTTTTTATTAAGTTTGAACCGAACAATTTTGGATTATCTGAAAAAATGACTTGCTGTGGCAGCCTCTGCTAACGCGTTGGGTCATTTACCTTGGAGGAGTAAACTATGAAGCACTTAGTAAAGCGCTTGACTTTGGCTATGTTAGTGGCTGGAATTCCAACCAGTGTTGCCTTAGCTAATGATTCAGTGTTACAGGCGACTGCAGATCCCAATAACTGGGCTATCTGGGGAGGTAACTATGGTGGCAATCGCTATAGCAGCTTAGATCAAATTAATGCCAGCAATGTTTCCAATCTTAGACCTGAATGGACTTTTTCAACGGGTGTACTTAGAGGACATGAAGGCGGCCCTCTAGTCATCGGCGAAACAATGTATGTTCATACCCCTTTCCCAAATAAAGTCTTCGCCATCAATCTCAACGATCAAACAGTCATCTGGCAATACGAACCTAAGCAAGATACTAGTGTCATTCCCACCATGTGTTGCGACACGGTCAATCGTGGTTTGGCGTATGCGGATGGCAAAGTCTTTCTGCAACAAGCCGATACCACTTTAGTAGCGCTGGATGCTAAAAGTGGTGCAGTGGTTTGGAGTGTGAAAAATGGCGATCCTAAGCGCGGTGAAACCAACACCAATGCTCCGATTGTCATCAAAGACAAAATCTACACCGGTATTAGTGGTGGCGAGTATGGAGTACGCGGCTTTATGGCTGCCTACAATATCAAAGATGGCTCGCCTGCATGGAAATGCTACAGCACTGGCCCCGACCAAGAAATGTGCATGGACCCTGAAAAGACTACTACTTGGGGTGGCACTGACAAGGGTATCGTGCCCGTTGGTAAAGACTCTAGCCTAAGTACTTGGCAAGGTGATCAATGGAAGATCGGTGGTGGGACTACTTGGGGCTGGTATTCCTATGATCCTGATCTCAACCTGATTTATTATGGAACTGGCAACCCAAGTACTTGGAACCCAGTCGTTCGCCCCGGCGATAATAAATGGTCGATGACCATTATGGCACGGGACGCTGATACAGGAATGGCGAAGTGGGTCTATCAAATGACTCCCCATGATGAATGGGACTATGACGGTGTTAATGAAATTCAGCTCGTTAAAACTAAGTTGGGTGGCAAAGACATTAAAGCTTTAGTTCACTTTGATCGTAATGGTTTCTCTTACACCATGAATGCTGAAAATGGTGAAGTGTTACTGGCACAGAAATATGATCCGGCTGTTAACTGGGCTAGCCATGTGGATATGAAAACAGGTCGCCCTGTGGTAGTCGATCAGTATAGTACGCACAAAAACGGCGCAGACGTTAATACCAAAGGGGTTTGCCCTGCTGCATTAGGCTCGAAGGATCAACAACCTTCTGCATTCTCCCCTAAAACTGGCTTATTCTATGTACCTACTAACCATGTGTGCATGGACTATGAGCCATTCCAAGTCGACTATGTCGCAGGTCAGCCTTATGTGGGTGCGACTTTAAGTATGTATCCAGCCGGTAAAGTAACGAATAACGGCACCAGCAATCTGGGGAACTTCATTGCATGGGATGCCACCACGGGTACCATCAAATGGTCAATTCCTGAACCCTTCTCGGTGTGGAGTGGTGCTTTAGCGACTGCAGGCGATATTGTGTTCTATGGAACTTTAGAAGGCTATTTGAAAGCGATTGATGCTAAGACTGGTAAAGAGCTGTATCGCTTTAAAACCCCATCCGGCATCATCGGTAACGTCAATACCTGGAGCTTTAAAGGCAAACAATACATTGGCGTCTTGTCAGGGATTGGTGGTTGGGCAGGTATTGGTATGGCTGCAGGTCTCCAAGGTGATACGGATGGTCTAGGTGCAGTCGGCGCTTATAAGAGCTTAAGTGCCTATACCCAATTGGGTGGTGTCCTAACCGTATTTGCTTTACCTGATGCTCCCAAAGCCGCTACTGTTCCAACTGCTGAAGTGAAAAAAGTTGCTGAATTAACTCAAACTCAGTAACTCAATAGCACTTGATTTGAAAGCTGCGTTCAGAAGTACCCATTGAGTTGGGTACTTCCCCTTTAGACCGGAAGGAAAGGATGACAGATGAGTGTTTTCAAACCTGTTGCTTTGTGTTGCCTCGTTTTATCGATGTGTTTGAGTTTTACCCCTAGTCTTTATGCGGATGATATGCCACCCGCTCGTAATGCTTTAAAAGTTTGTGCTGATCCGCAATACATGCCTTTTTCTAGTCAAGAGGGTAAAGGCTATGAAAACCGCTTAGCCCAATTAGTTGCTGCTGAGCTGAAATTACCACTGGAATATACTTGGTTTCCCCAACGCCTTGGCTTTATCCGCAATACTCTAAAAAAAGAAAAGCCGGATGGCGAAGGTTATCTCTGTGATTTAGTCATGGGTTTGCCGACTGGCTATGAATTAGCCGCGACCACTGAACCCTATATGCAATCGACTTATGCTTTAGTGCTGCGCTCTGATGGTAAGTTGGCGCAACTAAAACAATCTACTGAACTACTCACTCAAGCACCAGATAATCCCGATGAGATTAAAATCGGTATTACGGAAAGTGGCCCCGGCGCTGAATGGCTCGCTAAATACCAGTTACATCAATATATGGCGCCCTACCCTGCACAAACGGGTGATCCGGCTGATTTTCCGGGTAAACATTTACTCACTGATTTATTAGCTGGCACTTTAGATGCAGCAATTGTCTGGGGGCCAACTGCCGCTTACTTCGCGAGCCACCGACAAGATGGACGTAGTTTAAGCTTTTTGCCACTCAAATCTGAGGCTGGGATCAGATTCAACTTTCCTATTTCTGCAGGC
This sequence comes from uncultured Thiothrix sp., assembly GCF_937873765.1. Taxonomy (GTDB): domain Bacteria; phylum Pseudomonadota; class Gammaproteobacteria; order Thiotrichales; family Thiotrichaceae; genus Thiolinea. The sequence goes on along the minus strand of NZ_CALMZC010000028.1, from coordinate 850 downwards.
GTACGCTTCGGTGAAAAAGCGTGGAAAGACCAAGTGAATGCCATCCTAAAGAGTAAGAAAACTGAAATTCAACAAATTTTGCAAGCTGAGTATCAAATTCCGCTAGTGGATGATACCGGCGAATTACTAGCCGCTGTCAGCAAATAGGAGAACTTAAAATGCAATTGACTAAAACGCTATCCTTAGCAGTTGGCTTAAGTTTAGGCTGCGTATTGCCTGCTTGGGCAACTGATGTACAGCGCCTACACACCGAGCAAAGCGTACAGTTAAATGTAACCGCTGATCAGGCTTGGGCAGTGGTGGGTAAATTTGAGGGTTTACATGAATGGCATCCTGCCGTTAAATCCACCATTATGCGTAATCCTATGACACGCATCTTAGATTTAGGCTCAGGTTTATTTCTGACTGAGGAGTTAGAGACGAAAAGTGATAGCCAAATGTCTTTGAGTTATCGCATAAGCAATATGACGACGGTAGGTACGCTACAAATCAACGGGAAACCTATTGAAAAGAAAGTGCTACCCATTAATACCTATTCAAGCACCTTGAGTGTTAAACCTGCGGGCGCAGGTAGCCAAGTAGTTTGGACGGGTGATTTTCATCCTGCATGGTTAGAAGCTACCCCCGCACCTGCGGGTATGGGTAAGCAAGATGCACTTGACGCAATTAACGGCGTGTTTCAAGGTGGCTTGACGAATCTAGCTAAAAAGCTGAATGCTAATGCAAGTGTTTCTGCAACTACACCCACTGCTGCCCCGCAAACACAGTCTAACGGACTTTCGTCTATGACGATCACTGCACCTGCACCTGCACCTGCACCTGCACCTGCACCTGCACCTGCACCTGCACC